>NZ_JBVIPT010000009.1:0-109709 GCF_055577685.1 Streptomyces sp. NPDC033178
TTCCCCAACCCCCCCCCCTCCAGGAAATGGGTGTCCCCCCCCCGGGGCCCCGGGGGGTGTGGTTTTGTTGTTGTTTTGTCCCCCCCTTTCCCCCCCGGGGGAGGGGGGGGAAAAAGACCGACGACTCAGGTCTACTTCTCGGTTACCCCTGCCGAGTCGAACGTCGCCACCTCGTGCATCGCTCGTGCCGCGCTCTGGACCACCGGGAGGGCCAGGAGGGCGCCGGTGCCCTCGCCGAGGCGGAGGTCGAGGTCGACCAGGGGGCGCAGGCCCAGCTTGTTGAGGGCCGCTACGTGGCCCGGCTCGGCGCTGCGGTGGCCGGCGATGCAGGCCGCGAGGACCTCGGGAGCGATGGCACGGGCCACCAGGGCGGCGGCGCCGGCGCTGACGCCGTCCAGGATCACCGGGGTGCGCAGGGAGGCGCCGCCCAGGAGGAGGCCCACCATCGCGGCGTGCTCCAGGCCGCCGATGGCCGCGAGGACTCCGATCGGGTCGGCCGGGTCGGGCTGGTGGAGCTCCAGGGCACGGCGTACGACCTCGGTCTTGCGGGCCAGGGTCTCGTCGTTGATGCCGGTGCCCCGGCCGGTGACCTCGGCGGGGTCGGCGCCGGTGAAGACGGAGATCAGCGCTGCCGACGCGGTGGTGTTGGCGATGCCCATCTCGCCCGTGATCAGGGCCTTGTTGCCGGCCGCCACGAGGTCGCGGGCCGTTTCGACGCCCACCTCGATGGCCGCCTTGACCTCCTCGCGGGTCAGCGCGGGGCCGGTCGTCATGTCGGCCGTGCCCGCGCGGACCTTGCGGGGCAGGAGGCCCGGGGTCGCGGGCAGGTCGGAGGCCACGCCCACGTCCACGACGCAGACCTCGGCGCCGACCTGGTTGGCGAAGGCGTTGCAGACCGCTCCCCCGCCGAGGATGTTGGCCACCATCTGGCCGGTGACCTCCTGCGGCCACGGGGTGACGCCCTGGGCGTGCACGCCGTGGTCGCCCGCGAAGATCGCGACGGCCGCGGGCTCCGGGATCGGCGGCGGGCACATCCGGGACAGGCCCGACAGCTGGGCGGAGATGATCTCCAGCATGCCCAGGGCCCCGGCCGGCTTCGTCATGCGCTTCTGGCGCTCCCACGCCTCGCCGAGCGCCTTGGCGTCCAGCGGGCGGATGTTGGAGACGGTCTCGGCGAGCAGGTCGTGCGGCTCCTCTCCCGGCAGCGCCCGACGGCCGTACGTCTCCTCGTGGACGACCCAGGAGAGCGGGCGGCGCTTGGACCAGCCCGCCTGCATCAGCTCGGGCTCCTCCGGGAACTCGTCGACGTATCCGACACAGAGGTAGGCGACGACGTCCAGGTGCTCGGGCAGGCCCAGTTCACGGACCATCTCCCGTTCGTCGAAGAAGCTCACCCAGCCCACGCCCAGGCCCTCGGCCCGGGCGGCGAGCCAGAGGTTCTCGACCGCGAGCGCGGAGGAGTACGGCGCCATCTGCGGCTGGGTGTGACGGCCGAGCGTGTGCCGGCCGCCCCGGGTCGAGTCCGCGGTGACGACGATGTTCACCGGGGTGTCGAGGATGGCCTCGATCTTCAGTTCCTTGAACTGCTTCGCGCGGCCCTTGGGCAGCGACTTGGCGTACGCCTCGCGCTGGCGCTGGGCCAGTTCGTGCATCGTGCGGCGGGTCTCCGCCGAGCGGATGACGACGAAGTCCCACGGCTGGGAGTGGCCGACGGACGGTGCCGTGTGGGCCGCCTCCAGGACCCGGAGCAGCACGTCGTGCGGGATGGGGTCGCTGCGGAAGCCGTTGCGGATGTCCCGGCGCTCGCGCATCACACGCAGGACGGCATCGCGCTCGGCGTCGTCGTAGCCGGGCGCCGCCGGGCCGGCGGGCTCTCTCGTCTCTGCCACGGCGGCCGTGCTCTCTTCCTGGTCGGCGGCCCTGGTGTCCAGGTCCTCCGCGTGCTGTGCGGCCACGGGCTCCGCGTACTGGTCCTGGTTCTCGACCTGAACCGGAGCCTCCGGTACGGGAGTTGCCTCGGCCTCGGGGGCCTGCTCGGGCTCCCTGGGGGTGGGCAGGACCAGTACCGGCGCCGGTTCTTCCGCGGGCGCGGTTTCGGGCGCGGGCTGCTCGGCGGGCGCGAGTTGCTCAGGGTTCGCGAGTTGCTCGGCGGCCGTGAGCTGATCGGTGATCGCCGCGGCCGGGGCCGCCGTCTCCTCGGTGGGCTGCTCGGCGAGCTCCTCCGGGAAGGGCGGCACGGTCATGGCGTGCGGCGGGGTCGGAGCGAGGTGCGGGGTGGTCGGGATGGTGCCCTCGACGGGCACGAACTGGCCGACGCTCTGTTCCGCGTGGGCCGCCTCCGCGGGGACGGCCATGGGGACGGCCTCTTCGTCGTGGGGCTCGTGGCCGTGAGTCGGAGCGTTGGGGCTCTCGTCGCCGTGCGTCGGGACATCGTGGCTCGGGTCGTCGTGGACCGCGACCGGTTCGGGTGCCGCGACCTGGTCGGGTACCGCCACCGGTTCCGGTGCCTCTGGCTGTGCGGCGGTGTCGACCTGGGCTGCCGGCTGCGAGGGGGTGATGTCGGCGACGGGCGCCTCCGCGGGCTCCGCGAACTGCGGGGGCTGGACGGCGTCCTGAGCCTGAGCGGCCTCTTCCACGGCGGGTGCGGGTTCCGTCAACTGCGGTTGCTGCTCCGGGATTCCGGCCTGCGGACCGGCTTCGGCGAGCTGGGCCGCCGGGTCCTGGAACTGCTGCTCCACCTCGTACACGGCCTGCGGGTGCGGGGCCTGCTCCGCGTGCGCGGGCTGCATCTCGTCGGCCGCCTGCGGAGGCTGGTAGGCCTCGGGCGTGTGCGGGCCGGTGTCGTCCGACGCCTGCGAGGCGTACGCGGCGACAGGCGCGACCGGGAACGGCGTGGGCTGCGGAAACCGGGCGAGGTCGGGGGCGTGCGCGAACTCGGGGGCGGTCTGGGCGACCTCGTGGGTGTGGGGCGTCTCTGGTGCCTGTGGGAAGAGCGAACCGTCCGCGAGCAGCGGGGCCTGCGCGTAGTCCTGGACCTGGACCGCTTCCGGGGCCAGGGCGACGGCCTCCGGCGCCTGGACCGCTTCGGGAACGTGCGCTGCTTCGGGAACCTGCCCGGCTTCCGGCTGCTGAGGAACGTACGCGGGGTCCGGAGCCGACACGGTCTCCTGCGCCTCCGCGGCGTCGGCCGCCTCCGGAGCGTCGGCGGCGGCCTGGACGGAAGCAGGCCCCGCCTCGGGGACCTCGGCAGCGCTCGGGTCCGGATGCGCCTGCTGTGTCTGCTCCGCCTGGGCCGGCTCGGGGGCGGGCGCCTCGGCGGGAGGCTGTGCGGCGGGGATTCCTTCGCCGCCGGCGAGCGGCGCGGCCTCGGCGTCGGGGGTGTGCGCGGCCTCCGCGACCGGCGCGGGCCCGTCGTCCGGAGTGCCACCGGCGTGCGCTCCCCCGCCCTCGGGGAAGACCGTTTCTGCAGCCCCGGCCTCGGAGCCGACCTGTGCCACTGGCGGCGCGACCTGCACCTGCGCCTGCGCCTGCGCGCCCCAGGGAGCCGCGCCCTGCAGCGCGATCTCGTCCCGCGGCACGTCGAGGTACTCGGGTCCGACCGTGGGCGGACCGGCCTGTCGTACGGGAACGGCGTGGGCCGGTGCTCCCGCCGGGCCGCGGTCGGCGAGGGAACGCACCGGACTGCCGGCGCCGTCCGGGGTGGGCGGGCCGAGGTGCAGCGGGCGACGGGCGACGGGCGGCTGCGGAGCGGGGGAGGACATCCGGACGGCGCTGAGGTCGACCGAGCCGCTGTCGCGGCCCGCCGTCTCGTGGGGTCCCGGCTCGTGGACGGTCTCGACGACCGGCGCCGGGGCCGGCGGGGCCACTTCGTTGCCCCACGCGCCCTGGGCGCCCGGCAGCAGCAACAGGTCTTCGTCTTCGGCGGTGGTGTCGGAGAGGTAGGTGTACGCGCCGGGGGCGGGGACGCCCGGCTGCTCCACCATGCCTTGGTTCTCCGGCAGCCCCTCGCCCGGGACCTGGCCGGTGTCGGTCATGCGTACCCCTCGCCCATCGGTTAGTGCTCCAACGACCTGCTCGTCCGGAGCGGCGCACCGACCGCCCGCAATGAAGTAACGAGCATGCGTGCCGGGCGGCACGAACGACCGGTCGACAAAGCCATTAACTGGCATTGTCGCGGTCGGCCCGCCACCGCGACAGGGTGATCCGCCACGGCCCGCTGTGGACTGCGCCACGTTGCGCGTCCTCCGGATTTCCGCCGTACCACACGCACCCCAAAACAGGTGCGTTTTCCGGACATTGACCGGCGAAATACCGGACAAGCCGAGCGCGGTGCAACGATCGGCCAGCCTACCGCGCGCGGTACGACAACCGGATCACAGGGAGCGATCGGGCAGGAGTCCGGTGAGCAGGAACGCGACGCTCCGCTCCTTCTCCGTCCAGACCCTGGTGTCCAGCTCGACGGACTGCAGAAGGGCGCACTCGACCTGGTAGCCGTGCTCCGTCAGGTCCCTGCCGACGAGTTCGGCGGCGTCGCGTGTCGCGGCGTGCGTGACGATCCGCTGCGGACGCCGGTCGGCGACGGCGGAGACCACCGCGGCGCCGCCGCCCCCGACGCGTACGACGTCCGGTTCGGGCAGGTTCTCCAGGATGTGGGGCGCGGTGCCGTGGGTGATCTGGAGCTGGACGCCGAAACGGCGGGCGGTGGCCATGGTGCGGGCGCAGGCGTTCGGGTCACGGTCGACGGCGATGACGGCGGCGCCACAGCGCGCGGCCTCCGTGGCGAAGGCGCCGCTGCCGGAGCCGATGTCCCACACGAGGTCGCCGACGCGCGGTCCCAGGCGGGCGAGTTGGGCGGCCCGCAGTACCTCGGTCTCGCCCTCGCCGAGATCGCCGCCGTACACCTCGTCGGGCAGGGCCCAGCCGCGCGGTCCGGTTCCCGGGTCGCGTCCGGCTATCCAGCTGCCGCCCTCGGAGGAGGTGACGGGCCCGCCCATGACGATGACGATGTTCGGGTCGCGCCAGGTGTGGTCGGCGACCTTGTCGGAGGTCAGGACCGTGACCCGTTCGCGCGCGGTGCCCAGTTCCTCGCAGATGACGAAGGTGCGGTGGACGCCTTCGAGGAGCAGGCCCAGCTCGGCGGGGCCGGCTCCGGGTGAGGTGAAGACGGCGACCTTGGTGTGTGCGCGGCACACATTCACCGCGCGTCGCAGGGTGCGCCGGTGTGCGACGACCACCTGTGCGTCGTCCCAGGGCATACCCGCGCGGGCGAAGGCGGCGGCCACGGACGACACCGCCGGGACGACCTCGACCTCCAGGCCGAACTCGGGGGCGCGCAGAGTGCGTACGACTCCGAAGAAGCCCGGGTCGCCGTCGGCGAGGACGACGGCCGTGCCCCGGTGGGCGGCGATGCGCCGGGCGGCGAGGGCGACGCTGCCGAGCCGGATGCGCTCGGCGGCCGCGGGCACCTCGGGGAGGACCAGGTGATGGCCCGCTCCCGCCACCAGCGTGGCGGCACCCAGAGCCGAGCGCGCCGCGTCGGTCAGCGGCGAGCCGTCCCAGCCGATCACCGTGACCCGGTCGGCCATCGTCGTCAGTCTCCTGGAGTCTTCGCAGGTCTCGGATGGGCATGCGGCCCGCCAGGCAGGCATGCGGAGCCCCGTGAGCGTACCTCGGGACTTCCGGGAGTGGGGGCGCGGGTCCGCGGCCGTCCTCCGGGCGGTGGCCGTCCGGCTACGGCGTCGGTTCCGGCGCGGCCGCGAAGTCAGTTCCAGTCGGAGTACGAGGTGAAGCCGCCGGTGTCGGCGAGCTGCTCGGCGATGCCCTCGATGTCCTCGGGGAGCAGGCCCCACACGATGAAGTCGGTGCGCAGGGCGACCCAGCTCCCGTCCTCGGTACGGGTGCGCGCTATACAGGCGTTGCGCAGGACGCCCTCACTGATGCAGCCGATCTTCTGCGCGACCTGCTGCGAGGCGGTGTTGTCCGCGGCGGTGCGCAGCTCCAGGCGCTCGAACTTCTGGTCGCCGAAGAGCCATTGGGCGGTGGCGAGGGCTGCCTCGGACGCGTATCCCTCGCCGCGCGCCCAGGGGGCGACGATGTACGACAGCTCCGTGGAGCGGACATGCCAATTCGTCTTGCCCAACTGGACGATGCCGACCAGGCGTTGGGTGAGGAACTCGGTGACGGCGAGGTCGAGCCCGCGGCCGGAGGTGCGCTCGCTGGGTGCGTACCGGTTGACCCAGGAGCGGGCGGAGTCCTCGGTGAACGGTTGCGGAACGGCGGTCCAGGCCACGACCTGCTCGTCGTTCATCATCTCCGTGAGGGCCGGAACGTCCTCGTCCTCGAGAGGGCGCAGCACCAACCGCTCCGTGCTCAGGGAGATGTCGGGGAAGGTGTTAGTCATGCGCCGCTCCGTAACCATCAGGGACCGTCGGGCCTGCTGAACTGCCCAGCATGCAGCATGAAAGCACCGAACTGCACCACGGGGCCGAGTCGTTGTCGACGAATCGACCCCGTGAGTGCGAGCGAGACGGCGTCAGCCGGAGGTGACCGGCAGGACCGACCCCTGGTACTTGTCCTTGATGAACTTCGTCACCTCGGGAGAGGTCAGGAGTTTCGCGAGCTTCTCGACCCGGGGGTCGTCCTCGTTGCCCTTCTTCACGGCGAGGAGGTTCGCGTACGGGTTGTTCTTCGCGGACTCCAGGAGGACGGCGTCCTCGGCGGGGCTGAGGCCGGCGTCCTGGGCGTAGTTGTTGTTGATGACCGCGGCGGCCACGTCGTCCAGGGAGCGCGGCAGCTGGGCCGGTTCCAGCTCCTTGAACTTGAGGTTCTTCGGGTTCTTCACGATGTCCGCCGGGGACGCGGTCGTGCCGGCGTCGTCCTTGAGTGTGATGACTCCCTCGGAGGCCAGGAGCTGGAGGGCGCGGCCCTCGTTGGTGATGTCGTTCGGCACGGCGACGGTGGCTCCGTCGGCCAGCTTCGTGACGTCCTGGACCTTCTTCGAGTACACGCCCATGGGCGGCAGGTACGCCTTCACGACCGGGACCAGCTCGGTGCCCTTGGACTTGTTGAAGTCGTCCAGGTAGGGCTCGTTCTGGTACAGGTTCGCGTCGAGCGAGCCCTCCTGGAGTGCGGTGTTCGGCAGGACGTAGTCCGTGAACTCCTTGATCTCCAGGTCGAGTCCGTTCTTCGTGGCGAGGTCCTTCTTGATGTACGAGAGGACCTCGCCGGCCGGGACCGCAGTGGCGCCGACGACGAGGGGGCCGTCGGAACCGCCGCCGCCCGAGCCGGACTCCGAACCGCAGGCGGTGAGCCCGAGTCCCAGGGCAAGTGCGGCCGCGGCGGCGGGAATTACGGGCTTACGCATCTGTGATCGTCCTCGATCCTTGGCAGCGGGCTCAGAACGACGCGACGACGGAGCCGGCGTACTTGTCCTCGATGAACTTCTTGACCTCGGGGGAGGTCAGGAGCTTGGCGAGCTTCTTGACGCGCGGGTCGTCCTCGTTGCCCTTCTTGACAGCGAGGAAGTTGCCGTACGGGTTGTTGTCCGCGGACTCCAGGACGAGGGCGTCCTCGGAGGGCTTGAGGTCGGACTCGATGGCGTAGTTGCCGTTGATCACCGCGGCGTCGACGTCGTCCAGGGAGCGCGGGGTCTGGGCCGCCTCCAGCTCCTTGAACTTGAGGTTCTTCGGGTTCTTCGCGATGTCCTTGGGGGTCGCGTCGTTGCCCGCGCCGTCCTTGAGCGTGATGATCCCGTTGGCGTCGAGGAGCTTGAGCGCCCGCGCCTCGTTGACCGTGTCGTTCGGGACGGCGACCGTCGCACCGCTCTTCAGCTCGTCGGCCTTCTTGATCTTGCTGGAGTAGAGGCCGAGCGGCTCCAGGTGGACCGTGACGACGGGCACGATGTCGGTGCCGTTCTTCTTGTTGAAGTCGTCGAGGTACGGCTGGTTCTGGAAGTAGTTGGCGCCCACGGAGCCGTCCTGGGTCGCCGTGTTCGGCAAGACGTAGTCGGTGAACTCCTTGACCTGCAGGTCGAGGCCCGCGTCCTTCGCCAGGTTGTCCTTCACGTAGGTGAGGATCTCGGCGTGCGGGACCGGGCTCGCGGCGACGACCAGCGGGCCGCTCGTGTCGGCGGCGCCGGAGTCCTCCGAACCGCAGGCGGTGAGACCCAGGGTGAGGGCTCCGGCGGCGAGGACGGCGGTGGTGAACTTGGCAGTGTTACGCACGAAAAGTGCCTTTCCTGAGGGTGTAGCGGCCCCGCGGAGGGTGTGCGGGGAGAACCAAGGGGGGTGAGGACTAAGGAGGTTGGGGGTGGGGAGTTGGGGGTGGGGAGCGGGAGCCGTAGGGGTCAGACGGTCTTGCTGGTCGCGGTGGCGGCCTTCAGGAGCCTGAGCCTCGGGGCGGCGCCCGACTGGCCACCCCGGCGGTGCAGCCCGCGGGCGGCGAAGTCCCCGGCGAACTGGATGAGGGAGATGACCACGGCGAGGATGCCGACGGTGATCCACATCAGTTCGGTCTCGAAGCGCTGGTAGCCGTAGCGGATGGCGATGTCACCGAGCCCGCCCGCGCCGACCGTGCCCGCCATCGCCGAGTAGCCGATGAGCGCGACGATCGTCGTGGTGGTGCTGGAGATGAGCGACGGCAGCGACTCGGGGACGAGCACCTTGCGGACGACCGTCCAGGTGTTGCCGCCCATCGACTGCACGGCCTCGACGAGCCCGCCGTCCACTTCGCGGACCGCCGTCTCGACGAGACGCGCGAAGAAGGGGATCGCGCCGATCGCGAGCGGCACGATGGCGGCCTCGCGGCCGATCGTCGTACCGGTGATCGAGCGGGTGAAGCCCATCAGCGCGACCATCAGGATGATGAACGGCATCGAGCGGGCGACGTTCACGACCTGCCCGATGACCTTGTTCAGTACGGTGTTCTGCAGCAGGCCGCCCCGGTCCGTGAGGACCAGCAGGACGCCCAGCGGCAGACCGCCGACGACGGCGATGAGTGTCGACCAGCCGACCATGTAGAGGGTGTCCCAACAGGCCTGCTCCAGCAGCGGCTGCATCTCCGACCAGGTCACTTGGCACCTTCCTTCACCAGCACGGGCGCCTGGCCCTGGACATCGATCTGCAGCCCCTGCTCGCGCAGGAAGCCGATCGGCACGACGTTCTCCTCGTAGCGGCCGGGCAGTTCGATGCGCATCCGGCCGACCTGCTTGCCGCCGACGGTGTCCATCGCGGCACCCAGGATCGAGATGTCGATGTTGTACGTACGCGAGAGCTGCGAGATGACCGGCTGGGTCGCGGCGTCACCGTGGAAGGTGACGTCGATGACCGTGCGGTCGTCGGCGGACGCGTCGCCGCTCACCGGGAAGAGCGCGGCGGCCAGCTCGGAGCCGGGGGTGGCGAGCAGCTCGCTGACGGTGCCGGACTCGACGATCCTCCCGTTCTCCATGAGGGCGGCCGAGTCGCAGACGCTCTTGACGACGTCCATCTCGTGCGTGATGAGCAGGACGGTCAGGCCCAGCTGCCGGTTCAGGTCGCGCAGCAGCTGCAGGATGGAGCGGGTGGTCTCGGGGTCCAGCGCGCTGGTGGCCTCGTCGGAGAGGAGCACCTTCGGGTCGCCGGCCAGGGCGCGGGCGATGCCCACGCGCTGCTTCTGGCCGCCGGAGAGCTGGGCCGGGTAGGACCTGGCCTTGTCGGAGAGGCCGACGAGGTCGAGCAGTTCCAGCGCCTTGCGGGAACGTTCCTTCCCTGACACGCCAAGGATTTCCAGCGGCAGCTCGACGTTGTCCTGGACCGTCCGCGAGGACAGCAGGTTGAAGTGCTGGAACACCATGCCGATGTGGCTGCGCGCCTTCCGCAGCTCGCGGCCCGCACGCGGGCCGCGCCCGGCGAGGGCCGTGAGGTCCTGTCCGGCGACGGTCACGGTGCCAGCGGTGGGGCGCTCCAGGAGGTTGACGCAGCGGATGAGGGAGGACTTGCCGGCGCCGGACTGTCCGATGACGCCGTACACCTCGCCTTCGCGGACGTGCAGATCGACGCCGTCCAGGGCGGTGACCTCACGGCCGCGCGAGCGGTAGACCTTCTTCAGGCCTGTTGTCGTGATCACTGGGGTTTCCGTCACTGTCGAGTGCAGGGCGTGGGTGTGCGCCGGGCACGGGTGCATTCGGTCGGAACGCGGCACGGTTGTTCACGCGGTGGCGATGAAAGCCGGGTTTCGGCAGAACTGCGTGCGCGGGGCAGGCTCAGTCGCGTACGAAAAGGTCGTACGGGCAGACCTGAGCGGTCTCGCTTCGGGGCGCGAGGCTCTGGGTGGTGCGGGGGCCCTCTAGAAGGCGCACATTCGACACATACAGCGAGCACCGGGCGTCATGGTCGCCTCGGTCGCAAGGATGCGGCTGCTCGTCGTGGTCATGAGAAAAGTAAAGCAGACGTACGGACGGGACCGAGAACCGCTGTCCGCATCGCGGACAGCGGTGGACACTCCTCAGTCGCCGACGGAGATCTCCACTCCCCCGTCCGTGACCAGCGCCGACACGGCCGAGAGGTCACCGACGACGATGTCGGCGTGCAGCTCGGCGGCCTGGTGTGTTGTGGTCAATGCCACGGTGGTCATCCCGGCGGAGCGGCCTGCCTGAAGGCCCGCGGGCGCGTCCTCGAAGACGACGCAGCGGGCCGGGTCCACGCCGAGGCGGCGGGCGGCGAGCAGGAACGGCTCGGGGTCGGGCTTGCCGCGCGTGATGTCGTCGGCGGCGATCAGGGTCTTGGGCCGGATACCGGCCTCGTCGAGGCGGGCCTCGGCGAGCCGCCGGGTGGCGGAGGTGACGACGGCCCAGCGGTCGGCGGGCACGGAGTCGAGGAGCGCCCTGGTCCCCGGCAGGAGATGGACACCGCCCTCGACGTCCTCGACCTCCAGCTGCTCGATGCGCACGACGGCCTCGGGGACACGGTCGGCGGGCAGCAGGTCGGCGGCTATCTCGGCTGCGGGGCGGCCGTGCAGCTCGACCCGGGCGAACTCCTCGGCGGTGATCCCGTACTCCTCGGCCCACTTGGTCCAGCACCGGTGCACCGACTCAAGGGATGAGACGAGCGTTCCGTCGTTGTCGAACAGCAGGGCATCGGCTTGGATCTTCATGCCCTCGACCCTACGGGGCACCCCGGGGGCGATCGCATCGGGCCTTTTGGCCCGTAATAGGGTCGCGGCATGCTTGATGCCCTGACGGTCGCGACCGCCGTCGCCGCGCTCGCGCTCGCCGCCTGGTGCGGCTGGGCCGCCTACCGCGACCAGCCGACCAAGGACTGGCACTTCATCGGGATGGCCGTGGTGACGCTGCTCACACTCGTCCAGCTCGTGGTGGGCATCGTCCAGCTGGCCCGCGGCGAGAAGCCGGAGCAGGGCACGACGATCTTCGTGGCCTATCTGATCGGCTCCTTCGCGTGCATCCCGGCGGCCGGCTTCATGTCGCTGGCGGAGCGCACCCGCTGGGGTTCGATCACGGTCGCGGCCGGCGGTGTGGTCCTCGCCGTGCTCCAGGTGCGGCTCTACGACATCTGGGGAGGCTGAGATGGCGGCGACCGACAAGCAGCCGGGACGGACACGGCTCATCGGCGGTCCGGGCATCCTGCTGGTCTGGCTGTACGGCGTGATGGTCGTCGGCGCCGTGTCGCGCTCCGCCGTGCAGATCGCGACGGAGTTCGACAAGGCGCCGCTCGCCTACTCGCTGTCCGCGGTGGCCGGTCTGGTCTACGGCTTCATCACGTACTCGCTCGTCCGCGGCGGCGAGACGGCCCGCAAGGCGGCGCTGGTGTGCTGCGCCGCCGAACTCGCGGGCGTCCTGACCGTGGGCACCTGGACCTTGACCGACCCCTCGGCCTTCCCCGACGCCACGGTCTGGTCGGACTACGGAATGGGCTACCTGTTCATCCCGGTCCTACTGCCGGTGACGGCACTGTTCTGGCTCCGCCGCAGCAGAACCGCGACTCGATAGGCAGGTGTCAGGGTCCGGCGCGCCCCTTTTTAGGGGCGCGGGGAACTGCGCGCCCAGCCACGACGGCCCCGCAGACGCATCCGGCACCCCCGCGGAGCGCTACGCGCTGGCAACAAAAGCACTGGTCGAAGACCCCTTCGCAAGGGTCACCAGACTCAGCCGCTCATCCACCCGCTCCGTGGAAACAAGCTGATACCCATGTTTCCGGTACAGCCGGAGATTGTGCTCATTGCGATGCCCCGTGAAGAGCTGGAAACTCTTCGCCCCGCCGTCCTCGGCCAGCCGGGACTCGATCGCGTCGAGCAACCGCCCGCCCAGCCCGTGCCGCTGCATGCGCGGATGGACGATCAGCTTGTTGATGCGGGCCGTGCCATCCGCATCCACAGCCGCACGCACCGAGGCCACCACCTCGTCGCCCAGCCGGGCCACCAGGACCGTGCCACCCGCGAGCTCCGCCTTGAGGGAGTCGAGCGGCTGGGTGAGGGGCTCGATGCTGTAGTCGCCGTACAGCTCGGCCTCGCTCTGGTAGCAGAGGAACTGCAGTTTGAGGATCTGTTCGGCGTCCTTGTCGGTCGCCGCCGAGATGGTCACGCTCATGCCCATGTGTGCATGCCTCCCGCTCACCTGTTCCGCCGTTGTCCCTCACTCCTATCCCCGTGCTTCGTGCGCCGCAACCTCCGACGTAAGCATTCGGCGCAGACAACCCAGGCATCTGGAACGTTCCGGACCGAGACTGCCCTGTGAGATACCCAACTCCCCCGCGATCTCCCGGTATGTGAGGTCCTGCGGGGACAGCAGCGCTGCCATGAGACGCGGGCAGCGGCCCGGCAGCTTGCGTACGGCGGAGTGCAGGGCCCGGCGCCGGGCCGCGGTGAGCGCGAGCTGCTCCGGGCCGGGCCGGCTCTCGTCGGCGGGCTCGGACGCGTACGGCAGCTCGATGCTCGCGGTGTGCCGGGTGCGGCGGGCCTCGGAGCGGACGGCGCCGCGCAGCCAGGCGGCCGGGTCGGCGGGCGGGCCGTCCGTGCCGAGGTGCTCCAGGAGGCGCACCCAGACGGCCTGTTCCAGGTCGCCGGGCTCCGCGCCCGAGGCATATGCCTCCGCGGAGGCCTCGGCAGCGAGCAGCGGACGCAGCGTGTCGAGCATGTCGTGGGTCATATGCGGCACGATGCGGCCGCCCCGGTACGAGGTTGCCGGGGCGGCCGTCTGTCACCCCAACCGGGGCCGGGGGCTCAGCTGTTGACGAGCGCGGTGGTGGTTCGTCGGTGAGGGCTCAGCGCTTCAGGAAGTCCTCGCGGGCGAGGATGCCGGTGTCGGGGTTGTCGGTGAAGACCCCGTCGATGCCGGTAGCGAAGTACGTCCGGAAGGCGCCGAAGGCGTCCCCGTAGCCGTCCGCGTCGGTGCCCTTGCGGAAGTTCGCGGGCAGGAACGGGTTCTCGTTGCGCATCGTGTACGGGTGCAGGATCAGGCCCTCGGCGTGCGCGTCCCGGACCAGGGTGGTCGGGGTGGTGAGGTTGCCGCTCGCGTCCTTCGGGATGATCAGGTCCAGGGTCGGTCCGATGCCCTGCGCGTAGGAGGCGATCTGCTTCAGGCCCGCGGGCTTGACCAGGTCGGCGACCGTACGCGGGTCGCCCGTCTCCACGAAGTCCCAGGGGCGGGTGTTGGCGGCGGACAGGAGCACGACCAGGGGGTTGCCGACCAGCTTGTTCAGGCGCTGGATGCTGGTCGGTTCGAAGGACTGGAGGATGACGGGCGAGTTCTTCTTGTCCAGGCCGTGCCTGCGCAGCACCTTGGCGACCCGCTCCTCCAGGCCGAGCCCCAGCTTGCGGAAGTAGGTGGGGTGCTTGAGCTCGGGGTAGATCCAGACCTGCTTGCCACGCTTGCGGCTCTGCTCCTCGCGCCAGCGCAGCACCTCCTCGAAGGTGGGGATCTCCCAGCGGCCGTCGTAGAGCGTGTTGTGCGGGCGGTTGGCCGGGATGCGCTCCTTGGCGCGCAGCGTCTTCAGCTCGGCGAGCGTGAAGTCCTCGGTGAACCAGCCGGTGGTGGACACCCCGTCGAGGAGCTTGGTGGTCTTGCGGCTCGCGAACTCGGGGTGCGCGGAGACGTCCGTCGTACCGCCGATCTCCGGCTCGTGACGGCAGACGAGGTGGCCGTCCTTGGTGGGCACCAGGTCGCCCGCCTCGATGACGTGCGCGCCCATGTCGAGGGCCAGCTGGTACGAGCCGAGCGTGTGCTCCGGCCGGTAGCCGCTGGCCCCGCGGTGTCCGATGATCGTCGGCTTCGGCAGGCTCTTGTAGCCACCGCCGCCGTGCTTCTCGTCGGCTCTTGCCGTGGCCGGTACCCCGAGGACCGCTCCGCCGGCGCCGAGGACCGCGGCCCCGAGCAGCGCGCGCCGTCCCGGGCCGGTCCCGTTCAGTCCCTCGTTCGACTCCTGCGTCCCCATGTGCGCTCCTCCGCATACTGCCCTGGACCTGTCAAAGCGGGACGATCGTAGGTGCGCCGGGGTGACGGAGGGGAGACCTTGGACGGAACACGCGGGTGACGCTGGATGTCGTGTGGGGTGCGTGAGTTGGCCGGGGCGGGCGGAAGTCGCCCCGGACCGACTCGCCCGCGACTGACTTGTCATCAAACGCCGGACCCACCGGGTGGGTGGAGGTGGCCGGGGTGGGTACCCGGCCTCCCAAAAGGCCTAACGGGTGCGGACTTCGTCACACCGTGTCGTACGGATGACAGCCGTGCGACGGGGCGCCACCGCAGGTAAACAAGGGTCAACAGTGCGTATCCACTCGGTGAACCCGATGTGCAAGACCCGGGGGGCCGCGAGTATCGTCCTCACCTGCACAGACTTATACCGATCCCTTGACACCGGAGGGCACGTTGTCCCGCTTCGCGCTCATCAAG
Source organism: Streptomyces sp. NPDC033178 (assembly GCF_055577685.1). NCBI lineage: Bacteria > Bacillati > Actinomycetota > Actinomycetes > Kitasatosporales > Streptomycetaceae > Streptomyces > Streptomyces sp. NPDC033178. The sequence goes on from NZ_JBVIPT010000009.1 coordinate 14,879, forward strand.
GCAGTGCTCGGACCGATCATGCGCCTGATGTTCCGCCCACGGGTGGAGGGTGCGGAGCGCATCCCGGGCACAGGCCCGGTCATCCTGGCCGGCAACCACCTCACGTTCATCGACTCGATGATCATGCCGCTCTTCTGCGACCGGCAGGTCTTCTTCATCGGCAAGGACGAGTACGTCACCGGGAAGGGCATCAAGGGCCGGCTGATGGCCTGGTTCTTCACGGGCTGCGGCATGATCCCGGTCGACCGTGACGGCGGCCGCGGCGGTGTCGCGGCGCTGATGACCGGCCGACGTGTGCTGGAGGAGGGCAAGGTCTTCAGCATCTACCCCGAGGGCACCCGCTCCCCCGACGGCCGGCTCTACCGGGGCCGCACCGGCATCGCCCGCCTGGCGATGATGACCGGCGCGCCCGTCGTCCCGTTCGCCATCATCGGCACGGACAAGATCCAGCCCGGCGGTGCGGGGTTTCCGCGGCCGGGCCGCGTCACTGTTCGGTTCGGTGAGGCTATGGAGTTCTCTCGGTACGAGGGGATGGACCGGGACCGGTATGTGCTGCGTGCCGTGACCGACTCGGTGATGGCTGAGGTCATGCGGTTGTCGGGGCAGGAGTACGTGGACATGTACGCCACTAAGGCCAAGGAAGCGGCTTAGCTCCGCTGGTTGGGCAGGCGGGCTCGGGTGGTGGGGGGCCTGGGCTGTGACGCTGCGGGTTCGTTGTGGCTTGTTGCGCAGTTCCCCGCGCCCCTGTCGGGCGCCAGCCCCGACGCAGGCCTACAGGGCGCGGCCCCGCCGCGGTTCTGAAGGGGCGCTCGACCCGCCGCCTTGAAAGAAGAGACCCGCAGTCGACGAAGGCTTCAACGAGGTTGCTCGTCCGGTGGGGCCGCGTTGGTGTGGTCTGCGCCTGGCGAGGGGAACCAGAGGACGAAGGTCGAGCCCTTGCCGAGGGTTGAGAAGAGGCGGATCTGGCCGCCGTGGGACTCGACTATCTGGCGGACGATCGCGAGACCCAGGCCGGCGTGACGGTCGCGGCCGCCGCCGTTGCCCTTCGCGCGCCAGAAGCGGTCGAAGACCCTGGTCTGGTCGTCGTCGAGAATGCCAGGGCCCTCGTCCTGGACCGATGCCCAGAGCCAGCCGTCCACCCGGCCCGCGGCGACCGTGATGCCGGTGCCGGGCGGCGAGAGCCGTACGGCGTTGGAGAGCAGGTTGCCGACCGCTCTGCGCAGCGCGTCGTGGTCGCCGATGACCGTCAGGCCCGTGGTGAGACGCCGGTGCAGTACGAGCCCGCGCTCGGCGGCGAGCGGCGCGAACTCCTCGCAGGCCTCACCCGCGGCCGCGGCCAGATCGACGTCCGCGTCGGCCAGCGCGGGTGCCGTACGGCGGGCGGTGGCCAGCAGGTCCTCGACCAGGCGGGTCATACGGGTCGTTGCGCGGTCCACACTTCGCACGGCCGCCCTGCGCTCGGCCTCCTCGGACTCCTCCGCCGTCAGCACCGCGTCCAGGTTGGCCCGGATGATCGCGAGCGGGCTGCGCAGTTCGTGCGAGGCGTCGTCGATGAGCTGGCGCTGGGCACGGAAGGCCTCGTCCAGGCGGTCGAGCATGGAGTCGACCGTGTCGGCGAGGTCGCGGAGCTCGTCCTTGGGCCCGTCGAGGCGGATGCGCTGCGAGAGGTCGGTCGCCTGGATCTCGGCGGCCGTACGGGAGATGGCACGTACGGGACGCAGGGCGCGGCCGGAGAGGATCCAGCCGATGGCGAGGCTGGTGACGCCGAGCCCGCCGAGTACGGCGAAGGAGAAGCGGCGGAGGTTGGCGAGGGTCTCGTAGTTGACGGCGGCCTCGACCTCCTGGACCTTCACCACCGGGATCTCGCCGACGTACTCGTCGTTCACGTACTTCGACGCCGAGAACTGCTTGCTGACGGGGTGCGCCTCGCCACTGCGCTCGACCGCGAGGTACGTCCCGCCGAGAACCAGCGCGGTGAGGACGAAGAGGAGACCGGAGTAGAGCACGGTGAGGCGGAAGCGGATGGTGTGGGTGAACGCCGGGAGGCGGAGCCTGGCCCTGACGATCCGCAGCGCGCCGATCATCGTGTCCTGCCGATCATCGTGTCTCCTTGAGGCGGTACCCCTGCCTGATCACCGTCTCGATGAGCGGTTCCTCTTCTCCGGTGATCTTCCGGCGCAGCGAACCGACGGTGACCCGCACGGTGTTGGTGAACGGGTCGGCGTGTTCGTCCCAGACGTGTTCGAGGAGCTCCTCGGCCGGTACGACACGTCCCGGGCGGGTCATCAGGTAGTGCAGGACGCCGAACTCCTTGGGTGTGAGCTGGAGCGGGCGTGCGCCCCGGAAGGCCTCGAACCGGGCGGTGTCCAGGCGGAGTTCGCCGACCTCGACGACAGCGGTTCCGCCGTCCTCGCGGCGGAGCAACGCCCTTATGCGGGCCAGGAGTTCGGGCAGCGCGAACGGCTTCACCAGGTAGTCGTCGGCACCCTCGTCGAGGCCCCGGACCCGGTCGGCGAGACGGTCGCGGGCGGTGAGCATCAGGATGCGCGGACCGCCGGGCGTGGCCCGTACGGCACGGCAGACCGAGAAGCCGTCGCCGTCGGGCAGGTTGAGGTCCAGCAGCACCAGGTCGTAGTCGTTGACGGCCAGCTTCTCCGTGGCCGTGTCGACATCGGGCGCGATGTCCACCGCGTAACCGGCCCGCACCAGCCCGACCTTGAGAGCGACGACGAGATCTTCCTCGTCCTCGACGACCAGCAGTCTCATACACCCCACCCGCCTTCCAACGCCGAGCCGAGTCGTGCCCCTTCAGGGGCGCGGGGAACTGCGCGACCAGCCACAACGAACCCGCAGCTTCAACCGAACCGTCCCGCGACCCACTCATCCAGCGATGATCGCCCGCGCGGCGGCCCGCGCATCCGCCACCGGAATGGCGAACCCGATCCCGATCGAACCGCCCCGCTGCTGGTCCAACGTCGCGATAGCCGTGTTGATGCCGATCACACGACCGTCCGCGTCGACGAGCGGACCACCGGAGTTCCCCGGATTGATCGACGCGTCGGTCTGCAGGGCCCGCCGCCGCTCGCCGCCCTCACCGAGCCGCACGGACCGGTCGAGCGCGCTGACGATGCCCGACGTGACGGTGCCGCTGAGGCCGAGCGGGGAGCCGATGGCGAGGACGGTGTCGCCCACGCCGGGCTTGGCCTGCGCTCCGGCGGCCAGTTCGGCGGCGCGCAGACCGCGGGCGGTCTCCGGTTCCAGGACGGCCACGTCGTTGGCGGGGTCGTCACCAAGCACCTCCGCACGGAGCCGGCGCCCGTCCTGGAGCTCGATCGACACCTCCGAACTCCCCGCCACCACATGCGCGTTGGTGAGTATCCGGCCGCGCTCGTCGAACACGAACCCGGAGCCCTGTCCGTCCGCCGTCTCGATCGACACGACACTCGGCAGCACACGCGCGGCGACCGCTTCGAGCCCCGTGGCGCCCTCCTGCCCTGCCGCCGACGCGGCGGGCTCCTCGTCGCCGACGGTCCCCGCCGCGTACCCTGCGGCCCCGCCCGCGAGGACGGCGGCGAGGACCGCGGCCACGAGGGGGCTGACCTTGCGGGGAGACCGGGGAGGCGGAGCCGGAGGGGGCTGCGGGGTCGGGGGCGCGTACGGGCTCAGGCTCGGGTACGACGTCTCCGGCGGCGCGGCCGGGCCGAATCCCGTGGGGGGCCGACCGGGCAGGAAAGAAGGGCCGCGCGGCTCACCGAGGCCCGGGTAGGGGGTGTGGGGCCGCCCGCTCCGGTACGGGTCGCCTGGCTCCGCCTCGGCCCAATGGCCCTCCGCTCTGGGGCCGTTGGGGCCCAGGGGACCGGGTGGACGGGGTGGCCCGGTGGGGCGTGACGGGCCCAGCGGGCGGGTCGGGCTGGGGTGAGCCGGGGGCCCCGCGCGGCCGGGGAGGCCCGTGCCGCCCGGAAGACCCGGCCGGTCCGGCATGCCTGAATGATCCGGGAGACCCGGCTGGCCCGGAAGACCCGGCTGATCCGGGGAAACCGGCCGGCCCGGGATGCCCGTGCCGCGCGGTGGTCCCGGGTGACGCGGAGGGTCCGGGTGGCCCTGGAATCGGTCGTACGACACGGTCGTTCCTCCTTGGTCGCGGAACCCTGGCCCCGAGGGGCCGGGGCGCGGAACCCGGTGGTGCCGGAAGCCGGATGCCGGAGCAGGGCGCCGGAAGCCGGAGGGGTTGCGGATCAGGGGAGTCGGGAGAACCAGAGCAGTGAGGTGGCCGCGGTGGCGAGGGCCGTGAGGAGACCGGCCGCGACGAACCACTGCCAGATCTCGCGTTCCTCGGTGCGGTGCCCGACGGAGCTGCCGATGTCCTCGTACACCTCCTGGAGTTCTTCGCCCGTCGCGGCCTCGTGGAAGTCGCCGCCGGTGCTGGAGGCGAGGCCCCGCAGGGCGGGACCGTCGACCGGGACGCTCACCGTGTCGCCGGACGGCAGGTCAATGGTCCCGCTTTCCGTGCCGTAAGCGATGGTCGAGACCGGGATTTTGTCGCCGGCCGCCTCCTGGGCCGCCGACTCGACGGACCGGCCCGTGGTGTTGGAGCCGTCGGACAGCAGCACGATGTGCGCGGGCGGCGGCTTGGTCTCGGCCTCCCGGTCGAGCATGCGGACGGCGTCACGTGCGGCCACGACGGCCTCGCCGATCGCCGTGCCCTCGCCGGTGGTGAGCCGTTCGATGGCCGAGCGCAGGGCGCCGCGGTCGGTGGTCGGCGGGACCGCGACCGTGGCGGAGCCGCTGAACGGTACAAGTCCCGCGTTGAAGCGTTCGGGCAGCCGGTCGACGAAGGCGAGCGCGGCACGCTGGGCGGCCTCGAAGCGGGTCGGCTCGACGTCGGTGGCCTCCATGGACGCCGACACGTCGAACGCCACCACGATCGTGGCCCGCTCACGTGGTACCTGCACCTCCGTGGTCGGCCGTGCGAAGCCCACGACGAGCAGTGCGAGCGTGCCGCAGAAGGCAGCCGCCGGGACGTGGCGGCGCCAGCCGGGCCGCCGGGGCGCCACCTTGTCCAGCAGTTCCAGGTTGGTGAAGCGGACCGCGTACCGGCCGCGCCTGCGCTGCACCAGGAGATAGGCGCCGATCAGCAGGGCGAGCGGCACCAGGAGCAGCAGCCAGCCGGGCGAGTGAAGACTCACGGCACCTCCATCGGACTCATGGCCCCCTCCAGGGGATACGGGGGCACGGGCATCGGGGGCACGGGCATCGGCGCGGCGGACACCGAGGCGACCGACACCGGGGCGACGGACGTGTTCACGCGGCACCGCCTCCCGACCGGCGCCGCTGCTCCTCGACATGGCGTACGACGTCACGCACCCAGTCGCGGTCCGTACGCAGCCGGAGGTGGGCCGCGCCCGCCCGGCGGATGGATGCCTTGATCAACGCACGCTGTTCCAGGGCTGCTTCGGCGTACCGCTCACGCAACTTCCTTGAGTGGGTGGGGATTTCACGCCTGATGCCGGTCTCGGGGTCGACGACGTTGAGCAACCCCACGGCGGGCAGCTCCAGTTCACGGGGGTCGACGGTCTCGACGGCGAGGATCTGGTGGCGGTGGGCGATCGTTCGGAGGGGTTGCTCCCAGCCGGTCTCCAGGAAGTCGGAGACGACGGCGACCAGGCCGCTGCCGGGGAGTGTGCGCAGCGAGCGCAGGGCGTCGGCCAGGGAGTGCCGGGCGTCCTGGGCCGTGCCCGCCGCCACCCGGGGGCGGTCCAGGGCGGCCCGCAGGATCGTGAGGAGGTGGTGGCGTCCGGTGCGGGGCGGGATCCGCTGGATGCCGGCCGGTCCGGTGATCTGCGCGCCGAGCCGGTTTCCGGCCCGTTCGGTGAGGAAGGCGACGGCCGCTGCCGCGCCGACGGCCAGGTCGCGTTTCTCCATCCGTGCCGTGCCGAAGTCCATGCTCGCGGACGCGTCGAGCACGATCCAGGTGGTCAGTTCGCGGTCGGCGAGGGTGAGCCGGACGTGCGGGACGGTGGTGCGCGCGGTGGCGTTCCAGTCCATCCGGCGTACGTCGTCGCCGATGACGTACGGCCGGGTCTCGGACACCTCTGTGCCCGGCCCCGGTACGAGACCGGGGTGGTCGCCCTGGAGGAGGCCGTCGGGGCGGCGGGTGAAGAGCAACTCCAGGTGTTTCAGGGCCTGTTCGGGGGTGAGTTCACTGAGGGACGGGATGCCGCTCATGCCGCTTCGCCCTCCGTTCCCCCCTCTGCGTGTCCTTCCGTGCGGCCTTCTGCCCGGCCTTCTGGTCGCCCCTCCGTTCGTCCCTCGGCGCGCGTGGCGGCCTGGCGCGGGGTGATGTGCGGCTGCTCCACGGCGGCCAGTACCTCGTCGACGATCTCGGCGCCGGTGATCCCGTCGGCGAGCGCGTCGAAGGACAGCACGAGCCGGTGGGCGACGACCTCGTGGGCCAGGTCGTGCACGTCCTCGGGGAGGACGTAACCACGGCCGCGCAGCAGGGCGAGCGCGCGGGCGGCGGCCACCAGGCCCAGCGTGGCGCGCGGGCCGGCGCCGTGGGCCAACCGGCTGCCGGGGCCCGCGAGTTCACGGGTCGAGACGACCAGTCGTACGGCGTACTCGGCGACCGCGTGGTGCACGAACACCTCGTCGGCGGTGCGCTGGAGCGCGATGAGCCGCTCGGGAGTGAGGACGGGGCGCGCCCTGGGCGGGTCGACGCTCATGCGGTAGAGGATCGCGAGTTCCTCGGACTCGCTGGGGACGGCGACGTCGACCTTGAGCAGGAAGCGGTCGCGCTGGGCTTCGGGGAGTTGGTAGACGCCCTCGGACTCGATGGGGTTCTGGGTGGCGAGTACGAGGAACGGCTGGGGGACGGGGATGGTGGTGCCGCCGATGGACACCTGGTGCTCGCCCATCACTTCGAGGAGCGCGGACTGCACCTTGGCGGGGGCGCGGTTGATCTCGTCGGCGAGGACGAAGTTGGCGACGACCGGGCCGGGTTCGACGCTGAACGTCTCCTGGGACGGGCGGTAGATCCGGGTGCCGGTGATGTCGGACGGGACGAGGTCGGGGGTGAACTGCAGCCGGGCGAAGCGTCCGCCGGCCACCTGCGCGAGGGTCTTCGCGGCGAGGGTCTTGGCGACGCCCGGGACGCCCTGGAGCAGGCAGTGGCCCCGGGCCAGGACCGCGGTGAACATCCGCTCCACCATGCGGTCCTGGCCCACGATCACCCGCTTGACCTCGAAGAGCGCCTCTTCGAGGAGCTTCCCGTCCGTGGTGTCGCCGCGTGGGTTCGCGCTGTCGCCACGTGGGTCGGCGGTGGTCACAGCGCGGCCGCGGGGTTGCTCGGATCCACGGAGGGGGTGCCGCCGGTGCCGTCCTTGTCGGGGCAGTCCTCGCGGGTCCACGTGCGGGTTCCGTTGTCGGCCGCTCCGTCCTCGGCCGTGCCTTCCTCGACGACGAAGCGGACCGTTTCGCGGGGGGCCTCGTCGCCGTCTGCGGCGAGGGCGACGCCACCGCCTGCCAGGCCTGCGGCGGCCAGCACGGCGACGACGAGGATCTTTCGGTTACGGATACGACGGGTCATGGTCGGTGGCTCCTTCGGCCGTGTGGGACGACGTCCGGTACGGGGCCAAGACCATCAGGTGAGGGCGAAAACGGGCTTAAAGGGGGACGCTGCCTGCGGGTTAGGGGGCGGGGGGTGTTTGTTGGCTGCGGGTGGGTTGTGGCTTGTCGCGCAGTTCCCGCGCCCCTTGAGGGGCGCGATCGCCCGCAGCCGGACAGAGACGCGGGGGTCTCTACGGGTGCTCCGCCCCGTCCCCCAGTTTCTGGTCCCGCAGCAGTACCCATGCCGCCACCGACGCTGCCAGCAGTACCGCCGCGCCGAGACCTGCCGCCAGGGCGATGCCGTCCACGAAGGCCGTGCGGGCGGCGTCGAGGAGTGGCTCGGCGTCGGGCAGTTCCGCGGATGCCTCGACGGCGCCGCCGAGGGACTCGTGGGCCGCGGCTGCCACCTCGGGGGGTGTGCCCGGCGGGGCCGTGAACCCGGCGTAGACACCGGTGACGATGGAGCCGAGCAGGGCGATGCCGAGGGCCGCGCCGAGTTCGTACGCCGTCTCGGAGACCGCGGACGCGGCGCCCGCCTGTTCCTTGGGCACGCTGGAGAGGATCACGTCGGCGGTCACGGTGAAGGAGAAGCCCGCGCCCACGCCGACGACCAGCAGGGCCCCGCCGAGGAGCGGATACCCGGTCGACTCGCTGAGCAGGGTCAACGCACCCAGGGCGAGCCCGATCGCGGCGAGCCCACCGGCGGTGACGGCACGCACCGAGTACCGGCGCGCGACCGTACCCGCGACCAGGCCGGCCGCCACCGCACCGAGCGCGGCGGGCAGTTCGGCAAGGCCCGCCTCCAACGGCCCCCTGCCCTGCACGAGTTGCAGGAACTGCGAGAGGAAGAAGACAAGGCCGGACAGGCCGAGGATGGTCAGCAGATCGGCGAGCACGGCCCCGGAGAACCCGCGGTTGCGGAACAGCCGCATGTCCAACAGCGGGACGGGCAGCGTGAGTTGACGGCGTACGAACCCGTAGAGCGCAGCCGCGCCGAGCAGGGCAGCGGCGCCCGCCGTGGCGTTCGGGCCGTGCGAGGCGGCCTCCTTGATCCCGTACACGATGCCGACCATGCCGACGAGCGACAGCACGACGCTCATCAGGTCCCAGGGGCCGGGCTCGGGGTTGCGGGACTCGGGCAGCAGCTTCACACCGACGAGGACGAGGACCGCCATCACGGGGAGGTTGATCAGGAAGACGGAGCCCCACCAGAAGTGTTCGAGGAGGAATCCGCCGACGACCGGGCCGACCGCCGTGCCGGCCGAGGCGGTGGCGCCCCAGATGCCGATGGCGAGGCTGCGTTCGCGCGGGTCGTGGAAGAGGTTGCGGATGAGCGCGAGGGTGGCGGGCATCAGGGTCGCGCCCGCGACGCCGAGCAGTGCGCGCGCCACGATCATCAACTCGGGAGTGCTCGCATAGGCGTTGAGCACGGAGACGAGACCGAACGCGACCGAGCCGACGAGCAGCAGCTTCTTGCGCCCGATGCGGTCACCGAGGCTGCCCATCGAGACGAGCAGGCCCGCGATGACGAACGAGTAGACGTCTCCGATCCACAACAGCTGCGTGCCGGAGGGCTTGAGGTCCTCGCTGATGTAGGGGGTCGCGAGACCGAGGACGGTCGCGTCGACGGCCACCAGCAGCACGGCGAGGACGAGGACGGCGAGCGCGAGCCAGCGGCCCGGACGCTTCTCCGTCTCCGCGGCAAACGCCGGCCGCACCGTGCTGGTCATGATTCCTCTCTCCGTAGTGCGCCGCCGAGCAACAGCTCGACGATCATGTGGTGGAAGTCGTTGGCGGCCACCCGGCCCTCGGTCACGGCCCACGCCCCGGAGGCGATGAGCCCGTAGAGGGCTTCCGTGAGCCAGGCCGGGGTGAGGTCGATGCGGAACTCGCCGCTCTCCTGGCCGCGTCGGAACACCGCGGCGATCCGTGTGTCGAGCCGGGCCCAGCCCTCGTGCCGCTCCTCGCCCTCGAACAGCTGGTTCTCGGAGTAGAGGAAGGCGAGCAGCCCGGCGGCGCTCTCGATCTCGCCCACCAGACGGCGTACGGCCTCCCGGGCGGTGTCCTCGTCGAGCCGTGCCGCGTCCAGGGCGGCCTCGCACTCCCGGATGCCGAGATCCTCCAGCGCCCGCACGAGGGCGTCACGCCCGGCGAACTGGCGGTGCAGCGTGGCCCGGCTGATCCCGGCCGCCTTGGCGACCTCGTCCATGGTGGCGGTGGATTTCCGGGTGAGCAGGGCGGCTGCGCTGCGCAGCACGTGGTCACGGTCGACAGCCATGAGACAACCATAACCCATATGAGACATCAATGTCTCATCCGAAGCGTGCGACGCTCACCACCAGCGGTTCCCGCGAAAAATCAGCCGAAGAAGCAGAAGAAGGGGCGGCAGAGCGGATCGGTCAACGGTCAGTGCCAGGGCAGCTGCCCGCGCCGCTCCCAGTACGCCACCGGCTCCTCGGTCAGCGCGTCGAGCCGGGCCTGCTGCTCGTCGTCGAGGTCCACGACGGCGGCGTGCAGGTTCGAGGAGAGCTGGACGGCGGTGGCCGCGCCGGAGAGGACGACACCTGCCCAGGGCTGTCGCAGGACGAGCGCCAGGGCGATCGCGTCGGAGCCGAGGCCGGCCTCCTCGGCGATGGCGCGTACGGCGTCCGGCGCGTGCGGGTCGGCGAGCCGGCCGTTGGCCATGCCCTCCTTGACGATCACGGTGAGCCCGGCGTCGTGCGCCTCGGCGAGCGCGGGCCCCGCGGAGGTCTCCAGGACGTTGTAGGTGGCCTGGACGGTACGGAACAGGGGCTCGCCGTCGACCGTCACGGCGAGCGCGGTACGGATCGCGTCGGCCTGGGCCGGACCGCTGGTGGAGAAGCCGACGGTCAGGCCCTGCGCCGCCGCCTCGGCCAGCCTGGCGTGCAGTTCCTTGTCGGTGAGGGCCGGGCTGTCCGGGGTCACCGAGTGGATCTGGTAGAGGTCGAGCCGGTCGCCGAGCAGCTCGGCGCTCTCGGCGCGCTGCCTCTCGTACGTGGCGAGGCCGTGGTCCTTGATCTCGTGCGCCTCGGCGTCGGTGCGCCAGTCGGCCGTGTAGGTGTAGCCCCACTTGCTGCCGACGACGACGTCCCCGATGTCGGACCGTGTGTCCAGCCAGCCGGCGAGGAACTCCTCCGAGCGGCCGTACGAGCGGGCGGCGTCGAAGTAGCGCACGCCCTGGGCGTAGGCGGCGTCGAGGAGTTCGTGGGTGCGGGTGCGGAGCGTCTCGACGCTGCGGTCCTCGCCGAGATCGTGGTCCCGGCCCAGGTTGATGTAGCCGGGACGGCCGACTGCGGCGAGGCCCAGTCCGATGTGGCAGGTGGGGGTCGTTGCTGTGGCCAGTCGGGCGAAGGGCATCGCGGGCTCCGTTGGGTCGGCTCCAGTACGGCTTCGACCAACGTAACCCGCGATGACCTTTGGTGAGGACGGGGCGCCTTGAGAGCTCGGTTCGTTCGGCGCCTTGGCGGGTGCGGGTGCGTCGCGGCTTGTCGCGCCCCGCGGCGGAGCCGCAAATGTCACAGCCCCGCGCCCCTGAAGGGCCGGAGGCCCTTCAGGGACCGATAGCTACTTCTTCTTGGCCGTCGCCCACTCGTGCTGAGCCGCCACGTTCGCCTTCACCTCGGTCAGCTGGATCGCGACCGCGCTCGGGGCCGTGCCTCCCCTGCCGTTGCGGGAGGCCAGGGCGCCCGGCACGTTCAGGACCGACCGGACCTCCGGTGTGAGGTGGGCGGAGATCTTCGCGAACTGCTCGTCGGTGAGGCCGTCGAGCTCGATGCCGTCGGCCTCCGCGGCCTTGACGCACTCCCCCGCGACCTCGTGCGCGACACGGAACGGCACGCCCTGCTTGACCAGCCACTCGGCGATGTCGGTGGCGAGCGAGAACCCGGCCGGGGCCAGCTCCTCCATGCGCTCGCGGTGGACGGTGAGGGTCGCCATCATGCCGGTGAAGGCGGGCAGCAGGACCTCCAGCTGGTCGCAGGAGTCGAAGACCGGCTCCTTGTCCTCCTGGAGGTCGCGGTTGTACGCGAGGGGCAGCGCCTTGAGCGTCGCCATCAGACCGGTGAGGTTGCCGATCAGCCGTCCGCTCTTGCCGCGCGCCAGCTCGGCGATGTCCGGGTTCTTCTTCTGCGGCATGATCGACGAGCCGGTGGAGAAGGCGTCGTGGAGGGTGACGAAGGAGAACTCCTTCGTGTTCCAGATGATGACCTCCTCGGCGATCCGGGAGAGGTTCACCCCGATCATCGCGGTGATGAAGGCGAATTCGGCGACGAAGTCGCGCGAGGCCGTACCGTCGATGGAGTTGCCGACACTGCCGTGCTCGAAGCCGAGGTCCTTGGCGACCGACTCCGGGTCGAGGCCGAGGGAGGAACCGGCCAGGGCGCCCGAGCCGTACGGCGACACGGCCGTCCGCTCGTCCCACTGCCGCAGGCGCTCGGCGTCCCGGGCCAGGGACTGGGCGTGCGCCAGCACATGATGGGCGAACAGTACGGGCTGGGCGTGCTGCAAGTGCGTACGGCCCGGCATCGCGACGTCCGGGTGCGCCTCGGCCAGCCCGATCAGCGCGTCCTGGAGGTCGGCGATCAGGCCGCCGATGATCCGGGCGTGGTCGCGCAGGTACATCCGGAAGAGCGTGGCGACCTGGTCGTTGCGCGAACGGCCCGCGCGCAGCTTGCCGCCGAGGTCCGGGCCGAGCTGCTCCAGGAGGCCGCGCTCCAGGGCGGTGTGGACGTCCTCGTCGGCGATGGTGCCCACGAACGAGCCGTCCGCGACGACGGACTCCAGCCGGTCGAGCCCCGCGAGCATGCGCTCCAGCTCGTCGTCGGTGAGGAGGTTCGCCTTGTGCAGCACGCGTGCGTGGGCACGCGATCCGGCGATGTCGTACGGCGCCAGCCGCCAGTCGAAGTGGACGGACGCGGACAGCTTGGCCAGAGCCTCGGCGGGCCCGTCGGCGAACCGCCCACCCCAGAGCCGTACATCACCGCTGTTGCTGCTCACTTGCTGTGCTCCTCAGAACTGTTGGGTAGCGGGACGCGCCCCGAAGGGGCGCGGGACTGTGTCGATCTGCGGCTCCGCCGCGGCGCGCGACCAGCCCACGACAACCCGCAGGTTACGCACCGGCCCGCGGATCCCCTACGCCAAATCCCTCTTGGCCGCGATCTTCGAAGACAACGCGAAGATGTCGATGAACCCCTGCGCCTTGGACTGGTCGAACGTATCGCCCGAGTCGTACGTCGCGAGGTTGAAGTCGTACAGCGACTCCTCGGACTTCCGGCCGGTGACGACGGCACGGCCGCCGTGCAGGGTCATCCGGATGTCGCCGGAGACATGCTGGTTGGCCTCGTTGATGAAGCCGTCCAGGGCGCGCTTGAGCGGGGAGAACCACAGGCCGTCGTAAACCAGCTCGCCCCAGCGCTGCTCGACCTGCCGCTTGTAGCGGGCGAGTTCACGCTCGACGGTGACGTTCTCCAGCTCCTGGTGGGCCGTGATCAGCGCGATCGCGCCGGGAGCCTCGTACACCTCACGGGACTTGATGCCCACGAGCCGGTCCTCGACCATGTCGATCCGGCCGATGCCCTGGGCGCCCGCGCGGGCGTTGAGCTGCTGGATGGCCTGGAGGACGCTGACGGGCCTGCCGTCGATGGCGACCGGGACGCCCGCCTTGAAGGTGACGACCACCTCGTGGGGCTCACGCGGCAGCGCCGGGTTCTGCGTGTACTCGTAGACGTCCTCGATCGGGGCGTTCCAGATGTCCTCCAGGAAGCCCGTCTCGACGGCGCGTCCGAAGACGTTCTGGTCGATGGAGTACGGCGACTTCTTGGTGGTGGCGATCGGCAGGCCCTTCTCCTCGCAGAAGGCGATCGCCTTGTCCCTGGTCATCGCGTAGTCGCGGACCGGGGCGATGCACTTGAGGTCCGGGCCGAGGGCCTGGATGCCGGCCTCGAACCGCACCTGGTCGTTGCCCTTGCCGGTGCAGCCGTGCGCGACGATGCCCGCGCCGTGCTTGTGGGCGGCGGCGACGAGGTGCTTGACGATCGTCGGCCGGGAGAGGGCCGAGACCAGCGGGTAGCGGTCCATGTAGAGGGCGTTGGCCTTGATCGCCGGGAGGCAGTACTCCTCGGCGAACTCGTCCTTCGCGTCCGCGACCTCGGCCTCGACGGCGCCGCACGCGAGCGCGCGCTTGCGGATGACGTCCAGGTCCTCGCCGCCCTGGCCGACGTCGACCGCGACAGCGATGACCTCGGCGCCCGTCTCCTCGGCGATCCAGCCGATGGCGACGGAGGTGTCCAGACCGCCTGAGTAGGCGAGTACGACGCGCTCGGTCACGGGCTTCTCCTCACAATGCATTCACTGACATGCATGAGTATGCAGTGCTCTGCATGATTCGTCAATCCGAGGTGTGCCGGAAAGTAATTCCGGAGTCGCTTGAACGCGGGAAACCGCTTTCCCGTACTCCACCCCGAACGCCGGCGCCGCGTTTGTAAACCCACTCCTGACCCAAGTGAGGCACTCGCATGTCCAGGGCTCTTCCGAAGTACAACAAGCGCCGTGTGGCCATCATCGGCGGCGTGGCCGCGGTGGCGTTGTCCGGAGCGGTCATCGCCGGATCGGCCTTGGCCGGGGAAACGTCCAAGAGCGGCAACAGCCAGGCCGCCAGAACAAAGGCGTCCCCCGGCACCGTGAGCTGCCCCGCGGTCGCGCCGAGCCTGCCCGCGATCCCCGCCTCCGCGAAGGCCGAGGTCGACCGCAACCTCGCCCTCCTCGACACCCAGATCGCCGAGGCCAACAAGCGCCTCGTCGACACCGTCGGCCAGGGCGGCGCGAACTTCGCACAGAACGCCATCGTCGGCCCGCTCAAGGACAAGCGCGTCGCGACCATCAACCGCATCGCCACCGCCATCGGCCGCACCGCCGCCAAGCCCACAGGCCTCGACGCTCTCGCCCCCTGCACGCTGAACGCGGGTGGGGCGGCCGGAGGCGGTGCCGCGGCGTCGCCGAGCGCGTCCCCCACACAGCAGGCGGGCGGCAACACTGGAAACACGGGCAACACGGGGAACACCGGCAACACGAACGCGGCCGGCACCGTGAGCTGCCCCGCCGTCGCACCGAGCCTGCCCGCGATCCCCGCCTCCGCGAAGGCCGAGGTCGACCGCAACCTGGCTCTGCTCGACACCCAGATCGCCGAGGCCAACAAGCGCCTCGTCGACACCGTCGGCCAGGGCGGCGCGAACTTCGCACAGAACGCCATCGTCGGCCCGCTCAAGGACAAGCGCGTCGCGACCATCAACCGCATCGCCACCGCCATCGGCCGCACCGCCGCCAAGCCCACAGGCCTCGACGCTCTCGCCCCCTGCACGCTCAACAAGTAGTCACCGAATCACCGACGTCCCCCCACGGGCGCCCCGCACGCCGGCCGGGGCGACCCCGGGGCCCGTAGGCCGCAAGGTCCGCGGGCCCCGGGGATCTCCGGGCACGACACGGAGACCACGCCGCCCGCCGCACCCCCACACGCGCGGGCGGCGCAATTCGTTAGACAAGCGAAGGAGTCGCACCCATAATCGTTAGACATGGGAAAGACTTATGAGCGCATAGACGGCCGCCTGCGTACGTTCATCGAGGCGCAGCCCATCTTCTTCACCGCGACCGCGCCGCTGTCGGGCGACGGCACGGTCAACCTCTCACCCAAGGGCCTCACCGGTTCGTTCGTGGTCCTCGACGAACTCACCGTCGCCTATCTGGACTTCGCGGGCAGCAACGCCGAGACGATCGCCCACCTCCGGGAGAACGGCCGGATCACCCTGATGTGGTGCGCCTTCCAGGGCCCGCCGAACATCGTCCGCGTACACGGCCGGGGCGAGCCGGTCTTCCGCGACGACCCGCGCTTCAGGGAACTCCTCACGCACTTCCCGGGCATCGACCCGACACCGCACGGCCTGCGCGCGGTCATCGTGGTGACGGCCGAACTCGTCCGGGACACCTGCGGCTACGCGGTCCCCTTCATGTCGTACGACGAGGACCGCGATCTGCACGCCAAGCGCTTCGCGCGGGAGGACGACGCCTCACTCGACGCGTACTTCGGGAAGAAGGAGTACATCGCGACAAGCATGGACGGTCTGCCCGGGCTGCCCCTGCCGCTGCCTCCAACCCCGGCCTGAGCCCGCACCACCCGAGAACCTTGCACCACGCCAGTGCGCGATGTCGGAGTATGGACGTTTTGCCGATCTTCTTAGTGGACATGATAGTTGTGCCTTTTGACGGAATTCTCCCTTCCGCCGTGCGCAGCCCCTACGCTCGGCAAGAACCGCCCACCGGGCGGGGACACCAGGAACGGATGGGGGATCCATGTTCCGAGCCGCAAGCGAACCTCAGAGCAAACGTCATGTCCGGAACTCGTTCTTCGTCGTGGGTGAGGGAATCCTCGCCGACCCCGGAACCGACAAACCGGCCGAAGCGCAGGCGGCGTCGAGCGTCGCGGCGCTGCGCAAGTTCCAGTTCTCCCGGTTAGGACCGAAGGCGAAGCCCGACCAGCTGCTCGACCGGGCCCAGCGCGCGGAACTCGCCCAGAAGATGACCACGGACCCGCCCGGCCCTGGCGGCCAGCCCAACTCCAACCCCGGGGTACCGGCGGGCTTCACCTATCTCGGCCAGTTCGTGGACCACGACATGACCCTGGACGCCACGGCGGTGCAACTGGAGGAGGACGTCACCGTCCAGCAGCTGCTCCAGGGCAGGTCGCCGGCGCTGGACCTCGACAGCCTCTACGGCCTCGGACCGGACAACCGCTTCGACCGCCGCTTCTACGAGGACGACGGGATCCGGCTGAAGTCCGGCACGACCCAGGGCATCCCCGGCGCCACCGACATCACCAAGGACCCGCTGGCCGGCTTCGACCTGCCGCGCGTCGGAGCGGGCTCGCTGCCGTCCGAGCGGCGCCGTCCGCTGATCCCGGATCCGCGCAACGACGAGAACCTCGCCGTCGCCCAGATCCACAGCGCGTTCATCCGCTTCCACAACCGGTTCGTGACCGAGCTCGCCGACAAGGGCGTGTCCAGCGCGGTGCTCTTCGAGTCGGCGCGCGAGGCGGTCGTCAAGCACTACCAGTGGATGCTCGTCCACGACTTCCTCCCGCAGATCGTCGACGGGAGCGTCATCGACGAGGTCTTCTCCAAGGGGCGCAAGCACTTCGAGCCCTCGCCGGGGGATCAGGACCGCCCGACGATGCCGATCGAGTTCTCCGTGGCCGCCTACCGCCTCGGCCACAGCATGGTGCGCGACGAATACGAGTGGAACAGGATCTTCCGCACGGGGGGCCTCACCGAGGCCACGCTCGAGCTGCTGTTCCGCTTCACCGGCACGAGCGGCAACCTCTCCCCGGCCGGCGACATCAACGACCCCGAGTCGGGCGGCTTCGAGCGCCTTCCCACCAACTGGATCGCCGACTTCCGGCGCCTGTTCGACTTCCCCAAGGGCGGTCGCGCCGACCTCGCCGTGACCGCCGCGGAGTTCAACCTCACCAAGCGCATCGACACTCTGCTGGTCGACCCGCTGGCGAAACTCCCGCTCGGCTCGTTCGGCGCACGCCCGCAGGGGCCCGGCGACGCCATCGAGTTGAACCTGGCGTTCCGGAACCTCACCCGGGCCAACATGGTGAGTCTCGCCACGGGTCAGCAGATGGCCTCGCGGCTCAAGGTGAAGCCGTTGCTCGCCTCCGACTTCGACAACCGTGACGGAGCCCAGCTCTCCGACCCGCTCAGGAAGAAGCTCGTCAAGGACTGCCCGCTGTGGTTCTACATCCTCCGCGAGGCCGAGGTGAACGGCGGCGGCAAACTGACCGGCGTCGGCGGACGCATCGTCGCCGAGGTCTTCCACCGCGCCATCGAAGGCAGTCACCACTCCATCGTGCGTGACCCCTTCTGGCGTCCGTTCCTCACGCCCGACCCGCAGCGGAAGGCCGACGGGAAGTTCGACATGACCGACCTCCTGCTGTACGCGTTCGAGGGCAGGGCCGAACTCCTCAACCCGCTGGGTCCGTGAGCCCGGACCCTGTGCACACCGTGGTTTCCGGGCGCCCCGGCGGGCCACCCGGAAGCCACGGGAACCCCGGCGGCGACACCGAGGAACACACCGAGGGCCGGCGCCCGGACGGCCCACCCGGGCTGCCGCCGCCCCTGCCTCCCAGTAGCTTCTGAGCATGCGCCCAGGAGCCGCCCTTCTCGCGTCCGTATCCCTGTTCGTACTGGCCCCAAGTGCCCCCGGTCCGGCCGGTGACGCCGCCGGCCCGCCTCCGCTGCCCGAGCGGATGGCGGACACCGGCGGCGGCAGCCAGCTGATCACCGCGCAGGCCTCCCGGACCTCCTCGACGACCGGCACGGTCACCTGGTGGAACCGGCGGGACGGGCGCTGGGTGAAGGCCGGTTCCGTGCCCGCGCGCTTCGGCGCCAAGGGGCTCGTCGAGGGCAACTCCCGCAAGCAGGGCACCGACACCACCCCCACCGGCCTGTACGACCTCCCGTACGCCTTCGGCATCAAGCCGGCGCCCGAGGGGACCAGGGCGAAGTACCGCCCGGTGAAGCAGAACTCCTGGTGGTGCCAGGACACCGCCTCCCGCTCCTACAACCGCTGGACCGAGCCACGCCCGGCCGACTGCCGTGCCGCCGAGTCCGAGCACCTGATCACGTACGGGACGCAGTACGCGTACGCGCTCGTCATCGGTTTCAACTACGAGCGGCCGGTGCGGGGGCGCGGCGCGGGGATCTTCCTGCACGTCAACGGAAGTGGAGCGACGGCCGGTTGTGTCTCCGTGTCCCATGACGCGATGCGACGCATCCTGACCTGGGCCGATCCGGCACGCAGCCCGCACATCGCCATCGGGACGGACGGCGGGCCCACCTCGATCGTCCGCTACTGACCTCAGCACCGACCTCCGCACCGACCTCCGCTCGGCCGTCCGCCGAAGAGACCCGCGCCACCTCGGGTTACCGCGAGTCGCACCAGTTCACGGCTTGCTCCGCGGGCCGTTGAACACTCCGCCGTCCCGGGACGTACCACTGGGCCAAGGGGCCACTCCCCTTCCCAGCGTCCCCCACGGAGGAACCGTGAGCACGATCGCCGGCGGCCGCGCGGCGCGGCGCCAGACGATGCGCCGCATTCGCCCACGTCGCTCCCCCGCCATCCCGTTGCTGATCGCCGTGTGGGCGGGTGCGGCGGGCGTGATCTGGCTGTGGTGGAGCAACACCCCGTCCATCGCGGACGACAAGGGCCGGATCCTGAACGCGGGCAGGATCACCGGTCTGCTGGCCGGGTATCTGATGGCTCTCGTGGTCCTGCAGATGGCCCGGGTGCCGGCGCTGGAACGCCGGGTCGGCTCCGACCGGGTCGCCCGCTGGCACGCCATGAGCGGCCGCTACATGCTCTGCCTCACGCTCGCCCACATCGGTCTGACGATGTACGGCTACGCCCTGCAGGCGAACACGGGGGTCGTCGACCAGACCAT
Organism: Streptomyces sp. NPDC033178; assembly: GCF_055577685.1. Classification (NCBI taxonomy): domain Bacteria; kingdom Bacillati; phylum Actinomycetota; class Actinomycetes; order Kitasatosporales; family Streptomycetaceae; genus Streptomyces; species Streptomyces sp. NPDC033178. Next base: position 33,996 of record NZ_JBVIPT010000009.1, read on the forward strand.
CGAGTCGGTCAAGACCCTGCCCGACATGGGGAAGGCGGCCATCGGCACGGGTGTGCTGCTGTTCATCGGCCTGATCTCCGTCGGCGGACTGCGCAAGCGGATCCCGTACGACACCTGGTACCACATCCACCTGCTCACGTACGCGGCCGTGTACCTGTCGTTCTGGCACCAGCTGTCCACCGGCAACGACTTCGCGGTCGAGCCAGCCGCCACGACGGCCTGGTACGCGCTGTACGGGACCGTGACGGCGCTGGTGCTCTGGTACCGGGTGATCACGCCGATCCGGCTGAACCTGCGGCACCGGATGCGGGTCGAGGAGGTCGTCGAGGAGGCGCCGGGCATCGTCTCCGTCCTGATCAGCGGGAAGCGGCTGCACCGCATCGGTGCCGAGCCGGGGCAGTTCTTCCGCTGGCGGTTCCTGGCACCGGGCATGCGGCTCAGCTCGCACCCGTACTCGCTGTCGGCGGCGCCCAGGCCCGGGCTGCTCAGGATCACGGTCAAGGCGCTCGGCGACCACAGCACCGCGCTGAAGGGGCTGAAGCGGGGCACGCGGGTGTGGGCCGAGGGCCCGTACGGCGCGATGACCGCGTCCCGGCGCAGCCGCGGCAAGGTGCTGCTGATGGCCGGCGGAGTGGGGATCACCCCGATGCGGGCGCTGTTCGAGACGCTGCCGGCCGAGCGCGGCGACCTCACCCTGCTGTACCGGGCCAACAGCACGCAGGACCTGGCGCTGTGGGACGAGTTGTCGGCGATCGCCGACGAGCGCGGCGCCCGCCTGATGTACGCCGTGAACAGCCCCGACGGGGAGCGCCCGGACATCAACCCGGAGACGCTGCGCCGGAAGCTGCCCGACATCGACGAGCACGACGTGTTCCTGTGCGGGCCTCCCGGCTTCGCCGAGGGCGCGTACACCGCACTGCGCGGCGCGGGCGTGCCGGCCCGCCGCATCCACCACGAGTCCTTCGAGCTGTGACGAACGGGAGTCCGCACCGATGAAGAAGAGCCACCCCCTGCGACGAATCGTGCTGGCCGGTGCCGCCACGGTGTCCGGGATCGTGCTGCTGCTGACGCTGAAGCCCTCCTCGGACCCGGCGGCCGCGTCGGCCGAGGGCACGCCACAAGGTCAGCAGTCGGTCGCGCCCCAGGGCTCCGGCGGCGTGCAGGCCGCGGGCGGAGGTGACCAGACCCTCACCGGTGACGTCGTCAAGACCGAGTACGGCAATGTCCAGGTCCGGGTCACCATGAGCGGCGGGAAGATCACCTCGGCCGCCGCCGTCCAGGCACCCAGCGGCGGGCGCAGTACCGAGGTCAGCACCAACTCGGTGCCCAAGCTCAACCAGGCGGCGATCCAGGCGGGCAGCGCCGACATCGACGCGGTCTCGGGCGCCACCTACACGAGCGGCGGCTACAAGAAGTCCCTGCAGTCGGCCCTCGACAAGGCGGGCTCCTCCGCGGCGACCGGCGGCGGCTCGGGCGGCGGAGGCGGCTCGGCCGACGCGAGCGGGTCCACCGGCGGATCCACGGGCGGATCCACCGGCGGGGGTGCCGCCCAGGCGAAGACCCTCACGGGCACGGCCGTCGAGACCGACTACGGCCCCGTGCAGGTCCGGATCACCGTCACCGGCGGGAAGATCACCAAGGCCGAGGCGGTGCAGTCGCCCAGCGGCGGACGCAGCAGCCAGATCAGCGGTGACGCGGTGCCCAAGCTCAACCAGGCCGCGGTCGCGGCGGGCAGCGCCGACATCGACGCCGTGTCCGGCGCCACGTACACCAGCGGCGGCTACAAGAAGTCCCTGCAGTCGGCCCTGGACCAGGCCGGTGGCTGAACCAACCGAACCGGCCGACCTGGCCGAACCCGCCGAACCCACCGAGGCGCCCGTCGCGGTGCGTCACGCGGAGGAGGTGATGGGCACGGTCTTCTCCTTCGACGTACGGGGCGGTGAACCCGAGGCCGTACAGGCCGCGTTGGCGGAAGCCGTGGCCCAACTCCACGCGGTGGACGAGGTGTTCAGCACCTACCGCGAGGACAGCCAGATCTCCCGGCTGGCGCGCGGCGAACTGACCGTCGACAGTTGCGACCCGGAAGTCGCCGAGGTGCTCGAACTGTGCGCCGAGGCCGAGCGGTTGAGCGACGGCTGGTTCAGTACGAGATACGCGGGTCTCATCGACCCGACCGGCATGGTGAAGGGCTGGGCCGTCGAGCGCGTGGCCCGGCATCTCGTCGCGGCCGGGGCGAGCGGCGTCAGCGTGAACGGCGGCGGCGACGTGCAGATGTACGGCGTGCCGGGGCCGCACCGGCCCTGGCGGGTCGGCGTCTCCGACCCGCTGCGGCCCGGCGGGCTTGCCGCCGTCGTCTCCGCGGCGGGGGTCGACGAGCTGGCCGTGGCCACCTCCGGCTCCGCCGAGCGCGGCACCCACATCGTGGACCCGCGCACCGGCCGCTCCGCGGTCACCGACCTGGTCGCCGTGACCGTCGTCGGCCCCCGCATCACCTGGGCCGACGCCTGGGCGACAGCGGCCTTCGCCATGGGCTCCCGCCAGGCCCTGACCTGGCTGGAATCCCTGCCGGACGTCGAGGCCCTACTGATCACGGCGGGCGACGAGGTCAGATGCACGGGGGGCCTGGCCAATCGGCTGGGCTGAGCGGGAGCCACCTTTCGGGCGCGCGGGCAGCCGGGGGCAGAGGCGCGGGCGTCCCGACGAGCGGCCTGAACTGAGGCGGAGTCAGCCCTTCGGGCACGCACGGGCGGTAAGGAGTCCAGGGGCTCGGACGTCGTGACGAGCGGGCTGAGCTGCAGCGGGTTTCCAGGGGCGCAGATGCCCTGGCAATCCGTCGGAGCCGGGCCAAGCCTTTAGAAGCACGGGCGTCCTGGCAAGCGCCCTGAGCCGAGGCTGCCTTCAAGGGCGCGGAGGGCCGGGCAATCCGTCTGAGCTGGGCCAAGCCCTTTAGGGGCGCGGGGAACTGCGCGGCCAGCCACAGCCCGCCCGCACCCACCACGCAGCCTCAATGATGGTTCTGAGCCAACCGCAGCAAGTGATCGGCCAACGCTTGCCCACCCGTGGGGTTCCGGCTGATCAGCAGCAACGTGTCGTCCCCGGCGATCGTCCCGAGGATGTCGTGGAGCTCGGCCTGGTCGATCGCCGAGGCGAGGAACTGCGCAGCCCCCGGAGGAGTCCGCAGAACCACGAGGTTCGCCGAGGCCTCCGCGGAGATCAACAGCTCCGAGGACAGCCTCCGCATCCGCTCTTCCTTCGCCGACTCCCCCAGCGGCGCGCGAGGGGTACGGAAACCCCCCTCGCTCGGCACCGCGTAGATCAGGTCGCCGTCGTTGTTGCGGATCTTCACCGCGTTCAGCTCGTCCAGGTCCCGGGAGAGCGTCGCCTGAGTGACGTTCAGCCCGTCGTCGGCGAGCAGCTTCGCCAACTGGCTCTGGGAGCGCACCGGCTGCCGGTTGAGGATGTCCACGATCCGGCGGTGGCGTGCGGTGCGGGTCTGCGGGACCGCCGGCCCCGCGTGCTCGTGGTCCTGCGCCTGACTCATCGTCGTCGTCCCATTCCTCAGGATGCTCCGTCCCCGTCGGCGTCTCGGGCCTGGTCGAGGACGCCGGGCAGGGCCCGCAGGAACACGTCCACCTCGTCGTCGCTCACGTTCAGCGGCGGCATCAGCCGTACGACATCGGGGGCGGGCGCGTTCACCAGGAGACCGGCGTCCTGAGCCGTCTGCTGCGCCTGGGGCGCGAGCGGCTCGGTGAGCACGATACCCAGGAGGAGGCCCGCTCCCCGGACATGGTCGATCAGCGGGTGGCCGAGAGACTCGATTCCGTCCCGCAGCTTCTCGCTCGTCCGCTTCACGTTCTCCAGCAGCCCCTCCGCCTCGATCGTGTCGAGGACGGCGAGTCCGGCGGCGCAGGCGACCGGGTTACCACCGAAGGTCGTGCCGTGGTGGCCGGGCTTCAGCAGCTGCGCGGCCCGGCCGAAGGCGACGGTCGCACCGAGCGGAAGCCCGCCGCCGAGGCCCTTGGCGAGCGTGACGATGTCCGGCAGGACACCCTCGTGGGCCTGGTACTCGAACCAGTGCCCCGTCCGGCCGACGCCCGTCTGCACCTCGTCGAGGACGAGGAGCGTGCCGGTGGCGGCGGTGATGGCGCGGGCCGCCTTGAGGTAACCGGGCGGCGGCACGACCACACCGTTCTCGCCCTGGACCGGCTCGATGACGACCAGCGCGGTGTCCTCGGTGACGGCGGCGGCCAGCGCCTGCGGGTCCCCGTACGGCACGTGGGTGACGTCGCCCGGGAGCGGCAGGAACGGCTCCTGCTTGCCCGGCTGGCCGGTGAGCGCGAGCGCGCCCATGGTCCGGCCGTGGAAACCGCCCTGGGTGGCGACCATGTGCCCGCGGCCGGTGAGTCGGCCGATCTTGAAGGCACCCTCGTTGGCCTCGGCCCCCGAGTTGCAGAAGTAGACCCGGCCGTCCCGTCCGAAGAGCTGGAGCAGCCGTTCGGCGAGCGTGACGGGCGGCTCGGCGACGAAGAGGTTGGAGACATGGCCGAGGGAGGCGATCTGCCGGCTGACGGCCTCGACGATCGCCGGGTGGGCGTGGCCGAGCGCGTTGACCGCGATCCCGCCGACGAAGTCCAGGTACTCCTTGCCGTCGGCGTCCCACAGCTTGGTGCCCGCGCCGCGGACGAGGGGCAGCCGCGGGGTGCCGTAGTTGTCCATCAGCGCACCCTGCCATCGCTGGGTGAGCTGTTCGTTGGCGGTCATACGGCTTCCCCCTCATGCCTGTTCGGCTCATGACTGATCGGCTCAGGCCCGTGCGGCTCTTGCGCGTCCGGCACGACCATCGTGCCGATGCCCTCGTCGGTGAAGATCTCCAGCAGGATCGAGTGCTGGACCCGGCCGTCGATCACCCGGGCGGTGTTCACGCCGTTGCGGACGGCGTGCAGACAGCCCTCCATCTTCGGCACCATGCCGCTGGCCAGTTCGGGCAGCAGCTTCTCCAGCTCCCTCGCGGTGAGCCGGCTGATGACCTCGTCGGAGTTCGGCCAGTCCTCGTAGAGTCCCTCGACGTCCGTGAGGACCATCAGTGTTTCGGCGCCCAGCGCCGCAGCGAGTGCCGCAGCCGCCGTATCAGCATTGACGTTGTAGACATGTCCGTCGTCCTGGCTACGGGCGATCGACGAGACGACCGGGATCCGGCCGTCGGCGAGCAGTGCCTCGATCGCGCCCGTGTCGATCGCGGTGATCTCGCCCACCCGCCCGATGTCGACCAACTCCCCGTCGATCTCGGGCTGGTGCCTGGTGGCGGTGATGGTGTGCGCGTCCTCGCCGGTGAGTCCGACGGCGAGCGGTCCGTGCTGGTTGAGCAGTCCGACGAGCTCGCGCTGGACCTGTCCGGCCAGCACCATGCGTACGACGTCCATGGCGTCCTCGGTGGTGACCCTGAGGCCCGCCTTGAACTCGCTGACGATGCCGTGCCGGTCCAGGGCCGCGCTGATCTGCGGGCCGCCGCCGTGCACGACCACCGGCTTGAGCCCGGCCTGGCGCAGGAACACGACGTCCTGTGCGAACGCGGCCTTCAGGTCCTCGTCGATCATGGCGTTGCCGCCGAACTTGATGACGACGGTCCTGCCGTTGTGCCGCGTCAGCCAGGGCAGCGCCTCGATGAGGATCTGCGCCTTGGGCAGTGCGGTGTGCTTGCGGGTAGTGCTCATGACGAGTACGCGCTGTTCTCGTGGACGTAGTCGGCGGTCAGGTCGTTGGTCCAGATGGTGGCCGTGTCGGAGCCCGCGGCCAGGTCGGCGACGATGTGGACCTCGCGGTAGCGCATGTCGACCTTGTCGCGGTCCTCGCCGACACCGCCGTTCTTGCAGACCCAGACGCCGTTGATGGCGACGTTGAGCTGGTCGGGCTCGAAGGCGGCCTCGGTCGTGCCGATCGCGGACAACACCCGTCCCCAGTTGGGGTCTTCGCCGTGGATCGCGCACTTGAGGAGGTTGTTGCGGGCGATGGAGCGGCCCACCTCGACGGCGTCGTCTTCGCTCGCCGCGTTGATCACCTCGACCTTGATGTCCTTGCTGGCGCCCTCGGCGTCCCGGATGAGCTGCTGACCGAGGTCGTCACAGACCTTCCGTACCGCCTCGGCGAACTCCGCCTCGTCCGGGGTGACCTGGGAGGCCCCGGAGGCCAGCAGCAGCACGGTGTCGTTGGTCGACATGCAGCCGTCGGAGTCGACCCGGTCGAAGGTCGTACGGCTGGCGGCGCGCAGGGCCCTGTCCAGTACGTCACTCTCGAGGTCGGCGTCCGTGGTGAGGACGACCAGCATCGTGGCGAGACCGGGGGCGAGCATGCCCGCGCCCTTGGCCATGCCGCCGACGGTCCAGCCGTCCCCCGCGGCGACCGCGGTCTTGTGGACGGAGTCGGTGGTCTTGATGGCGATGGCGGCCTTCTCGCCGCCGTGCGGGCTGAGCTGGGCAACTGCCTTGTCCACGCCCGGCAGCAGCTTGTCCATCGGCAGAAGCAGCCCGATGAGGCCCGTGGAGCAGACGGCGATCATGCCTGCGGCGTGACCGCCCGTCTCGTCCAGCCCGGCGGTGTTGAGGGACTCGGCCACCTTCTCCGCGGTGGCATGGGTGTCCTGGAAACCCTTGGGGCCCGTACAGGCGTTGGCGCCACCCGAGTTGAGGACGACGGCGGTCAACTCGCCGTCCTTCAGGACCTGTTCCGACCAGAGCACCGGCGCGGCCTTCACGCGGTTGGAGGTGAAGACGCCCGCCGCGGCCAGTTTGGGCCCGGTGTTGACCACGAGGGCGAGGTCCGGGTTGCCGTTCTCCTTGATTCCGGCGGCGATGCCGGAGGCGGTGAACCCCTTGGCGGCGGTGACACTCACGGTGCGACTCCGATCGTGGAAAGGCCGGTGGCCTCGTCGAGCCCGAGGGCGATGTTCATGCTCTGGACGGCACCGCCCGCGGTTCCCTTGGTGAGGTTGTCGATGGCGCTGATCGCGATGATGCGGTGCGCGGCCGCGTCGAACGCGACCTGCACCTGAACGGCGTTGGAACCGTAGACGGACGCGGTCGCGGGCCACTGGCCCTCGGGCAGCAGGTGCACGAACGGTTCGTCGGCGTAGGCCTTCTCGTACGCGGCCCGCACGGACTCGGCGGTGACGCCCTCGCGAGCCTTGGCCGTGCACGTGGCGAGGATGCCGCGGGGCATCGGGGCGAGGGTCGGGGTGAACGAGACGGTGACGGGCTCGCCGGCGGCCGCGCCGAGGTTCTGGATCATCTCGGGGGTGTGCCGGTGGACGCCACCGACGCCGTACGGGGACATGGAGCCCATGACCTCGCTGCCCAGCAGATGCGCCTTGGGGGCCTTGCCCGCTCCGGAGGTCCCGGAGGCGGCGACGATCACGGCCTCGGGCTCGGCGAGACCGGCACCGTACGCCGGGAAGAGCGCCAGCGAGGCGGCCGTCGGGTAGCAACCGGGCACCGCGATGCGCTTGGACCCCTCCAGCGCAGCGCGGGCACCCGGCAGTTCGGGGAGGCCGTAGGGCCAGGTCCCGGCGTGCGCCGAGCCGTAGAACCGCTCCCAGTCGGCCGCGTCCTTCAGCCGGAAGTCGGCCCCCATGTCGACGACCAGTACATCCGGACCGAGTTTCTCGGCGACGGCGGCGGACTGGCCGTGGGGCAACGCGAGAAAGACGACATCGTGCCCCGCGAGGACCTCGGGTGTGGTCTCCTGAAGCACGCGGTCGGTCAGTGGCAGCAGATGCGGCTGCAGCGCACCGAGCCGCTGCCCCGCGTTGGAGTTTCCGGTCAGAGCGCCGATCTCGATCTCGGGGTGCGCCAGGAGCAGACGCAGCAGTTCCCCGCCCGCGTACCCACTCGCTCCGGCCACTGCCGCACGTACCGCCATGGAACCCTCCTCCTGGATGGCATGACTATACGTTTCGATGCACGTTTATGCAATCTCGGCGGTGTGGCGCGGGCCGGGTCCGGTAACTGCGGATGTCGTCGCGGAGCCGGTGCATAGGATCGCCGGTATGGCGCTGCGACCGGTCCAGGTGAACATCAAGGCTGTCGACGGCCCGGCGGTCGGCCGGTTCTGGGCGGAAGCGCTCGGCTGGAGGGTTTTCAGCCCCGGTGTGACCACCTACGTCGGACCCGACGGCGGACCCGACGGCGAACTCGTCTGGCCGCATCCGGTCGCCGTCTGCATCGACATCGTTCCGGTCCCGGAGCCCAAGACAGCGACGAAGAACCGTACGCACCTCGATCTCGCCACCACCTCTGCCGCCCATCAGGCGGAGTTGGTCGCGCGCCTGAAGGCTCTCGGTGCGACGCCCGTCGACGTGGGTCAGAAAGACGTGCCGTGGACGGTCCTCGCCGACCCCGAGGGCAACGAGTTCTGTGTGCTGGAGCCCCGGGAGATCTACCGGGACACCGGGCCGATCGCCGCGGTGGTGGTCGACTGCGCGGATCCGCGGGCCATGGCCCGGTTCTGGGGCGAGGCGACGGACTGGACCGTGCGCGAGGTGACCGACGATCACGCGTCGTTGCGCTCCGCCAACGGTGTCGGCCCGTATCTCGAATTCCTCCGCGAGTCCGGCGCGAAGACCGTGCCGGACCGCGTCCATCTCGACCTGCTGCCCCACCCCGGCGACGACAAGGCGGCGGAGGTGGCCCGGCTGCGGGCCCTCGGCGCCACCGACCTCGACCTCGGCCAGGGCGACGTCCCGTGGACGTGCCTGACTGACCCGGACGGCCACGAGTTCTGCGTCCTCGCACCTTCCTGACACGGCGCCTCGACGACACCCCGACACCTGAGCCCTGCGGGCGTCGCTGAACGTCTTCTTCTCCACCCGGCCCCTGTGAGGGATCATGCCCGTGGGCTCCGACCGGGCCCACGGGGCGGGGACGGGCGGAAACGGGGTGCGGTGGATGGTGTCACCGGAGTCGAGGGAGCGGTGGCGCTTCGCGCCCGGCCACGGAGGGATGTCGAGGCCGGCCGTGGCGGACGGCGTCGTGCACGTCAGCAGCGGGCCTGAGCTGTATGCCCTGGACGCGGCCACCGGGCAGCAGCGGTGGAGCTTCGCCACCGGTCATGATCGGATCAGACCCCTGGCGCCGGTGGTGGCCGACTCAGTGGTCCACTTCGGCAGCGACGACGCGAAGGGCGTCGTGTACGCGTTGGACGCACTCACCGGGCGGCAGCTCTGGAAGGCCGGTACCGGTGCGCCCGTGAGCTCACGTGCCGCCGTGGCCGACGGGGTGGTGTACATCGGCAACGGGAACGGTCTGCGGGCCCTCGACGCCACCACCGGGGAGCAGCGATGGGAGCTGACCGGCGGCGAGGTGCTCGGATGCCCGACCGTGGCCGACGGCGTGGTGTACGCGCACGTCGGCGGGGAGCGCGACAACAGGGGTCTCCATGCCGTGGACGCGGCCACCGGGGAGAGGCGCTGGCGGTTCACCACCGGCCGCGAGTGGAACGAGGGGTCGGCGCCGGCGGTGTCCGGGGGGACGGTCTTCCTGAGCAGCGGAAGCAGCCTCTACGCGGTGGACGCCCACGACGGGCGGCGGAAGTGGGAGTGGCGCACCGGCCACTATGTGACCGCCTCCCCCGCGGTCGCCGACGGCCTTGTGCACTGCGGCAGTTGGGACAACCATCACTACGCGGTGGATGCCGCCACCGGCGAGCCGCGATGGCGGTTCGCCGCCGACGGGGCGGTGGCGTCCTCGGCGGCGGTGGCCGACGGGCTGGTCCACTTCGGCTCCTGGGACCACCACCTGTACACCCTGGACGCGGCCACCGGCACGTTGCGCGGGAAGTTCCCAGCCGGTCACCGGGTGCGCTCGCCGACGGTCGTGGACGGCGTGGTCTACGTCGGCACCCTCAACGGCCACCTCCTCGCCCTGCGATCTCTGGCCACCGAGCCGGAGCGCGCCGGGAACTGAGCGCCTCCTGCCGAGGGAAGCGCCCGGTTCCGGCGACGCGGCGACTCCGGCGTCGGGGTGCGCCCCCGGTCACGGCCGAGGCGCCTGCCCGGGCGCACAGGACGTACAGGCGGCCCAGGCCCCGTCCGGAGCCCGGGCCGCCCGCCCGGTCATCCCTTCTTGATCCGCAGGAACGTCACCGAGTTCGCCGGGAAGGTGTACGTGAACCTGTCGGCCACCCCCGAGAACGTGGAGACGACCGGCGCGACAGCCGTGTCCGTCTCGGTGTTCACGGCGTCGGGCGCGGCTTCCAGCGTGGTCACCGCGGCCTTCGAGCGGACCTTCGCGCCGCCGAGGTCGATCGCCGTACGGGCGTCCGCCGCCTGGGCGTTGACCACCTTGACGATCAGGTCACCGGTCTTCTTGTCCTTGGTGACCACCTGCCGGAAGGGCTCGGCCGGCTTGTCGTCGGTGAAGCTGCCCCACTCCTGACCGTCGAGGAGAAGGGTCACCTGCCGGCCGCGCACCTTGATGTCGATGTCGTAGGCGCGGCCCGTCTCGATGGACCCGGCCTTGGAGACGAGCGTCGACTTGCCGCCGTCCACGGCCTGTTCGACGGCGGACTGGGTGTTGTTCCAGCCGCCCAGGTTCCACCAGTAGTAGTTGCCGGTGTCCTTGACGCCGAAGGCGACGAGGAAGCCCTCCTTGCCGGACTTCTTGGTGGCCTTCACATGCAGGTCGTAATCGTGCCAGGCCGGGTCGCCGGCGGAGACCATGGTGTTCTCGGCCGCCACGTCGCTCTGCACGTACTGCCCGTCCTGGACGCTCCAGCTGCCGCCGCCCGTGTGGGTCCACCTGGAGGCGTCACCGGAGAAGTCGTCACTGAGCAGCGCGGTACCGTCCGCGCCGGTCACCCGCACATCGTCGTACGCGGCTGTCGTCGCCCACGTCGACAGGCCGACCGCGCCCGTGATGGGCCCGTTCAGCGAGGGTGTGCCGGTCGCGGTCGAGGGCACGACCCGGTCGCCGACGTTGCGCATGAAGAGCTTCTGTACCTCGTAGTTGGCGGAGTTCCAGGACGCGTGGTTGTTGAACCAGATCAGGTCGGGCCGCCACTGCACGTAGTCCTCGTTGGCGAGCAGCGGGGCGTACGAGGCGAGCTTCACGATGTCCGCGTTGCGCTCCAGGCCGGTCATGAACGCGGCTTCGGAGAGGGCGTTCTTGAAGGTGTTGCCCTGCGAGGCGTACTCACCGAGGAAGACCTTGGGCCCGTTCCTGTCGTACGAGTCGTAGCGGTCGTTGTTCTGGAGGAACCAGGCCGGGCTGTTGTAGTAGTGCTCGTCGACCATGTCGACGTTCGCTTCCCGGTTGAGCTTCCAGGCCGTGTCGAACGTCGAACCGCTGTCGTCCGGGCCGGAGTTGGAGACGACGGTGATGTCCGGGTACTTCGCCTCGATGGCCGCGCGGAACTTCTTGAAGCGCTCGAAGTACTCGTTCGGCAGGTTCTCCTCGTTGCCGACCGCGAGGTGCGTGAGGTGGAAGGGTTTCGGGTGGCCCGCCTTCGCCCGCTTCCTGCCCCACTCGCTGGTCACGGGACCGTTGGCGTACTCGATGAGGTCCAGGGTGTCCTGGATGTGCCGTTTGAGGAGCGCGTCGTCGTCGACGGCCCTGTTCTGGCCGCAGCCGGTGACGAGCGCGGGCACGACGGGCAGCGGCATGGCGCCGATGTCCTCGGAGAACTGGAAGTACTCGTGGTAGCCGAGCCCGTAACTCTGGTTGTAGCCCCAGAAGTTGGTGTTCGTCGGTCGCTGCTCGACGGGTCCGACGGTGTCCTTCCACTGGTACGACCGCTTGCGCTCCCAGTTGGAGGCCTCGCTGTAGTCCTGCATGGAGCCCGTGTTGACCAGGCAGCCGCCCGGGAAGCGGACGAACGCGGGGTCCAGGGCGGCGATCTTCTGGGCGAGGTCCTTGCGCAGACCATGGCCCTTGTACGTGTCACGCGGGATCAGCGAGATCATGTCGAGTGCGACCGGGCTGCCGGTGCCCACCGTGAGCCGACCGGTGGCGCTGGTACGGGTGGCGGTGAAGTGTGCCGTGTACTTGGCCCAGCCGCCGCGGGCGGTCACGCGCCGGGCCCCGGCGAGTTCGCCGTCGGCGTCCTGGAGGGTGACCGTGAGCGCCGATCCGCCCTCCGCGCGGGCCCACACGGAGAAGTCGTAGACCTTGCCCTTCTCGACTGAAATCCCTGTGTTGTAGCCGGAGTTGGTGACGGACGAGCCGCCGTCCAGGGCGAGGTACGTGCGGTTACGGGAGTTCAGTCGGCCGTCGTCGTCCGCGGTCTTCGCGGTGCCGGTGGTCGCCCAGGAGGTGAGCGGCGTGTACGAGCCGTTGTCTGCCTTCGAGTACTCGAAGGACCGGTTCTGCACGAGCTCCGCGTACAGACCGCCGTCCGCGGCCCGGTTGATGTCCTCGAAGAAGACCCCGTACATCGTGTCGTCGATCTTCGCGCCCGCGGTCCTCGGGTCGACGGTGATCGCGTAGTCGGTGGTGCCCTCGGCGGTGACGTCCTCGGCGGCGGCGTCCACCGGGGCCGGGACGAGGAAGGACGCGGCCAGCAGTGCGGTGGCCGTGAGGGAGAGTCTCCAGCGGTTGCGGGTGCGTGACATGGATCCTCCGCGGCTCTAGAGGGGGTCGGCAAGCGAGATCAATATGTTCGGGATATCGAACACTGATCAATACTTCGAACGGCAAGATAGGTAGAGGGCAGGAGCACGTCAATGGGTTGCACAGGAGAGGCCGGGGAGGCGGAGGGGATGTCCGAATACTGGCCGGTGACCGATGTGTTGGCGTATCTGACGGGCAGCTGGCGCGTGGAGCGTTCGGTGCGGGATCTCGCGAGCGGGGCCCAGGGCTCGTTCAGCGGGACGACGGTGTTCGAGCCGCTCGACGACGAGAAGGGGCTGCTCCACCACGAGTCCGGCACCTTCGTGTGGCAGGACGTGGCCCGCCCCGCCGAGCGCACCCTGCGGTTCCTGGCGGACGGCGACGGAGCCGGCCGGGCCGACGTACGGTTCGCCGACGGCCGCCCCTTCCACGACCTGGACCTGACCTCCGGGCACCACGTCACCGACCATCCGTGCGCGGCGGACCTCTACCGCGGCGAGTTCACCGTGCGCGACGCGGACCGCTGGCGGACGGTGTGGCGGGTGGGCGGCCCCGCCAAGGACCTGCTACTCACGACGGACTACACGCGGGACACGGGGCGGGAGCCCGAGCACGCCCCCGAGCCGAAAGCCTCCCAGCGGGATCCCGAGCAGCGCTAAAGGCGTTCGGACTGGGCCTCGAAGCGGAGGTTCCAGCGCCCGGCCCGACCTGTGAGCGTGACCGTCGACAAGGGGCGGACGTCGAGGTTCCAGTACGCCGACGGGTGCGCCTTCAGGGCGTAGACGAGCGCGGCCCGTACGACGGCGGGCTCGGCCACGCCGACGATGCGGCCCCCGTCGTCGGCCGGGCGGGTGTCGAGCCAGCCGCCCACCCGCTGGATGAACTCCACCAGCGACTCCCCGCCGTGCGCCGCGGAGTACGGGTCGGCGAGCCAGGCGTCCACGGCCTCGGGTTCGCGGGCCATCGCCTCGCCGAGTGTGAGCCCGCGCCAGCGCCCCATGTCGCAGTCCCGCAGGGCCGGCTGGGCCAGCGGCGCGAGACCCAGCGCCTCACCGGTGGCCCGGCTGCGCGGCGTCGGTGAGCAGTACCGCAGCTCGGCCGCCGCCAACGACACCAGCATGTGCGCGACGCGCTGCACCTCGCCCCAGCCCGCCTGGTCCAGCGGCCGGTCGTCGTCGAAGCGCTCGGCGAGCAGCGAGGAACTGCGGGCGGCGGCGACCAGCGTGACCCGAACATGCATGCGGCGATCGTGGAGGGCGGGACTCCGCAGGTCAAGAGGTGATCCGCAGCACTCACGGAATGCTCACGGACGGTGGATCACCGGAGACCCGGTGCCATCGGATCGCCGGGCGCGCCTTGGGCCCGGAGCACCTCGTCACAGGCCGTCCGCAGTCTCCGTACGCCCTCCGCGATCTCCGCCGTCCCGGCGACCGCGGCGAAGCTCAACCGGAGGTGTGCGGCCGGGGGTTCGGCGCTGAAGTAGGGGCGGCCCGCGGTGACGGCGACGCCCGAGCGGAGCGCGGCGGTGAACAGGGCCTGTTCGTCCGTGCCGTCGGGGAGGCGCAGCCACAGGTGGTAGCCGCCGGACGGGATGTGGGGCAGGGCGAGTTCGGGGAGGTTCAGCCGGAGCGCGGCGGTCATCGTGTCGCGGCGGTTCCTCAGCTCGGTCGCGACGGCACGCAGGTGCCGCGGCCAGGCGGGCGAGCCGACGAGTTCCAGGGCCGCCTCCTGGAGCGGGCGCGGCACGAAGAAGGTGTCGACGACCTGGATCGCCCGCAGCCGTTCCAGTACGGGCCCGCGGGCGGCCAGCGCGCTCACCCGGAAGCTCGGTGAGGTCGCCTTGGTGAGGGAGCAGACGTGCACGACGACCCCGTCCGGGTCGTCCGAGGCCAGCGGACGCGGCAGCGGCCCCGCGTCCTCGTGCACGAGTCGGCGTACGAAGTCGTCCTCGACGACGAACGCGCCCGCGTCGCGTGCGATCCGCAGGACCTCGCCGCGCCGCTCGGGGGCGAGCACCGCGCCGGTCGGGTTCTGGAAGAGCGGTTGGCAGACGAAGACGCGGGCCCCGGTCGCCCTCAGGGCGTCGGCGAGCAGCGCCGGTTTCACACCGTCCCGGTCCACGGGCACCGGCACGGGCCGGAGGCCGGCGGCGCGGGCGATCGCCAGCATGCCGGGGTAGGTGGGCGACTCGACGAGGACCGGGGCGCCGGGCGGGGCGAGTGCGCGCAGCGCGGTGGTCAGCCCGGACTGGCCGCCCGCCGTGATGAGCACCTCGGCGGCGGTGACGGCACCGCCGATGCCCCGCGCGAACCACTCGCGCAACTCCGGCAGCCCGTCCACGGGCGGACGCCCCCAGGCACCGGGGCGGCGGCCGGCCCGGGACAGGGCAGCGGCCATCGCCCGCTCGGGCTGGAGCGAGGGGTGCAGATAACCGCCGTTGAACTCGACGACTCCCGGCGGCGGGGCGGCGAGCGTGGCGACCACCGCGGAGGCGTCGACCGTGCGCGGTACGAGTTCGGCGGCGGAGTCCGCGCTCAGGGCGACCTCCTGCCAGGAGGTGTCCCCGACGGCCGGCCCGGCATCGCGCGGCGCGGCCCGGAACGCCCCCGCTCCGGGCCGTGTGACCACCAGCCCCTCGGCGGCCAGTTGGGCCAGCGCCCGGGACACGGTCACGGGACTCACCCGGAACCGCTCGACGAGGGCCCGACTGGATGGCAGCTTTCCACCTGGAGAGTAGCGGTTCAGCTCGCTCTTCAGCTGATTCGCCAGATCACCGACACTGCTACGCTCTTGCATGAGAGCACAGGATAGCGCTACTGCGCAGACCGCGATAGCGGTGCCCGTCGCCCCCGGATCCGGCCGGCCCGCCACGGGCCGGGGCTCCGCCGCGAGGGCAGGCACCCTCCAGGCCGCCCTCGGCGTCACGGCGTTCTCCCTCACCTTCCCGGCCACCGCCTGGGGCCTTGAGGGGTTCGGCCCCTGGTCGCTCGTCGCCGTACGGACCGTCCTGGCGGCCGTCATCGCGGGCGGCTGCCTGCTCGCCCTGCGGATACCGCTCCCCGGCCGCCCTCACTGGGCGGGCCTCGCCGTCGTCGCCGCCGGAGTCGTGCTCGGCTTCCCGCTGCTGACGACCCTCGCCCTGCAGACGTCGACCACCGCGCACGCCGCGGTCGTCGTCGGGCTGCTCCCTCTCACGACGGCCCTGTTCTCGGCGCTGCGCGTCGGCACCCGCCCCTCGCGCACCTTCTGGATCGCGGCGTCCGCGGGCGCGGCCGTGGTGATCGCGTTCACCGTGCAGCAGAGCGGCGGCGCACTGACCGGCGCGGACGCCTATCTCTTCGGGGCCCTGCTGGTCTGCGCCGCTGGATACACGGAGGGCGGACGGCTGGCCCGCGTGATGCCGGGCTGGCAGGTCATCGGCTGGGCGCTCGTCCTGTGCCTGCCGGTGACGGTGCCCGTGGCCGCGATCGCGCTGTCGTACGAGCCCGTCCAGCTGACCGCGCACAGCGTGACCGGGCTGCTCTGGGTCGCGGCCGGCTCCCAGTTCGTCGGTCTGGTCGTCTGGTACCGCGGCATGGCGGCGATCGGCATCCCCAAGGCCAGCCAGTTGCAGTTGGCCCAGCCGCTGCTCACACTGGTGTGGTCGGTGCTGCTCCTTGGCGAGCATCTGACACCGGCCGCACCGCTGACGGCCGCGGCCGTGCTCGTCTGCATCGCCGTCACCCAACGGGCCCGGGGTTGACCGGCCCGCACGAGCCGGTACCAACCCGTGTCACCCGCCGTAGACTTACGGCCACCAACCGCTACTCCCGTGCGGAACGAGGAGGCCCTACAGATGCAAGCAACCGTAGGCGACCATCTGCTGGTGCACGGCAGGATCGTCGGGCAGCACGACAAGGTCGCGGAAGTCATCGAGGTACTCGGACAGAAGGGCAGCCCCCCTTACCGGGTCCGCTTCGAGGACGGCCACGAGACCCTGATGTCACCCGGCCCCGACTGCGTGGTCCAGCACCACAAGGACACGGCCCACTAGGCCCTGCGCGCGGGCTTCGCCGGCTGCTCGTAGTGGTCGGCGACCACGCGTGCCATGGCTCCGATGCTGTCGGCCGCCACTTCCCTGGCGGAGAAGAAGACGTGCCCGCGTACCTCCGGATGGTTCCGCGCGAGGGTGAGGTGCCGGGACAGTTCAGCCACGTCCTGCCAGGCCGCGGGCTGCGCGGGGTCACCGGCCTTGTAGAGCGCCTCACCGACGTACAGCTTCGTGCTGCTGCCGCGCGCGGCCTCGGCCCACCAGGGGACCAGCTTCGCGTAGTCCGCGGCGGCGAAGCCGATGTTCCAGTAGAGCTGCGGGACGATGTAGTCGATCCAGCCCTGCCTGACCCACTTCCTGGTGTCCGCGTGCAGATCGTCGTACGTCTGCACGCCGGCCCGGGTGTCCGAGCCCCGCGAGTCGGTCGTGGCGTTGCGCCACACCCCGAACGGGCTGATCCCGAACCTCGTGCCCGGCCTGACCTTCTTGATCCGGGCGGCCGTCTCCAGCACCAGCTGGTCGATGTTGTTCCGCCGCCAGGCAGCCCGGTCGGCGAAGTCGTCGCCGTACGCGGCATACGCGTCGTCGTCGTCGAAGACCTGGCCCGCGACCGGATACGGGTAGAAGTAGTCGTCCCAGTGCACGGCGTCCACGGCGTACTTCTCCACCGCGTCGAGCATCGCGTCCTGGACGAACGTGCGGACCTCGGGCAGCCCCGGGTTGTAGTAGAGCTTGCCGCCGTACGGCACGACCCAGTCGGGGTGCTTGCGCGCGGGGTGCGAGGCGACGAGCTTCGTCGGGTCGGTGTGGTTGGCGATCCGGTACGGGTTGAACCAGGCGTGCAGTTCCAGGCCGCGCGCGTGGGCCTCCTTCACCGCGGTGCCGAGCGGATCCCAGCCGGGGGCCTTGCCCTGGACGCCGGTGAGGCACTGCGCCCAGGGCTCGTACGGCGAGGGCCACAACGCGTCGGCCGTGGGCCGCACCTGGAAGATCACCGCGTTCAGCCTGCGCGCCACCGCCTGGTCGAGGTGCCCGAGCAGCTCGGCGCGCTGCTGGGCCGCGGTCAGCCCGGGCTTCGAGGGCCAGTCACGGTTCGCGACGGTCGCCACCCACATGCCGCGCAGCTCGCCTGCCGGAGCGCGGCGCCTGCGGGGCCGGGAGTCGTCGCCCCCGGAGCCGCCACCGGACCCGTCACCCCCGGAGACCTCCGCCGCCACCGCCAGTCCCGCCGTCACGAGTCCCGACAGCCCGACCGCCGCGGCCGCCGCGAATCCCCGACGTGACATACGCCCCATGCCGCACGCTCCAAACACTCCGGGTCCGCCTGGTCACGGACCGTTTCCACCGCACAGCATGCCCGACCCGGCCGGACGATCGTGTGCAGTTCCGGAGTAACGTGCGTGGCGGTGACAGGCACCGGACCGGGACCTGTCGGGCCAGTGACGAGTGAGAGCGAAAGGGACGATGTGACCGACATCGAACGCGTCGGAGTGGTGGGCTGCGGCCAGATGGGGGCGGGCATCGCCGAGGTGTGCGCCCGCGCCGGCCTGGATGTGAAGGTCGCCGAGACCACCGGTGAGGCGTTGGAGATTGGCCGGACCCGGCTCTACAACTCGCTCTCCAAGGCGGCCGAGCGCGGCAAGATCTCCGAGGAGGAGCACGAGGCCACCCAGGCGCGGCTCTCCTTCACCACCGACCTCGGCGAGTTCTCCGACCGCGACCTGGTGATCGAGGCGGTCGTCGAGAACGAGCAGGTGAAGACCGAGATCTTCCAGGTGCTGGACCAGGTGGTGACCCGGCAGGACGCGATCCTCGCCTCCAACACCTCCTCGATCCCGCTGGTGAAGCTCGCCGTCGCCACGTCGCGTCCCGACCAGGTCATCGGCATCCACTTCTTCAACCCGGCCCCGGTGCAGAAGCTCGTCGAGCTGATCCCGGCGCTCACCACGTCCGAGGGCACCATCAGCCGGGCGCAGTCGCTGGTCGAGAAGATCCTCGGCAAGCACGCCATCCGTGCGCAGGACCGTTCGGGCTTCGTGGTCAACGCGCTGCTGATCCCGTATCTGCTCTCCGCGATCCGGATGTTCGAGTCCGGCATGGCGAGTCGCGAGGACATCGACAACGGCATGGAGCTCGGGTGCGCCCATCCGATGGGCCCGCTCAAGTTGTCCGACCTGATCGGGCTCGACACGGTTTCGTCGGTCGCGTACTCGATGTACGAGGAGTACAAGGAGCCGTTGTACGCGGCTCCGCCGTTGCTTCAGCGGATGGTGGACGCGGGACGGCTCGGACGTAAGTCCGGCTCCGGGTTCTACACGTACGCCTGATTTCTGCATCTCCGCCTGAGCGCTCCCGCGGCGGAGCCGCGTGTGTCGCAGCCCCGCGCACTTACGGGGCGCGACTACTGTCCGTGCAACCTCAGGCCTACGCGGGCCCGGCTCCCTTCGGGGGGCCGGGTCCGCGTCATTCACACACCGTGTGCGTGGCGGGCCCGCATATGCCCCTCGCACACTCTCCCCACGTGTCCACCAGGCGAGTTGACTTTCCGTGCGCATGAAGCGGATGTGCCGACTACGGAAAGGAGCGGACCCGTGACCGCCGACCCGGAGCATCCCGTGGTCCAAGGAGAACTCGCAGAGTTACGCCGCCGACTCGATGTGGCTCATGCCCGCGTCGAGGGCGGCCTGGCTCTGCTCAGCCATCGTGCCGAACAGACCGCCAAGGAGGTGAACGACCTGAGCGCACGGGTCGTCACCCTGGAACACACCCGCTGGCCGCTGCGTGCGGTAGCGGTCGTCACGGCCGTGGGCGCGCTCGCCGTGGCGGTCTATCAGGCTCTGGGCCGCTAGGCCCCAGGACGCGGTGGGGGGATCAGGGCAGAGCGTCCTGCCCGAGCCTCAGATGGTGCAGGAGGAGCAGCGCGGCAGCCATGTTGGCGGCCGGGACCTCGCCGCGGGCGACCATGTCGGGGACGAGCTTGAGGGGAACCCATTCCCGACGGTCCGACTCGAAGTCGTCCACGGGATGCCCGATGTACGCGCCCTCGTCGGCCCAGTAGATGTGGTGCCGTGCGTCGGTGAGCCCGTTGGACGGCTCGACGCTCATCAGATGGCGCAGGGGTCCCGGTCGCCACCCGGTCTCCTCCTCCAGTTCGCGGGCCGCCGCGACGGCGATGTCCTCGCCGTCCTCGACGACACCCGCGGGAAGCTCCCATCCCCAGCTGTCGGTGATGAAGCGGTGCCGCCACAGGAGGAGCACCTCGTTCGCCTCATTCACCACAGTGGCCACGGCGACGGGCCGCAGCCGTATTAAGAAGTGATCGAGGTGCCGACCGTCCGGCAGCTCGACATCTGCGAGATTGACGCTGAACCAGCGGTTTGCGTACACAGTTTGTTCGTTCAGTTTCGTCCACTGCACGGTTCTGCCACCTTCCGCCGAGTAGATGGCAATATGGCAGCAGGAGCGTCCTCACAGCGCAGCGGCAGGTGCAGAGTTGCCCACCGCGGGGAGGCTCGGGGGCTCCCCGCGGTGGTCGGAACGTCTAGAGCGGTACGCGCAGTGCCCCGTCGATGAGTTCGGCGGCTTCGGAGGTGCCCGCGCACCCGTTGGCCACCAGGTGTTCGCGTACCGCCCGCAGTCTGTCGCGCAGCCGCTGCGACTCCATCCCCCGCGCCCGCTCCGCCATTTCGACCGCGGTGACCACCGCCTTGTCGGCGTTGCCCTGGCGCAGTTCGATCTGGCTGAGCATGGCGAGCCGGTGCACCCTGCCCCGGTCGTGCGCCGGGTTGTCCACGGCCGCCGCGGCGTGCTCCCGCGCGGCGCTCAGATCTCCGAGGCTCAAGAGGGCCTCCGCCACCTGTACGTTGACCAGACCGGGTTGGACATAGCCGGTCTCGTCCGGTTCGTAGCCGCGTCGGATGCGCTCGGCGGCCTGCTCGGCACGCCGGATGCAGGACAGCGCGCTGCTGCCGTCGCCGAGGTGTGCGTACGCCTTGGCCTGCATCGCGTAGAGGTCCGACGCGAGCGCCGGGGTGATGTGCCGGCCCGCGGCGCGCAAGGCGGCCTCCGCGAAGGCGACCGCCTGCCGGTGCTCGCGCATGAACAGCGCCTGGTTGACGAGGAGCGCGATGACATAGGCGCCAAGTCCCCTGTCCCCGCTGGCCTTCGCGAGTCGGAGTGCCTGGTGGAAGTACCGCTGGGCCAGGCCGTGCGCGTCCGAGTCGTAGGCGCAGATGCCCGCGATCGCCACCAGGCCGCCGGTGGCCCGGTGCAGCTGGCGGCCGGTGGCGTCGGTGTAGCTGCCCCTGAGGAGCGGCGCGGTCTCGGAGTTGAGGAAGCCGACGATGCGGGTACGGGTCGCCACGCCACCGGCCTTGCGGTACATCTGCTCGTAGTGGGCGCGGGCGGCGCGCAGCATCTCGATGTCGGACATGCTCACGCGGTGCCGTCCGCCGCGCGAGACGTCCACGTCCTCGGGCGGGTTCTCCCACTCCCACACGGGCATCACGGCCGGCGTGCCGGTGACGGCGGGGGCGCCCAGGATGTGCGGGCGCTGCTGTTCGTCGGAGCGCCACAGCGCGGTGGCGCGTTCCACGAAGCCGGAGAGCGTCGTGCCGTGCGGGGTGGCCGGTTCGCCGGGCACACCGAGGCCGATGTCGTCGAGTGTGACGGGCCGTTGGAGGCGGCCGGCGAGTACCTCGCAGATCAGATCGGGTACCTGGCCGCGCGGTCGCTGCCCCTTCAACCACCGCGCCACGGCCGTGTGTTCATAACGGAGTGCGAGGCCACGCGCCCGGCCCGCCTGGTTCACATGGGCGGCGAGTCCCGCGTGCGAGATACCGGCCTCGTCGAGGATCGCGTCGAGCAGAGTGTTGGGCTGCATGAATGCCATCCGGTGGCTCGGTGCAGACGGTGCTGCTTAACGTAGCGCCTCCGTCTTCGCACGGGGTGTGAACGGAGTGCTCGAATCCGGGCAGTACGCGCGCTGTTGCGGAGAGTTGCCACCCGGTTGACTGAATTGCCTCGTAAGAGGCCGGCCGGGCCGCCGGCTCCCCCTCGTACAGTGCGGCGGCCCGATTCGCGCCGTCCGCCCAGCTGCCTGCCCGACACTCCGTGGCGGGGCGGACGGCTCCGCCGGCTCAGCAGGAAAAGGATGCCTGTCGCGCGTTCGCTGCAGGTGATTCGTGGCTGGTCGAGCCCACGCGGCGGAGCCGCACGATGTCACAGCCCCGCGCCCCTACGGGGCACTGTTGTGAGCCACCGGTTTGCCCTGTTGGACCGGCACTCTTGCCCGGTCGTTGCGCAGGATCAGCAGCGCGACGTCGTCCGTCGGCAATCCGCCCGCGTGCCGCAGGAGTTGGGTGAGGACCGTGCGGAGTACCGCCTGGGGTGAGACCGGTTGGGTGTGGGCGGCCTCGGCGAGTGTGGTGGTGAGGGGAAAGAACCGGCCGTCGCTGTCGCGGGCGTCCTCGACACCGTCGGTGTGCAGGAACAGCGCCTCGCCGGGCAGGAAGGACCCGCAGCGGACGACGGGCAGCTCGGCGGGGAGGGGGAAGAGCCCGAGGGGAGGCAGGGGATCGCCGACGGCGAGGTGCTCCACATGTCCTCGTACACCGACCGGTCCCGCGTGGTGGCGCAGCAGATACGGCCACGGGTGACCGCAGTTGAGGGCACGCATTTCGCCGTCGGGACCGATCTCCAGGAGCAGCACGGTGACGAACTCCTCGGCGACCGGGTTGTCGGGGTCGAGCCCGGACGAGGGGTGCTCGGCCTTCGCACGCTCCCGCAGATGGCGGGCCATGGCGCGCTCCAGCCTCCGCAGTACGCCCGCGAGTTCGGCCTCGTCGTGGACGGCCTCGCGGAAGCTGCCGAGCACGGCGGCGACGGTGCCGAGGGCGGCGAGCCCGTGCCCGCGGACGTCGCCCATCACGATCCGCACCCCGTGCTCGGTGCCGATCACCTCGTACAGGTCGCCCCCGACGGTGGCCCCGCGGTCGGCGGAGAACTGTGCCGCCGCGATGTTCAGCCCGTCGACTCGCGACGGCGGCGGGCGAAGGAGGGCGCCCTGAGCGGCCCCCGCGACCTTGCGGATCTGCCGGAGTTCACGCAGCAGTCCCCGTCTGACGTGCAGCATCAGGCCCGTGCCGACGGCGAAGAAGACGGCGCAGGTGACGATCCGGGCGCCGAGCCCGTCCTCCTGGGCGAGCGGACAGGCCAGTTTGTACGTGATCGCCGCCGCGCCCCACACCGCGGGCAGCCCCAGCTCCAGCACCCGCCGCAGTCGCTGCTGATCCCGGCCGAGCCGACGGGCCTCGCTGCGGCCCAGCCGGCGGGCTCGGGCACGGCGCAGTCTGTCGGCCTGTGTGCGACCGAGCGTCCGGTATACGGTTTTCCGCCATCGTGTCCGGTGGCTCACCCCGGGACTGGCCCGACGGAGACCCCCAGCCTTGGTATGGATCATGCCGATGGCCCCCCTAAGGCCCTGTTCAGCGCAGGCACCGGCCTGTTCGGCCGGGTCGATTCTGTCGACCGCCTGCCCCGATCGGCCCGGATCGCCCACACTTGTCACCCAAATGAGTGAGGTGACACGAACAGCGCCCCGAAAGGGGCACGGGGCTGTGAAATTTTGCGGCTCCGCCGTGGGAGCGCGACCAGCCACGGGCCCCTGAAAGGGGCGCGGAGAACTGCGCGACAAGCCACGGCACATCCGCAGCAAGCCATCAACCCGCAGTTCCCCGGCACCACCTGCAAAGAGCTAGCTCCGAAGAACAGCCCCCGCACGCTCGCCCGCGAGGGCAACCGCAGCGTCACGCGCCGCGGAGGCCTCGTCCACGGTCAACGTGCGATCGTCCGCGCGGAAGCGCAACGCGTACGCCAGCGACTTCCGTCCCTCGCCGAGCTGCTCACCCTCGTAGACGTCGAAAAGCCGGATGGACTCCAGCAGTTCACCCGCCCCCTCGCGGAGCGCGGCCTCGACGTCGGCCGCCGGGACGTCCCCGGAGACGACCAGCGCGACGTCCTGCGTGGCGACCGGGAAGGTCGACACATGCGGGCCCTTGGGCAGCCCCGCACTCGCCTGCTCCAGGGCGTCCAGGTTCAGCTCCATCGCGCAGGTGCGCGCGGGCAGCCCCAGGGCCTTGAGGACACGGGGGTGCAGCTCGCCCGCGTAACCGATGACCCGCTCGGCGCCGTCGACGACGACGGCGAGCTCGGCGCAGCGGCCCGGGTGCCACGGCCCGTATTGGCCCTGGCGCACGAGGAGTTCGGTCCCCGCCTCGTGGGCGAGGGCGCGCGCGGCCTCGACGGCGTCGGCCCAGTCGGCCGGGCGGCCCTTGCCCCACCAGCCGGCCTGCTCACGGGCGCCCGCGAGGACGACGGCGGCGTGCCGGGGCTGGACGGGCAGCGCGTCGGTGAGCGACGCGATCTCCTCGTCCGTGGGACGGCGGTCGACGGGCAGCCGCACCGCGACGCGCAGCTCGTCCTGCGGGTGGAAGACCAGGCCTGTTTCGAAGAGGGCCAGGTCGTGCGAGCCCCGCCCGTCGTTGCGGCGCAGGGCCTGGAGGAGGCCCGGCAGCAGCGTCGTACGGAGCGCGGGCTCCTCGTCGGAGAGCGGGTTGACCAGCTTGACGACCCGGCGCTTGGGGTCGTCGGCGGCCAGGCCGAGCTGGTCGAAGACGTGCTCGCCGATGAACGGGTAGTTCAGCGCCTCGACATAGCCGGCGCCGGCCAGCGCGCGGCCGACCCGGCGGTGCAGCCGCTGCCGGTCGGTGAGACCGAGGCCCGCCGGGGGCTTCGGCAGCGTCGAGGGCAGGTTCTCGTAGCCCTCAAGGCGGATGACCTCTTCGGCCAGGTCGTTCGGGTCCGTCAGGTCGGGCCGCCAGGACGGCACGGTGACGATCAGCTCGTCCTGCCCGTAGACGTCGCAGCCGACCTCCTGGAGACGGCGTACGACGGTCTCGCGGCCGTAGTCGACGCCCGCGACCTTGTCCGGGTGGTTCGCCGGGATGCTGATGGTGCGCGGCGCCGAGGGCGCGATGACCTCGGTGACGCCCCCGTCGGCGGTGCCGCCCGCGAGGAGGACCAGCAGGTCGACCGTGCGCTGGGCGGCGGCGGACGTGGCCTCCGGGTCGACGCCCCGCTCGAAGCGCTTGGACGCCTCGGAGGCCAGCTTGTGCCGGCGGGCCGTGCGGGCGATGGAGATCGGGTCGAAGTGCGCGGCCTCGACGACGACCTCGGTGGTGGTGCCCTCGGTGTCGTCGATCTCGGTGTGGGCACCGCCCATGACACCGGCCAGGCCGATCGGCCCGCGGTCGTCGGTGATCACCAGGTCCTCGGCGTCCAGCGTGCGCTTGGCGCCGTCGAGGGTGGTGAGCTTCTCGCCCGGCTCGGCCCGGCGCACACCGATCGTGCCCTGGACCCGGGAGCGGTCGTACGCGTGCAGGGGCTGACCGAGCTCCAGCATCACGTAGTTGGTGATGTCGACGGCCAGCGAGATCGGGCGCATGCCCGCCTTCTGGAGGCGCCGCCGCAGCCAGATCGGGGAGTGCGCCTCGGGCGACAGACCGGTGACGGTGCGCGCGGTGAAGCGGTCGCAGCCCTGCGGGTCGGAGACCTGCACGGGGTAGCCGAACGCGTTCGGACCCGGCACGTCGAGCAGCGCCGGGTCCCGCAGCGGCAGCCCGTAGGCGGTGGCGGCCTCGCGGGCGACACCGCGCATCGACAGCGCGTAGCCGCGGTCGGGCGTGACGGCGATGTCGAGGACCTCGTCGACGAGTTCGAGCAGTTCGACGGCGTCCGTGCCGACCTCGTGCTCGGGCGGCAGGACGATGATGCCGCCGGAGCCGTCGTCGCCCATGCCCAGCTCGTCGCCGGAGCAGATCATGCCGTGCGAGGTCTTGCCGTACGTCTTGCGCGCGGCGATCGCGAAGTTGCCGGGCAGGACCGCGCCGGGCAGGACCACGACGACCTTGTCGCCGACGGCGAAGTTGCGGGCGCCGCAGACGATCTCCTGCGGCTCACCGGTGCCGTTGGCCGTGCCGACGTCGACCGTGCAGAAGCGGATGGGCTTCTTGAAGCCCTCCAGCTCCTCGATGGTCAGCACCTGGCCGACGACGAGCGGCCCCTTGAGGTCGGCGCCGAGCTGCTCGACCCTCTCGACCTCCAGGCCGGCGGAAACGAGCTTGGCCTGCACATCGCGGCCGGTCTCGGTGGCGGGGAGGTCGACGTACTCCCGCAGCCAGGAAAGCGGGACCCGCATCAGATCTCCATCCCGAACGGCCGGGTGAACCGGACGTCACCCTCGACCATGTCTCGCATGTCTTCGACGTTGTGGCGGAACATCAGCATCCGCTCGATGCCGAACCCGAAGGCGAATCCGCTGTACTTCTCGGGGTCCACACCGCAGGCGGTCAGCACGCGCGGGTTGACCATGCCGCAGCCGCCGAGCTCGATCCAGCCCTCGCTGGAACAGGTGCGGCAGGGGCGGTCGGGGTTGCCGACGGACTCGCCCTTGCAGACGTAGCAGAGCATGTCCATCTCGGCGGACGGCTCGGTGAACGGGAAGTAGTTCGGGCGCAGCCGGGTCTTCATGTCCGCGCCGAAGAGCGACTGGACCATGTGGTCCAGAGTGCCCTTGAGGTCGGCCATGGTCAGGCCCTCGTCGACGGCGAGCAGCTCGATCTGGTGGAAGACCGGGGTGTGCGTGGCGTCCAGCTCGTCCGTGCGGTACACGCGGCCGGGGCACACGACGTAGACGGGCGGCTCACGGTCGAGCAGCGCACGGGCCTGCACGGGCGAGGTGTGCGTCCGCAGCACGACACCGGACTCACCGTCGCTGTCAGCACCCTTGGGACCCTGCACGAAGAAGGTGTCCTGCATCTGCCGGGCCGGGTGGTCCGGGCCGAAGTTCAGGGCGTCGAAGTTGAACCACTCCGCCTCGACCTCGGGGCCCTCGGCGATCTCGTATCCCATGGACACGAAGACGTCCGCGACCCGCTCCATCATGGTGGTCAGCGGGTGCCGGGCGCCGGACGGTACGCGGTCGTGGGGCAGCGTGACGTCCACGGCCTCCTCGACCAGCACGCGTGCGTCGCGCTCGGCCTCCAGTTCGGCCTGGCGGCCGGCGAGCGCCTTGTTCACCGCGCCGCGGGCCTGGCCGACCAGCTTGCCGGCGGCGGCCTTGGCGTGCGGGGGCAGCGCGCCGATCTCGCGGTTGGCGAGGGCCAGCGGCGAGGCGCCGCCGGTGTGGGCGACCTTGGCCTCCTGGAGCGCGTCGAGGTCACCGGCGGCGGCGAAGGCGGCGAGCGCCTCGTCCCGCATGCGCTCGATCTCTTCCGGTTTCAGTGCCTCGACCTCAACAGGGTCGTACGACTTGTTCGGTGCCGACATCTCTTCCCGTGCTTCCGATTGGTTGGCCAACGGTCCCCGTCGCGACTCGCGGGACGCCCTGTCTCTGAAAACGAGACGCCCTGTCCCTGAAAAGGGGACGCAAAGGTGCCAAAGGCCGAGTCTAACGGGGGTGAGGTATGCGAATGCGCCCGTGGGGCCGCTTCGGCGTTACTGCAGGTACGCCGGGGTGCCCACGGGCAACGTAAATCGGAACTGTGCGCCGCCCTCGGGGGCGCGGCCGACCGTGATGGTGCCGCCGTGCGCTTCGACGATGCCCTTGACGATGTAGAGGCCGAGGCCGGTGCCGCCGCGCTTGCTGCCCCGCCAGAAGCGGGTGAAGACGCGGTTCATGGACTCCTCCGGGATGCCGGGGCCTTCGTCGCTCACCGTGACCGACGTGCAGGCGTCCTCTCCTTCGCGGAGTGACGGCGCGGGCTCCACGTCGATGGTGACGGTTCCCTCGCCGTGCCGCACCGCATTTTCCAGCAGGTTGCTGAGCACCTGGTCGACCTTGTCGGGATCTGCCCACAGATCGGGCAGGGGCTGGCCGATGCGCAGCAGGAAGCGGTCGGCCGACTGGCCGGAGGCGACGTACGCCTGGATGTGCCGGCCGACGGCGGCGCCTATGTCGACGGGCTGGCGGCGCAGTTCCAGGCGCCCGGAGTCGATGCGCGAGATGTCGAGGAGTTCGGCGATGAGGCGGGTGACCCGGTTGGCGTCCGCGTCCACCGTCTCCAGCATCAGCTTCTTCTGGTCGTCCGTGAAGCGCTCCCACTTGGCGAGCAGCGTCGCGGTGAAGCCCTTCACGGAGGTGAGCGGCGAGCGCAGCTCGTGGGCGACCGTGGCGATCAGCTCGGCGTGGCTGCGCTCGGTGCGGCGGCGGGCCTCGGTGTCGCGGAGGGAGACGACGACCCGGCGGATCGGACCGGTGGGCCGCACGCGCACGTACCGTGCCGAGACCAGCACCTCCCGGCCCCCCGGGAGCAGCAGATTGCGCTCGGGCTGCCCGACCCGGATCGCCAGCCCGCCGTACGGGTCGGTCAGCTGCCACCAGCGGCGGCCTTCGAGGTCCTCTAACGGCAGGGCCCACTCGAGGTGCCGGCCGAGGGCGTCGGCGGCGGGAGTGGCGGTGATGCGGGCGGCGGCGGCGTTGAAGCAGATCACCCGGCCGCGCTCGTCGGCGATCACGAGTCCGTCGGGCAGTTCGTCGGGGTCGAGGCCGAGTTCGGCGAGATCGCCGTGCCGGGGCGCGGGCGCGCTCCGCACGTCATGCGCCCGCAGTGCGCTCTTCGCACCGCTCGTGCCGACACTCATCCCCGTACCCCACCTCTCGTCTGGCGCAGGGCCCCCGAGCCCGTCACCCTACTAGCTGGGAGTGACGGAACGGACCCCCTCAGGAACCAGCACGGCGGGCACGCTGCGCTCGAGCCGACGCGTAGAGACATACGGCGGCCGCCGTCGCGAGGTTCAAGCTCTCGGCCTTGCCGTGAATGGGTACGCGCACGACGGCGTCCGCCAGCGCGCGCGTCTCCTCCGGGAGCCCCCACGCCTCGTTCCCGAAGACCCAGGCGGTGGGCCCGCTCATGGTGCCCTTGTCGAGCTCGTCGTCGAGGTCGTCCTCGCCCGCGCCGTCGGCGGCGAGAATCCGCACCCCGGCGTCCTTCAGCCCCCGCACCGCGTGCTCCACGGGTACGCCGATCGCGACGGGCAGATGGAACAGCGAACCGACCGACGCCCGTACGGACTTGGGGTTGTAGAGGTCGACGGACGCGTCGGTGAGGACGACGGCGTCGGCGCCCGCGGCGTCGGCGCAGCGCAGGACGGTGCCGGCGTTCCCGGGGTCCCGGACGTTCGCCAGTACGGCGACCAGCCTGGGCTCGGCCTTGAGGATCTCCTCGAACGGCGTGTCCAGGAACCGGCAGATCCCGACGAGTCCCTGCGGGGTGACGGTCGTGGAGATGTCCGCGATGACGTCCTCGTCGGCGAGGTGCACCCGGGCTCCGGCGTCCCGGGCCTCCCCCACGATGTCGGCGTACCGCTCGGCGGCGTCCGGCGTCACGAAGAGCTCGACCAGCGTCTCACCGCGATCTCCCCGGTGCCCGGCGGCCTCCCGCACGGCCTGCGGCCCCTCCGCGAGGAACAGCCGCTCCTTCCCCCGGAAGTTCCGCCTGGCGAGCCGCCGGGCGGCGGAAACGCGGGCGGAACGGGGGGAGATCAGCTCGGGGCCGACAGGCATGGGGTCACCTTTGGTTCACGGGTGGGCACGTCATGGCCCTGCTTCACCGGTCTGGACGGGTCTGGGCAAGCCATTCCGCCGGGTTCGCGGGGCCGGGGCGGGCCCTCGTTTCCGCCGCGGCGCCACTCAGCCACGACGGCGGGTTCCGGCGGTGCCGAACCGGCCGGCCCGACGCGCGGCGGAGGAAAACACAAGTGGACCCGCAAGCCGAAAGGCGAGCGGGTCCACAGCGGTTCCGGCCAAGGCCAGCGCGAGCGTCACGCAGCCTTCGGCGCGTTGACGTCCGACGGCAGGGCCTTCTGCGCGACCTCGACGAGCGCGGCGAACGCGTTGGCGTCGTTGACGGCCAGCTCGGCGAGGATCTTGCGGTCCACCTCGATGTTGGCGGCCTTCAGACCCTGGATGAGGCGGTTGTACGTCATGCCGTTCTGGCGGGCCGCAGCGTTGATGCGCTGGATCCACAGCTGACGGAAGTCACCCTTGCGCTTCTTGCGGTCGTTGTAGTTGTAGACCAGCGAGTGGGTGACCTGCTCCTTGGCCTTGCGGTACAGGCGCGAACGCTGACCGCGGTAGCCGGAGGCCGCCTCGAGGATCGCCCGGCGCTTCTTGTGGGCGTTGACTGCCCGCTTGACGCGTGCCACTTGTTAACTCCTTGTAGCGGGGCCGTGGTGGTCGCCACACGGCCCGAATTCGATTGGGTCCCGGTCCAGACGTACGGCGCCGAGGCGCCCGAACGTCACTTGCCGAGAAGCTTCTTGATCTTCTTGGCGTCGCCCGGGGCCATCTCGGCGTTGCCGGTGAGGCGGCGCGTGACGCGCGACGACTTGTGCTCGAGCAGGTGGCGCTTGCCGGCGCGCTCACGGAGCACCTTGCCGGAGCCGGTGATCTTGAAGCGCTTGCTGGCACCGCTGTGCGACTTGTTCTTCGGCATAGCGCCGTTCTCTCCTCGTCAGTGGCGCTCCTGTGCCCGGTCGTGAAACCGGGCACAACGGAACGTCATGTGTATCGGTTGACGTCCCCGGACTCGCGTCCGGGAACCCCCTTGGACTCTCGCCCCGGGATCAGGCCTCGGCGGAAGCCTCGGCCGGAGCCTCGGCGGTCTCCGTGTCGGCGTCGGCGACCTCCCCTTCGGGAATGTCGTCACCCGTGTGGTTCTGCGACTTGCCAGGGTTGGCCTTCGCTTCAGCCTTGCGGGCCGCCTGGGCCTCACGGGCCTCGGCCATCGCCTCGGTCTTCTTCTTGTGCGGACCGAGAACCATGATCATGTTTCGGCCGTCCTGCTTCGGGTTGGACTCGACGAACCCGAGGTCCTCGACGTCCGAAGCGAGACGCTGCAGCAGTCGGTAGCCCAGTTCCGGGCGGGACTGCTCGCGACCACGGAACATGATCGTGATCTTGACCTTGTCGCCCTGCTTGAGGAACCGGACGACGTGACCCTTTTTGGTGTCGTAGTCGTGCGGGTCGATCTTCGGCCGGAGCTTCATTTCCTTGATGACCGTGTGCGCCTGGTTCTTGCGCGCCTCACGGGCCTTCATGGCCGACTCGTACTTGAACTTCCCGTAGTCCATGAGCTTGCAGACCGGGGGACGCGCGCTCGCAGCCACCTCGACCAGGTCGAGGTCGTACTCCTGCGCAAGTTCCAGGGCCTTGGCAAGCGGAACAATCCCGACCTGCTCGCCGCTGGGACCGACAAGTCGCACTTCGGGAACGCGAATCCGGTCGTTGATGCGGGGCTCGGTGCTGATGGATCCTCCTCGGATAGCACCACACGGACTGTCTGGCAAACAGCTCGCATACGTCTCTTTGACTGGACCAACCGCCGCGGCACATGAAAAATGCCCCGGACAGGACACAGGCGGTGGCTCCAAGGATGACCGGAGCACCGCCGCGGTGGCCCGCGGGGCGCATATCCAGCGACTCCATCGTCCGTACGGAACGATGGTGGCCGCCTGACCGGGTGACCCGCCGTCCCGGAGGACAGTCGGGTGGGAGATCGGAGCCTCCACTTGCGGGCCGGGCACAGGAGTGACCGGCCGGTCGTTACACAAGGTTAGCAGCTCCCCCGGGGTGGTGCGAATCGGCCTGCATGCACTGTTTCCCGGGCCCCTGCGGAAGGGGCCCGGCCTCCGAGGTACGGGGCCGGGCCTCCGAGGTACGGGGCCGGGACCCCCTCGGACCAAGCCGGGGCTCCCGCGGACGGAGGCCGACGGGCCGGGGCCTATCGTGTGGGGCATGAGTGAGACCCCTCCTGAGACCCCCGACTTCGACGCCATGACCCGCGACATCGCGGAGGTCCCCGCGGTCGAGGTCCTCGTGACGGTCGCCGTCAACCTGATGAGCGCCGCCGCCGTGAAGCTCGGTCTGACCGAGGAGGGCGACAAGTACAAGGACCTCGACGAGGCACGCAAGCTGGTGCACGCGCTGGCCGGACTGCTCGACGCGAGCGCGACCGAGATCAGCTCCTTCCACGCGGCCCCGCTGCGCGACGGCCTGAAGTCGCTGCAGCTGGCGTTCCGCGAGGCGTCGCTCGTCCCGGACGAGCCGGGCCAGGGACCGGGCGAGAAGTACACGGGTCCGATCTTCGGCTGACCCGTCCGGCACCGCCCTTTTCCGACGTACGTCCCGCCTGCTTCTACTTCCGGCGTACGTCCATCACTGGCGTACGTACAGGGGCTCGCCCGGTGGCGTCGCCTCGGCCGGCAGGAGTGCCAGGTCGAGGCCGCGTACCAGGCGGGCCCTCAGTGTTTCGTCCGCGGCGAGGCGCCGGGCGACGGCCTGGGCGGTCTCGGCCGGGGCCGCGGACGGGTCCAGTACGAGGGCGAGGGTGCCGTCGGCACGGCCGGGGCCGAGGTGGGCGCGGAGCACCAGGGGCTCGTCGGCGACCGCGGCACGGACCGCGGCGACCACGGCCGGATCGGCCAGCGGGTCCGTCGTGGTGCGCCCTTCGGCGAGCGCCAGCAGGGCCGGGCCGGTGAGCTCGTACGGCACGGGGCCCGCCAGGTCGAGTACGACGGTGTCGGCCTTCTCGTGTGCTGCGGCCTGGAGAGCCTGGTGCAGAGGTACGGCGACGGGGCGGGCCTCGGGGTCCCAGCGGGCCAGCGACTCGGTGGACGTGAAGGCGGGCAGGGCGGTCCGGTCGCCGGCCTTGAGGGTGGGGACGGCCATGTCGCTGGTCTTCTCGCGGCGCAGCCCGTTCTCGTCCTCCTCGACCTCGCCGAGCACGGCGACGACGGGGACCAGGAGCCGGGCCCCCCTGAGCGCCGCGAGGACGGGGCCGTGCGCGGACCGGTCCTCGGCCCAGGCCGTGAGCGCCGCGCTCAGCCGGGGGTCGGCGGAGCCGTCGTCGTCGGAGAAGCCGGGGTCGGGGATGTTCTTGTTCGCCACGGGCACCGACCCTATCGGTGGGCGGTGGCGGCCCGTCCGGTGGGCGGCACCGGTCCGCCCGGTGGGCCGATCGTGCGCTTTGTGTCGCTCGGAAACCCGCCGTTCACGGAGTTCACGGGTTTCTCAGGGATCGCTGACACGCTTCTAACATCCGTCTAACCGGGCGCACAGTGCCGGGGCCCACCATCGCGGCATGTTCCCCCACAGGGCTCGTCCGCGCGGTGGCCGTCCGTTCCGTCGCAGGTCTCTCGTGTACGCCTCGGTCGCCTCCGTCGTGCTCGTGGGCGCCGCGTCCTCGGGGACGATGTACGTGAAGGCGCAGGCGCACGATGGCGAGGGGCTCGTATCTTCCTCGGTGGCGTCCGGTGCGAGTGCTTCGTCGGGGGCGACGGCGGCGATGGAGGCGACGGTGGAATCTTCGGCGGTGCCCACGGCTGCGGCGTCGGCGGCGCCCACGCCTGCGGCCAGTCCGAGTCCCGTGGTGGACCGGGACGCGCTGCTCGCCGAGGCGGTGGAGGCCGTGGCCGTCGAGGACGGGGCGGAGGTCTCGGTGGCGGTGCTGGATGTGTCGTCCGGTGAGAGCGCGGTGTACGGGGACGGGGCGTTCGACACCGCGAGCATCGTGAAGGTCGACATTCTGGCCTCGTTGCTGTTGAAGGCGCAGGACGCGGGCCGGGGCCTCACCGCGCAGGAGAAGACGTACGCCGCGGCGATGATCCGGAACAGTGACAACGCGTCGGCGACCGCCCTGTGGACGGCGATCGGGCAGGCGGAGGGGTTGCGGGCGGCGAACGAGCGGTTCGGGCTGCTGGACACGGAGGGTGGGGACGGGGCGTTGTGGGGGCTGACGCAGACCACGGCCGCCGATCAACTCACCTTGTTGCGGCAGGTGTTCGGGACGACGTCGGAGTTGAGTGAGGGGTCCCGGGCGTATCTGGCCGGGCTCATGGGGGAGATCGCCGTGGGGCAGGACTGGGGGGTGTCCGCTGCCGGGTCCTCCGAAATCGCCCTGAAGAACGGGTGGTTGCCTCGGACTGCGACCGGGCTGTGGGACATCAACAGCGTGGGGCGCGTGGGTGTGGACGGTCGGGAGTATCTGGTGGCTGTCCTGTCGGACGGCAACTCGACGAAGGAGAAGGGGGTTTCGGTGGTTGAGGCTGCTGCGAAGGCGGCGGTGGCCTGTTTCGAGGAGGGCTGAGCGCGCGGTCCTCGCGCCCCCTGAAGGGGCGCCCTACGGGGCCGTCGGTTTTCTGCTGCCTCGCCAGAGGATGATGGCCACCACCAGGAGGACGCCGCCGGTGCTGCCTGCCAGGGGGCCCGCCCAGGCCGAGGTGGGACTGTCCTCCTTGGCGGTGTCGGGGCCCTTGCCGAAGTACTTGTTGTCGTGGGCCGCCGCTTTCAGGCCCTCGGGCTTCAGATCGGCGCCCGCCTTGATGGCGGCCGCGGGGTCCACGAAGCCGAAGCCCCGGGAGTCGTCACGGCCGCCGCTGGGGGCGTCGCGGGCCGTGTCCTCCAGGAGCTGCTTGATCTGGGCCGGGGACAGGCCCGGGTGGGCCGCCTTGATCAGGGCGACCGCGCCGGAGACGAAGGCCGACGCGGCACTCGTGCCCCAGCCCTCGTAGTACTTCCGGTCCGGATCGGCGATGACGACGTCGACGCCGGGCGCGCTGACCGTGGCGTACCAGCGGCGGGTGGAGAACGAGGCGCGGGTTCCGTAGCGGTCGACGGCCGTCGCGGCGATGACGCCCGGGTAGGCCGCCGGGTACGAGATGTGGTCGCCCTTCTCGCCGCCGTTGCCGGCCGAGGCGACGACGACGGAGCCCTTCTTCAGGGCGTACTGGACGGCGGCGTCCTCGGAGGCCTCGGGGTGGGCGGACTTGGAGTCGTCTCCGAGGGAGAGGTTGATGACGTCGGCGTCGTGGTCGGCGGCCCAGCGGATGCCTTCGGCGAGGGCGTTGCCGCGGGTGTTGCGGGCCTTGCCGCGCGCGGAGTCGCCGTCTTCGAGGATCACGCGGACGGGGAGGATCTTGGCCTCGGGAGCGATGCCCATGACTCCGTCGGCGTCGCCCACGCCGTGTCCGTGGCCCGCGATGATGCCGGCCATCGCGGTGCCGTGGCGGGCCCAGGGGCGGTCGCCGCGGCCGGCGCCGAAGCCGACCATGTCCTTGCCGGTGAGGACGTTGCCCTCAAGGTCCGGGTGTTCGTCGTCGACGCCCGTGTCGAGTACGGCGACGGTGATGCCCTTGCCCTTGGTCGTCTGCCACGCCTCCTGCGTGTGCATCGCGTCGAGGGCCCACTGCTTGGCGCGGATGCCGTCGGCGTGAGCGGCGGTGGAGGGCAGGAGGGCGATGGTGGCGGCCAGAAGGCCGACCACGAGTCCCCTCCTGTGCAGGGCCCTGCGGGTCATGACGGCTTCTCCGTGGCCGAGTTGACGGTTTTTCGGAGGCTTCGCTCGATGCGGTCGGCGAGGCCCTGTGCGTCGTGGCCCAGGCCGCCCTGGGCGGCGGGCGTGGTGGCGTCGGCCTTCATCGCGTCCTCGGCGGGCTGCGGTTCGGTGACGGTACGGCCGTCGGCGAAGCCGGAGACGGCGTAGACGACGACCGGGGCGTCGGTCAGGACCGACATGGTCCAGGACGCGCGCTGGGCGTCGCCGAACCCGGCGGCGAGGGTGCCCTGCGCCGCGTACGGGCGGGGCATGAGGTCGCGCCGCCGGTCGAGGCCCTGCGCGTTGAACCGGGCGCGCAGGGTGCTCATGGCCGCGGAGTCCGCCTTCGTGAAAAGCAGGCCGACCGTGGTGACGTGGCTGCGGGTGGCGTCCGTGTACGTCGCGCGCAGGAGGCGCAGACAGCCCGCGGGGGCGAGGGCCTTGCGCAGGAGCGGGTCGAAGGCGTCCTTGCAGCCGCTGTCCGGGGCCACGGCGATACGGGTCCACGTGCGGTCGGCGCCGCCCGGGCCCGCGCCCTCGCCGTCGACGGTGGGCGGGAAGAGCTCGTCCACGGGGATGCTGTGCCACAGGGCCCCGGCCGCCGTGAACGCGTCCGGTGTTGCCCCGCCCGCGCTGTCACCGCTCAGCCAACTGCCCGTCACCGCACCGCCGATGAGCCCGAGCCCCAGCACGACGCAGGCCACCACGGCCGCGAGGCGGGGGCGCGGCCGGGCGCCTCCGGTGTGCGGCTGGACGGTGTCGTTGTCGTACGTGTCGGGGGCCGCGAGGGACACGAAGGGGCGGTGGGTCGGGTCGGGGGGCTCGGTGACGTGCGGGGTGGGTTCCGTGAAGGACTCTGCCGAGCCGGACAGGCGGATGTCGGGACGGCGCGGGGTGCTGGCTGCCGCGGGCGGCTCGGCCGGGACGGGCCGGAGCCTGGTGGTCGTCTCCGACGGGGTCTCCCAGGGCGCACCGGTGCGCCGCGCGGAGGGGTGGAAGGTGCTCGGCCGCGGCGGAACGGGCGGCCTGGCCGGGCGTTCCGCGGCACCCGGCCCGGACGGCGGCGCGACGCGGCGTTCGGCGGCGCCTGGCCGGGGCGCCGGAGTCTCCGGCCTCGGCGGGACGAAGGGTCGTAGGGGCAGTCCGGAGCCGGGACGCTTTTGGGAGGTGCCGTCGGCTGTCCGGGAGGTGCCGTCGGCCGTCCGCGGATCGGCGGCGGGACGGGGCGGGACGGACCTGCCCTCGCCGTTCGTCATCGGGCCGCGGGGCTCGGCCGCGGGCCGCGCCGGACCGTCGGTCCCCCGAGTGCTCCGACCGGCCGCTCCCGGCCCGCCCGGCCCGCCCGGTGCGTTCGCGGGACGCGGCGGGACCCCGGCCGCCCCCTCGGCGTTCCTCCTCGAAGCATGCGGATCCCCCGCCGGACGCTGCGGGATGCCTGCCTGCCCCGCACGCCCTGCGGTCGCCCCGGACTCGGTCGCCGGACGGCGTGGGACATCGGCCCGGTCGGTGGCCCTTGGGGCCGCGCCTGGTTCACGCGGTGGACGCGGCGGAACGCCCGTCTGCTCGGCACGTGCCGGAGTCGTCTGTTCGGTGTGTCCCGGAGTCACCCCGGGGGCGCCGGCCGGACGTGGTGGGCGAGCCGCGTTCTCCGGGCTCGTCGGGGTGGTGCGTGGGCCGGTCGCCGGACGTGGTGGGACGGGCGGTTTCCCTGTCCGGTCCACGCGCGGGATGGCACCCGTGTCGGGCGGCGGTGTGTCCGGGAAGCGTGCCGAAGCGGGCGGCGGCGGGGGCATCTCCGGTTCGTGGCGCCGTTGGCCGGCGGGACGGAGGTTCGGGAAGCGGGACGGCGCGGCCGAGGACGTGCCTCGGGGGCCGGTCCCGTCCGACGCGTGCGGCCGGTGCGGTGTGCCCGGGGCGCCGGAGCCCGGCCGGGTCCCCGCGCTGCCGGGCCTGGGCGGTACGTCTATGAAGTCGCGCCCGGCCAGGGAGTCCGTGTCATCGGCGTCCGACCCCTCGGGCCGCTGCGGAACACCCGCGGTCCCGGGCTGGTGCGACGCACGCCCCGACCTCGCAGATCCGAAAGCGTCGAACCAGGGCCGGTGGTCCGGGCTCTCGGGCGCCTCGGCGGCGCCACGGCCCGACGGCGTATCGGGGTTGCCCGCGTTTGCCGTATCCCCGGATCCCTCGGACTGCTCTCGTCCGCTCTCCGCCGAGGGCTGCTCGGGGGGCGTCGAGGGGCGTGGCGGAATGGAGGCGCGGCGCGCTTCCGTGCTCATGCACCCCCCGTTTCCTCGGCCCCGGCGACCGGCCCGCCGAAGGATCCCCTCCGGACCCGTTCCCTGCTTGCGTGCGCGTCACTCTACGGGTTGACGCTGTGCGAGTGGGAACCAGTCGGCAGGCCCGGGGCATCTGCCCGGAACGTCCCCCTACCCTGCGGTAATCAGGTCTGGCAGGCTTCGCCCATGACTGCCCGCGCCGCAGACCGGGCCCGTTACGACCGGGCCACCGCTCACCTAGACGCACCCGTCGCCATCGTGGACTTGGAGGCCTTCGACGCCAACGCGGAGGATCTCGTACGGCGGGCGGCAGGCAAGCCCGTACGCGTCGCGAGCAAGTCCGTACGCTGCCGTGCGCTGCTCGAACGCGTGCTGGCCCGGGACGGCTTCGCCGGGATCATGTCGTTCACGCTCGCCGAGTCGCTGTGGCTGGCACGGTCCGGTTTCGAGGACGTACTGCTCGCGTATCCGTCCGCGGACCGCAAGGCGTACGCGGAGCTCGCCGCCGATCCGAAGCTCGCGGCCGCCGTGACGGTCATGGTCGACGACCCGGCGCAGCTGAAGCTGATCGACGACGACCGGGACGGCGGACGCGAAGAGGTGCGTGTCTGCCTGGAGTTGGACACCGCGCTGAAGATGCTCGGCGGCCGGGTCCGGGTCGGCGCCCGCCGTTCGCCGCTGCACTCCCCCGCCCAGGTCGCCGAGATGGCTCGTACGGTCGCTCGTCGGCCCGGTTTCCGGCTCGTCGGGATCATGGCGTACGAGGGGCACATCGCGGGGGTCGGCGACTCCGTGCAGGGGCGGCCGCTGCGGTCGCGTGCGATCCGGCTGATGCAGGCCACGGCCCGCAAGGAGCTGGCGCAGCGCCGTGCGGACGTCGTGCGGGCGGTCCGGGCCGTCGCGCCGGACCTGGAGTTCGTCAACGGCGGTGGCACGGGCAGCGTCCAGCACACCGCGGCCGAGGACTCGGTGACCGAGATCGCGGCCGGGTCGGGGCTGTACCAGCCTCGGCTCTTCGACAACTACACGTCGTTCAGCGGGCGTCCGGCCGCGCTCTTCGCGCAGCCCGTCGTGCGCAGGCCGGGGGTGGGTGTGGTGACCGTCCTCGGCGGCGGCTACCCGGCGTCGGGTGCCGCGGGTCCCGACCGGTCGCCCGTGCCGTACCTGCCCGAGGGGCTGCGGTACGACGCCCAGGAGGGGGCCGGCGAGGTGCAGACGCCGCTGCTCGGCTCACCCGCGGACGATCTGCTGATCGGCGACAAGGTGTGGTTCCGGCACGCGAAGGCCGGGGAACTGTGCGAGCGGTTCGACGTGCTGCAGCTCGTGGAGGGCGACGCGGTGACGGCGACGGTCCCGACCTATCGCGGGGAAGGCCACACGTTCCTGTAGCCGACGGTCGACTCCGGCCTGCCGGGCAGGCCGGAGTCGGTTACTCGGTGGGGCCGGTTACTCGGTGGGGCCGATGCTGCTGCCCACTCCGCCGCCCGTGCCCTCGTCTCCAACTGGGCGGATCCCCTTGGTGATCCGGTCCATGTCGGCGAGGGGCGGCCCCTCCTCGCCCGCGTCGAAGGCGTACCGCACCATGACCATCGACTCCGAGCCGACACTGGACGGGAACGCCATCGACTGGACGTAACCTCCGGGTCCCGCCTCGGTCTTGACGCGCCAGCGCACGAAGTACCCGGTGCGGCCGGCGACCGCCACCGACCCCTGCTCGACCACCTCGTGGGAGGTGATGCCGTGGAAGGGGCGCTGGTTGACCTTGTTGCGGTCGTAGGCGCGGTCGGCCGCCTCGGATATGTCGCCCTTGGCGAGGGTCTCGGGGGACTTCTCGTCGTTCGAGGTGACCGTGCGCGAGATGACCGTGCCGTGGCGGCAGAGGCCGTCGTCGCCCGGGCAGTCGTACGTCCCGGACGTGGTCATCATGATGTCGGTCTCGGTGACGCTCTGGGG
This sequence comes from Streptomyces sp. NPDC033178, assembly GCF_055577685.1. Classification (NCBI taxonomy): domain Bacteria; kingdom Bacillati; phylum Actinomycetota; class Actinomycetes; order Kitasatosporales; family Streptomycetaceae; genus Streptomyces; species Streptomyces sp. NPDC033178. Next base: position 73,282 of record NZ_JBVIPT010000009.1, read on the forward strand.
TCTGGCCCAGCCGTCGAGGAGCGGCAGGGTGATGCCGTTGAGCTCGTCCACGACGACGGAGGGGTCGTCGGCGGACGGTTCGGAGCTGGACTCCGAGGGCGAGGGGGAGGGCGCGGCGCCCGTGGGCTCGGACGACGTGGGTGTCGGCGCGGTCTGCGTCTGCGGGTCGCCGTCGTCCCCTCTCAGGACGACGGCACCCGTGACGATCGCGGCGACCAGCACGACCGCCGCGGCGGTGAGGGCGATCGCCTTCGCACGGCCGGAGCCGCGGGAGGCGCCGGAGCTGCCGGTCCCGAGCGGCACCGTCGGCGTCGAAGGCGTGAACTGCGGCTGCGCGTACGGCTGTTGTGGCGTCGACGCGTCAGGTGAGCGCCGGTGTTCGGTCCAGGCGGTCCCGTCCCACCAGCGCTCCATGTGCGGGGCGGAGGGGTCCCGGTACCACCCGGGCGGGGGCGTCATGCTCATCCCGGCACTCTAGGCGCCACCCGCCCACCGGGACACGCCCGCCTCCGCCAGAGGCCTAGAGCGGGGTCACGTATGCGCCAGAGATCCCGCCGTCCACCAGGAAGTCCGTGGCGTTCACGAACGAGGAGTCGTCGCTGGCGAGGAACGCGACCGCCGCGGCGATCTCCTCGGCCCGCGCGAACCGCCCGACCGGGATGTGTACGAGGCGGCGTGCGGCACGCTCCGGGTCCTTGGCGAACAGTTCCTGGAGGAGGGGCGTGTTGACCGGCCCGGGGCACAGCGCGTTCACGCGGATTCCCTCCCGCGCGAACTGCACACCCAGCTCACGGGACATGGCGAGAACTCCGCCCTTGGAGGCGGTGTACGAGATCTGCGAGGTCGCCGCGCCCATCCGGGCCACGAACGACGCCGTGTTGATGATCGAGCCCTTGCCCTGCTGCCGCATGTAGGGGATCGCCGCCTTGCAGCACAGGTACACGGACGTGAGGTTGACCTCCTGGACGCGCTTCCAGGCGTCCAGGCCCGTCTCCAGGATCGAGTCGTCGTCGGGCGGCGAGATGCCCGCGTTGTTGAAGGCGATGTCGACGGACCCGTACGTGTCGTACGCGGTCTTGAAGAGCGCCTCGACCTGCTCGGGGTCGGTGACGTCGACCTTCACGAAGATGCCGCCGATCTCCTCAGCGGCCGCCTTGCCGCGGGTCTCGTCGACGTCGCCGCAGACGACGTGGGCGCCCTCGGAGGCGAGCCGGCGGGCGGTGGCGAGACCGATGCCGCTGCCGGCCCCGGTGATGACGGCGGTGCGGCCGACCAGGCGGCGGCAGATGATGTCGTCGGTCGATGCGCTCACTGTGCGGGGCCCTCCGTGCTGATGAAGACGTTCTTGGTTTCGGTGAAGGCGGCCAGGGCGTCCGGGCCGAGTTCGCGGCCGATGCCCGACTGCTTGAAGCCGCCGAAGGGGGTCCAGTAGCGGACGCTGGAGTGGGAGTTGACGGACAGGTTCCCGGCGCGGACGGCGCTCGACACACGCAGGGCGCGGCCCACGTCCCGGGTCCAGATGGAACCGGACAGGCCGTACTCGGTGGCGTTGGCGAGGCGGATCGCGTCGGCCTCGTCCTCGAAGGGGAGGACCACGGCGACCGGTCCGAAGACCTCTTCGACGGCCACGCGCGCGTGAGACTCGATTCCGGTCAGGACGGTGGGCGGGAACCAGAAACCGGGGCCCTCGGGGGCGGTGCCCCGGATGCCGACCGCACGGTCGGTGGCCCCGGTGACGTACGACCGTACGCGCTCCAGCTGGGACTTGGAGATCAGTGGGCCCATGGCGGTCTTCTCGTCGGCCGGGTCGCCGACGACGACGGACTCGACGGCCGGGACCAGCAGTTCGAGGAAGCGGTCGTACGCGGACCGCTGGACGAGGATGCGGGTGCGGGCGCAGCAGTCCTGGCCGGAGTTGTCGAGGAAGGACATGGGGGTGGCTGCCGCGGCGGCCTCGATGTCGGCGTCGGCGAAGACGATGTTGGGGCTCTTGCCGCCGAGTTCGAGGGTGACGCGCTTGAGAAGCGCCGAGCCCTTCGCCAACACCTGTTTGCCCACGGCCGTTGACCCCGTGAAGACGATCTTCGCGACCCTGGGGTGCTCGACCAGCGCGTTGCCGGTGATCGCGCCCGCTCCCGGGAGCACCTGGAAGAGATGCTCGGGCAGGCCCGCCTCCAGGGCGAGTTCGGCCAGTCGCAGAGCCGTCAGAGGCGTCGTCTCGGCGGGCTTGAGGATGACCGCGTTGCCCGCCGCGAGCGCCGGAGCCGTACCCCATGCCGCGATGGGCATCGGGAAGTTCCAGGGCGCGATGACGGCGACGACGCCCAGCGGTTCGAGGATCGTGATGTCGAGACCGCCCGGCACCGGGATCTGGCGCCCGGTGAGCCGCTCCACGCCCCCGGCCGCGTAGTCGAGCAGATCACGCACATTGCCCGCCTCCCAGCGGGCGTTGCCGACCACATGCCCGGCCTCGCGGACCTCCAGCCGGGCGAGCTCTTCCAGATGCTCGTCGACGACGACGGCGAACCGGCGCAACAGCCGGGCCCGCTCACCGGGCGCGAGGGCGGCCCATCGCACCTGTGCCTTTTCCGCCCGTACGACCGCGGCGTCGACGTCCTCGGGGGTGGCGCCCGGGACGGTGGCGATGACCTCCTCCGTCGCAGGGTTGAGAACTACCAGTTCGTGCAGGTGCGACACCTTCGGCCTCACAGACGTTCGAAGGAGCGGCGGAGCTCCCAGTCGGTCACCGCGGCGTCGAAGGCGTCCAGTTCGACGCGCGCCATGTTGCGGTAGTGCGCGACCACCTCGTCGCCGAAGGCGGCCTTGGCGATGGCGCTGTTCTCCCAGATCTCGGCGGCCTCGTGCAGCGTGGTGGGCACGTGCTCGTACCCCGAGGTGTACGCGTTCCCGGTACACGCCTCCGGCAGCTCCAGCTTCTGCTCGATGCCGTACAGCCCGGCCGCGACGAGCCCCGCGACGGCGAGGTGCGGATTGACATCGCCACCCGGAAGCCGGTTCTCGAACCGCATCGAGCGACCGTGCCCGACCACCCGCAGCGCACAGGTGCGGTTGTCGTACCCCCAGGCCACGGCCGTCGGCGCGAACGACCCGGGCTGGAACCGCTTGTACGAGTTGATGTTGGGCGCGTAGAGCAGCGAGAAGTCGCGGAGCGCGGCGAGCTGTCCGGCGAGGAAGTACCGCATGACCTGCGACATCCCGCCCGTTCCGTCGCCCGCCATCACGTTGGTGCCGTCGGCGTCGGCGAGCGAGAGGTGGATGTGGCAGGAGTTGCCCTCGCGCTCGTCGTACTTGGCCATGAAGGTGAGCGAGACACCTTCCTGGGAGGCGATCTCCTTGGCCCCGGTCTTGTAGATGGCGTGCTGGTCGCAGGTGACCAGGGCCTCGTCGTACTTGAACGCGATCTCGTGCTGCCCGGGATTGCACTCGCCCTTGGCGGACTCGACGATCAGCCCGGCGGCACCCATCTCGTTGCGGATACGCCGCAGCAGCGGCTCGATCCGCCCGGTCCCGAGCACCGAATAGTCGATGTTGTACTGATTGGCGGGCGTCAGCCCTCTGTAGTTCGCGTCCCAGGCCTGCTCGTACGTGTCCTTGAAGACGATGAACTCCAGCTCGGTCCCGACCTGCGCGGTGAACCCGTGCTCGGCGAGCCGCTCCAGCTGACGCCGGAGGATCTGGCGGGGCGCTGCCACGACGGGCGATCCGTTGTCCCAGGCGAGGTCGGCGACGAGCATCGCCGTACCCGCGTTCCAGGGAACACGACGCAGCGTACTCAGATCCGGGTGCATGGCGAAGTCGCCGTATCCACGCTCCCAGGACGACATCTCGTACCCGTCGACGGTGTTCATGTCGGTGTCGACGGCCAGGAGGTAGTTGCAGCCCTCCGTACCGTGGTGCAGGACCTCGTCGAGGAAGAAACGCGCGGCGAACCGCTTGCCCTGGAGCCGCCCCTGCATGTCCGGGAAGGCCAGGACGACCGTGTCGATCTCGCCGCTCGCGACGAGGGCGTGCAGCTCCTCGACACTGAGGGGTGGTGTGCGGTCTGCCACGGGAAATGCCTCCTTCGGTCAGCCGAGAGCCATAAGGTATTGCCGAGAACCATTGCTTGGGAAGGGGGCACGGCCGGATGTCGCAGCCGGATCCACACGAACTGAACGACCGGTTGACGCCGGTCCTGCGCCCGGTGCGCGCGGGCAACGGCTTCGAGGAGGCCCTGGAGCAGATCCTCCAGGTCGTCCGGCTCGGCCTGGTGCCCGGGGGCGAACGGCTGCCCGCCGAACGGGAGTTGGCGGACCGCCTCGGGATCAGCCGGGTGACGCTGCGCGAGGTCCTGAAGGTCCTCCAGGACCAGGGCCTGGTCGAGTCGAGACGCGGCCGCTACGGCGGCACGTTCGTCCTCCCCCGAACCGACGCCCCCGGCGAGGCGGAGCTGCGCCGCCGGATCGACGAGGTCGACATAGAGGACGTCCTGCGCTTCCGTGAGGTCCTGGAGGTGGGCGCGGCGGGCCTCTGCGCAGCACACGGCCTGTCCTCCGACCAGTCGACCCGCCTGCGCGAGGCCCTGGCCCGCACCCAGGACGCCCCCCTGGCGGACTACCGCCGCCTGGACACCCTCCTGCACCTCACCCTCGCCGAGCTGTGCGGCTCCCCGACACTCACCGCCCAGTACGCGGCCGTACGCGCCACCGTGAACGACCTGCTCGACTGCATCCCCCTCCTGGTCCGGAACCTGGAGCACTCGCAGCGCCAGCACGAGGCACTGGTCGAGGCGGTGCTCGACGGGGACGCGGACGGGGCCCGCGAGATGATGCGCGAACACTGCGCGGGCACGGCTGCACTCCTGCGCGGCTTCCTGGCATAGGAACCTGCGCGAGGCACCACACACAAGATCCGGTCAGGTCACCCCTGTAAAGGTATGGGGTCGGTCTATTAGCCTCCTCCCTAGGGGCGCACGAGAAAACAGGGAGCGTGGGGATGGCAGGCAGACCGCTCATCGGAGTCAGCACATACCTGGAGACCGCACGCTGGGGCGTCTGGGAACTGGAGGCGGCACTGCTGCCGGCCGGCTACCCGCGCCTGGTCCGGTCGGCGGGCGGCCTGGCCGCGATGCTGCCACCGGACGAACCCGCTCACGCCGCCGAGACCGTGGCCCGGCTCGACGGTCTGGTGGTCGCGGGAGGTCCTGACGTGGACCCGTCGCGCTACGGGGCCGCCCGCGACCCACGATGCGGCCCCGAGGCCCGCGCCCGCGACACCTGGGAACTCGCCCTGATCGACGCCGCGCTGGCCTCCGGCACGCCCCTCCTCGGGATCTGCCGCGGAATGCAGCTCCTGAACGTCGCGCTCGGCGGAACCCTCGTCCAGCACATCGACGACCACATCGAATCGGTAGGAGTCTTCGGCCACCACTCGGTGAAGCCGGTCCCGGGCTCCCTCTACGCCACCCTGGTCCCCGAGGAAACCTCCGTACCGACCTACCACCACCAGGCGGTGGACCGCCTGGGCACCGCCCTCGCCCCCTCCGCCCACGCAACGGACGGCACGATCGAGGCAGTCGAACTCCCCGGCCCCAACTGGGTGTTGGGCGTCCAGTGGCACCCTGAGATGGGCGAGGACCCGCGAGTCATGTCCGGCCTGGTCCGAGCCGCTTCCTGAGCCATTCGAGGGCGGCGTCGCCCTGGGCCCGCTGGAACGCGCGGAGCGTCGGCAGGCCGGGCGGCGAGGGCCGCCGTGAGTGTCCGACGAAGTATCCCGCCAGCGCCGCCAGGGTGGACGTCACTCCGGCCGGGTCCGCCGCCCTCCCCAACGGGTGCTCGGTGAACAGCACTTCGGGATCAGGGCCGCCCTGTGCGCGGACGCACGGCAACATCACCAGGAGGTCGAACCAGGGGGCGGCAAGCTGGGCGTGGGGCCAGTCGACGAAGAGCACACGATGCGGTGCGTTCTCCGGGGCTGTGAGGAGGATGTTGTCGGCGCGGAGGTCGCCATGGGCGAGGGTGTCGCCCGAGGCGAACTCGGCCCAGGGAGCGGCGAGTTCGGCGAGGGTGGGAAGATTACGCACGGTCCAGGGGTCGAGGCCCCCGCCCCCGCCTCCGGCCCCGTGCCCCTCGTCCAGCATCTTCTGCCAGCCTCGGAAGGCGCGCGAGAGGGTCGCTCCGACCGGCGGGACGTCCACGGGGGACGGCGTGAGCGTGCGGCCGAGCTCCCTCACGGCGTCGAGAACGCGCGCCAACTCGCCGTCTTTCCAAGGCACATGGGGCTGATGCCCGTCGATGTCCTCGAATACGAGCGCCACCCAGTTCCCGTCGTCGTGCATTCCCAGAAACCTCGGTGCGGGGGTCCCGGCCGGCAGGGCGGCGGCGTTCCTCGCTTCGCGTCGGTGCATGTCCGGGCTGTCCGGGTTCGCCTCGGCGCTGACGGCCTTGACGAATGCCCGTCGGCCGTCCGCGGTCCTCACCCGCGCGGCCGGTCCCGGCGAAAATCCGCCGGTCTGTGTGACCGCTTCCACGACGGGGGCGCCGAGCAGGTCCGCGACGGCCCGCCTGACCGGCTCGGGTACCGCTTCCCACGGGGTACGGACGCCTGTCGCAGGCGGTGCGCTCATCGTCATGCACTGCATCGTCCGTCGGCGGCTCTCCCTGTCGCCACCACTTTTCCCACCGCGGGTGCGACGGGGGCTCCGCCCGGGTGGGGTCCCCGGGTGGCGTGCCCGGGTGGCGTGCCCGGGTGGCGTGTCACGTGCGGGTGGGTGGGGGCCGGTCTCGCCCACGATGGGGCCCCGCTCAAGCGAAGCCGAGAGTGGGGGCGGAGCCGCAAACGTCACAGCCCCGCGCCCCTACGACCGCGTCAACGTCAACAAGTCCCGCGCCGGTCCAGTAGGCCGATGCCCCACAGGCCAGACGGCCCGGAGGTCGCGGCTCAATCGAACCCCCTCCACAGGAATCTCAACAAGCCGACGAGCGGACAGCTCCTCCCCCAACGCCAGCTCGCTGAGAACGGCCGGCCCCGCCCCCGAAGCCGCAGACGCCTTCACCGCCGTCGTGGAGGACAGCTCGATCAGAGGGCGGGCCAGTCCGCCGAGCGCCGCGTCCAGCACCTGCCGCGTCCCCGACCCCTCCTCCCGCAGAATCAACGGCGTCCCCGCCAGCTCCCCCGCGTCGAGCGCCCGCCGCCTCCGCGCCCACGCATGCCCGGGTGCGGTCACCACGATCAGCCGGTCATGGGCGATCACCACGGAGTCCAGCTCGCTCGCCACGGACACTCCCTCCACGAACCCGAGGTCAGCCTCACCGGAGAGCACCCGCTCGGCCACGACCGTCGAGTTCCCGGCGATCAGCGACACCGCGGTGTCGGGCCGCTGCGCGCGCAGCGCGAGCAACCACCCGGGCAGCAGATACTCGGCGATCGTCATGCTCGCCGCGACCCGCAGCCGGGAGTCCCGCCGGTCCCGCAACGCCTGCGCCCCCGCGTCGAAGGCCTCCGCGGCCTCGACCACCCGCCGGGCCCAGTCCGTCACCAGCGCCCCCGCGTCGGTGAGCCGCGACCCGGTGGGCGAGCGGTCCACGAGGGCGACCCCCAGCTGCCGTTCCATGGACCGGATCCGGCTGCTGGCGGCCGGTTGCGTGATCCCGACCTCCCGGGCGGCCCGCCCCAGGCTCCCGAGCCGCGCCACGGCGAGCAGCAGCTCCAGCGCACCAAGATCGGGGACCCGGTGCGACAGCCCACCTCCCGGTATGGACGCCGTCTCGCGAGCCCCCTGGTCACTCGTCCCGTCATCCCGACTCATAAGCCCACCTTATGTCCTCATAGACCGGTACTCCCTGGTGAGCCGTCCCCCGCCGAGGCACGGTGAACTCATGGCCACAGCCCACCCGCTCACCGCCACCACGGACAACACCAGCCATGCCAACCCCAGCCGCCCCACAAAGGCAAACGCAGGGGCAGAGACAGAGGCGAAGACAAAGGCATCCCCCTTCCGCCACCTCGGCCCCAACTGGTACGCCCCGGTGATGGGCACGGCCATCGTGGCCACGGCAGGCGCGGGCCTCCCCTTCGGCGTCCCTGGCCTGCGCACGTTCTGCACTGCCGTCTGGGCACTCGCCCTGACTCTGCTCGTCGCCCTCCTCGCCGCCCGGGCGGCCCACTGGACGCACCACAGGGACCAGGCCCGCGCCCACCTCCTGGACCCGTCGATGGCCCCCTTCTACGGCTGTCTTTCCATGGCCCTGCTGGCCGTGGGCGGCGGCGCGCTGGTGGTCGGGCGGGACTGGATCGGCACACAGGCGGCGGTCGCCCTGGACGCCGTCCTCTTCTCCACGGGCACCCTGATCGGCCTGGCGGCGGCCGTGGCCGTCCCGTACCTGATGGTGGCGCGCCACCGGGTGGACCCGTCCCAGGCCACCCCGGTGTGGCTGCTCCCCCTCGTCGCACCGATGGTCTCCGCGGCGCTCGGTCCCCTGCTCGTACCGCATCTCCCGGCCGGCCAGGCCCGCGAGACCCTGCTGCTCGCCTGCTTCGCGATGTTCGGCCTCAGCCTGCTCGCCACGCTCGTGATGCTGCCGATGATCTTCGCCCGCCTGGTCACGGGCGGCCCGCTGCCGCTCGCGCTCGCCCCGACCCTGTTCCTGGTCCTGGGCCCGCTGGGGCAGTCCACGACGGCCGTCGACAAGTTCGCCGTCGCCGCCCCGGGCGTGGTGCCCGCCCCGTACGACCGCGGATTCGGGATCCTGCCCGTGCTCTACGGCGTCCCGGTGATGGGTTTCGCACTGCTCTGGCTGGCGCTGGCCGCTGCCCTGGTGCTGCGGGCCCGCCGCCGGGGCATGGTCTTCGGCATGACCTGGTGGGCGTTCACCTTCCCGGTCGGTACGTGCGTGACGGGCGCCGAGGGGCTCGCCCGGCACACCGGGCTCGTCGTCTACGACGGGCTCACGGTCGCCCTGTACGCCCTGCTCCTCGCGGCCTGGGCGGTGGCCGCCGTCCACACGGCCCGTGGCCTGGTCAGCGGACGGCTGCTCGCAGCGCCTCGCCGAGCACTCGCGGTGCCTGCGCCAACGACGGTCCGTACCACGTGAGATGACGCCCGCCGACCAGGGCGCAGGGCACTCCGGGGAACGCCTCCGGGCCGTCGTCGTTCGTGAATCGGTACGGCTCGTCGGGCAGCACGACCAGGTCGAGGTCCGCGGCGCGCAGTTCCTCGACCGGGACACGCGGATAGCGTTCGGCATGGCTCGCGTACGCGTTGTCGACGCCCAGCCGCGCCAGCACGTCCCCGGCGAACGTGTCCCGCCCGACCACCATCCAGGGCCGCCGCCAGATCGGTACGGCGGCGCGCAGCCGCCTCTCCGGGCGGGGCGGGTCCAGCCAGGCCTCCTCGGCCTCGTCCAGCCACCGCGGCCGCGTCGGCAGTCCGCACGCGCGGACCACCCGCTCCAGTTCCCGGAAGGCCCCCGGCACGTCCCGTACCTCGGTGACGAACACGTCGAGTCCCGCCTGCCGCAGGGCGGTCAGGTCGGGCTCGCGGTTCTCCTCCTCGTTGGCGATCACCAGGTCGGGCGCGAGGCCGACGATCCGCTCGACGTCCGGGTTCTTGGTGCCCTTGACGCGTACGACGTCGAGACCGGCCGGATGGCTGCACCAGTCGGTCGCCCCGACCAGGACGCCCGGCGCGGACACGGCGACGGCCTCGGTGAGCGACGGGACGAGTGACACCACTCTCATGACCGAACCACTCTCATGGCCGAGTACTCCGGATGACGGTCATCGGCGTGGATCGTCCTCCACGGCCTCGATGTGGTCCGCGACCGCGACGATGAGTACACGCGTGTCCGCGTCGGTCGCCCGCCACCGGTGCCGTACGCCGCCCGTCAGGTGCAGCGTGTCGCCGCGTCCCAGTCGGTACGCGCGGCCCTCCGCCTCGACCTCGACGGCGCCGTCGGCCACGTACATCAACTCGTCGTTGCGGTGCTGGAATTCGCGGCCGGCGTCGTGGTCGCCGGAGAACTCCATGGCGTGCAACTGGTGGTGACCGCGCACCAGGGGGCGCACTCGGGGCTCGTGGGTGAACTCGGAGTCGTCCGCGCGCACCACGTCGACGCTGCGCGCCGGGTCGGCGGCGGCGAGGAGTTCGACACAGGTGGTGTGCAGGGCGTCCGCGACCCGTTGGAGGGAACGCATGCTGGGCCGCGCCCGCTCGTTCTCGACCTGGCTCAGGAACGGCACCGACAGACCGCTGCGCTCGGCGACAACGGCGAGGGTGAGCTCCAGTGCCCGGCGCCGCCGCCTGACGGCCGCGCCCACTCGAAGGGTCTCCTTGTTTTCGTCCATCGCCTCGGCTCCCCCCTGTGCGTCGTCGGTGCGCTGCTCGGTGCATGCGGTACGTGCGGTGCGGTGGCGGCACGTTCGTTGTACGTACACGCCGATTTCTCGCGAGTTCCTGATGTCTTGTCTGCACCCTACGGGTGTTCGGCAAACCGTTTCATGCGCCCGTCACATCGCTGTAAACATCGCCGCACCGATCGCGTGACCGACCGTCACGGTTCGCGCCGGTGGGAGCGCCGGCGCGGCTGCCGGGGCGTGAGGACGGTGCCGGAAAGTCGGCGTGGCCCTTGCCCGGGTCGTATGCACAGGTGACGCCGCGAGGGGTGGGCCTCGCCGTATGGCGCTGCCCACCCCTCGCGGAGACCCCCACTGGGGACGTGTCTACTGCGGAGTCATCCGTTCCACCATGTCCGGGTGCTCCTTCAGCCACGCGGAGACGGCTTCCTCCTCCTGGCCCTGGCCGCGGTCCTTGATCTCGCTCTCCAGGCTGCCGAGCTCGTCCTCGCTCATCTTGAAGTTCTTGATCCACTTCGTGAGCTGCGGATACTGCTCCGGGAACTTCTTGCTGGAGATCGTCCGGATCGTGTTGCCCTCACCGAACGTCTTCTTCGGGTCCGCGAGCTTCGTCAGCTCGTACTCGCTGTAGGCCCAGTGCGGCGACCAGAGCGTGACGGCGACGGGCTCCTTCTTGGCGTACGCGCGCTTCAGCTCGGCCAGCATCGCGGGCGTGGAGCCGTCGACGATCTCGTACTCCTTGTCCAGGCCGTAGCCGGGCAGGACCTTCGTCTTGGCGAGGTTCATCTCGCCGGTGCCCGGTTCGATGCCGATGATCTTCCCGTTGAAGAGATCGCCCTTGCCCTTGAGGTCCGCGAGGGACTTGACGTCCTTCACGTACGAGGGAACGGCGATCTCCAGGGAGGTCGGCTCGTACCAGGTGCCGAGGTCGCGCAGGTTGTTCTTGTGCTTGTCCCAGTAGTTCGCCTGCGCGTACGGCAGCCAGGCGTCGAAGTTGAGGTCGATGTCGCCGGTGGCCAGGCCCGTGTAGACCGGGCCGACGTCCATCTGCTTCAGGTTCAGCTTGTAGCCGCGACGGGCCAGGACGTCCTTCCACAGGTAGGTGACGGCGACATCCTCGTCCCAGGGGAACCAGGCGACGTCCACCGTGCGCTTCGCCTCGGCCGGGGTGCCGGAGGAGGACTTCTCGACCGGGGCCAGCTTGTCGACGACACCGGGGTTGCTCTTCAGCCAGGTGCGCACGGCGTCCTGCTGCTTGCCCTTGCCGGCCTTGTTGATGTCCGCCTCAAGGCTGGTGAGCTGCTTCTCGGTCATCTTGAAGCTCTTGAGCCACTTGGCGACGACCGGGTTGTCCTGGGCGAAGCCCTTGCGGGAGAGCGTGTGCACGCCGTCGCCCTCGCCCCAGGCGACCTTGGGGTCCTTGAGCTTCTTCAGTTTGTACTCGCTGTACGCCCAGTGCGGCGACCAGAGCGTGCCGACGAACGGCTCCTTCTTGGCGTACGCGCGCTTCAGCTCGGCCAGCATCGCGGGCGTGGAGCTGTCGACGACCTTGTACTCCTTGTCGAGCCCGTACTCCTTGAGGACCTTGGTCTTGAGCAGGCCCATCATTCCGGCGCTGGACTCGATGCCGGTGATCTTGCCGCCGAACTCGCCCGCCTTGCCCTTGAGGTCCTCCAGGGAGTCGATGCCCTTCATGTACGCGGGCACGCTCAGCTCCAGGGACGTCGGGCCGTACCAGGAGCCCAGGTCGTCGAGCTGCTTGCCGTACTTCTTCCAGTACTGCTCGTGCGTGACCGGCAGCCAGGAGTCGGTCTGGAAGTCGATGTCGCCCTGGGCGAGCGAGGTGTAGAGCGGTCCTGCGTCGAACTGCTTGGTCTCGACCTCGAAGCCGCGCTGCTCCAGGATCTCCTTCCAGAGGAAGGTGGAGGCGACGCCCTCGTCCCAGGGGATGTAGCCGATGCTGACCTTCTTGCCCTGGCCGACGTTCCCGGCGTCCGACGCGGTGGTCTCGGTGTCGCCGGAGCCGAAGATGCCCATGCCGCCCGCGACGAGCGCGAGCACGACGACGCCGATGACGGCCACGGAGGGCCGGGGGCGGTAGGACCAGATCTGCAGGCCCTGTGCGGCACGCAGCTTGGCGGCGGTGCGGCGGCCGAGCGGCGAGACCTGGGTGCCCAGGGCGCTGGTCATGCGGTCCAGGTAGATGGCGAGGATGACGATGGCTATGCCCGCCTCGGCGCCGAGGCCGACGTTGAGCTGGCCGATCGCCTCGTTGACGTCACCGCCGAGGCCGCCGGTGCCGACCATGCCGGCGATGGCGGCCATGGACAGGCCGAGCATGATGACCTGGTTGACGCCGGCCATGACGGTGGGCAGCGCCAGCGGCAGCTGGACGCGCAGCAGGATGTTGCGGGGGGTGGTGCCGAACGCGTCGGCGGCCTCGACCAGTTCCTTGTCGACCTGGCGGATGCCCAGTTCCGTCATACGGACGCCGGGTGCCAGGGCGAAGATCAGGGTGGCCACGATGCCCGCGGGTCCGCCGGTGCCGAAGAACAGGATCGCCGGGATGAGGTAGATCATCGCGGGCATCGTCTGCATGAGGTCGAGCACGGGGCGCACGATGCCGCTGACCCGGTCCGAGCGTGCCGCCCAGATGCCGACGGGCACGGAGATGACGAGCGCGATGATCGTCGCCACGAGGACCAGCGACAGGGTCACCATCGCGTTCTCCCACAGTTCGAGGGAGTCGATGAAGGCGAATCCCACGAAGGCGAGGACACCGGCGGACGTGCCGCGCAGCCAGAACGCGATGACCGCGAAGATGCCCGCGAGGAGAAGGGGTTCGGGCGCCTGCAGTACGTCGTTGATGACGTCGTAGGTGCCCTGGAAGACGGTCTTCAGGAAGTCGAAGAGCCACGCCATGTGGTTGAGCAGCCAGTCGACCGTGTCGTTGACCCAGTCGCCGAAGGGGATCCTAGGCACCGGCCTTCACCGCCTTGACGTTCTTGTCGCGCGGTGTGTCGCAGGGCACGGGTTCGCTCTGTTCGTCGCCGAGGAAGCCGACGAGCCGCTGCCGGGGCACGACACCGACCAGCTTGCCCTTCTTGTCGACGACGGCCACGGGGTGCGTCAGCCGCGCGCTGATGGCGCACAGCTCGCCGAACGAGGAGTCGGGCCTGGCGGTCTCACAGCCGCAGTCGGCCTCGTCGCCGCGCAGCTCCGTGTCCATGACGGAGGTCGCGGTGAGGACGCGGGAGCGGTCGACGTCCTTGGTGAAGGAGGCGACGTAGTCGTTCGCGGGGCGGACGAGGATGTCCTCGGCGGTGCCGATCTGGACGATGCTGCCGTCGCGCATGACGGCGATGCGGTCGCCCAGGCGCATGGCCTCGTTGAGGTCGTGGGTGATGAAGACGATGGTCTTCTTGAGCTTCTTCTGGAGCTCGATCAGCTGGTCCTGCATGTCGCGGCGGATCAGCGGGTCGAGCGCGCTGAAGGACTCGTCCATCAGCAGCAGGTCGGCGTCGGTGGCGAGCGCCCGGGCGAGACCCACGCGCTGCTGCATACCGCCGGACAGCTCGTCGGGCCAGGACGTCTCCCAGCCGGCGAGTCCGGCCAGCACCAGGGCCTTGGTGGCACGCTCCTCGCGCTCGGCGCGCGGCACGCCCTGCACTTCCAGGCCGTACGCGGCGTTCTCCAGGACGCTGCGGTGCGGGAAGAGCGCGAAGTGCTGGAAGACCATGCTGACCTTCCTGGAGCGGACCTCGCGCATCTCACGGTCGTTGAGCGCGGTCAGATCCTGCCCGTCGAAGACCACGCGTCCCGCGGTCGGCTCCAGGAGTCCGTTGAGCATGCGCAGCAAGGTGGACTTGCCGGACCCCGACAGGCCCATGACGACGAAGATCTCGCCCGGTTCGACCGTGAACGACGCGTCGATCACCGCGGCCGTGGTGCCGTCCGCGCGCAGTTCCTCACGGTCGGCTCCGCCGCGCAGTCGCTCGACCGCCTCGCCGGGTCGTCTGCCGAACACTTTGTAGAGCTGTTCCGCCTGCAGCCTGGATGACACAAGTACCTCTCGGGTCGAACGAAGACGGCCCGCCTCCCCCGCCGGCGGGCCGTGGAGCGATGCGGGTTCCGCCCGCTCGTCCGGTGCGCATATGTCAGATGTGGTTGAAAATGCGACCGGGTTCGCTCCGGGTCGGCGCCTGCCCCCGACCGGATGGCGCAAACGCGACCGTGTCCCAGTTCACAAGGCGTTTACATCCGGACGGTGCGGGCACCCGCTTTCGTCCACTCTCCGCGCCGACTGGTGACTGCCGGTGACTGTCAGCGGCGTACGGCATGATGCGAGGCGTGACGCAGCAGACGCAGCAGCCCCGGCGAACCATGCTCCTCGACACCGCCTCCCTGTACTTCCGGGCCTATTTCGGGGTCCCGGATTCCGTGCGGGCCCCGGACGGCACACCGGTGAACGCCGTGCGGGGTCTGCTCGAGTTCATCGACCGGCTGGTGAAGGACCACCGCCCGGACGATCTGGTCGCGTGCATGGACGCGGACTGGCGGCCCCAGTGGCGGGTCGACCTGATCCCCTCCTACAAGGCGCATCGCGTCGCCCAGGAGACCGAGACCGGCCCGGACGAGGAGGAGGTGCCCGACACCCTCTCGCCGCAGGTGCCGGTCATCGAGGCGGTCCTGGACGCACTGGGCATCGCACGCGTGGGCGTCGAGGGGTACGAGGCGGACGACGTGATCGGGACGTTCGCCGGCCGCGCCACGGGCCCGGTCGACATCGTCACCGGCGACCGCGACCTGTACCAACTGGTCGACGACAAGCGGGAGGTGCGCGTGCTGTACCCGCTCAAGGGCGTCGGCATGCTCCAGGTCACGGACGAGGCCTGGCTGCGCGAGAAGTACGGCGTCGACGGCGCGGGGTACGCGACTCTGGCACTGCTGCGCGGCGACCCGAGCGACGGTCTGCCGGGGGTGCCGGGCATCGGCGAGAAGACCGCTTCCAAGCTGCTGGCCGAGTTCGGCGACCTGGCCGGGATCATGGCGGCGGTCGACGACCCCAGGGCCAAGCTCACACCGTCCCAGCGCAAGCGTCTGGACGAGTCCCGGCCGTATGTCGCCGTCGCGCCCAAGGTCGTCCGGGTGGCCGGAGACGTACCCTTGCCGGACGTGACCACCGCGCTGCCCCACACGCCGCGCGATCCGGCAGCTCTGGAGGAGCTCGCGACACGCTGGGGCCTGGGTGGCTCGCTGGCGCGACTGCTGACGACACTCCGCAGGTGAAGCAGCAATTCGATTCCCACAGAACGGTAATCGGGTTCTCAAGAAGGGGGCGCCAGTGGGCGGTGAGGTGCTAACTTAGGTAAGCCTAAGCGAACTTCGGGAGGCTGTCATGGCAGAGCGTCCGGCACGGAGGGCTCCCAAGCCCCACGCCGCGAGCGTGATCCGCACGGAGCGACTCACGCCGCATATGCAGCGTGTGGTCCTCGGCGGCGACGGCCTCGCCGAATTCTCCGCGGGCACGAGCACCGACCACTACGTCAAGCTGCTGTTCGGGGCCGAGGGCGTGACCTATCCGGAGCCCTTCGACATGACCCGGATCCGCGAGGAGTTCCCGCGCGACCAGTGGCCCGTGACGCGTACGTACACGGTGCGCGCATGGGACCCCGAACTGCGCGAGCTGACACTCGACTTCGTGATCCACGGCGACGAGGGCCTCGCCGGGCCCTGGGCGACACGCGTCCAGGCCGGCGAGATCGTCCGGTTCCTCGGCCCCGGCGGAGCGTACGCCCCCGACGCCGACGCGGACTGGCATCTGCTGGCCGGTGACGAGAGCGCGCTGCCCGCGATCGCCGCCTCGCTGGAGGCGATGCCCGACGGCGCGCGGGTGCACGCCTTCGTGGAGGTCTCGGGGCCGGAGGAGGAGCAGAAGATCGACTCCGACGTGGAGGTCGTCTGGCTGCACCGCGGCGACCGGCCGCTCGGTGAGGCGCTGGTCGAGGCCGTGCGGGGCCTTTCCTTCCCCGAGGGTCGGGTGCACGCGTTCGTGCACGGTGAGGCCGCGTTCGTGAAGGAGCTTCGTCGGCTGCTCCGCGTCGAGCACGAGGTCGCCCGTGAGGATCTGTCCATCTCCGGGTACTGGCGGCTGGGGCACAACGAGGACGGGTGGCAGGCCGCGAAGCGGGACTGGAACGCGCAGGTCGAGGCGGAGCAGGAGGCTCCGCCGGTTGCCTAGGCTCTGCCCCGGGTTCGTTGTCGTCTGCGGGTTCGTTGTGGCTGGTCGCGCCCCGCGGCGGAGCCGCAAATGTCAGAGCCCCGCACCCCTGAAGGGGCGGGCTACAGAGCGGACCGCTCCTTAAGGGGCTGTACCGAGCGTTGGTACGACCTGAACGTGCGGATCGACAGCCAGACCGCTGATCGCCAGGGCCAGGAATGCGCCGCTCCTGGTCAGCACGACGGACCAGTCGGGGTTGTCCGACATCACCGAACGGCCCGCCACCATCGCCCAGTTGAGTGGGTTGTAGTCGGCGATGTCGCGCATCCAGCCGGGCATCCGGGCCGGGGCCATGAAGGCCGAGGAGAGGAAGGTCAGCGGCAGCAGCAGGAAGGTGCGACGTCGAGGCGGCGCTGCATGCCTCCCGAGTAGCCCTTCACCCGGCAGCCGGCCGCGTCCGTGAGGTGGAAGCGGGGCAGCAGTGGCGCACGGGTGCTCATGACGACTGCTCTCCTGGGTGAGCGGATGACGGCTGATCCGCGTGAAGAGCGCCGGGCTATCCCGGGTGTGCCGCACCTCGATCGCCTGGCTTGCCTCACCGCGGAGTCGGCTCGGGGTTCGAGACCCTGGCGGAGCTGGTGCAACAGCTCTGCCGGGGTCTGTTCTTCTTGTTCCTGTCTTCTTGTTCCTGTCTTCTTGTTCCTGATTCACTCCTTGTCGAAGTGATTCACTCCTTGTCGAAGTGGCGGGCCTCCAACTCCTCGAACTCCGGCGGCACTTCCCCGGTCTCGTGGAAGCTCCGCCACTCCTTGATCCCGTCGAGCGCGCCGGACCGGAGCTCGCGCAGAAATCCGCGGACCCACTCGGCCTGCGCCTCGACCATGTGCAGTTGGTACTCGCTCTCGACGAGGAAGATCCGCGGCAGCGTCTCGTACAGCTTCGTCAGGCCGCCGCGGGCGCCGGCCGCCTGCACGTCCAGCACCTTGAGCCGCTCGGCCAGCAGACGCGCCACCTCGTCGGCCGAACACATCGCGTCTCGACGGCGAACGCAATACACGCGATGTATCGCGACTCAGGATCCGGCGCAAGGGCGTGAGGACTTAGGCCCGGCCTCGACATGGCCGCGTCACGCGGGCGAAACAGGCTCTCCCTAATTTCTGTCACCCGACAGGAATTCCGCCGCGGAGTTCCGCAAGTCGCCGTCAGGATCCCGCTCCCCTGCGCCGAAGGCAGGTGCCGCCGCCGTGACCACTACCGCCCCCTCCGACGTACGCCCCGATCCGCCGGAGTCGTCCGGCGACCGCTCCCTCGCGGAGTTCGGCTACCGCCAGGAGCTGCACCGCAGCCTGGGCAGGTACGCCTCGTTCGCCGCCGGTTTCTCCTTCATCTCCGTCCTGACGACCGTCTTCCAGTTCTTCGCCTTCGGGTACGCGTTCGGCGGCCCCGTCTTCTTCTGGGCCTGGCCCGCCGTGCTGGTCGGCCAGTTGCTGGTCGCCGCGTGCTTCGCCGAACTGGCCGCGCGCTATCCGATCTCCGGCGCCATCTACCAGTGGTCGTCCCGGCTCTCCAACCTCACCTTCGGCTGGTTCGCCGGCTGGATCATGGTGATCGGTCAGATCGTGGTGGTCGCCGCCGCGGCGCTCGCGCTGCAGGTGGTCATGCCCGCGATCTGGTCCGGCTTCCAGCTGATCGGCGACGACCCGGCGCCCACGTCGGCGAGCGGCGCGGCCAACGCGGCGATCCTCGGCGTGCTCCTGCTGGTCCTGACGACGTTCGTGAACGTCATCGACAACCGGGTGATGTCCCTGATCAACCGCATCGGGGTGACCGCCGAGATCATCGGCGCCGCCCTGATCATCGTGCTCCTGTTCACCCACTCCGAGCGCACCCCGGGCATCACCTTCCACACCGGCACGGCCGCCGAGTCGGGCCTGGTGGGGGCGCTCCTTGTGGGGTCGTTCACGGCGGCGTACGTGATGATCGGCTTCGACAGCGCGGGCGAGATGAGCGAGGAGACACACCACCCCCGGCGCACCGCGCCCCGCACGATCCTCACCGCGCTCGGTGCCGCGGGCCTGCTCGGCGGCCTGATCATCCTCGGCGGTCTGCTCGCCGCGCCGAGCCTCACCGACGGCCGGCTCGGCGTCGAGGGCCTGAGTTACGTCCTCACCAGCAGCCTGGGTGACGGCGTGGGCCGGGCCCTGCTCGTGGACGTGGTCGTCGCGATCGCGGTCGCGACCCTCGCGATCCAGACGTCGGCCTGCCGGATGCTGTTCTCCATGGCCCGCGACGGCCAGATGCCCTTCTCCGGACGCCTCGCGAAGGTCAACCCGCGCACCGGTATGCCGAGCGCCCCCGCTCTGGTCGTCGGTGTCCTCGCCGCGGCCCTGCTGCTCCTCAACTTCGCCTCGCCCGAAGCCTTCCTGGCCATCGGCACCACCTGCATCGTGATGCTGTACCTCGCGTACGCGATGGTCACCGGCCCCCTGCTGTGGCGGCGCGTGCGCGGCGACTTCACGGTCGAGGGCACCGACGAGACGGGCCGCCCGCTCTTCTCCCTCGGCCGCTGGGGCGTCCCCGTCAACGCGCTCGCCCTCCTCTACGGCCTGTTCATGACGGTCAACCTGGCCTGGCCCCGCGCGCAGGTGTACGACCCGGCGGGCGGGCACTGGTACTTCCAGTGGTTCACCGTGCTGTTCCTCGGGGTCACCCTCGTCCTGGGCGGCGCATACCGTGCCTACAAGGCCCGGTCGGCGGACGCTGCGTACGCTTGACCAGGTGAGACGTAGATCGCCGGTTCCGCCCTCTCCCCTGCCGCAGCGTGACGGGGTGGATCCGGTGCGGGTGCGGCTGCCGTTCGACGGGACCTGGGAGACCGTGCGGGAGCATCTGGTGGAGCGGCTCGCGGTGGGGGCCGGGGTGATCGACGGAATGCTCGACGCGGGGCTGATCGTCGGGGCCGACGGGCGGCCCGTCGCGCCCGACGCGGCGTACGTGCCGGGGATGTTCGTGTGGTTCCACCGGGAGCTGCCCGACGAGGTGCCGGTGCCGTTCCCGCTGGAGGTCGTGTACCGGGACGAGCACATCGTGGTGGCCGACAAACCGCATTTCCTCGCCACCACCCCGCGCGGCAGCCATGTCACCGAGACGGCACTCGCGCGGCTGCGGCGCGAGCTGGGGATCCCGGCGCTCGGAGCCGCGCACCGGCTCGACCGGCTGACCGCCGGGCTCGTGCTGTTCACGGTGCGGCCCGAGGAACGCGGCGCCTACCAGTCGCTGTTCCGCGACCGGGCCGTACGCAAGGAGTACGAGGCGGTGGCCCCGTACCGGGAGGCGCTGGAGCTGCCGCGCACGGTCCGCAGCCGGATCGAGAAGGAGCGGGGTGTGATGGCCGCCCGGGAGGTGCCGGGCGAGCCGAACGCGGTGAGCCGCGTCGAGTTGGCCGAGCACCGGGGCCGGCTGGCGAGATACCGACTGCTGCCCAGCACCGGGCAGACGCACCAACTGCGGGTGCACATGAACGCGTTGGGCCTGCCGATCCTCGGCGACCCGCTGTACCCGGTGGTGACCGGCCCCGTGCCGGCCGGTGACTTCCGGCGCCCGCTCCAACTGCTGGCGCGGGTACTGGAGTTCACCGATCCGGTCACGGGGCACCGGCATGCGCACCGCAGCGGACGGATGCTCCTGGCGTGGTCCGCGTACGACGAATGGGCCGGTGACGAACGGTCTCAGTAGCCGCGCCACCAGCGCAGGAAACGCTGCCAGGCACCGGGCCGGCGCACCGGTTCGGTGGCTGTGGCCTCCGACTCGGGTGCCGAGGGCCGGGGTTCGAGCGTGGGCCTGGGCACCGACACGGCATTGTCCGAGTCCGGACGCGGACGTGTCACGGTGTTCACCCCTGGTCGCCGCATGATGTCCTGCGGCGATGCCGGGTCGAACACCACCGGGAGTTCCACCAGGTGCCGCGAGGAGATCGACGCGGTCCACCTCAACTCGTCCTCCTCCACGGCGAGCTGGACGTCCGGCAGCCGCTTGAGGAGCGCGTCGACGCCGGTGTCGGCGATGGCACGGCCGATGTCCTGGCCGGGGCACTCGTGGGGGCCGCCACCGAAGGCGAGGTGCGAGCGGTTGCCGCGCATGTTCGCCTTCAGGTCCGGGCGGACCTGCGGGTCGACGTTGCCCGGCGCGATCCCGAGGAACAGCCCGTCACCCTTGCGGATGCGCTGGCCGCCCAACTCCGTGTCCTGCTTGGCGAAGTAGCCGAGCACGGCGCTGAACGGCGGCTCGTCCCACAGGGACTGCTCCACCGCCTGGGGCACCGTCATCTGACCGCCGTTGAGCTGGGCGCGGAAGCCCGGGTCGGTGAGGACCACCCGCAGCACGTTGGCGAGGAGGTTCGCCGTGGCCTCGTACGCGGCGAGCAGGACGAGACGCAGGTGCTGGCCGACCTCGTCGTCGTTGAGCCCGGCCGGGTGGTTGATGAGGTAGCTGGTGAAGTCCTCGGCGGGCTCGGCACGGCGACGGACCGTGAGCCGCATCAGGACGCTCATGACGTACTCGTTGCTGGCGATCGCGGTCTCGGTGCCCTTGAGCAGGTCGCGGGCGGCCTGCACCAGACGGTCGTCGTACTCCTCGGGCATACCGAGGATCTCGCACAGGGCGGCCATCGGCAGATGCTCGGCGAACTGGGAGACCAGGTCGGCGGTGCCCCGCTCGCAGATCTTGTTGACCAGCTGCTCGGTCCAGTGGTTGATGTGACGGCGCAGGTCGCGGGGGTTGATGGTCGACATGGCACCCATGACCGCCCCGCGCAGTCGCAGGTGCTCGTCCCCCTCGGCGTGGGAGCAGATGGGCTGCCACGCGATGAGCGGCATGAGCGGGTGGTCGGCCCCCGCGGTGCCGTCCAGGAGGGCGGTCCAGACACGGCTGTCGCGTGTGTAGATCGCCGGGTTGCTGACCATGTGGAGGTTCTCGCCGTGGCCGAGCACCATCCAGAAGCGCACGTCGTTGTGGAGCAGCACGGGTGCGACGGCGCCGTGCTCGGCGCGGAGTTTCTCGTACAGGCCCGCCAGGTCCTGCGCCTCGGGTCCGTACAGGCGGCGCAGTCCGCCGGGGCCCGTTCCGCCGTGGGCGGGGCAGCCGGGCGGCGGGCCGGACATGGGGTCGTCCGTGTCGGTCAGGGAGTGGGGTTCAGGCGTCACGGTGGTGGCTCCGAAACTGAAGTCGTTCTGGTTTCTGGGAAGTTGGGCCGGTATGTATCGGATGTTCGGTCGATGCGGGCGCGGCTGGGATCGGCAGGGGTGCCGCGCCCCTTCAGGGGCGCGGGGAACCGCGCGACCAGCCCCCACCGACCCGCAGGTCATCACCGCGCGTCCAGCGGAGCGCCAACGCGGAGCGCCTACGCCGAGGCCATGGTGATCGAGTGCAGGAAGCGCATCAGTGTCATCAGGACGTCCCGGCTGGAGGCACGGCGGCGCGCGTCGCACTTCATCATGGGGATCTCCTCGGAGAGGTCGAGCGCCGCCCGCAGGTCATCCATGGGGTAACGGGGCGCGTCCGGGAAGTCGTTGACGGCGACGACGAACGGTACGCCGCGCTCCTCCAGGCGTCCGATGACGTCGAAGCTGACCTCCAGGCGGCGGGTGTCGACGAGGACGACCGCGCCCAGGGCGCCCTCGAACAGGCCGTTCCAGAGGAACCAGAAGCGCTCCTGGCCGGGGGTGCCGAACAGGTACAGCACCAGTTGCTCGGTGATGCTGATACGGCCGAAGTCCATGGCCACGGTGGTGGCCGTCTTCGTCTCCGAGCCGTAGTTGTCGTCGACACCGATGCCGGCCTGCGTCATGGTCTCCTCGGTGGTCAGCGGCCTGATCTCGCTGACGGAGCCCACCATCGTCGTCTTGCCGACCCCGAAACCGCCCACGATCACGATCTTCACCGCGGCGGCGGCCGTGTGCGGGAGATGGTCCTCGGCGCGAGGTCCCGGGATGGTGTCAGAGCTTTTGAAGTCCATGCATCACCGCTTCGAGGAGGGAACGGTCGGGCAGCTCCGAGCGGACGATCGGGGCGCGCGCCTGTACCAGTTCAGCCGTCAGCAGCTCGGTCAGCAGTACGGTCACCACGCTGAACGGCAGGTTGAGATAGGCCGAGAGCTCGGCCACGGACATGGGGGCCTGGCAGAGCCGGAGCAGCGCCGACTGCTCCGGCTGGGCGGTGGGCGGAGCGTCGGCGCACGCCACGATTAAGGTCACCAGGTCGAGTTCGGCGCGGTCGCCGCCCTCGGCCTGGCCGGTGACGACGTACAGCCGTTCCGGTTCGCGGGTCTCGCCGTCGCCGCCCTCTCCGCCCTGTCCACCAGGTCCTCCCGGCTCTTGGGCCGGGAGTGCGGGTTTCTCCTTCGGCGCCTCCTTGGGGAAGCGCCGTCGTCGTTGTGGAGGAGTCATACGGTCTGCCCGTTCCGCCGGGGCGGACTCGTGAGGTGAGCACCGATCCGTACGACGAGGTCGCGCATGCGGGCGCTCATGAGCCCGGCGTCCACATGCGCCTCGGCCAGCACGGCGAGGTAGGCGTTGGGGCCGGCGGCCATCATGTAGAAGTAGCCGCCCTCCATCTCGATGATCACCATGCGCATCTTGCCGTCGGTGTCGGGGATCTCGGTCGCGACGGCGCCCGCGAGGCTCTGCAGTCCGGCGCAGGCCGCGGCGATGCGGTCGGCGGCGTCGGGGTCGCCGCCGTACCGGGCGATGCGCAGTCCGTCGGCGGAGAGCACGACGACCTGCCGAGTGCCGTACACCCCGTCGGACAGCTCCTTGAGCATCCAGTCGAAGTTGGCTCGCAGTTGGGTCACTTGAGGTCCCCCTCGTCGTCGGCCTCGGTGGGGGCCGGACTGTTCGTCTCGCCGGGTGTCTGCTTCTGGTCGCCGTCTCCGCCCTTGAGGCCGGCCATGAAGGCCTCGACCCACAGCCCGGGTTCCTTCTCTTCCTTCTTCTTCTTGGGCACCTGGGTGGACGACCGGGTCCAGTCGATGACCGGGCGGCCCTCCTTGCGCGCGGCCTCGGCCTCCGCGGCGGCGGCACGGGCCTCCTTCACCCGCTGGCTGTACGGGACCTTCATGCGGCTGCGGCGCTGCGGCAGGCCGTTGGCCGTCCACTCGGTGACCTCGGGGACGTCGTCCTCCATGCCGTCCCGTTCGGAGACACGGGGTCCGGTGGTCGGCCGGCGCTTCTTCACCGAACGCTCGGGGCCCTTGACACCGCCGAAGTCGACCTTGGGCACGGCGGCTGCGCCGATGCCGTGGGCGAGGGCGTTGGCGGGCTCCTCGGTGAGCAGCTTGCGCGGCACGACGAGCACGGCGCGCACACCGCCGTACGCGGACTGCCGCAGGGAGACCTGCATCTTGTACATGTCCATGAGGCGGCCGACGACGGCGAGGCCGAGCCGGGGGTCCTCGCCCAGGTTGTTGAGGTCCGGGCCGAGCGCCGCGCGCGCGAGCATCGCCTCGGCCCGTGCGCGGGCCTCCTCGCTGAGGCTGACGCCGGCGTCCTCGATCTCGATGGCGACGCCGGTCTGCACCTCGACGGCGGTGACGTGCACCTTGGTGTGCGGTGGCGAGTAGCGGGTGGCGTTGTCGAGGAGTTCGGCGGCCGCGTGGATGACCGGCTCGACGTGGATGCCGTTGACGGCGATCTTGGCGATGGAATGCAGTTCGATGCGCCGGTATTCCAGGATCCGGGACATGGCGCCGCGCAGCACGCTGTAGAGCGGCACGGGCTTGGGCCACTGGCGGCCCGGGCGGCCGCCGCCGAGGACGGCGATCGAGTCGGCGAGACGGCCGATCAGCGCGGTGCCGTGGTCGATGCGCAGGAGGTCGTCGAAGACCTCGGGGTTGCGACCGTGGTCCTCCTCCATCTCGCGGAGTTCCACGTTCTGCTGGTGGACGATCGCCTGGACACGGCGGGCGATGCTGACGAAGGAGCGCTGCGCGGCCTCTCGCTGCAGTTCCTCGTGGTCGATGATCCGCAGCAGTTCGAGCAGCAACGCCCGCTGGGGCTTGGGGATGTTCAGCTGGGCGGGGTCTTCGTCGACGATCACCCGGACGGTGTCCTGGGGCGACGATCCCTTGCGCATCAGGTCCAGCGCCGCGGGCAGCAGTTCCTCGCGGAGGTGGTCGATCTCGGCGTCGTGCAGGGAGACGCGCCGTTCCATGACTTGGGTCCGGTGGGCGAGTTCGGCTCGCGCCGCGCGGACGGCACGGCCGCGGCGGACCACCTGGGCGGCTGTCGCGGTCACGAGCACTGTCGCGATGGCACCGCACCAGCCGACAGCGGTCCGGGCGGGGCCCGTCAGCAAGGCGACGGCGGCCCCGGTCGCCGCGGCCATCGCTATGGCAGGCAGCAACAACGCGCGCGCGTAGGGAACTTCTCGGCCACCGGGAGGCGATTGAACACTCACCATGTATGCCCTCTGAGACAAATCGACTGGAGGTCGGGGGAGGTAACTGGATCTACAGAACTTTGGGGAACAAGCGCACGAATACACCTCAACTCGGTGCGCTGCGGGCGAGCTTAGTCCGACCGGATCATCGCTGTGTCATATTCAGCAAGCACCTGAAATCGCCCTCGCGACAGGAGTACGCTCTGCTCCATTTACACGCAGCGCCGTCATTCGCACACAGCGAGTGACGGCGTACAGGCATACGAAAACCCCTCATCAGAAGGGGTGAGACACCGCCTGGAGGCGGCCTCCGGCTCAGATTCCGGCGATGCGCAGGGCCGCGTCCGCGGTGGCTTCGGCGAAGGCAGAGACCGGCCGCTCGGGATCGGAGCGGTGTACGAGAATCACACCTTCGATGAGTCCGAAGAGCAGATCGGTCCGGAGGTCGAGCTCACTCTTGGCGAGCCCACCGCCCGCCTCGGTCGCGGCGAGCAACTGCCGGTAGGCGTCCTTGAGTTCGGCCCGCACGGCATGGAAGCCGGCGAAGCGCTCCGAGTGGACCTCGGGCAGCAGATAGAGCCCGCCGAGGTTGTGCGAGCCGCCGCAGAGCAGCTCGACGTCCGTGCGGCACAGATCCCAGAGCCGGTCCTCGGCGGCGGTGTCGTCCTCGGCGAGGAGCTGCCGGGCGAAGGCGAGCGAGGGCGTGACGGTGGACTCCAGGAGCGCGGCGAGGAGCTCCTCCTTGCCGGACACGTAGTGGTACATCGACGCCTGGCGCATGCCCGCCCGCTCGGCGACGGCCCGGGTGGTCGTGGCCGCGTACCCGCGCGTCGTGAACAGCTCCGCGGCGGCGGCGAGCAGTTCGTCGCGCGGCGAGAGGCCGCTGTCCGGCCGCTGCTCGGCGCGCGGCCTGCCCACTCGTCGTCCACTGGAACCCATGCGTTCGATCCTCGCACACCGCCCCACCAGGCGATCTCGGTGAGGGATCGGTAACGGGGCCGCAACCCGCGGGCAACGGCGGCGACCCGCCCGACTCCTAATTTCTGTCGGGCGACAGAAATACGAGCACCCGCTCGACCGCACCCATGACCGACCACTGCCGAGCCGGAGGTCCCGCGATGGCGACAGCGACCACTTACGGAGCCCGCGCGCACGCCCGCGCCCAGGAGGGCACCCGCGCCGAGGCCATGCCCGTCGTCCCGGCGAGTGCCTGGCCCGCGCCGCCGTGCGAGGCGGGCCACCTCGTGTGGGCCGAGACGGTGGCGGGCGGCAACTACACGCACAAGGTGCTGGCGCGCGGCACTGAGCTGCGGCTGACCGACCTCAGGGGTGACGCCTGCGCCCATCTGCTCCTCTTCGCCGCCGACCGGCCGTGGGAGCGCCTGAACGTGGCCGACACGGTGAAGGTGCAGTGGAACGCCTACCTCGGCGAGGGCCAGTTGCTCCTCTCCGACCAGGGCCGCGTCCTCGCCACGGTGATCGCCGACACCTCCGGGCGGCACGACGCGCTGTGCGGCACCTCCGGTCTCGTACGGAACACGGAGCGGTACGGGGACGGGACGCCGCAGTCCGAATCGCCCGCCGGGCGTGAGCTGTTCAAGCTGGCGGCGGCCAAGAACGGGCTGGCGCCGCGGGATCTTCCGCCTTCGCTGTCCTTCTTCCAGGGCGTGGAGGTACGTGAGGACGGCTCCCTGGACTTCACCGGTTCGGCCGGTCCCGGGGTGAGCGTGACGCTGCGCACCGAGCAGGACGTCACGGTGCTGCTGGCCAATGTTCCCCACCCGGCCGATCCGCGCGAGGACTACACGAGCACGCCGCTGGAGGTACTGGCCTGGCGTGCCGAGGCCACCCGGTCCGGCGATCCGCTGTGGGAGGCCACGCCCGAGGGCCACCGCGCCTTCCTCAACACCGCCGAGTTCCTTGCCGCCAGGGGGATCGCATGAGCGAGCAGACCGTCCAGAGGACCACCGTCGCGGCCCGGGCCGCCTGGTCGGCCGTCGTCCGCGCGGGCGCCACGCTCACCATCACGGACCTGCACGGCAACCAGGCCGTCGACTTCCTCGTGTACGACGCCGGCGACACGGCCGTGCGGTACAGCGCGCCCGACACGATCCAGGCGCAGGGGAACATCTTCCTGACCACGGGCAGTGTGCTCATGTCGAACGAACACACGCCGCTGATGACGGTCGTCGCGGACGACGTCGGCCGGCACGACACGGTCGGCGGCGCCTGCTCCAAGGAGTCGAACACGCTGCGGTACGGGCACCACACCTGGTCCCAGCACGCCTGCGTGGACAACTTCCTCGCGGAGGGCGCCCGTTACGGCCTCGGCAAGCGCGACCTGGTCTCCAACATCAACTGGTACATGAACGTGCCGGTCGAGAAGGACGGCACCCTCGGCATCGTCGACGGCATCTCGGCGCCGGGCCTCTCGCTGACCCTGCGCGCCGAGCGCGACGTGCTCGTACTGGTCTCCAACTGCCCCCAGATCAACAACCCCTGCAACGGCTTCGAGCCGACCGCGGTGGAGATGACGATCGGGGCTCCCGAATGAGTGACGGCGGCGGAACGGCCGGCACAGGGACGAGCAGCGACGGAGGGACCGACTTCGACACGCTTCTCGTTGCCAACCGGGGCGAGATCGCGGTCCGGATCATCCGTACGGCACGGGAGCTGGGCCTGCGCACGGTCGCGGTGTACTCCGACCCGGACCGTTCGGCGCCCCATGTGCGGCTTGCGGACGAGGCCGTACGGCTGGGGCCCGCGCCCGCCAAGGAGTCGTATCTCGACGCGGACCTCGTCCTGCGGGCGGCTAAGGACACCGGCGCCGGGGCGATCCATCCGGGCTACGGCTTCCTCTCCGAGGACGCGGCGTTCGCGCGGCGCTGCCAGGACGCGGGCATCGTGTTCGTGGGACCCACGCCGGAGCAGCTGGAGCTGTTCGGGGCGAAGCACACGGCACGGGCGGCGGCCGAGGCAGCGGGGGTGCCGCTGGCACCGGGGACGGGCCTGCTCGCGGACGTCGACGAGGCCCTGCACCGGGCCGAGGCCATCGGCTACCCGGTGATGCTCAAGGCGACCGGCGGCGGAGGCGGCATCGGCATGTCCGCGTGCCGCTCGCCGGAGGACCTCCGTGACGCCTGGGAGCGTGTGCAGCGCGTCGCCGCGGCCTCCTTCTCCTCCGCCGGTGTCTTCCTGGAGCGGCTCGTCGAACACGCCCGCCATGTCGAGGTGCAGGTGTTCGGCGACGGCGAGGGCAGGGTCGTCACCTTCGGCGACCGCGACTGCTCTCTCCAGCGCCGCAACCAGAAGGTCGTGGAGGAGGCTCCGGCCCCCGGCCTGCCTTCCCGCGTACGGGCCCAACTTGCCGCCTCCGCAAGAGACTTGTGCGCGAGCATCGACTACCGCTCCGCCGGCACGGTCGAGTTCGTCTACGACGCGGCCCGCGAGGAGGCGTACTTCCTGGAGGTCAACACCCGGCTCCAGGTGGAACATCCGGTCACCGAGGAGATCTACGGGGTCGACCTCGTCGCGTGGATGCTGCGCCTTGCCCGCGGCGACGCCGATGTCGTACGCGATCCGGGGGCGCCGCGCGGTCACGCCGTCGAGGCGCGCGTGTACGCCGAGGACCCCTCGCGCGAACACCGGCCGAGCGCGGGCCTGTTGACGCGGGTCGAGTTCCCGCGGGGCGTGCGCGTGGACGGCTGGATCGAGACGGGAACCGAGGTCACCACGGCGTACGACCCGATGCTCGCGAAGGTCGTCGCGTACGGCTCCGACCGGGCACACGCGCTGGAGCGGCTGGACGAGGCGCTGGCCAGGACACGGGTGGACGGCATCGAGACGAACCTCGGCCTGGTCCGGGCCGCGCTGTCGGACCCGGACTTCCGGGCGGCCGCGCACTCCACGGCCACCCTCGCCGCGGTGAGCGATCCGACGCCGCGGATCGAGGTCGTCTCCGGCGGAACGCTGACGACGGTCCAGGACTGGCCGGGGCGGACCGGCCACTGGCAGGTGGGCGTACCGCCGTGCGGGCCGATGGACGACCTGTCGTTCCGGCTCGGCAACCGGGCACTCGGCAACGACGAGGGCGCTCCCGGGCTCGAATGCACCCTGCAGGGCCCGGCGTTGAAGTTCACTCATCCGACGACCGTGTGCGTCACGGGTGCTCCGGCGCCGGTGACGGTCGACGGGACGGCGGTCCCGCAGTGGGAACCGGTGACGGTCCCCGCGGGCGGTGTGCTGGAGGTGGGCACACCCTCGGAACACGGGCTGCGGACGTACGTACTCCTCGCCGGCGGCGGCCTGGACGTGCCGGCCTTCCTGGGCAGCGCCTCGACGTTCACGCTGGGCCGCTTCGGGGGGCACGGTGGGCGGGCGTTGCGGACGGGGGATGTGCTGCACGGGGGCGTTGTGGTGGGTGGTGTTGCTGGGGTGACCGGTGGTGCCGCGGTGGCTTCGGCAGGTGGGCCGGTTTCCAGTCCTGTTTCTGTTGGCGGTCCCGTTCCGGTCGGCGAGCGGCCGGTGTTCGGGGCCGAGTGGCGGGTCGGTGCGCTCGAAGGGCCGCACGCCGCACCGGAGTTCTTCACCGAGGAGGACATCCGCGACTTCTACGCGGCCGAGTGGAAGGTGCACTTCAACTCGGCACGTACGGGCGTACGGCTGATCGGGCCCAAGCCCCGCTGGGCGCGTACCGACGGCGGCGAGGCGGGCCTGCACCCCTCCAACATCCATGACACGCCCTACTCGGTCGGCGCGGTCGACTACACGGGTGACATGCCGGTGCTGCTCGGCCCGGACGGGCCCTCGCTTGGCGGGTTCGTCTGCCCGGCGACCGTCGCGAAGGGGCAGCGGTGGAAGCTGGGCCAGCTGCGGCCCGGGGACACGGTGCGGTTCGTGCCGGTGACCGTGCCCGAGGCCGCACGGCTGCGGCGTACCCCGGCCGCCGCGCCGGTCGCGGACCGTGCGGAGATCGCCGACGGCGGCGTACTGGCCCGGGACGCCGACGTGACGTACCGGCGCAGCGGTGACGACAACCTGCTCGTGGAGTTCGGGCCCATGCAGCTCGACCTGGCGCTGCGGATGCGGGTGCACGCGCTGATGGAGGCGGTGTCATCGGCCGGGCTGCCCGGGATCACGGACATCACGCCCGGCATCCGTTCGCTCCAGATCCAGACGGACCCGGACGAGCTCCCGCAGCCCGAACTCCTGTCCCTGGTAAGGGAGATCGTCACCTCACTCCCGCCCGCAGACCAGCTCGTCGTGCCGTCGCGCACCGTGCACCTCCCGCTCTCCTGGGACGATCCGGCGACCCGCGAGGCCATCGCCCGCTATATGGCGGGCGTACGCGACGACGCGCCCTGGTGCCCGTGGAACATCGAGTTCATCCGCCGCGTCAACGGTCTCGACTCGGTCGAGGACGTGTACCGGACGGTCTTCGACGCCGAGTACCTGGTCCTGGGCCTCGGCGACGTCTATCTGGGGGCGCCGGTGGCGACGCCGCTCGACCCCCGGCACCGTCTCGTCACCACGAAGTACAACCCGGCGCGCACGTGGACGGCCGAGAACTCGGTGGGGATCGGCGGGGCGTACCTGTGCGTCTACGGGATGGAGGGGCCCGGCGGCTACCAGTTCGTCGGCCGTACGACGCAGGTGTGGTCGGGGTGGCAGCAGCGGGGTGCGTTCGAGCCGGGCTCGCCCTGGCTGCTGCGCTTCTTCGACCGCATCAAGTGGTACCCGGTGGACGCGGACGAACTGCTGGACCTGCGCTCCGACATCACCTCGGGCCGCTTCGTCCCGAGGATCGAGGAGGGCACGTTCTCCCTCGCCTCGTACGAGGCCTTCCTCGCCGAGAACGCCGACGCGATCGAGGAGTTCCGCACCCGGCAGGGCACGGCCTTCTCCGCGGAGCGCGACGCCTGGGAGGCGGCGGGCGAGTTCACCCGTGCGGAGGCGGTGTCGGCCCCGGTGGCCGCCCCCGTTGAGGTGACGGTGCCGCCGGGTGGCCGCCTGGTGGAGGCCGAGTTCGCCGCCTCGGTATGGCAGCTGAACGTCGAGCAGGGCGACGCGGTCATCCAGGGCCAGCCCCTGCTGGCCCTGGAAGCCATGAAGATGGAGTCCCGGGTCCCCTCCCCCATGGACGGCGTGGTCCTCGAACTCCTCGCCAGGCCCGGCGACCAGGTGGAGGCGGGGACGGCGTTGGCGGTGGTGGGCCCACCACCGTCCTGAGCCCCTGCACCATGCCGTACGTCCGTGGACAGGCGCCCCGCCCGCCCGTCCACGGGCAGAACCCAGCCCCGCCCGCCCGTCCACGGGCAGGAGCCCGACCCGCCCGCCCGTCCGCGGGCAGGAGCCCGACCCGCCCGTCTGTCTGTCTGTCTGTCCGTCTGTCTGTCTGTGGGCAGGCGTTCCGCAGGGCGGAACGGGTGGGCACAGACGACCACCGGCCCGCACTCGACGACGAAACCGCAAGCAAGGAGCCCAGATGTCGCCCCAGCCCCAGCCCCACGCAGCGGGCCCCGCAGTGGCCCGCGTCCGCAGGGCCTACGCCCGCATCGAGGCCACAGCCCGCCCCGAGGTCTGGATCGACCTGCGCCCCCAGGCAGAGGTGGAAGAGGAGGCCCAAGCCATCGACACCCGCCTCGCCGCAGGCGAACACCTCCCCCTCGCGGGCAAGCTCTTCGCGGCGAAGGGCAACATCGACGTGGCAGGCCTGCCCACCACGGCAGGCTGCCCGGCCTACTCATACCGCCCGGAGGCGGACGCCCCAGTGGTCGCCCGCCTCCGCGCGGCAGGCGCGATCGCCCTGGGCACCACCAACCTGGACCAGTTCGCCACGGGCCTGGTCGGCACCCGCTCCCCCCACGGTCCCGTCCGCAACGCCGTCGCCCCCGAGAGAATCAGCGGCGGCTCCAGCTCGGGAAGCGCGGTAGCGGTGGCCCTCGGCATCGTGGACCTCGCCCTCGGCACGGACACCGCGGGCAGCGGCCGCGTCCCCGCGGCCTTCAACGGCATCGTCGGCCTCAAGCCGACCCGAGGCCTCGTCCCCACGGACGGCGTGGTCCCGGCCTGCGCCACCCTCGACTGCGTGACGGTCTTCGCCCGCACCCTCCAGGAGGCGGAACAGGCGTTGGCCCACATGGCGTCCCCACCCGCCCGCGCCCTCCCGCCGCTCTCCCCGCGGGCCCCGGGCCCCTGGCGCATCGCCGTCCCGCCCCGCGAGCAGCTCGGCGAGCTGGACGAGGGCTGGGCCGAGGCGTACGAGGAGGCCGCAGCGCAACTCCGGGCAGCGGGAGCCGAGTTGCGCCCCCTCGACCTCGCCCCCTTCACCGAGGCCGCCGCGATGCTCTACGAGGGTGCCTTCGTGGCCGAGCGCTACACCGCGGTGGGCAGCTTCGTCGACAAGTTGCTCTCCGAGGGCGGTACGGGCCTCGACCCGACGGTCGCCGGCATCATCACCCGCGCCCGTGACATCCCGGCCCACCAGCTCTTCGCCGACCAGGAGCGTCTGGCGGTCCTGCGCACCCGCGCACTGGCGGAGCTCGGCGACGCGGACGCCCTGCTCCTCCCGACGGCCCCCGGCCACCCGACGCTCGCCGAGGTCGCCGCCGACCCGCTCGGCTCCAACGCCCGGCTCGGCCGCTTCACCAACTCCACGAACCTCTTCGACCTGGCGGCCGTGGCCGTCCCGGCGGGCGAGGTGGCGGGCCTCCCGTTCGGCGTGATGCTGATCGGCCCGGCCTTCACCGACGAACGCCTCGCCCTGATCGCCCGGACCCTGGAAGCGCCGACGACCCGGATCGCCGTGGTCGGCGCCCACCTGTCGGGCCAGCCGCTCAACGGCCAACTCCTCTCCCTGGGTGCCCGGTTGGAACGTACGACCAGGACCGCTCCCGTCTACCGGCTGCACGCCCTGTCGACCGAACCGCCCAAGCCCGGTCTCGTCCACGTGGGCGAGGGAGGCGCCGCGATCGAGGCCGAGGTGTGGCGGCTGCCCGCCGAGGGGCTCGGCCGGCTGCTCGCCGCGGTGCCCCGGCCGATGGCTCTGGGCCGCGTCGAACTGGCCGACGGCGACGACGCACCCGGCTTCCTGTGCGAGCCGGGCGCGCTGGAAGGCGCGCGTGACATCACGGCGTACGGAGGATGGCGCGCGTATCTGAACTCCCCCGACGAGTGAAACGCCCCCTGCACCGGACCGGCCGCGGCGAGACACGCCCCCAGCCGACCCTTTAGCCCCTCACCGGACGATCGTCTTTCGCGAGAGCGACCGTCCAGGAGGGCAGGGCCGATGACACCGCAGACATCGCCGAGTTCGCCGAGTTCGCCGACCTCTTCGTCACCACAGTCCGCAGCCGGACCGCGGGGGCGGGTCGCCCGCGTGGTGACCACCCGGCCGCGTCTGCTGCTCCTCCTGATACTGCTGCTCACGGCGGGCTCGGTGGTGGTCGGCGGCGGGGTCGCCGAGCGCATGAGCAGCGGCGGCTCGCAGATCCCGGGCGCCGAATCCTCCTACGCGACAGCGGAGTTGGAGCGCCGTTGGCCCGCCTCGCAGCCCAGTCTCCTGCTGCTCGTGTCGCCGCGCGACAGGTCACGGGACGTCGACGACCCGGCCGTCGCCTCCGCGGCGCGCGACCTGGCCCGCCGACTCGCCGACGAGAAGACCGTGTTGGGCGTGGTCTCGTACTGGCAGACCGAGGACACCGCGCTGCGCGCCCGGGACGGCGGCGAGGCGCTGATCACCGCGCGCATCAAGGGGGACGAGGACGCAGTCGACGACGCACTGGAGGCTCTGGAGCCGCGCTACCGGGGCGCGCAGGGCGCGGTCGATGTCCGGCTCGGCGGCCCGGCGGCGGTGCGGCACGCCTCCCAGGAGGTGATCGCCGACGACCTCGTACGGGCCGAAGTCATCGCGCTGCCGGTCACGTTGGTGCTGCTCGTCGTGGTGTTCGGCAGCGCGGTCGCGGCAGCCCTGCCCCTGCTGGTGGGGATCGTGTCGGTGCTCGGCACGAACGCCGTACTGCGCGTGATCACCGAGTTCACGGACGTGTCGGTGTACGCGCAGAACCTGACGACGGCCCTCGGTCTCGGACTCGCCATCGACTACGCGCTGTTCCTGGTGCGACGCCACCGCGAGGAGCTCGCGGCCGGCCGCGAGCCACGGGACGCGGTGGCCGTGACCCTGCGTACCGCCGGACGCACGGTGCTGTACTCGGCGCTGACCGTCGCGGTCTGCCTCGCCTCGATGCTGGTCTTCGAGCAGTACTTCCTGCGCTCGCTCGCGTACGCCGGTATCGCGGTCGTCCTCATCTCCGCCGCGGCCTCGCTCGTCGCGCTGCCGGCGGCGCTCGTACTGCTCGGACACCGGGTCAACGCCCTGCGGCTGCCGGTCGGCAGGCGCGGCGGGAGTCCGGGAGCGGGCTGGGCGCGGCTGGCCCGGCTGGTGATGCGACGCGCCCCGCTGTTCGCCGTCGGCACGGTCGCCGTACTGCTCGCGCTCGGACTGCCGTTCAAGGACGTGCGGTTCGGCACTGCCGACGACCGCCAGCTGCCGTCGAGCACCGAAGCCCGGGTCGTACAGGAGGAGTTGAGGGGCGAGTTCCCCGGCAGCCCCGGCAGCGCACTGGCCGTACTGGTCGAAGGGAAGCCGGCCGCCGAAGCGCTCGCGGAGTACAGCGGTGAGGTGTCGCGGCTGCCGTACGTCGTCCAAGTCGCGGGCCCCGCCGGTCGGTTCGTGGACGGGAAGCGGGTGGAAGAGGCACCCCCGGCCGTCGGGTACGTCTCCGTACTGCACTCGGCGGAAAGCGCTTCACCGCAGAGTGTGAGTCTCGTAAAGAAGATCCGCGCGGTTCCGGCCTCCTTCGAGACCTCGGTGACCGGACCGGCCGCCGTGCTCGCCGACACCCAGCACGGGACGGCCGAGCGGCTGCCCTGGGCGCTCGCGGTCATCGCCGTCACGACGCTGATCCTGGTCTTCCTGCTGACCGGAAGTGTGCTGCTGCCGCTGCTCACGGTCCTCGTCAACGGGCTCAGTCTGACCGCGATGTTCGGAGCCGTGGTCTGGGTCTTCCAGGACGGGCACCTGTCCGGCGCGCTCGGCTTCACGCCCACCGGGGACATCGAGACGGCACTGCCCGTGCTGATGTTCTGCGTGGCGTTCGGGCTGTCCATGGACTACGGGGTCTTCCTGGTCTCACGTATCAAGGAGGAGTACGAGACCGGCGGCGACCACCGTGCCGCGGTGGTCCTCGGCATCCGGCACACCGGCGGGCTCATCACGGCCGCGGCGCTGATCCTGGCCGTGGTGATGGTGGCGATCGGCACCTCGCGTGTGACCAACATCAAGATGCTGGGCCTGGGCGTGGGGCTGGCCGTGCTGATGGACGCGATGGTCGTACGCGCCCTGCTGGTGCCCGCCGTGCTCCGGCTCACCGGGCGGGCCACCTGGTGGGCCCCGGCCCCCCTGCGGCGGCTGCAGCGGCGGGCGGGGCTTGAGGAGGAGGCGCGTACGACGTATCCGGACATCCCCACGCGCACCGAGCGCCCCGTGAGTGGCCGAACCTGACCCCGGTACGCCCCTACAACGGACCCCTGCGCACAAGTCCTCCACAACTCGGCTATATGACCCAACTAGACTTCCTCGCAAGGGGGTTGCGGAGTCGCGCCCGCGGGAGAGCTGGGGGCGGGTTGATACGGATTCTGCTGGCCGAGGACGTCTCGATGGTGCGCGGTGCGTTGGTGGCACTGCTCAATCTCGAACCCGACCTGGAGGTCGTGGCAGAGGTGGACCGGGGCGACGCGATCCTCTCGGCGGCGCTTGCCGTACGGCCGGATGTGGCTGTCATCGACTACGACCTTCCACACGTGGACGGGATCACCGCGGCGGGGCAGTTGCACGAGCGGCTGCCCGGTTGCCGCACGGTGATCATCACCAGCCTCGGCAAGCCGGGGACGTTGCGGCGGGCGCTGGCCCAGCAGGTGGCCGGGTTCGTCCTCAAGGACTCACCGGCCTCCTACCTCGCCGAGGTCGTCCGCAAGGCGGCGGCCGGTGAGCGGGTCATCGACCAGCAGCTCGCGCTCTCCGCCTTCGCGGACGGCGAGTCGCCCCTCACGGGGCGCGAGACGGAGATCCTCCGTCTCGCGTCGCAGGGCGCGGACGCGACGGAGATCGCCGAGGCGCTCCATCTCTCCGTGGGCACGGTGCGGAACTATCTGACCTCGGTCGTCACCAAGCTCAACGCCCGCAATCGCGTCGATGCGGTTCGGATTGCTGCGGAGTCGGGGTGGCTGATGTGAGGGGCGTTCGCGTGTGCGGGCCGGTGGGGGTGCTCGCGCAGTTCCCCGCGCCCCTGGGTGAGTGAGGGCTGAGGTTGGGGACCGGGTGCCGGTTCGTTTGGGCTGAGCGCGCAGTTCCCCGCGCCCCTGA
>NZ_JBVIPT010000009.1:109807-148517 GCF_055577685.1 Streptomyces sp. NPDC033178
TCGCGCAGTTCCCCGCGCCCCTGGGTGAGTGAGGGCTGAGGTTGGGGACCGGGTGCCGGTTCGTTTGGGCTGAGCGCGCAGTTCCCCGCGCCCCTGAAAAGCAGCGGCCGCAGCCCTCGCCGGTAAGGGCGTCCCGCACCCGTGGGGGGCGAAGAACAGGGGCGCAGCCCCGTTCTTTCAGGGGCGCGGGGAACTGCGCGACCAGCCCCCACCGGCCCTCAGGTCACACACCACCGCAAGGCGCCTCGGCGACCACCCGATACCAGCCCCTCTCATCCGTACCGGCGGTCAACCTCCCCCCGACGGCCTCCATCCGCTCCGCCAGGTTGTCGAGCCCTCCCCGAGGCCCGTCACCGCACCCGCGAAGCGCCCCCGCATCGGCCCGCACCCCGTCGTTGGACAGAGTGAGCCGCACGAACGCCCCCTCGACATCCCGGATCTCGATCCGGCACTCCGTCGCCTTGCTGTGCCGGACGAGATTGGTGACCCCTTCCCGCAGAACGGTCGCGAGGACGGTCCCGACCGGGCCGTCGCACCCGCAGCGCACATCGAGGCCCGCCCTGATCCCCGCCGCGGCGAGCAACGAGCGCGCGGACTCGGCCTCGACGGCCAGGGACAGCTCCCGGTAGCCGCGCGCCACGGCGCGTACGTCGGCGAGCGCCTCGCGGGCGACGCCGACCATCCCGTCGAGCTCCTCACGGGTGCGCTCGGGTTGCGACAGCACCAGCCGTCGGGCGAGATCACCCTTGAGGGTGATGGCGGAGAGGCTGTAGCCGAGCAGGTCGTGCAGATCGCGCGCGTACCGCCGGCGCTCCTGCTCGACGGCCCGCCAGGCGAGTGTCTCGCGCTCGTGATGGGCGGTGGTCACGAGTTCCACGAACCGGGCCGCGCCGAGGAGGACGAGTGCCGTGCCCCCGGTGACGGCTCCCACGTACAGCCCGTCCGCCCAGTCCGCGCCCTCCGCGCGCGCCGCGGCGCAGGTCGCGGCGACCGCGAGCACGGCGAGCGAACGGCCGCCGGGACCGGGGAAGTTGACCAGGAGCGCGCCAGCGAAGTACCCGGCTGTGCCGGGCCAGACGGCCACGGGTGTCAGAGCGGGCAGGAAGCCCAGTAAGCCCTGTGCCGCGATCGTCAGGGCACGCCAACGCTCCCGCACCCGGCCCGTCACCAGATGCAGGACGTACGTCCCCAGCAGGGCTCCCACGGCTGCCGCCGCCGTGCCCCGCCCGGGGTGTGTCGTGGCGATCGCGGCCGCGCCCAGCGGAACGAATCCCGCCGTGATCGCGAACGCGGTCCTGAACGCATGCCGAGTGACCGGCACACCGGCGGTCCTGCCGTCGAACTCCCCCACCCATGTGCTGGTCAGCTGCTCAGCCGCACCGGACATCGACTCCCCCTCAGAGTCCCCCAGAGCGCCCTCTGTGCTGATGCGGGGATGCTAAGGGCAAGGGCCTGGTCACGGACAGTGGGCCTCGAAGGGGGCGCATTCGCCGGGGCGTGCCGGAAGTGCCGCGTATGAGGGATTCATGCTGTTTTCGTGGGCACGTCACTGGCGACCGCTGCGCGCCGACTGCCAAGGTCTGGGAGGCAGTTGAACGCCGCACTCTCCGGGGGGACGAGTGATCGAGATCGCCGTGCTCGGACCGCTGGACGCACGGGTGGGGCCGGCGTCAGTGGTGCCGACCGCACCGAAGCCACGGCAGGTCCTGGCCCTGCTGGCCCTCAACCGCGGTAATCCGGTGGGGGTTTCGGCCCTGGTCGACGAGTTGTGGGGAGACCGCCCGCCACGCTCGGCCGAGGCCACGCTGCACACGTACGTGAAGCAGCTGCGCCGGATGATCGGCTCGGCGCTCGGTCCCGATCACGTGCTCGGTCCGAAGGACGTGCTGCGTCGGGTGCCCGTCGGCTACCGCCTGGACGCCCCGCCGGACGCCATGGACGTCTCCCGTTTCGAACGGCTCGCCTCGGCCGGACGTGCCGCGCTGGAGGCGGGCGCCGACGCCGAGGGTTCGGAGCTCCTGGTGGGCGCGCTGCGGCTGTGGCGGGGGCCCGCACTGGCCGATGTCTCGCCGGGACCCGTACTGCGTGCGGAGGTTCTGCGGCTGGAGGAGCTTCGTCTGACCGCCCTGGAGGAGCGCTTCGGCGCGGAGCTCCGGCTGGGCCGCCACCGCGCGCTCCTCGGTGAACTCACCGCCCTGGCCTCCCGCTACCCCCTGCACGAGAGCCTCCACGCGCAGTTGATGCTCGCCCTGCACCGCAGCGGCCGCTCCTGGCAGTCGCTGGAACTGTTCCGGGGCCTGCGCCGCGTCCTGTCGGACGAGCTGGGGCTCGAACCATCCGTACGCGTACGGCAGTTGCACGAGGCGATCCTGCGGGGCGACACGTCCCTGGACGCCATCCGCGACCACTCTGATGGGGGGTGGAGCGGCGCCGCGCAGGGGCACCCCGACCGGGCATCGGGGTGGCGCGGCGCCGCGACGGGGGCCCATGTGGTGATGCCATGACGACGACGGAGTACCTGGCACGGGCACCGCAACCTCACACACCGGTACGGCTGTTGTGCTTCCCGTTCGCGGGCGGCGGGGCCTCGACGTACGCCCACTGGCAGCGCGAGCTCGACGCGCGGGGCGCCTCCGTGGACGTCCTGCCGGTACGGCTGCCGGGCCGCGAGGGACGGTCCGGCGAGCCCCGCTTCACCGAACTCACCCCGCTTGTGGAGGAGTTGGACGAGGAACTCGACGAGGTGCTGGCCTCACCCCATCTCGTGTACGGGCACAGCATGGGCGCCCTCATCGCGTACGCCTTGATCCGGCGGCGTCAGGAGCGGGGGGCACCCCTTCCGCGCGCGGCCCTCCTCGCCGCGTACCGTGCCCCGCATCTGCCGCCGCCGCGCATGGACTCCGACGCAAGCTCTGGTGCCAGCTCCGACGGCGGCTCTGGTGCGGAATCCGACTCCGGCTCCGGCTCTGGTGCCGAATCCGACACCGAATCCGACCTGGCCCGTGCGCTGGTCGCACTCGGCGGGCTGCCCGAGGCCCTCCTCGGGCACCCGGAGTGGCTGCGGGCGCTGCTGCCCGTGGTGCGGGACGACCTGGCGCTGTGCGCGACCGCGGGCCAGGCCGGCGGGCCCGTCCACGTACCGCTCCACCTGTTCGCCGGGGCGGACGACTCCCTCGTACGGGTGCCCGAGGTGACCGCCTGGCGCCGGTACGCGGCGCGCGGCTGCGAGGTGCGGGTCCTGCCGGGCGGCCACTTCTTCCTGCGGACGCACGAGGGGCGGCTGCTGGACGAGGTGGCACCCCTGGTGCGCCGCTACGGCGGCCGGCGAACGGTTCACGCGGCGGCGTCCTGAGCACCGTCTCCCTGGCCGACGACGCCCACACCGTCACCGTCACCGCCACCGCCACCATCGCCGGAACCGGAACCGGAACCCACACCCGCACCCGCACCCGCACCCGCACCCGCACCAACTGCCTTGTCCCGAAGCCAGGTCGACCGCAACAGCCGTACCAGCGGAATACCGGCGGTCGCCGTCAGCGGCACGTTCGCCCACAGCGCCCACCTCCAGTCGGCGCCGACGACCGTACCCACGGCGAGGCCCGTACCGAGACCGGCGACGACCACGGCGCTCCACACGAGGAGGAGCCGATCCGGGCGGCGCCCGACGAGAGCGGGGGCGAGGGCGAGCGCGGTGGCCGTGAGCGCCGCAGCGCCCGCCCCCTGGACCGCCCGGAAGGCGAGGAAGGCCCCCGCGCCGGACACCAGTGTCAACGCCACCGACGACTGGACGAAGAGCCACAGCCCGAGGATGAGCACCGGAAGCGGCCGGGTGCGCCGGATCAGCAGGCGCAGCGGCAGGAGCAGGAGGCCCAGCGCGAGGACGTACACGAGTACCGCCCACGGCAGCCAGCTCGCGCGCAGCCCGTTCGCCTCGCGCAGTGCGGGGCCCATGGCGGCCACCACGGAGGCCCCGGCGGCGACGAGGAACTGGCTCAACGCGCAGGCCGCGTACAGCACCCGGCCCCCGCCACCGAATCCGACCCCGACTCCGGCCGACGGCCCCTCAGCGCGCCGCATCCTGCACCTTCGCGACCCGCTCCCCCGGTTCCTGGAGCTGGAAGTACGCCCCGGCCAGCACCCGGCGGGTGAGCAACTCGCTGCGGTTCACGGCCCGGTAGAGGGATCGCCGCCAGGCTCCGCCGACTCGGCCGTGCAGCGTGAAGAGGCGTTCCTGGCGGAGCTGGAGGGCCCGGGAGCGGGCAACGGACGCCTCGCGGGCGCGCTGGAACGCGTCGGTCGCGGTGTTCAGGGCCTCCGGCCCGCTGTCCAGGGCGTTCGCCACCAGCGGCGCCAGCATGACCGCGTCGATGATGGCGTGGTTGACGCCCTGCCCGAGGATCGGGGTCAGCGTGTGGGCGGCGTCTCCGACGAGGACGATGCCGGGCGCGGACCAGCGCGGCACGACCGTCGTGAAGATGTCGAGCATGGACGTGTCCGACCAGGACCGCACCTGCTCGCGCACCGCGCCGGACAGTTCGGGTGCGAGCGCGTCGAGCCGTTCGTACAGGCGTGGCAGCCCCTGCCCCCGCATCTCCTTGAGGCCGCCCTTGGGAATGTTGAAGCCGACCCGGACGCTGTCGGGCCGGGTCGGGATGAACAGCCCGTGCTGGTCTCCCCGGATGCGGACGCGATACGTACGGTCGTCCCAGTCTCCGTACGGGAACGGCAACTTGAGCCAGATGACGTCCCGCTCCAGCGGCATCGTCCGGTACGCGAGGCCGGACATCTCGCGCACCTTGCTGAACCGTCCGTCCGCCGCGACGGTCAGTGTCGCCCGGATCTCCCGGTCTCCCTCGGCGGTGCGCACCCGTACTCCCGTGACCGTGCCGTCGTCGTCGCGCAGCAGTCCGGTGGCGGTCGCGCCCTGGAGGAGGGTGAAGCCGGGGTGGGCCGCGCCGGTCTCGGCGAGCGCGGACAGCAGGGCGGGCTGCGGGAGTTCGACGGGGAAGGGATGCGGATAGCGGAAGCGCTCGAAGTCGGCGGCGAACACGGTGTGTCCTGAGTCCTGGATCCGCATGTGGTGCATCTGGACGTACTCGCCGTCGAGCCGGTCGAGCAGGCCGAGGCGGTCGAGCAGCCAC
Organism: Streptomyces sp. NPDC033178; assembly: GCF_055577685.1. Taxonomy (NCBI): domain Bacteria; kingdom Bacillati; phylum Actinomycetota; class Actinomycetes; order Kitasatosporales; family Streptomycetaceae; genus Streptomyces; species Streptomyces sp. NPDC033178. The sequence goes on from NZ_JBVIPT010000009.1 coordinate 114,949, forward strand.
ACGGAGTCGGGCGAGACTGACTCGCCGCGGAAGGACCGGTTGAAGTGCCGGCTCGCCTCCACTACGACCACGGGCACGGAGCGCCGGGCGAGTTCCACGGCGAGCGTCAGCCCGGCGGGCCCACCGCCCACCACGCACACCTGCGTCGGTACGTGCATCAGCTGCCTCCTGGGAGTCCGTGCGGGTCGGCACCGGAGCCGTCTCGGTGAAGCCGTGTCGCTGAACTCCACCCTCCGCAACGGTTCTTGTAGCCCCCTTGCGCGAACGCCCCCGCCACAAGGCCGCGTTAAGGCCGTTCTCCCACGCTCCCTGGCATGACCACCGCATCCATCACCCCGCGGACTCCCGTGCGGGGCACGCCCCGGACGTTCACCGACGTCGTGCGGGAGCGCACGGACGCCCTCGCCGGACGCGACGCGTTCGTCTTCCTCCCGGACGACGGGCAGGGGTCGGTCCCCGAGCACCTGACGTACGCCGGTCTCGACCGGCGGGCCCGCGGCATCGCCTCGTGGCTGCGCGAGCACGGGGCCGTCGGGCGGCCGGTGCTGCTGCTCCACCCGCCGGGTACGGCGTTCGTCGCCGCCTTCGTGGGCTGTCTGTACGCGGGGTCGGTGGCGGTGCCCGCGCCGCTGCCGACCGACCAGGGGCAGCAACTCGCCCGGGTGGCAGGCATCTTGAGGGACTCGGGCGCGTCCGCGGTGCTCTCCACAGGCATGTACGTGCCGTTGCTGGAGGCCTGGCTGGCGTCGGTGGCCCTGCCGCAGGTGCGCTGCCTCGCCACCGACCGGGAGGACGTCGGTGACCCCTTGTCGTGGCGGGCGCCGGACACCTCCCCCGACGACCTGGCGTTCCTCCAGTACACGTCGGGCTCCACCAGTGAGCCCAAGGGCGTCATGGTCACCCACGCCAACCTGCTCGCCAACGAGGCGGCGATCGGCCGCTGGGCGGGCACCCACGAGGGCATGGTGGTCGGCGGCTGGCTGCCGCACTACCACGACCTGGGCCTCATCGGACATCTCCTCCACTCCCTCTATGTGGGCGGCCTGTCGGTGCAGATGTCACCGCTGTCGTTCCTCAAACGGCCGCGTCGGTGGCTGGAGATGATCGGCGACTACCGCGTCGAGGGCTCCGGCGCACCGGACTTCGCGTACGACCTGTGTCTGCGGCGGGTCACGGACGAGCAGTTGGCGCGGCTCGACCTGTCGAGCTGGCGGTGCGCGCCCAACGGCGCCGAGCCGGTGCGCGCCGACACCCTGCGCGCCTTCGTGGAGCGCTTCTCCCCCGCCGGACTGCGCCGCGAGGTCTTCGCACCCTGCTACGGCCTCGCCGAGACCACGCTCCTGGTCACGGGTGCGGACCCGGCCACCGAACCGACGATCCGCACGGTCGACGCGGCCGCCCTGGAACAGGGCGTCCTGGCCGTCGGCGAGGGGCGCACACTCGCGGGCAGCGGGAGCGCCCGCGACTGTGAGGTGCGGATCGTCGCCCCCGGCACGGGTGCGCCTCTCGCGGACGGCCTGGTCGGGGAGATCTGGGTGCGCGGGCCGAGCGTCACAGCGGGCTACTTCGGCAACGAGGCGGCCACGGCCGACTGCTTCGGCGCCGACGGCTGGCTGCGTACGGGCGACCTGGGCGTCCTGGACGAGGGCGAACTCTTCGTCACCGGGCGCCTCAAGGAGGTCATCGTTCTCGCGGGGCGGAACCTCTATCCGCACGACATCGAGCGGGCCGCCCAGTCGGCAGCCCCGCCGCTCACACGGGGAGCGGGAGCGGCCTTCGCGGTGCGGTCGGGTCGCGCCGCCGGAGCCGCCAGGGGTGCCACGGCCGCCGGTGAAGCCGCCTCCACCGGGGCCACCGATGTCGTCGCGTCCGCCGGCTCCGAGCGCGAGCATCTGGTCCTCATCCAGGAGGTACGGCTCGCCGCGGTCCGTGACGGGGATCTGCGGGCGGTGGCGACGGCCGCGCAGCACGCGATCGGGCGGCAGTTCGCCGTGCCCGCGGGGAACGTGGTCCTGGTCAAACCCGGCACCGTACGCCGCACCACCAGCGGCAAGGTCCGCCGCACCACCATGCGCGACCTGTTCCTCGACGGCTCGCTGACCCCGCTGTACGAGGTCCTGGAACCGGCCGTACGGGACCTCGTGGGCGACGCGCCGGACACGGCGGCCCTCGATGCGTCGGACACGGCGGCCCCCTCCGATGGCGCGCCGGACTCGGCGGTGTCCTCGTGAACGGCGAACACTCCCCGTACCGCCTCGCCGAGGAGCTGGAGCACACGCTCGGGGACCCGGCGGACGCCCGCACCCCGTTCTCGTACGCCTCCTGCCTGGACCTGGACGCCCGCGAGGAGTTCCCGGCGGGGATCTGCCGGCTCCTGGACGACTGGGGCCTGCCCGACTACTACGTGCCGGTACGCCACGGCGGACGGCTCCGCGACTACGAGCACGCGCTGCATCTCGTCCGAACGGTGGCGCGGCGCGATCTGACGGTCGCGGTCGCGCACGGGAAGACGTATCTGGGCGGGGTGTGCGTGTGGGTCGCGGGTGGCGAGGAACAGGCGGCGCGGCTCGGGAGCGACATCCGGGCGGGGGTCCCGGTATCGCTGGCACTCACCGAACGGGCCCACGGGAGCGACCTGTTGGCGGGGGAGGTCGAAGCCGTCGCGGAGGGCGAGGGATTCGTGCTGCGTGGCGAGAAATGGCTCATCAACAACGCGACCCGCGGCTCGGTCCTCTGCGTCCTCGCCCGTACCGCCACTGGGGGCGGCCCGCGCGGCTTCAGCGTGTTGCTCGTCGACAAGAGGACGCTGAAGCCGGGGAGTTGGCGTCCACTGCCGAAGATGCCGACGCACGGCATCCGGGGCGCGGACATCTCCGGGGTCGTCCTCGACGGGGCGTACGTGGACCGGGAGGCGCTGACAGGCCCGGAGGGCGGCGGCATCGAGACCGTCCTCAAGTCCCTTCAGTTGACCCGCACGATGTGCGCGTCACTGTCCCTCGGCGCCGCCGATCACGGACTGCGCATCGCCCTGGACTTCGCCCGCGAACGACGCCTGTACGGCCGCCGACTGGCCGAACTCCCGCAGGCACGCGCCCTGTTGGCGGGTGCCGTGACGGACGTCCTGACCCATGAGGCACTGGCCCTGGTCGCCTCCCGCATGGTGCACACCACGACCGGCGAGCTCTCCGTCGTCTCGGCCGTGACCAAGTACCTGCTGCCGACCGGCACGGAGGACGTGCTGACCGCCCTCGGAGAACTGCTGGGCGCTCGCGCCTTCCTGGTGTCGGGCCCCGGCACGAGCCCGTACGGCATGTTCCAGAAGGTCGAACGGGACCACCGCATCGTGGGCCTCTTCGACGGAAACACCCTCGTCAACCTCAACTCGCTGATCCTGCAGTTCCGTTCGCTCGTACGTCACTGGCGGCGCCGGACGCCGCCCTCGGAGGGGGTGCGCACGGCCTGCGATCTCGCGGCCCCGCTCCCCGACTTCGACCCGTCGGAACTGGAGTTGGCCGCCCGGCGCGGCGCGTCTCCGTTGGCCGCGCTCCCGGCGTGGACGGCCGCCCTGCGTGAACGAGCCGGCGAGGAGCCCGCATTGAAGGACGCGGCCGAGCCGGCCGAGCGCCTGCTGGCCGTGACCGATCGCGTGCACGAGGAGATGGCCGCCTACGCGGATGCGGTGACCGACGTCCCCGAGGAGGCCTTCGCCGTGGCTCGCCGGTACTGCCTGTGCTTCGCCGCGGCGGCGTGCCTGGGGCTGTGGGTGGAGTCGGGTTCCGGGGTGCCGGGCGGGGAGGGCGTCTGGCGGGACGCGCTGTGGCTGCGTGCCTCGCTGGAGCGACTGCTGGCGCGGCTGGGCGAACAGGCGTCGTCCGACGCGCAGGAGGAGTTGCTGGAGGAGGCGTTCGCACTGCACGGGCACGGGCGGCTGGTCTCGCTGCTGCGGCTCCAACTTCGGCGGGAGGCAACGTAGATGCCCTACACGACCCGCACCGCGGCCGACCGGGCGGCCGAACTCTCGCGTTCCCTCGGGGACTTCCGGGACCCGGCGAACCCGCTCGGTTCCGCTGCGCTCCTCGCCGCGGACGAGCGGGGCGTGCTCAGCGCTGACGGGGAGGCTCTGCTCGACCGGTTCGGGCTGGCCGCGGAGTACGTACCGGCGGAGCTCGGCGGACGACTCACCCACCTGGACGGACTGGTCCGGGTGATGCGCGAGGTGTTCCGGCGGGACGTCGGGCTCGGTCTGGGGCACGGCATCACGTCGTTCATGGCCGCCGTCAACGTCTGGACGGCGGGCTCGCCTGAGCAGCAACGGCACCTGGCCGACCTCCTGTTGGACGGCGGCCGGGCCTCGGTCGCGTACCACGAACTGGCCCACGGCAACGACTTCCTGCGCAACGAGTTCGCGGCCCGGCCGGCGACCGGCGGCTATCTGCTGGAGGGCGTGAAGCAGGTCATCAACAACGCCGACCGGGCCGGTGCGTGGGTGCTGTTCGCGCGTACCGGCGAAGGCCCGGGCAGCCGCAGCCACTCGGTGCTGCTCGCCGTCCCGGACGACATGCCCGCCGACCGTGTCCAACGGCTGGCCCGCTACCGCACCGCGGGCGTCCATGGCTGCCGGCTCACCGGACTCGCCTTCCACGGCTGCCCGTTGCCGGCATCGGCGCTCGTCGGCGCCGAGGGCAGGGGCGGCGAGGTGGCACTGCGCTCCTTCCAGGTGACACGCAGCGCGCTGCCGGGAATGGCGGTCGGCACGGTGGACACCTGCCTGCGTTCGGTACTTGGCTTCGCCCTGGACCGACGCCTGTACCGCCGCCGGGTGTTCGAACTCCCGCACACAGCAGGGGCGTTGACTGCGGCGTTCGCGGACCTGCTGCTGTGCGACAGCCTGTCGCTCGCCGCCGCCCGTACGGTCCAGCTGCGCCCCGAGCAGGCCAGCGTGACCGCCGCCGCCGTCAAGTACCTCGTGCCCCGCCTGCTGAGCCGCACGGTACGGGACCTCTCGGTGGTGCTGGGAGCCCGCTTCTACCTGCGCGAGGGCGAGCACGCGGTGTTCGGCAAACACCTACGGGACCTGCCGGTACTGAGCCTCGGACACGCCGGCCCCACGGCATGCCTGGCCACCTTGATCCCCCAACTACGGAGGCTGGCGACTGCGCCTCAACTGGAGCCCCTGGAAGCGCTGTTCACCCCGGCCGACGCCACAGCTCCGCCACCGGGCATCCCCTTCGACCGCCTCACGCTCTCAGCGACGGGCGACCCACTGACCGCGGCCCTGACACCGGAGGGCGCCCCCGCTCCCGTACGCCCTCTCCTGACCGATCTCGCCGCCGACCTGTCGGCCGTACGCGACCGGGCTCGCACCCTGCCTCCGGCCGACCGCACGCCACTCGCCTCCGCGGAGGCATTCGCCCTGGCCGCGCGATACGCGGAGCTGCTCGGCGCGGCAGCCGCCACAGGCGTGGCACGGTCCGCGCGGTCCGGCTTCCTGTCCGAACCACCCTGGCTCGGCGCCGCCCTGCACCGCACGGCGTGCCGCCTGGGCCTGCGGACGGGCCCGGTTCCGGACAGGTGGGCGAGACCCCTACGCCACGAACTCCTCTCGCGCCACGAGGAGTCACGCACCTTCGACCTGTACGACAGCGCCCTCTAGAGGCGCGGGGAACTGCGCCCTTTAGGGGCGCGGGGAACTGCGCGACCAGCCACATCGCACCCGCAGCCGAAGCACATCACCGAACCCCCCGCCAAAAAGAAAAGGACCAACGGTCATGCCCGTACCGACGGCGCACACCGAGCAGGCGCTGACCACCTGGATCACCACCCGGGTGGCCGAGTACCTCCGACGGCCCCCCACCGAGATCGACGCGACGACCCCGCTCGCCGAGTACGGGCTCGACTCCGTGGCCGCACTGAGCCTGTGCGGCGACGTCGAGGACCACTACGAGGTGACCATCGACCCTACGGCGGCGTGGGACTACCCGACCGTACGGGCGCTGGCCGGGCACCTGCTGACCGAGTTGGAGGGCCAGGGGTGAACGCGGTGGCCGTCACCGGCATCGACTGCCGTTTCCCGGGCGCCCAAGATCCCGGTGCCTTCTGGGAGTTGCTGATGCGCTCGGGCGACGGAACAGGCGCCGTACCACCTCCTCGCTGGGACCCGTCGCTCACGGGCGGCCCGACGGAGGGCGGCTTCCTCGCGGACGCGGACGCCTTCGACCACGAGTTCTTCAGGATTCCGCCCCGCGACGCGGCCGCGATGGATCCGCAGCAGCGGCTGATGCTCCAGTGCGCGTGGCGGGCAGTCGAGGACTCGGGGGTGGCGCCCGGGCGGCTCGCCGGATCGCCGACCGGGGTGTTCGTCGGGGTCATGGGCAGCGAATGGGCACAGCTCACGCTCACCGACCTGCCGCGCATCACGGCGCAGATCGGCTCGGGCAACGGCTACTGCATGATCGCGAACCGGATCTCCTACCACCTGGACCTGCGCGGCCCCTGCATGGCCGTCGACACGGCGTGCTCGTCCTCGCTGGTGGCGGTGCATCTCGCGGTGAACGCGCTGCTGGCCGAGGAGTGCGACCGGGCGATCGCGGGCGGGGTGAACCTCGCCCTGACTCCGGCGCTGGGCCTCTTCTACGAGAAGGCGGGCCTCGCCGCGCCGGACGGGCGCTGCAAGCCGTTCAGCGCGGGGGCGGACGGGATCGGGCGTGGCGAGGGCGTGGGCGCGGTGGTGCTGCGCCGCCTCGCGGACGCGCTCGCCGACGGCGATCCGGTGTACGCGGTGATCCGGGGGACCGCCGTGAACCAGGACGGCCGCAGCAACGGCATCACCGCACCCTCCCGCTGGTCCCAGCAGGAGGTCCTGGCAACAGCCTGCCGCCGGGCGGGCGCCGACCCGCACGAGGTGTCCTTCCTGGAGGCCCACGGCACCGGTACGGCCCTGGGCGACATGATCGAGACGAGGGCGCTGGGCCACCTGCACGCCGACCGGCCCCGCCCGCGCCCGCTCTCCCTCGGCTCGGTCAAGGGCAACCTCGGCCACACGGAGGGCGCCGCCGGCATCGCGGGCCTCATCAAGACGTGCCTGTCCCTCCACCACCGCACGGTCCCGGTGAGCCGGTACGCGGCCCGTGAGAACCCTCAACTGCGGCTCGCGGAGCAGGGGTTGCGGCTCCTGAAGGCTCCCCTGCGGTTGCCCTCCGGAGAGCCGGTGCTGGCGGGTCTGAGCAGCTTCGGAATGGGTGGTACGAACGCGCACGCGGTACTGGAGTCGGCGCCCGGGCGGAGTGCGCCCGGGGCGGGACGGGGCCCAGGAGTGGGACGAGGCCCGGGAGTGGGGCAGGGGCCAGGGGTGGGGCAGGGCCCGGGGGTGGGGCAGGGTTCCACCGGCCTCGGCGCCGAGGTGTTCGTCGTCACCGCACCCGGTGAAGAGGCACTCCGCCGCAATCTGCTGACGCAGGCCGACACCATCGGCCTGCGACGTACCCCGCTCGGGCCGCTGTGCCGGGCGTCGCAGCGGGTGAAGACGGGGCACAGCCACCGGAGTGCGGTGGTGGCCGGGGACAGCACCGAGTTGGCGGTACGACTACGAGAGGCGGCCGAGGCTGTGGAGCCGCTCGGCTCGACCGGCTCGACCGGCTCGACCGGCACCGCCAACCCCTCCCCCGAACTCCCCCTCATCGCCTGGCTGTTCACCGGCCAAGGCGCCCAGTACCCGGGCATGGGAGCCCGCCTCTACCGCGAGTCCGCCCTGTTCCGACGGCACCTCGACGCCGTCGACTCCGCGCTCCTCCCGCACACCGGCCGCTCCATCCGCGACCTGCTCCTCACCGGCGACCCGGCGGCGCACAGGACCGGTTGGGCCCAGCCCGCCCTGTTCGCGGTCGGTCACGCGCTCGGCGCCACGCTCGCCGAAGTCGGTGTACACCCCGCCCTGCTGCTCGGCCACAGCGTGGGCGAGTTCGCGGCAGCCGTGCACGCCGGTGCGCTGCCCCTGGAGGACGCGGCGCGACTGATCGCCGTACGGGGCGCCCTGATGGAGCAACTCCCCGACGGTGGAGGCATGCTGGCGGTGCACGCCTCCGCGGACCGACTGCGCGACCTGGTCGAGCGCGAGCCACTGGTCGGTTTCGCCGCGCTCAACGGCCCCCGCTCGACGGTGATTTCGGGCGACCTGGCCGCACTGAACCGCATCGCGGAGTCACGCGAGCTGGACGGCGTACGACTCCGCCGCCTTGAGGTCTCGCACGCCTTCCACTCCCCGCTGATGCGCCCGGCACTCGAAGCGTTCCGCCGGGTGGCCGAGCAAGTCGCGAGCGGGACACCCCGGTTGCCGTTCTACTCGACACTGCGAGGCAAACGCCTGGAGTCCGAGCAACTGGACGCCTCGTACTGGACCGAACACATCGAGGCCCCGGTACTGTTCGCCGACGCCGCGGCCCAGCTCCTGGACGAACGGCCGACGCATCTCCTGGAACTCGGCCCCCGCCCGGTCCTCACCGCCCTCGCCCGCCGCCTCGACGACAGGTCCGCCGACCGGCCCGCCGGTCCGGTCGCCCTGCACCCGCTCCCCGACTCCGACGCGGGCGGCCGTGCCCTCGCCGAAACCGTGGCCGCGCTCTACCGGGCAGGCATCGACATCGACTGGACGGCGGCGGCCCATCCCGGCCGGGACCGCACCCCGGCACGCCTGGTCCCGTACGCCTTCGCCACGGACAGCCGCTTCTGGCACACGGGAGGGCCGACACGTACGGAGACGCCGGGCGCCCCCGTCGCCGTACGGGAGAAGCCGCAGGCACCGGAGGCGGACCCGGCGTCCACAGAAGCCGCGCCGGCGACCGCGACCCCACCCCAGGGCCCCGGGACTCCGCCCCAGGACCCCGTAGCCACCGCGGTGTACGAAACCGTCGCCGCCCTCGGCGGCTACGACCCCACCGCCCTCACGCACGGCTCCCGCTTCCACGACGACCTCGGTCTCGACTCCGTCGCCCTGGTCGAGCTCAAGGAGCGCCTGACCGAGCGCCTGCCCGCGGTGGGCGCGCTCCCGGTCCAGGACCTGCTCCCCCGGCTCACCTCCCTCGGCGAGCTCATCGGCTACCTGCGGCAGGAGACGTCCTCATGACCAGTCCAAGTCCCGGCGCTTCCATCCCTTCCGCCCATTCCATCCCTTCCATCCCTTCCGTCCACGTCATGTCCGCCGGATCGGCGCTGCCCGGTGAGCCCGTCGACAACACCGCGCTCGCCGCCGCCCTGGGGGTGAGCGAGGAGTGGATCGACGTCTTCATCGGCACCCGCACCCGGCACTTCGCCCGCGATCTGACGAGCGGCGACATCCGCTGGACCCTGGCGGACCTGTGCGCCGACGCGGCGGCGAACGCACTGGAGAACGCCGGAACGGACCCGGCGGAGGTGGAGTTCCTGGTCCTGGGCACCGCGACGCCGGACCATCTGATGCCGGCCACGGTCAACCAGGTTGCCGACCAGCTCGGCCTCGACCAACTGCCCACCTACCAGCTGCAGTCGGGCTGCGCGGGCGCGATCCAGGCGCTGTCCGTCGCCCGGCACCTCATAGGCGGCGGTGAGTTCACGACCGGTCTGGCGATCGGCGGCGACGTCTGCACCAAGCATCTGGACCTGCGTCGCGACCTCTCGGAGGCGGCTCCGGGGGACCTGGTGAACTGCGTGCTGTTCGGCGACGGCGCGGGGGCCGCCGTCCTCAGTTCGCGGCCGGGCGACAGGGCCGTGGCGCTGCGCCGGGTCCTCAACCGCTGTACGGGTCTGGGGCGTGAGCCGGGCCAGATCATCGACTGGTTCGGCCTCGCCGACCGCGACGAACCGCGTCAGGCGCTCATCGAGGACTACAAGGCCATCGAGGAGTCCGTACCGACGATGGCCGTGGAGATCCTCTGGGAGCTGCTCGACAGCCTGGGCTGGGCGGCCGGGGACCTCGACTTCCTGCTGCCCCCGCAGCTGTCCGGACGCATGACCCGCCTGATCACCGAACAACTGGGCGTGCCCGAGGCCCGCGAGATCTCCTGCGTCGCCGACACCGGCAACAACGGCAACGCCCTGCCGTTCCTCCAACTGGAACGCCTGCTACTGGAAATGACGAGCGGTCAGAAGGCCCTGGCCGTGGCCGTCGAGTCGAGCAAGTGGATCAAAGCGGGCTTCGCGCTGGAACACCTCTGAAACCTCTCGCCGGAAGGACATCGCATGCCCGACCGCCACCCCACCGACCACGTCGCGCCTGTCGACCACTTCGACCGGCCGCGCGAACAGCAGGGTGTTCGCCGGGCGCCGCTCGACCACCTGAGCGAACTGAAGGAGTTCGCCCGCCTCCACGCCCGCAATCAGGGCATGGGCGCCCGCGAAACGGCCCACATCCTCGCCCGTATCAGCACCGACGCCCCCGACGCGGCCGACTCCTGGACCCGCGTCTGGCTGCTGCGCGGCGACGAACTGGCGGACCGTGGGCGCCTGTTGGCGGCCTGCCGCCACTACACCTTGGCCCGTTTCCCCTACCCGTACGACGATCCCCGACGCCACGCACAGCAGACGGCCGTCTCCACCTTCGACACCTGGCGGCGGACGCACGGCGGCATCGAGCGCCTCGAACTCCCGTACCCGGACGGCACGTTGCACGCATGGGCGGCGGGCCTGGACACGCACCGCCGCTCCCACCGTCCGCTTCTCCTCATGATGGGCGGCATTGTCAGCGTCAAGGAGCAGTGGGCCCCGCTGCTGCCGCGGCTCACCAAGCTCGGTTACGCGGCCGTGGTCGCCGAACTCCCGGGCGTGGGCGAGAACACCCAGCGCTACACGCCCGACTCCTGGCGGCTGATCCCCTGGCTCCTGGATCACCTGTCCCCCAGGACACGCACCGATGCCGCCACCCTCCTCTTCCTCAGCTTCGGCGGGCACATGGCTCTGCGGGCCGCCGCCGAGGACCCGCGCGTCCGCCGGGTCCTGACGGTCGGCCCGCCGGTCGCCGGTTTCTTCACCGACGCGACGTGGTGGGAGCGGGTCCCGGGCATCACCAGGGACACCCTGCGACGGCTGACCGGCGCCCGGGACGAGTCCGAACTCCGTTCACAGCTCCAGGAGTTCGCCCTCACCGAGGATCAACTGCGCGCGATCGGCGCGGCGGTCCGCTGTGTGACGAGCACTCGGGACGAGATCATCCCGCCCCGCGACGCGGACCTCATGCGAACCGCCGTGCCCGACGTACGCGTCAAGGTGATCGACGATGTGCACGGCTCGCCCGGACATCCGGGAGCGGTCCGCCGCTGGCTCGCCTGGAACCTGCGCGGAGCCGGCCGCTAGGGGCGGCGGCACCGGCGGCGGTGACCGGCTCGGACGCGTGCGCGCTCAGCACACGTGCGTGCAGCCGCATCAGCGCCGGCCCGGGTGTGACGCCCAACTCGTCGTGCAGCGACCGATGTACGGCACGGTAGGCGCGCAGCGCGTCCGTGGTCCGGCCCGCCCGGCGCAGCGCCTCCATCAACTGGCAGTGCAGCTGCTCGCGCAGCGGATGGGCGCGGGCCAGCTCCATCAGCTCGCCCGTCACCTCGTGATGGCGGCCGAGCCGCAGGTCCGCCTCGATCCGCAACTCCAGTGCTTCGAAGCGCAGTTCGTCGAGCCGTACGGCCGCCGCCGTCAGCACCTCACCCTGCGGGACGCCGGACAGCGCGGGCCCGCGCCACAGGGCGAGGGCTTCCGTCAACGCCCCTGAGGCAGCCGCGAAGTCGCAGGCCCCGAAGGCGGCCCGGCCGCGCGAGAGCAGCTCCTCGAACCGGCGCAGATCCAGTTCGCCGGACTCGACCCGGAGCAGATATCCGGGCGGCCGGGTCTCCAACGGGCCCCGGCCGTGGCCCCCTTGAGTGAGGGCCTTGCGCAGATGGGACACGTACACCTGCAAGGTCGTCGCGGCGGTGCGGGGCGGCCCGTCCGGCCACAGTTCGTCGAAGAGGGCACCGGCGGGCACGACGGCTCCGGCACGCACCAGCAGGGTCGCGAGCACCGCCCTCTGTTTGGGCGCGGACGGTGTGCGGGGTTCGAGGCAGACAGGACCCAGTACTCGGAAGCGCATGGCAACTCCTCAGCCGTTCCTGAGCGAAGCCTCCACCGACGCCGGGTAGCCCGCCGGGAGATCCACTGGAGCCCCGCGGGAGAACCACGGGAACGCCGTGCCTGTGAGGGCTCCGGCGGCCTCTCCGGCGCGCCCGAGGCCAGCGGCCCGGCGCGCGCCCGACGGCAGCGGTTCGGCCCAGGGCGGTGATCCTGAACCGCCAGTTGCCAACGCCCGCCCGGTCGTGCCCAAGCACGGGCGCCGTACGAGCCGCACAAGCCGTGCCCCGCACGCCCGCCAGAGTCCGCCCCGGCGCCCCAACCGCCGCCTGCCAAGCGCGCCGACCGCCCCAGCCCTCCCCACAAGGCCTCCGAGCCCTCCAAGGCCCGCGAGACGCCCCCGAAGAGGCCAGGCGCCGCCCATCTCGCTGTCGCGCCCAAGGCAGCCGACGAATCACGTCGGCCAACCCGCCCCCCTCAGGCGGCCCCGCCCCGCACACACGGTCGGCCCCGCCGCCCCGCGCCCACCGACGCACCGCCCCACCGACTCACCCCACCGACGAGTACGCCACCACTCCCCGCAGCAACTGATCAACGGCCTTGCGCGCGTTCTTCGCCACAGTCGAACTCGCCCCGGACGAGACCGGCGCTGCCGCGGAGATCTGGCCCAGCACGTCGATGACCTGCTTGCACCAGCGGACGAAGTCACCGGCGGGCATCTCCGCCTCGCGCAGCACCTCGTCGAGGCCCTTGCCGGACGCCCACTCGTACGCCGCCCAAGCGAAGCCCAGATCGGGCTCGCGCTGGCCGACGCCCTCGGTCTGGGTGATGCGGAAGTCCTCCTCCAGGGCGTCGAGCCGGCCCCAGATGCGGACCATCTCGCCGAGCGCGGCCTTCGCCCTGCCCGACGGCAGCTTCGGCGCCATCGCGTCGTCGCCGACCCTGGACTCGTACACCAACGCCGAGACGCACGCGGCCAGTTCGGCCGGGCCGAGGCCCTCCCAGACCCCTTCGCGCAGGCATTCGCTGGAGAGCAGGTCCATCTCGCCGTACAACCGGGCGAGCCGCTTGCCGTGTTCGGTGACCTCGTCGCCGCGCAGATAGTCCAGCTCGGTCAGGAGCGCGACGATGCGGTCGAAGGTGCGGGCGATGGTGTTCGTCCGGCCCTCGATGCGGTTCTCCAACTGGGCGGTGTCGCGCCGCAGTCGGTGGTAGCGCTCGGCCCAGCGGGCGTGGTCCTCGCGGTCGGTGCATCCGTGGCAGGGATGGGCCCGGATCGCCGTGCGCAGCTGGGCGATCTCGCGGTCGTCGGCGGCCTCGGCGCGGCGCTTGCGGTGCCGCTCGGGCACGATGTGTCCGGCCTTGGTGCGCAGCGCCGAGGCGAGGTCACGGCGCGACTGCGGCGAGCGCGCGTTGAACGACTTCGGGATGCGCATCCGCTCCAGCGCCTCGACGGGCACCGGGAAGTCGGTCGTGTTGAGCCGCTTGACCTGGCGCTCGGCCGTGAGCACGAGAGGGCGCGGCCCGTCGTGGTGCTCGAAGCCCCGGTGTCCGTTGGACCGCCCGGCGGGCAGCCCCGGGTCGAGGACGAGTGCGAGTCCCGCGAACTTGCCGGTCGGGACGTGGATGACGTCACCCGGCTTGAGCTTCTCCAGGGAGACGGCCGCCTCGGCGCGCCGCTGCGACGCGCCCTGCTTGGCCAGCTCGGTCTCGCGGTCCTTGAGGTCGCGGCGCAGTCGCGCGTACTCCTCGAAGTCTCCGAGGTGGCAGGTCATGGACTCCTTGTAGCCCTCAAGGCCCTCTTCGTTGCGCTGCACCTGGCGGGAGATCCCGACGACCGACTTGTCGGCCTGGAACTGTGCGAAGGACGTCTCAAGGAGCTCGCGCGAGCGGTGCCGCCCGAACTGCTCGACGAGGTTCACCGCCATGTTGTACGACGGCTTGAAGCTGGAGCGCAGCGGGTACGTGCGCGTGCCGGCGAGTCCCGCGAGGTGGTCGGGGTTGATTCCGCGCTGCCACAGCACGACGGCGTGGCCCTCGACGTCGATGCCGCGGCGGCCGGCCCGGCCGGTGAGCTGGGTGTACTCGCCGGGGGTGATGTCGGCGTGCTGCTCGCCGTTCCACTTGACGAGCTTCTCCAACACCACCGAGCGGGCGGGCATGTTGATGCCGAGCGCGAGGGTCTCGGTGGCGAACACGGCCTTCACCAGGCCGCGTACGAAGAGTTCCTCGACGACTTCCTTGAACGTCGGCAGCATGCCCGCGTGGTGGGCCGCGATGCCGCGCTCCAGGCCTTCCAGCCACTCGTAGTAGCCGAGGACGTGGAGGTCCTCGGTCGGGATGGAGGCCGTGCGCTCCTCGACGAGGGCGCGGACCTTCTCCCGGGCCTCCTCGTCGTTCAGCCGCAGACCCGCGTACATGCACTGCTGGACGGCGGCCTCGCAGGCGGCGCGGCTGAAGATGAACGTGATGGCGGGCAGCAGCCCTTCGGAGTCGAGCCGCTCGATGACCTCGGGCCGCCCCGGCGTCCACACGCGGGACCGCTGCCGCCGCTCGCGCTCCCGGTCGGCGTCGCGCATGGCGCGGCCCCGCTTGCGGTCCTGGTACGACGGACGGCTGGCCTCCATGCGCGCCAGGCGCGTGAGGTCGGGGTTGACGGCCTTCTTGTGGCCCTCGCCCTCCTCGAAGAGGTCGTACATCCGGCGCCCGGCGAGTACGTGCTGGAAGAGCGGCACGGGCCGGTGCTCGGAGACGATCACCTCGGTGTCGCCGCGGACGGTGTCCAGCCAGTCGCCGAACTCCTCCGCGTTCGACACCGTCGCCGACAGTGACACCAGGGTCACCGACTCGGGGAGGTGGATGATCACTTCCTCCCAGACGGCGCCGCGGAAGCGGTCGGAGAGGTAGTGCACCTCGTCCATGACGACGTACCCGAGGCCGAGGAGGGTCTGCGAGCCCGCGTACAGCATGTTCCGGAGGACCTCGGTGGTCATCACGACCACCGGTGCCTCGGAGTTGACGCTGTTGTCGCCGGTCAGCAGGCCCACCTTGTCCGCGCCGTAACGACGGCACAGGTCGGCGTACTTCTGGTTCGACAGTGCCTTGATGGGCGTGGTGTAGAAGCACTTCTTGCCCTGCTGGAGGGCGAGATGGACGGCGAACTCGCCGACGATCGTCTTGCCCGAGCCGGTGGGCGCGGCCACGAGAACACCCTTGCCCGCTTCGAGGGCCCGGCAGGCCTCGATCTGGAAGGGGTCGAGGCCGAAGTCGTACATCTCGCGGAAGTCCGCGAGCGCGGTGGCCTGCTCGACAGCACGCTTACGGGCTGCCGCGTACCGCTCGGCCGGTGAGAGATCCTCTGTCATCGTGCATTCGAGACTACCGGCCACCACTGACAACAGGACGATCATTATCCGATCGGAGCCTGTGGATCCGGCGTCCGACCAGCTCAGCAAGTCCCCGCAGGGCCGCGTTCCGCTGCTCAGGGCCCCGCGACCCGCACCGCGCCCCGTATGCATTCCGCGGTCAGCGGCAGCGGCCCGAGCGGCTCCCCGTCGGCGTATCCGGTGATCCCCTCAGCAGCCAGTTCGATCTTCGCCGCACGATGCACGGTGATCTTGGGGTGGCCGAGATGTGTCCCCTTGTAGACCTGCGGGAAGACCCGGAGCAGCGACCTGCGGCTGCAGTCCCCGACCACGGTGACGTCGAAGAGCCCGTCCGTGAGATCGGCGCCCGCGCAGATCTTCATCCCGCCCCCGTACGAGGAGCCGTTGCCGACGGCCACCAGCGTCGCCTCGATCTCGCGGACCTCGCCGTCGTCCAGGGTGATCCGGAACGGGAAGGGCTTGAAGGCGGCGAGTTCGGCGAGCATCGCGAGGTCGTACGTGAAGCGGCCGGTGGGCCATCTCATGCGGTTGCCGCGGTCGTTGACGCGCGAGTCGAAGCCGGAGGCGAGGACGGTCCCGAACCAGGTACCGCCGACGCGCCCCAGGTCGATGTCGCGCAGCCGTGCCCCCTTGAGCGCCTCGGCGACCACCCGTCCCGCGGCGGCGGGGTCGCGCACGGGAAGTCCGAGGGCCCGCGCGAAGTCGTTCCCGGTACCGACGGCGACCAGGCCCAGCGGCGTACGGGTCCCGGCGACGACTTGGAGGGCGAGGTTCGCCATGCCGTCGCCGCCGACGGCCACCAGGGCGCCCGTGCCGGCCTCGACGGCGGCACGCGCGCGCGTGAGGGCGTCCGCTGCGTTCTCCCCGAGGACCGTGCGTACGGAGAAGCCTGCCGCCCGCAACGCGGAAGCGGCCGGCTGCGCCGCGCGGGCGCCCCGGCCGCGTCCCGCGGTGGGATTGACGAAGAGGGTGATCTCGCTGGTCACGGCCACGGACCCTACAACGTCGTCCGGCAGGGTCGTCCGGCGACGTCAGGTCACGTCGTCGTAGCCGTTGATCCGGTCGTGCTCGGGGTCCGCCTGCGCCGGGAGCGCGCGGTTCGCCGACACGGACTCGATCTCGCCGATGTCCTCGGGTGTGAGGTCGAGCTCCGAGGCCTCGTCGTCGTCCGGCCCCTCGGCCTCACGACGGGCCCTGCGGCGGTCGTTCAGCAGCGAGAAGGCGGTGGCCACGAAGTACAGGATCCAGATCGGCCCGGCGAGTGCCAGCATCGTCAGCGGGTCCGTGCTGGGCGTGGCGACCGCCGCGAACACCGTGATGCCCATGATCATGCCGCGCCACCAGCCGGACATGCGCTTGCCGGAGATGATTCCGGTCATGTTGAGCATCACCAGGAGCAGCGGCAGCTCGAAGGAGAGACCGAAGACGAGCACCATGCGCGTGACGAGGTCGAGCAGATCGTCCAGCGGCAGCAGGTTGTCGACGCCGAACGGCGTGAACTCGATAAGCACCTTCGCGGTGGTGGGCAGCACCTTGTACGCGAAGAATCCGCCGCCGAGGAAGAGCGGAACGCCCGACGCGACAAACGCGTAGGCGTACTTCTTCTCGCTCTTGTGCAGGCCGGGCGCGACGAAGGCCCAGAGCTGGTAGAGCCAGATCGGCGAGGCGAAGACGACGCCCGCCATCAGGGACACCTTCAACGCCAGGGTGAACGGCGTGAGCAGACCATTGATCGTGATCTGCGCGCAGGTGGTGTCCTCGGGCTGCTTCGCCAGCTCCTCGAAGGACTTCGCACAGCCCACCGAGTCGAGGATCGGCTCCGTGAAGAAGTTGATGATGTCGTTGTAGAAGAAGGCGGCGACGATCGTGACGGCGACGATGGCCAGCATCGCCTTCGCGAGCCGGTTGCGGAGCTCACGAAGGTGCTCCGCGAGGGGCATCCGCCCCTCCGGATCCTTCTCCTCGTTCTTGCGGGCAGACTTGAGCAACCCACGTTCCCATCTCGTGCAGGGGGCCGGCGGTCACCGGCCCTGCGTCAGCGCTTGGTCGTGTCCGTCGGCTCGGTGACCGGGCGCGAGCTGGTCACGTCACCGGGTGCGGCCTGGATGGTGCGCTGGACCTGGGACTGGTCGTCGTGCGGCGGGGCTGCCGGGGCGGCGCTGTCGTCCTTGCCCTCGGTCTTCATCGCCTTGGCCTCGCTCTTGAGGATGCGGGCGGACTTGCCCAGCGAGCGGGCCATGTCCGGAAGCTTCTTCGCGCCGAACAGCAGGATGATGACGACGAGGATGAGAATGATCTCGGGAGCGCCGAGCCTTCCGAACATAAGCTTTTACCTTCTCACCGAGGCGGCGTGGTTGGGTTGCTGCCCGACCGGTCGGACGTCTGTCCGACAGTCGTGCTGGCAGCGATCGTAACGCTCAGGGGTAAACGCGGGGCAATCCCTGTGCGTACTCCCAGTTTGCGGTCGGCGCCTCGCTCTCCGGGCCGCGACCAGCAGCGTACCTGCCGATCCTGCGAACCAGACAGGTCGGAGTGACTCAAAGCGCATGGACAGGAAGGCTCAGAGGGCGTCCGCGGCACGAGCCGCACCGGCGGACGCGTGTTCCAGATCCTCGGCCGCGCGGCTGATCCTGCGTGCGGACTCGGTGACCTGCCTGCCCAGACGCTCCGCTTCGAGGAAGACACGGACGGCGAGCACGCCGAGGACGGAGATTCCCAGGAAACCCACAGCGATCGCGAACATCGGCCAGAACATGGCTCGACCCTAAGCCCCCTGGACCGTCGCGTGCAGACGCAGGGCCCGGACCCCTCCGCCGGTGAGGAGTTCGACGATGCGCTCCCCGGCCGGCTTGCGTACCGCGGCGCCGCACTCCGGGCAGGTGAAGGAGTAGAAAGTGGTCCGATGTGTGGCGCCGATGACCAGGCGCAGAGCGTTCGCGGAGAGTTCGAAACCGGCCCGGCAGTCGGGACACGCGGCCTTGAACACCACGGGATCCACCCTTGTCATCCCCGAGAACGCGGACGCAACGGACATTTCACTGATACCAGACATCGCCGACCCGCTCAAAGCCCTTGCTCCTGCCTGCCGTACAGCCCGTCATGAACTCCGTGCGGCCCGTCGTCCGGGCGCTGCGCTCCCCCGCCGCCGTCGAGCGGAGCACCTGGGGCACCGCCGCGAGGGGCACCAGGGCCACCGTCGCGAGGCGTACCGGGAACGTCCTGCGGTCGGTCCCCCGTGTCACCGGCGCCCAGCGGTCCGTCGTACGCCGCGAGGGCCTCACGGGCCGCCTGCCGGGCGCTGTCCGCGACCTCCGTCGGCGACACGATCCGGCCTTCCCTGCCGAGCCGCAGCGCGAGCCGGCGCAGCGACGCCGGGTCGGGGGCGCGCAGGGTGATGCGCAGGCCGCCGTCGGGGAGCTCCTCGGCGCTGTCGTGCGGGTAGTACTCGGCGACCCAGCGCCCGCCGGGGCCGACCTCCACGACCACCTCGGGATCCTCCGCGGCCGGCTGCACAAGGCCCTCGGAGAGGTCACGCAGCTCGACCTCGGGCGGCGCGGACGCCTCGTCGAGGATCTTGATCTCGGCGACCCGGTCGAGCCGGAAGGTGCGCCGTGCCTCGGAGCGGCGGCACCACGCCTCCACGTACGTGTGCCCGACGCTGACCAGGCGGATCGGGTCGATCTCCCGCTCGGTGAGCTCGTCCCGCGAGGGCGAGTAGTAGCGGATCCACAGCCGGCGGCGCTCGGAGATCGCCCGGTCGACGTCGGCGAAGACCCCGCCCTCGGACTCGAAGGTGACCGACAGCCGGGCGCTGGCCCCCGCGGCCTCCCCGGAGGCGGCCTCCACCTTCGCGGTGGCCCGCAGCAGCGCCTGCCGGTCGCCCTCACGCAGTCCGGGCAGGGTCGACACGGCCCGTGCGGCCACCAGCAGCGCGGTCGCCTCGTCGGCTGCGATCCGCAGCGGCTCGGCGACGTCGTCGGGGTTGTGCCACCAGATCCGGTCGCCGTCGGTGTCGATGTCGAGCAGATCGCCCCCGCGGAAGCTGGTCCCGCACAGCGGCAGCACGTCGAGGTCGGAGATCAGCTCGTCCTCGGTGATCCCGAAGGCCCGCGCGACATCCTCGACACGGGCGCCGGGCCGCTCACGCAGATATGTCACCAGGGAGAGCATCCGCCGGGTCTGGTCGAGCGCGTTCGTGGGCTTGGCCGGTTTTCCTGCCACTTTCTTACGTTCCCCCTCAGCCCTTGGCCACGGCGCGCAGCCGGTCGACGACGTCGGCCCGCAGCTCGGCGGGTTCCAGGACGACCACGTCGGGCCCGAACTCGACGAGCCAGGCATCCAGGCCGTGCCCGTACGGAATCTCCAACTCGTCCCACCCGTCGCCGAGTTCCCGTACGGAGGCGGCCTTCGCGCGCAGCGGGTACCCCGAGCCCGACCGCAGCCGGATCAGCGCGGAGCGGTCGGCGATGTCCCCCGCCCAGCTCGCGACGGTCTCACGCACGGTGACCACGTCGGGCACCTGGGCCGTGTACTTTCCGCCGCGCGTACGGACCTTGCCGGTGATCCTGGACAGCCGGAAGACCCGCTCGGCGCCCCGGTCGCGGTCCCAGCCGGCCAGGTACCAGTGACCGCGCCAGCACTCCAGGGCCCACGGCTCGACGAGGCGGGGCTCGGGTCGGGCCGCGGTCGCCTTGCGGTAGTCGAAGGCGACGGGCCGCCGGTCGCGGCAGGCGAGCATCAGGGGCTCGAAGGCGGCCTCGTGCACGGGGATGCGGGGTTCGAGGGCGCCATGGGACTCGTACGGATCGACGTCCTCGGGGAGGCCCGCGGCGCGCAGTTTCTGCAGGGCGCCGCTCGCCGCGCCCGCGAGGCGGGCCTGCTGCCAGACCTTGGCGGCGAGGCCGAGGGCCGCGGCCTCCTCGGCGTCGAGGGTGATGGGAGGCAGCCGGTTGCTGTCGCGGCGGGCCAGATAGCCGACTTCGCCGTCGAGGTTCTCCACCGTCTCGATGACCAGACCGAGTTCGCGCAGATCGTCCTTGTCGCGCTCGAACATCCGGTTGAAGGAGTCGTCCGAGCTCGCCTCCAGATAGGCCTCGATGGACTCGCGGAGCTCGCGCTTGCTGAGCGGCCGCCGGGTCCCGAGCAGACACAGCGCCAGGTTCATCAGCCGCTCTGCCTTGGCAATGGCCATCGATGCCCTTCCCTATGGTGCTTCCGACCGATGACCGTACCGCCCCGGGGTGTCGTGGCAAAAGCCGAGGGCCCATGCCCGGACTGGCATGGGCCCCAGGTGATCGGGTCCGGTCGGACCGCGATCACACGGCGTACGAAGATCGGACCATGATCAGACCTTCGTGATCACCGGACCGTCGTCCGGCCCTCGTGGTGATCGGATCGTGCTCGGGTCGTGCTCGGGCTCTCGTGGCGACCGGGCCGCCGGTCTCCCCCGGCCGGTCCTCCGCGAGGGCTCAGACGCCGACCAGGTCGCAGACGAAGATCAGTGCCTCGCCGGGCGCGATACGGCCGCCACCGGCGCCCCGCTCGCCGTATGCGAGGTGCGAGGGGATGGTCAGCTGACGGCGGCCGCCGACCTTCATGCCCTGTACGCCCTGGTCCCAGCCCGCGATGACCTGGCCGACGCCCAGCTGGAACTGGAGCGGCGTACCGCGGTTCCAGGAGGCGTCGAACTCCTCGCCGGTGGAGAAGGCCACGCCCACGTAGTGGACCTTGACGAAGTCGCCGGCCTTGGCCACCGCCCCGTCGCCCTCCCAGATGTCCTTGATCTCGAGGTCCGCCGGGGGCTCGCCGCCCGGGAAGTCGATCTCGGGCTTCTCGATGCTCACGTTTCTGGCTCCTGCTTGGTTTGCGGCACGTGTTTGCGACGCCTCGGTGTGACAAGGCAACGCGGACAGTCTTGCATTCCCGAAGGGACTACATCTTCGCGAGGATGTCGACGGAGAAGACGAGCACCGAGTCCTTCTTGATGCTGCTGCCCTGCGGCGGGCTGTCCCCGTAGCCGAGCGCCGGCGGAATCACGATGAGGACCCGGCTGCCGACCTTCTTGCCGGTCAGGCCCTGCGCCCAGCCCTTCACGACCTGTGCGAGCGGGAACGACGTGAGCTGCCCGCGGCTGTACGAGGAGTCGAACTCCTTGCCGTCCGCCCACAGCACGCCCTTGTACTGCACGAGGAGGCTGTCACTCTCGGCGACCTCGTCCCCGTCACCCTCCAGGATGTAGTTCGCGACGAGCTTCTTCGGCGCGGCCTTCTTCGGCACCTCGATGGAGGGGGCCTTGCCGTCGGTGTTGGTGCCGACCTTCGGCAGGTCGATGTTGTCCTGCGCGACGGCCGTACCCTTGGCCGAGCTCTTGCCGTTGAACGCCTGCTGGATATCGACCACGAAGACCAGCGTGTCGGTGCCCTTGATGCCCGCCTGCGCGTTGCCGGACGTGCCGTAACCCCAGGTCGGGGGCACAGCCATCTCGACGCGGCTGCCGACCTTCTTGCCCGCGAGGGCATAGCGCCAGCCGTCGATGATCTGGCCCTGGGCGAGCTGGATGACGAGCGGCGTCTTGCGGTCGAAGGAGTTGTCGAAGACCTTCGCCGAGGACCAGATCTGGCCCAGGTAGTGGGCCTGGACGAAGTCGTTCTCCGCGACCGTCCGGCCGGTGCCCACGATGACCGTCTCGACCGCGAGGTCCTTCGAGGGGTCACCGCTGCCCTTGGCGACGGTGGGCTTCTCACCGAACTTCTCACCGCCGGTGATGCCCGGCAGCGGTCCGTCGACGATCTTCGGCGGCGGGGGCGCCGAGGCCGAGGGCGAAGCCGATGGGGACGGGCTGTCGCTGGGCTTGGCCTTGTCCGACTTGTCGTCGTCCCCGCATCCGGCGAGAGTGACCAGTCCAGCGGGGACGGCGAGAAGAAGTGAGCGTCGGCGCACGGTGGGGGCCTCGTATCGGTCGATCTTGGTTGATGGCGTGCGCGCAACTCTACGACGTGAGAAGGGCGCCGTACGGAAAACGTACGGCGCCCCGCGTTGCGTTCCGGAAACACTCCCGGACGCGTCCTGACTCACATTCCGGCGATGAGCTTCTCCACCCGGTCGTCGACGGAACGGAACGGGTCCTTGCACAACACGGTGCGCTGTGCCTGGTCGTTGAGCTTCAGGTGGACCCAGTCGACGGTGAAATCACGACGCTGTTCCTGGGCGCGCCGGATGAAGTCGCCGCGCAGCCGGGCCCTAGTGGTCTGCGGCGGTACGGACTTGCCCTCGAAGATCTTCAAGTCGTTGCAGATCCGGGCGGCTTGGCCCCGCTTCTCCAGCAGGTAGTAGAGACCTCGGCGACGGTGGATGTCGTGGTAGGCGAGGTCTATCTGAGCGACACGCGGGTGCGACATCGTCATGTTGTGCTTGGCGCGGTACCGCTCGATGAGCTTGT
The DNA here is from genome assembly GCF_055577685.1 of Streptomyces sp. NPDC033178. Classification (NCBI taxonomy): domain Bacteria; kingdom Bacillati; phylum Actinomycetota; class Actinomycetes; order Kitasatosporales; family Streptomycetaceae; genus Streptomyces; species Streptomyces sp. NPDC033178. Next base: position 137,836 of record NZ_JBVIPT010000009.1, read on the forward strand.
ACTTCATCACCCAGTCGATTTCGGTACCGATCCGGTCGAGGTCCTCGGACTCGATCGAGTCGAGCGTGCGGCCCCACAGCTCCAGGACCTGGTCGACGACGCCGGTACGGATACCGCGGCGCTCGACGAAGTCCACTGCCTTCTCGTAGTACTCGCGCTGCACCTCAAGAGCCGAGGCCTCGCGGCCGCTGGCCAGGCGCACCTTGCGGCGGCCCGTGATGTCGTGGCTGACCTCGCGGATGGCCCGGATCGGGTTCTCCAGGGTCAGGTCGCGCATCACGGTGCCCGCCTCGATCATGCGCAGCACGAGGTCGGTGGCGCCGACCTTGAGGAGCATGGTCGTCTCGGACATGTTCGAGTCGCCGACGATGACGTGCAGCCGGCGGTAGCGCTCGGCGTCCGCGTGCGGTTCGTCCCGGGTGTTGATGATCGGCCGGGAGCGGGTCGTCGCCGAGGAGACACCCTCCCAGATGTGCTCGGCCCGCTGGCTGACGCAGTACACGGCACCACGCGGGGTCTGCAGCACCTTGCCGGCACCGCAGAGAAGCTGCCTCGTGACGAGGAACGGAATGAGGATGTCCGCGAGCCGGGAGAACTCCCCGTGACGGGCCACCAGATAGTTCTCGTGGCAGCCGTAGGAGTTGCCCGCCGAGTCGGTGTTGTTCTTGAAGAGGTAGACGTCGCCCGCGATTCCTTCCTCGTGCAGGCGTCGTTCGGCGTCTACCAGGAGTCCTTCCAGAATGCGCTCGCCGGCCTTGTCGTGGGTGACCAGTTCCGTCACGTTGTCACATTCGGGTGTCGCGTATTCCGGATGTGATCCCACGTCGAGATAGAGGCGGGCGCCGTTTCGCAGAAAGACATTGCTGCTGCGGCCCCATGACACGACACGGCGGAAGAGGTACCGCGCCACCTCGTCGGGAGACAGGCGTCGCTGTCCCCTGAACGTACACGTGACGCCGTACTCGTTCTCCAGCCCGAAAATGCGGCGGTCCATGACTGAACATTACGCCTGATGGCCTGTGCTGAAACGGGGTTCGGGGGCACCGTTTCGATCATTTTCCGAACCGCCCCCGACCACCGTGCCCCCGCCCGTAGCTGCGAGGACCCGCCCCGTGGCCAGCAGAACGAGCAGCGCGGCGCCTCCGGCGACAGCCGATACGGCGAAGCCCCGGACGGCTCCGCCCCACTCGATGACCGGTCCCGCGAGGCCCGTCCCGACGGACGCTCCCACGGTGAACGTCGTCACAAGCCAGGAGAACGCCTCGGTGACCGTGCCCCTCGGCGCGTGCCGGTCGACGAGGATGAACGCGCAGGCGATACAGGGTGCGAGGAAGACTCCGGCAAGGGCCATCAGCGCCGTCATGGCGACCACACCCGGCATGAGCATCAGCGGCAGATAACAGACCGCCAGAAGGGCGACGAGCACGCGCAGTCGCCGCTCCGGCGCGCCGCCCCACTGCCGCGCCCCGTAGACCGTGCCCCCGACGAGCGCGCCGAGCCCGATGGCGGACATCAGCCAGCCGTACGTCGCGTCGCCGCCGTGGTCGTCCGCGTAGGACACGCTCGCGACCGTGATGGCACCGAGCGCCATTCCGACAAAAAGGAACGCGCCGAGCAGGGCGATGAGTCCGGACGAGCGCAGCGCGCCGAGCCAGTGCGCCTCGCGCGGCGCCGAACGCCACGCGCGCGAGGGCCGTGAGACGACCACGGAGAGCGCGCCCAGCACGCCGATGACGTTGAGGATGATCAGCGCGGCCTGGGCGGACCACAGGGCCACGCACAGCGTCACGAGCAACGGCCCGACGGTGAACATGACTTCCTGCGCCACCGCGTCCATCGCGTACGCCGTGTGCACCTGGTCCTCCTTACGGAGGACGGAGGGCCACAGCGCCCGCAGACCGCCCTCCAGGGGCGGCGTGAACAGTCCGGCGAGGGCTATCAGGGCGTACGCGAGCGGAAGCACCTCGGTGCCGGTGAGGGCGAACACGGTGGTGGCGAGGGCGGAGACGAGCGCGGCGGGCAGTTGGATCCGCGGCTGGCCGTAGAGGTCCACCAGACGGCCGAGCAGCGGCTGGCCCACCGCGTTGGCCACTCCGTAGACCGCGGCGAGCGCTCCGGCGAGGCTGTAGCTGCCGCCCTCGGCGCGGATGAACAGCACGATGGCGATCGCGGAGGTCGCGTTCGGCAGCCGGCCCACCAGGGTGCCGACGAGCAGCCGCATGGCGTGTTTCGCTCGGAGGATCTCCAGATAACCGGTGGCCATGCCCCGCCCCTTTCGGCTCCAGAATGCCCGAGTTTTCCCGTCCGCGCCGTCGGAGGCCTCGGAGGTGTTACGTATAACTTCGTTCGTCATACGTACCATGTGCGCTGTCCGCGAGTCCAGCAGAAAGACAGGTCACCGGTGGCAGCAGGCAGCCCCCGCCCCACGAGCCGTGACGTCGCCCAGGCCGCGGGAGTGTCCCAGGCGGCCGTCTCCCTGGTGCTCGGCGACAAGTGGCGCGGGCGGGTCTCCGAGCCGACGGCGGAGCGCGTACGGGAGGCCGCGCGGGAACTCGGCTACCGGCCCAACCTCGCGGCCCGCAACCTGCGCCTGGGCAGCACGCGTACGGTCCTGCTGGTGGTGCCTGCCCTGACGACCGAGTTCTTCGCCGGCGTCTACACGGGCGCGGCCCGGGTGGCCGCCGAGCACGGCTTCGGAGTGGTGCTCTACCCCTCCCCCGAGGGCATCGGTCCGGCCCGGGACCCCTTCGCTTCCGCACAGGCCGCCCTGGACGGCGTCATCGCCTCCTCCATGGCCGCCGACGCCCTGACGGCGATCCGCGGCGACCAGCTGCCCCTGGTGATGCTCGACAGCGATCCGGCGGGCAGTACGGGCGCGGCAACGGTCAACCTCGACATCCGCGACGGCGTGCGGCAGGTCGCGGAGCATCTGCTGGGCCTGGGGCACCGCCGTTTCCTGCACCTGGCGGCGGACATCCCGTCCTGGACCTTCGACATTCGCGCCCGCGAGCTCGCCGAGCGCCTGGCCGCGGTCCCGGGCACGGAGCTCCGCACGGCCCCGGCCCCAATTTCCATCGAGGGCGCCCTGGCCGCGGCCGAGACCGCCCTGGCCGCGCCCGGCCCCCGCCCCACCGCCGTGGTCTGCGACGACGACAAACTGGCCGCAGGCGCCTACAAGGCCGCCCGCCGCCTGGGCCTGCGCATCCCCGACGACCTCTCCGTCACCGGCCTCGACGACCTGGCCCTCGCCACGGCCCTGGACCCGGAGCTCACGACGGTCCGCCTGAACGCCGACCTCTTCGGCGAACGCGGCATGGAAGCCCTCCTGGCCGTCCTGAACGCCCGCGAGCCCATCGGCGAGGACATCCCGGTACACCTGGTGATCCGAGGCTCCACAGCCCCACCAGGCGCCCCATAAGGGGCGCGGGGAACTGCGCACTCAGCCCAGACCAACCCACACGCAGAAAACCGACCCTCACCCCGGAAACCCACGTGCCCCCGGCCTGCGAAAGGCCGGGGGCACACAAGAGACAACTAGGTCGAGGAGGTCACTCCTCATCCTCCGGGTCCTCGGCCTCCGCGGCGGTGGACGCCCCACCCTCCTCCAACAGCCGACCGAGCTGCCGGCCGGTAATCCGCTTGAACTTGCGCTGTTGCGGCCGCGTCCGGTCGAGCACCGCGACCTCCAGCCGCTCCGCGGGAATCTCCCGCTCAGTGCCGTTCGTGTCGCGCGACAGCGCCTGAACGGCCAGCTTGAGCGCCTCGGCGAGCGACATCCCCTCCTGGTGCTGCTGGTCCAGGTAGGTGCTGATCTGCTCGGCGTTGCCGCCGACCGCGACCGAGCCGTGCTCGTCCACGATCGACCCGTCGTGCGGAAGGCGGTAGATCTGGTCGCCCTCTGGGGTCTCCCCCACCTCGGCGACGACCAGCTCCACCTCGTACGGCTTCTCCGCCGCGGAGGAGAAGATCGTGCCGAGCGTCTGGGCGTAGACATTGGCGAGACCGCGGGCGGTCACGTCGTCACGGTCGTAGGTGTAGCCCCGGAGGTCGGCGTAACGGACGCCGCCGATCCGGAGGTTCTCGTATTCGTTGTATTTGCCTGCGGCAGCGAAACCGATCCGGTCATAGATCTCGCTGAACTTGTGCAGCGCACGGGACGGGTTCTCGCCGACGAACACGATGCCGTCGGCGAACTGCAGCACGACGAGGCTGCGGCCACGGGCGATGCCCTTGCGGGCGTATTCCGCCCGGTCGGCCATGGCCTGCTGGGGTGATACATAGAACGGCGTCGACACCGGCTATCCGTCCCTTTCTGTGGAAGTCACTCGATCACCTTGACAAGAGGTCCGCTGTCAGAGCAGCGCGGCCCGCGGGCCGTCGGGCTGCTCAAGGCGCCGCTCCAGGATCGAGCGGGCGATCTCGGAGGACTCGTCGTCGGTGAGGCGGCGGAACCCGTCTGCGGTGATCACGGTGACGATCGGGTAGATCCGGCGGGCGACATCGGGACCACCGGTCGCCGAGTCGTCGTCGGCCGCGTCGTACAGCGCCTGTACGACGAGCGTCGTGGCCTGGTCTTCGGTCAGGTCCTTGCTGTAGAGCTTCTTCATGGCGCCGCGGGCGAAGATCGAGCCGGAGCCCGTGGCCGCGAAGCCGTGTTCCTCGGAGCGGCCGCCCGTCACGTCGTACGAGAAGATGCGGCCCTTCTCGCGGTCCACGTCGTACCCCGCGAAGAGCGGGACCACGGCCAGGCCCTGCATGGCCATGCCGAGGTTGGACCGGATCATCGTGGAGAGGCGGTTCGCCTTGCCCTCCAGGGAGAGCGTGGCGCCCTCCACCTTCTCGAAGTGCTCCAGCTCCAGCTGGAACAGCTTCACCATCTCCACGGCCAGACCGGCCGTACCGGCGATGCCCACCGCCGAGTACTCGTCGGCCGGGAAGACCTTCTCGATGTCGCGCTGGGCGATCATGTTGCCCATGGTGGCCCGACGGTCACCCGCGAGCACGACACCGCCGGGGAACGTGGCGGCCACGATCGTGGTCCCGTGCGGTGCCTCGATGACGCCCTTCATGGGCGGCAGCTGCCGGTTGCCCGGGAGAATGGCCGGCTGGTGTTCGGACAGGAAGTCCATGAACGAGGACGAGCCGGGCGTCAGGAAGGCAGCCGGCAGACGCCCGGTGCTACGAGGGTTGGCTTCCACGCGATGTCCTTCCACGTAGGCGGCGGCCCGCCGGGGACGGCCGAGCCGATCATCAAATCTGTGCACGGACCATACCCGTACCCACGCCAGTCATCCGTCCCGGCGCCGACCCGATGGAACGGGCCGACTCCGGGGCGGACAACCGGGGTTACTCTCCGCCCTTTTGAACGAAGGAACGCACGAAGTCCTCTGCGTTCTCCTCGAGGACGTCGTCGATCTCGTCCAGTACGGAGTCGACATCGTCCGACAGCTTCTCCTGGCGCTCCTTGAGGTCTTCGGATGCCTGCGCGTCCTGCGCGGTCTCCTCGACCTCCTCGGTGTTGCGCGTCGCCTTCTGCTGTCCGCCGCCGGTGTCCTTGGTCGCCATAACCCTCACCCCGCTCGGTTCGACGTTCTTGATCAGACCCTACAAGCAGGGTCCGACATCGGCCCCGCAGTTGCTACAACGTCCGGGGGCCACCTCGATGATTCCCGGACGCCGCCTCTTTCCACCTCGCCCTGCCGCATCGGCCCGAGGGCCTCGGCGGCCCGATCAGCCGCCCGAAAGGACCCTGACCAGGTCTTCCGCCGTACGACAGCGGTCGAGGAGCTCCTTGACGTGATTACGCGTTCCGCGAAGCGGCTCGAGGGTTGGGACCCGCTGGAGCGAGTCCCGGCCCGGCAGATCGAAGATCACCGAGTCCCAGGAGGCCGCCGCGACGTCGTCCGCGTACTGCTCCAGGCAGCGCCCGCGGAAGTACGCGCGTGTGTCCTCCGGCGGCTTCGTCCGGGCCCGCTCCACGTCCGTCTCGTCCAGCAGGCGCTTCATCCTGCCGCGGGCCACGAGACGGTTGTAGAGGCCCTTCTCGGAGCGCACGTCGGCGTACTGGAGGTCGACCAGGTGCAGCCGTGCGGCATCCCATTCGAGGCTGTCACGGCGCCGGTAGCCCTCCATGAGTTCCCGCTTGGCCACCCAGTCCAGCTCGCCCGCCAGGCTCATGGGATCGCTCTCCAGGCGCCCCAGGACGTCCTCCCAACGAGTGAGTACGTCCTTGGTCTGCTCGTCCGCGTCCGCGCCGAACCGCTCCTCGACGTACTTGCGCGCCAGTTCGAAGTACTCCATCTGCAGCTGGACCGCGGTGAGTGTCCGGCCGCTGCGGAGAGTGATCAGGCGCTTGAGGGTCGGGTCGTGCGAGACCTGGTGCAGCGTGCGCACCGGCTGGTCCACGGCGAGGTCCACGGCGATGAAGCCGTCCTCGATCATCGACAGGACGAGGGCGGTCGTGCCGAGCTTGAGATAGGTCGAGATCTCCGAGAGGTTCGCGTCGCCGATGATCACATGCAGGCGGCGGTACTTCTCGGCGTCCGCGTGCGGCTCGTCACGCGTGTTGATGATCGGGCGCTTCAGAGTGGTTTCGAGGCCCACCTCGACCTCGAAGTAGTCGGCGCGCTGGCTGAGCTGGAAGCCGTGCTCGTGCCCGTCCTGGCCGATACCGACGCGGCCCGCTCCGGTGACGACCTGGCGTGAGACGAAGAACGGCGTGAGATGGCGCACGATGTCCGAGAAGGGGGTCTCCCGCTTCATCAGATAGTTCTCGTGCGTGCCGTACGAGGCGCCCTTGTTGTCGGTGTTGTTCTTGTAGAGGTGGATCGGCTGGGCACCGGGCAGCTGGGCCGCGCGCTCCGCGGCCTCCGCCATGATGCGCTCGCCGGCCTTGTCCCACAGGACGGCGTCCATCGGATTGGTCACCTCTGGGGAGCTGTACTCCGGGTGTGCGTGGTCGACGTAGAGCCGCGCCCCGTTGGTGAGGATCACATTGGCGAGGCCGATGTCCTCGTCGGTGAGCTGACTGGAGTCGGCGGCCTCGCGGGCGAGGTCGAAGCCCCGCGCGTCCCGCAGCGGGTTCTCCTCCTCGAAGTCCCAGCGGGCCCGCCGGGCCCGGTGCATCGCCGCCGCGTAGGCGTTGACGATCTGGGACGAGGTGAGCATGGCATTGGCGTTGGGGTGGCCGGGGACGGAGATCCCGTACTCCGTCTCGATGCCCATTACTCGCCGTACGGTCATGCGGCCCTCCTTGCCCGGCTGCGTCCTCGGTCGGGGACGCAGCTCAAGTACCGCTGGCGCTCCGGTGCGTGTGCGGTGCCCGTCCCCGCACTGCGCGACTCGGCGGTACCGAAGAGCCTAGAGCGCCTTTGCGCTGGTGGGGAGATCATTTGCGTCATTGCTCAGCTCCAGCTGTGCCCTGGAAAACAGTCGGCTGCGGGTACCCAGTGAGGGCACCCGCAGCCACCCTGTCTTTTACAGGTACTGACCGGTGTTCGCCACCGTGTCGATGGAGCGTCCGGTGTCCGCGCCCTGCTTTCCGGTGATGAGTGTCCGGATGTAAACGATCCGTTCGCCCTTCTTTCCGGAGATTCGGGCCCAGTCGTCCGGGTTCGTGGTGTTCGGCAGGTCCTCGTTCTCCTTGAACTCGTCCACGCAGGCCTGGAGCAGGTGGGAGACCCGCAGACCCTTCTGGCTGTGCTCTAGGAAGTCCTTGATCGCCATCTTCTTGGCGCGACCGACGATGTTCTCGATCATGGCGCCGGAGTTGAAGTCCTTGAAGTACAGGACTTCCTTGTCGCCGTTGGCGTACGTGACCTCGAGGAAGCGGTTCTCCTCGGACTCGGTGTACATGTGCTCGACGGCGGTCTGGATCATGCTCTGGACGGTGGTGGTCTTGCTGCCGCCGTGCTCGCCGACGTCGTCGGAGTGCAGCGGGAGGCGCTCGGTGAGGTACTTGGCGAAGATGTCCTTGGCCGCCTCGGCGTCCGGACGCTCGATCTTGATCTTCACGTCCAGACGGCCGGGACGCAGGATCGCGGGGTCGATCATGTCCTCGCGGTTCGAGGCGCCGATCACCACCACGTTCTGCAGGCCCTCCACGCCGTCGATCTCGGCGAGCAGCTGCGGGACGATGGTGTTCTCCACGTCCGAGCTGACGCCCGATCCACGGGTGCGGAACAGGGACTCCATCTCGTCGAAGAAGACGATGACGGGGGTGCCCTCGCTGGCCTTCTCACGAGCACGCTGGAAGACGAGGCGGATCTGCCGCTCGGTCTCACCGACGTACTTGTTGAGGAGCTCGGGACCCTTGATGTTGAGGAAGAAGCTCTTGCCCGTGGCCTGTCCGGTCACCTCGGCGACCTTCTTGGCCAGCGAGTTGGCGACGGCCTTGGCGATGAGCGTCTTGCCGCATCCGGGGGGCCCGTACAGCAGTACGCCCTTGGGCGGCCGCAGTTCGTGCTCCTTGAACAGATCGGGGTAGAGGTACGGGAGCTCGACCGCGTCGCGGATCATCTCGATCTGGCCGCCCAGACCGCCGATCTGCTCGTAGCCGATGTCCGGGACCTCTTCGAGGACGAGTTCCTCGACCTCGCTCTTGGGAACGACCTCGTAGACATAGCCGGAGCGGGGTTCGAGCAGCAGGGCGTCGCCGGGGCGGATGGTGACATCCATCAGCGGCTCGGCGAGCCGCACCACCCTTTCCTCGTCGGTGTGCCCCACCACGAGGGCGCGCTCACCGTCCTCGAGGATCTCCTTGAGGGTGACGATGTCGCCGATGCTCTCGTACACCATGGCCTCGACCACGTTGAGAGCTTCGTTGAGCATCACTTCCTGGCCACGCCTGAGCTCTTCGAGCTCGACACTGGGGCTGACGTTCACTCGGAGCTTGCGGCCCCCGGTGAAGATGTCTGCCGTGCCGTCCTCGTTCGCGACGAGGAAGACACCGAAGCCGGCCGGCGGCTGCGCGAGCCGGTCGACCTCCTCCTTGAGTGCCACGATCTGGTCGCGGGCCTCTCGGAGGGTGTTGGCGAGCCGCTCGTTCTGCGCGGACACGCCGGCCAGGTTTGTCTGCAGCTCGACGATCCGCTCTTCGAGAATCCTCGTGTGTCGCGGAGAGTCGGCGAGCTTGCGTCGCAGGACGGCGATCTCCTGCTCAAGGTAGGCAATCTGCCCGGACGGGTCGTCGGACCCTCGTCCCGGGCGGATGCCGCGGTTCATGTCGTCGTCGTGGGCTGCCACGGTCCTCACCTCCTCCAAGGGGAGCTGGACGCTTCCAGACCCTACCTGGGTGGGTGTCGATTGAAACCCCTAGATCACAAAGACGGTCGAGGTGTGTCCGATCTTCACCCTTGCGCTCTCCCTCACGCCAGTGGAATACCCACACAACATGATTGGGAAGCCGACGGAGGTAGGGTCGAAGTGTTCAACACCCGCCAGAGCTGGCCCGATTCCCAAGTCTTCGGATCGCTCGGCGCAGGAAACGGCAGGAGAAACGACCGTGCAGCAGGAGGCCGGAGTCGACGGCGAGGGGCTTGAGGTCTGGATCGACCAGGACCTCTGTACCGGCGACGGAATCTGTGCCCAGTACGCCCCCGAGGTCTTCGAGCTGGACATCGACGGCCTGGCCTACGTGAAGAGCTCCCAGGACGAACTCCTGCAGGCCCCGGGCGCCACAACGCCCGTACCGCTGACGCTTCTGCGTGATGTCGCCGACTCCGCGAAGGAGTGTCCGGGCGACTGCATCCATGTGCGTCGCGTTTCGGACAGGGTCGAGGTCTACGGCCCCGACGCGGAGTGACCTAACAACCACTCCGCGTGACACCCTGTCTGATTTCTCACGTCCTGCCCTCGTCTTACACGCTGTGGGCCTCGGACGGTGTCGAGCGGACGAACGCGCCGTTCTTCCACTGCCACTTGGCGCGCTCGGTCACGTCCGGACAGCAACTCGGTACGTCGCGCGACGAGTAGCCGAGGAGGGTCGCGGTGATCGTGGCGTCGCGGACGGCGAAGTCCTTGACGCTCAGCCGGTCCTTCGGGTCGACCAACGTGGCGACGACTCGGGGCTTCGGGTCGTCCGCGGACCGCGTGACGACGTAGACACCGCTCGGCGGAGTGCCGGAGCCGGCCTCGCAGCGGACCACGGCGACCGTCTCGGGGCGGCCGTCGCCGTCGAGGTCGCCGGAGGCCTGTTTCTGGACAGCGGCCTCGGTGGGACCGCACTCGATCGGGAATTCGACGCCGGCCGGGTCGGGGGGCGCCACGGCGGCGGGGGCCGTCTTCGCCTCGGGGCCGTGCTGGGCGGCGGTGGCCCGGTCGGGCTGCAGGAAGCCGGAGGCCGCGACGACTCCGGCGAGGGCGGTCGCCGTGGCCAGCCAGTGGATCGGACGGGTGTGCGTGTGTGCCAGTTCCGGAACGGCGGATTGCTGCACTAGGAAGTGTCTCCTGTGAGGGCTGTGCCGGTGGGGGTGGCCAGCATGGTGCCACACGTCACACCGTGAGGGAACGGCGGGGTCCGGAGTTACTGGCGGGGTGTCAAGGGAAAAGCGTCGTGGGGGGGGGGGGGGGGGGGGGGTGGGGGGGGGGGGGAGGAGGGTGGGGGGGGGGGGGGGGGGCCCAACACAAGGGGGGGCCGCCGAGGGGGGAGGGAGGGGGGGGGGAAGGGGAGGGGGGGAGCGAGG
>NZ_JBVIPT010000009.1:148527-394581 GCF_055577685.1 Streptomyces sp. NPDC033178
CTCCCCCTCTTTGCTCTTCTGTGTGGTGAAAAAAGAAACCCCCCCTCCTCCTCCCCCCCCCCCCCCCCCCCCCCCCCCCCCCCACGACGCTTGAGCGTTGTACGCGGCACAGGGCCGCCTCGACGGCCGGCGCCTCCGTCAGTCAGCGGCCGGTGCCTCCGTCGGCGTTCGGACCGGAGTAGTCCTCGCCGTACGCGCCCTTGGCGGGACGGCGGCGGCGCATGGGCGGCTCGACGCCGTCCGCGAGGCGGCGGGCGGTGAGCAGGAAGCCGGTGTGCCCGATCATCCGGTGGTCCGGGCGGACAGCCAGGCCCTCGATGTGCCAGTTGCGGATCATCGACTCCCAGGCACTCGGCTCGTTGAAGCAGCCGATCTCGCGGATGGACTCGACGGTCCGGGCGAGCTGGGTGGTGGTCGCCACGTAGCAGCAGACGATGCCGCCGGGGACGAGTGCCTTGGAGACGGCCTCCAGACACTCCCACGGGGCCAGCATGTCGAGGATGACCCGGTCGACCTCGGTGTCGCTGAGGTTGTCCTGGAGGTCGCCGACGGTGAGCTGCCAGGCGGGGTGCGGGCCGCCGAAGTAGCGCTCCACGTTCTGCTGGGCGATCTCGGCGAAGTCCTCGCGGCGCTCGTAGGAGTGCAGCATGCCCTGGTCGCCGATGGCGCGCAGCAGAAAACTGCTGAGCGAGCCGGAGCCCACGCCCGCTTCCACGACGCGTGCGCCGGGGAAGATGTCTGCGAAGGCCAGGATCTGCCCCGCGTCCTTGGGGTAGACCACGGCGGCGCCGCGGGGCATGGACAGGACGTAGTCGGGGAGCAGGGGGCGCAGCGCCAGATAGGCGACGTTCCCCGTGGTGCGGACAACGCTGCCCTCGGGAGCGCCGATCAGCTCGTCGTGCGGGAAGGAACCCTTGTGGGTGTGGAAGTTCTTCCCCGCTTCGAGCGTGAACGTGTAGTGGCGGCCCTTGGGGTCGGTCAGCTGTACCTGGTCCCCGACCTTGAAGGGCCCACGTCGGCGGGCGGCACCGGTCGGTTCGGACATGTGAACAGCCTACCGGTCCCTGCGGGGCGCTCCGACCGCAGTGGGGCTCCACTGGAGGGCTGTGGAACACCGCGGGGTCCGTCGTGACTCGGCGCGCCCACGCGGCGGAGCCGCATGCTGCAACAGCCCCGCGCCCCTTGCGGCGCGCCGTGCACGAGCTCAGCTCTCAGTTGGGGCGGGCCATTGCCTTCACGAAGGCCCGTTCCACGTCTGCTGCCGAGAGGACTCCGTAGATCTCACCGGAGTCCTCCACCACCAGGTACTCGGTCGCAGGCGCAGCGCGCAGGGCCTCCAGGAGGTCCTCGCCGGCCAGTTCGGCGGAGACGCGCATGCCGTCCGTCAGGTCCTGGGCGAGGCCGCTGACGGCGACCCAGGGGCGGCGGTGTTCCGGTACGCCGACGATGGCGGCCTCGCGGACCAGGGAGAGGGGTTCGCCGTCGGGGTCGACCACGACCAGGGCGCGGGCGCCCGCGTCGTTGGCCCGGCGCAGCGCCTCCGAGAGCGGGGTGTTGGTCTCCACCGGCACCGCGCGGCGGGTCAGGGCCCGGGCCCTGAGCTCGGGCAGGTGTTCGCGCAGGCGGGCCATCCGCAGGCTGTTCCCGGCACCGGTCCAGATGATCGCGGCCAGGATCGCGGCGAGCAGGGCGTCCATGACGGTGTCCATGCCGCCGATGTCCTCGGCGTCGGCGCCGAGTGCCCCGGACTGGGTGAGCAGGGGCAGTCCGATGAGTACGGAGATCGCCAGGGCGCGGCCGACCCAGGCGGCGGCGATCGTGCCGCTCATCGGCTTGCCGGTGATCTTCCAGACGACGGCCCTGAGCATCCGGCCGCCGTCGAGGGGCAGACCGGGGAGCAGGTTGAACGCGGCGACGATCAGGTTCGAGATCATCAGGCCGGCCAGCAGGACGCCCGGGACGGTGCCCGGCTCGACGGCCTGCAGGGCGAGGTAGAAGAGGCCGCCGAGGATCAGCGAGAGCAGGGGGCCGACGAAGGCGAGGACGAACTCGCGGCCCGGGGTCTCGGACTCCTTCTCGATCTCCGAGACACCGCCGAAGAACTGGAGCTGGATACGGCGCACCGGCAGTCCGAAGCGCAGGGCGGCGACCGTGTGGGCCAGTTCGTGGACGAGTACGGAGGCGTAGAAGGCGACCGCGAAGAAGAGAGAGACGAGGTAGCGGGCCATGCCGAGTTCGGGCAGGACGCGGTCGAGCTGGCCGCCGAAGACCCAGGTGATGAGCGCGGCGACGAGGAACCAGCTGGGCGCCACGTACACGGGGACGCCGAAAGGGCGTCCCATGAGCAGGCCGCCACCCGGTTCCTTGCCGCGCCGGGAGGACGAGCCCCTCTTCCGCCCGGACTTGGATTTGGCGGGCGGGGTGTGTGCCTCGGAGCGGTGGGCGTCGTGGGGCTGCCCGGGCGCGGGGTCATCGGAGCGGGGGTCCGGGGCAGGCGGTGAGGCGGGTGGCGAGGTGGGCGGCAAGGTGGGTGCCTTCCGCAGGTCGGCCGGCGGCGCATCCGCCCGCGCTTCGCCATCTTCGCCGTCTCCAGCGGCACCAGCAGCACCAGCAGCACCAGCAGCACCAGCAGCACCAGCAGCACCAGCAGCACCAGCAGCACCAGCAGCACCAGCAGCCTGGTCGTCCGCCGGGTCGTCCGGGGTTCCCTCGTTCTGGTCCGGCTGTCCTGCCTCCGCTGCCGCTGCCGTGTCTGCCTCCGGCTGGGGTTTCGCATGGGCGTCGGTGTCGTGCGGCTCCTCGCCGGAGTGCGGCCGGGCCGTCGAGGTGGCCGGATCGCCGGGGCGCGGCCGACCCGTGCGGCGCTCGTCCGCCTCGTCCGTGCCGGATCGCGGCTGCCCGCTCCCGCCGCTCTCGTCCACGATGTCCCCTCGTTCGACGCGTCTCCCGCTCGCGATCATGCACGGCGAGAGGTCCTGTGGTCGATGGTATGCGGCCGTCGTGTCGCGTTCGGCCCCGGCACCCCCTCTGTTTCCCACTCCGTGGCGGGCGCGCGCAGGTCACCGTGTGTCGCACTGTCAGTGGCGGGCCGTAAGGTCTGTCGTCATGGAAACCAGCACCGACGGCGTGGCTCAGGCGGGCCCGCAACCCGAACCGACGGGAACCTCGGCCGAGCCCGCGGACGTGCCGGTCCAAGCCCCGTCCGCCCCCGCGGCCGACCCTGTCGTGGTCGCCGAGCCCGCTCGCGTCACCGTCGCCGTGCCGCCGGCCTCGTTGTCGCCCTCGCGGGCCGGGGACTTCATGCAGTGCCCGTTGCTGTACCGCTTCCGGGTGATCGACAAGCTGCCCGAGAAGCCGAGCGAGGCGGCCACGCGGGGCACACTGGTGCACGCGGTGCTGGAGCGGCTCTTCGACGCGCCGGCCACCGAGCGGACCGCGCCGCGTGCGAAGTCGCTGATCCCCGGTCAGTGGGACCGGCTGCGCGAGGCGAAGCCGGAGCTCGCCGAGCTGTTCGCGGACGCCGACGAGAACGCGGCGGGCGAGCGGCTGGCCCGCTGGCTGACCGAGGCGGAGCAGCTGGTGGAGCGCTGGTTCACCCTGGAGGACCCGACGCGTCTCGAACCGGCCGAGCGCGAGCTGTTCGTGGAGGCCCAGCTGGACTCGGGCCTGAAGCTGCGCGGCATCATCGACCGCGTCGACGTGACCCCGTCGGGCGATGTGCGGATCGTCGACTACAAGACGGGCAAGGCCCCGCGCCCGGAGTACGCGGAGGGCGCCCTGTTCCAGATGAAGTTCTACGCCCTCGTGGTCTGGCGGCTGAAGCAGGTGGTCCCGCGCCGCCTCCAGCTCGTCTATCTGGGCAGCGGCGACGTCCTGACGTACGACCCGGTCCCCGCCGACCTGGAGCGCGTCGAGCGGAAGCTGCACTCGCTGTGGGAGGCGATCCGGCTGGCCACGGAGACCGGTGACTGGCGGCCGCGCCCCACCAAGCTCTGCGGCTGGTGCGACCACCGGTCCGTGTGTCCGGAATTCGGCGGCACTCCCCCGCCCTATCCGCTGCCGGTGCGCCGGGCGGAGCCGGCCCCGGACGAAGGCCGGGGAGCCGCCCCCGAGCCGGCACCCCGCTCCCCGTGAGGGCGCCCGAGTCCGGCGGTGCCGAGCAGGGCAGAATGGGGCCGGACTAACGAAGGAGACTTACGTGGCCATCCGCGTCCTATTGGTCGACGACCAGCCGCTGCTGCGTACCGGCTTCCGGATGATCCTGGAGGCCGAGCAGGACCTCGCGGTCGTCGGCGAGGCCGGTGACGGTCTCCAGGCACTGGATCAGGTACGGGCCCTGCAGCCCGATGTGGTTCTGATGGACATCCGCATGCCGCGGATGGACGGGGTCGAGGCGACCCGTCAGATCACCGGCCCCGGTCGGGACGGTCCGGCGAAGGTGCTGGTCCTGACGACCTTCGACCTCGACGAGTATGTGGTGGAGGCACTGCGCGCCGGCGCCAGCGGCTTCCTCCTGAAGGACGCACCCGCCAACGAACTGGTGCAGGCGATCCGGGTGGTGGCCTCGGGTGAGGCCATGCTCGCACCCAGCATCACCCGTCGGCTCCTCGACAAGTACGCGAGCCATCTGCCCTCGGGCGACGAGCCGGTGCCGGACACCCTGCACACGCTCACCGAGCGCGAGGTCGAGGTGCTGAAGCTGGTGGCCCGCGGTCTGTCGAACGCGGAGATCGCAGCCGATCTGTTCGTCAGCGAGACGACGGTCAAGACGCACGTGGGCCACGTCCTCACCAAGCTGGGGCTGCGCGACCGCGTGCAGGCCGCGGTGTACGCGTACGAGAGCGGTCTGGTGCGCCCCGGCGCGCAGTGAGCGCCCCCGCCACGGACCTCTGACAGGAGAACGGCCGGCCCCCTCGAACAACTCGAATGAGGGGGGCGGCCGTTCTGCGCGTGCGCGGCGGCTGTGCGCGGACGGGCTCAGTCCTTGCTGATCTCCCAGAAGCGGAACACCGTCGACGCGTCGAGGCAGTTCTCCAGGCCGTACACGCTGTCGCGGACGACCGCGTACTGCTTGGCCTGCCAGACCGGGATGATCGGGACCTGGTCGGCGACGATGTCCTGGAGCTCGCCGTACTCCGGCTCGGTCGAGGCGCGGTCGCTCTGGGCGGCGGTCTCGGGGATGAGCCGCCCGGTGACCGTGCTGTTCGTGTAGTTGTTGCCCAGCACGTTGCCCTCGCCGAAGAACGGGGCCGTGAAGTTGTCCGGGTCCGGGTAGTCCGGCACCCAGCCCTTCACGTACACGCCGTACTTGCCCGCCTCGATGTCCTTCTCGTACTTGTCGTACGCGACGGACTTCACGGTCGCGTCGAACAGGCCGCTCGCGTTGAGCTGCCCCGCGATCGCCCTGAACTCCTGGTCGGTGGAGGGGCCGTAGCGGGTCGGCGTCGACCAGAGGGTCAGCTTCACCTTGTCGGTGATGCCGTCCTCCAGCAGCGTGGCCTCGGCCTTGGCGCGCGAGGGGCGGGCGCCGTAGGTGTCGAAGAAGGCCGTGTTGTGGCCCGTGATACCGGCCGGGATGATCGAGTACAGCGGGGCCGCCGTGTTCTCGTAGACCTCTTTGATGAGGGCGTCGCGGTCGAGCAGATGGGCGATGGCCTTGCGGACGCCCTGCTTGCCCGCCACCGGGTCCTTCATGTTGAAGACCAGGTGCTGCACCTCGGCGCTGGAGCCCTCGACGACGTCGATCTCCTGGCTGCCGGTGGTGTCCGCCTCGATCTCGGCGATGTCCTTGGCTGCGAGGCCTCGGTAGGCGACGTCGACCCGGCCGTCGAGGACGGCCTTCTTCAGGCCGGCCTGGTCGCCGTGGAACAGCTTGAGGGTCACGCCGTCGTTCTGCGTCTCGGCGTTGCCCTCGTAGTTCTCGTTGACCGTGAAGACGGCCTCGTCCTTGCTGAACGACTCCAGTTTGTACGGGCCCGAGCCGACGGCCCTGCCGTCCTCGCGCAGCCCGTCCGCCGAGTACTCCCGGCGGTTGACGATCGAACCGGCACCGGAGGCGATCTTGCTCGGGAAGGTGGCGTCGGAGACCTTGAGCCTGAAGACGACCGTCTTGTCGTTGGGCGCCTCCACCTTGTCCAGCATGGGGAACATGATCGCGGGCCCGGCGTCGTCGTCGATCTTCGTCATGCGGTCGAAGGAGAACTTGACGTCCTGCGAGGTGAGATCGTCACCGTTGCTGAACTTCAGCCCGTCGCGCAGGGTGCACCGGTAGACCTTGGCCTCCGTGTCCGTGAACCCGCACTCTCTGGCGGCCTCCGGCTCCGGCTCGGTGCCGCCCTTGGGGAAGCTGAGCAGGGACTGGAAGACGTTGTTGAAGAGGAGCCAGGAGCCGGGGTCGTAGCCGGAGGCGGGATCCGTGGCCAGGACGTCGTCCGTCATTCCCATGACGACGTCGGAGCCACTGCCCCCGGAACCCCCCGACTCCGAGCCGCATCCCGTCAGCAGGCCGGCGGACAGGCCCGCCACGACGGGCAGGACCGGCCACTTGGTGCGCATGTTCACGAGCGTGTGCCTTGTCGTTGGTCTGTCTCTGGTCCGGTCGGTAGCCGTCGCTTCCGGCTCAGCCGCCCGGTCCGGTCGGGCGTCGTCGCCTCGGGCTCAGCCGCCGACTCCGCGGCCGAGCTCCCAGAGCTGAAGCGTCGCCGAGGAGTTGAGCGCGTACTCGGCGCCGGTGATGTCGTCCCGGGTGGCGATGTACTGCTTGCCCTGCCACAGCGGCAGAACCGGGACGTCGTCGGCGACGATGCTCTGGATCTCCTCGATGCTCTTAGAGGCGGTGAGGCGGTCGGCCTCGCGGCGGGACTCGGGGATCAGCTTGGAGCGGATCTCCGGGTTCGCGTACGGCGAGCCGATGGTGTTGTCCTTGTCGAGGAACGGCGCGAGGTAGTTGTCGGCGTCGGGGAAGTCCGGGAACCAGCCCATGCCGTAGACCTCGTATTCGCCCTTCTGCTCGTTCGGGCGGAACGTCGACCAGTTCTCGCCCTTGATGCTCACCTTGAACAGGCCGCTGTCGTTCAGCTGCTTCTGCAGCAGCTCGAACTCCTCCTTGGTGGCCGGTCCGTAGTGGTCGTCCGTGTACTGCAGCGTCAGCTTCACCGGCGTGGTGATGTTCGCCGCGGCCAGCATGTCCTTGGCCTTGGGGACGCTCGGGTCGCCGTACTTGTTGAAGAACGAGTTGGCGTGACCGGTGACGGTGGCCGGGACCATGGAGTACAGCGGGTCGGCGCCGGAGCCGTACACCTGCGAGGTGAGCTCGCCGCGGTTGATGACCTGGGCCATCGCCTGACGGACCGCCTTCGTCTTCACCGAAGGGTCGTTGGTGTTGAAGCCGAGGTAGCGGATCTCCAGACCGGGCTGCTCGATCAGGTCGACGTCGGTGCCCTTGTCGTTCTGGAGCTTCTTGATCTGCGCGGGCGACATGGTGCGGGTCATCATGTCGATGTCGCCCTTGTCGAGCGCGGTGCCCATGGCGTCGGCGCTCTCGAAGGAGCGCAGCTCGACCTTGTCGTTCTTCAGCTCCGAAGTCCCCTGGTAGTTGGGGTTCTTGGTGAAGACGGCCTTGACGATCACGTCGTCCTTGACCTCGGCCTTGAGGGTGTACGCCCCGGAGCCGTTCACCTCGAAGCCGTCCCGCAGCTTGTTCTTGTCGTAGTCGTCGGGGTTGACGATGCCCGCGACGGGCGTGGACAGCTTGAACGGGAAGGTGGCGTCCGCGCTGTTGAGGTGGAAGATCACCTCTCGGTCGCCCTTGGTCTCGACGGTGTCGACGGTGGACAGCAGGGCGAAGACACCGCTGTCCGCCTTGATCTGCATGGCGCGGTCGATGGAGAACTTCACGTCCTCGGCGGTGATCGGGTCACCGTTGGAGAACTTGAGGTCCTTGCGCAGGGTGCAGGCGTACCGCTCGTTGCCCGAGTCGGTGAAGCCGCACTCCTCGGCCGCCTCCGGAGCCGGGTCGCCGCCGCCGTTGGGCATGACCATCAGCGTCTGGACGGTCTGGCGGAGGATGTTCCAGGTGCCCACGTCGTACGCGGAGGCCGGGTCGAGCGGCGCCGGGTCCTCCTTCGAGGCGGTGAACCGGTCGGTAGTGCCGACGACGATGGCGTCGCCGCCGTTGTCCCCGCTGTCGGAACCGCCGCACGCGGCGAGGACCGGGGCGAGCAGACCGATCACGGCCGGCAGCACCAAAGTCTTACGGTTCATGCTCGAAGTTCTCCAGAGCTGTCGATCCCGCTAACCCTGCAGGCCGGGTTGCGGCGGTGGGGTCACGGGGGTTACGGCGATGTCTCGATGAGATTAGTCCGCACCAGCAGGACCGTTCGCAGGTACCGGAGTTGAGCTCCCATCACGCTGCGAAACCGGGTGTGGACGCACCGAAAACCCGACAGCGGAAGGATTGGTGCAGCGTTCCATGAATCGGGACACAAGGACGCGTCGAACCGCACCGAAAGGGCTTCCAAGACACAGCCGGGGCAGCTTGTCGACGGCCTGCAGCGTGTCGAACGTCACATCGTCAACCATGTGAGGAAGCGCTCGAATTCGGCCACCCGCGACACACGGAAGGGGATCGAATTACTCCGGTGCCGTGACCACGTAGTTTTTCCGGCATTCAATCATTCACCCTGGGTGAAGGATTAGCGCTTTTCCGTCATCAGACCCCGTAGAAAAGACAGGTCAACCTGTTCGAGGGACGGAACAACGGTGCGCCGGACCGCCGGAGCAATGGGTGCGACGGACGGTACGGCGACCACGTGGCAGCCCGCCGCCTCGGCCGCGGCGACGCCCGTCGCCGTGTCCTCGATGACCGCACATCTGGCCGGATCCGCGCCCAGGCCGGCGGCCGCCAGCAGATACGGATCGGGGAACGGCTTGGTGCGCTCGACCTCGTCGCCCGCGATCGTCAGAGCGAAGTTCTGGGGGCCCAGCGAGGTCACGACGCGGTCGATGATGCGCCGGTGCGAGGCGGAGACCAGGGCCGTGGGGATCCTGTGCGCGGCCAGCTCGGCGAGGAGCCGCGCGGCGCCCGGCATCAGCGGCAGGACGCGGCCGATCCGGTCCTCGAACCCGTCGTTCAGCAGGACCGTGAGCTCGGCGAGGGTGACGTCCGCGCCGGTGGCCTCGATGAGGAAGCCCGCGCTGCGGGTCATGGGGCCGCCGACGACCACGTGGCGCCAGGAGTCGTCGAGGGTGTGGCCGAGGCGGGCGAACACCTCCACCTCGGCGTCCCACCAGAAGCCCTCGGTGTCCACCAGGGTGCCGTCCATGTCCAGGAGTACGGCCTGGAGGGCGGAGCCCTCGGCCGTTTGGGTACCTAGTGCGGGGACCGTACTGGTCATAGGCGCACCTCCGTGTAGGGACGAGAAGGCCGGTTCCCTCCCGGGGAACCGGCCTGCACTGGACCGACCAGTGTACGTCGCCGTCGAGAGAAGTGCCTCCTGTAACGGGGGCCGCGGCACGTTGGCGGCCGCGGGCCCGTTACGGCTGCTCGCGCCCCTGAAGGGCGCTTACCTGGCGTTGAAGTACTTCGCCTCCGGGTGGTGGATCACGATCGCGTCCGTGGACTGTTCCGGGTGGAGCTGGAACTCCTCGGAGAGGTGGACGCCGATCCGCTCGGGCTGCAGGAGCTCGGCGATCTTGGCGCGGTCCTCCAGGTCCGGGCAGGCGCCGTAGCCGAGGGAGAAGCGGGCGCCGCGGTACTTCAGGGCGAACATGTCCTCGACGTCGGACGGGTCCTCCCCGGCGAAGCCGAGTTCGGAACGCACGCGCGCGTGCCAGTACTCGGCGAGGGCCTCGGCCAACTGCACGGACAGGCCGTGCAGTTCGAGGTAGTCGCGGTAGGCGTTCGCCTCGAAGAGCTTGGCCGTCTCCTCGCCGATCCGGGAGCCGACGGTGACGACCTGGAGCCCGACGACGTCCGTCTCGCCGGACTCCTCCGGCCGGAAGAAGTCGGCGAGACACAGCCGACGGCCGCGGCGCTGGCGCGGGAAGGTGAAGCGGGTGCGCTCGTTGCCCTGCTCGTCGAGGAGGATCAGGTCGTCGTCCTTGGACACGCACGGGAAGTAGCCGTAGACGACGGCCGCCTCCAGCAGGTTCCCGGTCTGCAGCTGGTCCAGGAGGCCGCGCAGCCGCGGCCGGCCCTCGGTCTCCACCAGCTCCTCGTACGTCGGCCCGTCGCCCGTACGCGCCTGCTTGAGGCCCCACTGGCCCTTGAACAGCGCGCCTTCGTCGAGCCAGGAGGCGTACTCCTTGAGCTGGATGCCCTTGATGACGCGGGTGCCCCAGAAGGGCGGCTCGGGGACCGGGTTGTCGATGGAGACGTCGGAGCGGACCGAGCCCTCCTCGGGGCGCTCCTCGACGACCGTCTGGACGGTGGCCCTGACCCGGCGCTGCTTCAGCTCGGGCAGGCTCGCGCCGGGCACGCCGCGCTTGACCGCGATCAGCGCGTCCATCAGGCGCAGGCCCTCGAACGCGTCGCGGGCGTAGCGGACTTCGCCCTCGTAGATCTCGTGCAGGTCCTGCTCGACGTACGCCCTGGTGAGGGCCGCGCCGCCGAGGATCACGGGGTAGTCGGCGGCCAGCTTGCGCTGGTTGAGCTCCTCCAGGTTCTCCTTCATGATCACCGTGGACTTGACCAGCAGTCCCGACATGCCGATGACGTCGGCGCGGTGCTCCTCGGCGGCCTCCAGGATCGCGGAGACAGGCTGCTTGATGCCGAGGTTGACGACGGTGTAGCCGTTGTTGGACAGGATGATGTCGACGAGGTTCTTGCCGATGTCGTGGACGTCGCCGCGCACGGTGG
Organism: Streptomyces sp. NPDC033178; assembly: GCF_055577685.1. NCBI lineage: Bacteria > Bacillati > Actinomycetota > Actinomycetes > Kitasatosporales > Streptomycetaceae > Streptomyces > Streptomyces sp. NPDC033178. The sequence continues at coordinate 159,386 of NZ_JBVIPT010000009.1, forward strand.
CCAGCACGATGGTGCCCTTGCCCTCGTCGTCGGTCTTCTCCATGTGCGGTTCGAGATGGGCCACGGCGGTCTTCATGACCTCGGCCGACTGGAGAACGAACGGCAGCTGCATCTGGCCGGAACCGAACAGCTCACCGACGACCTTCATGCCGTCGAGGAGCGTCTCGTTGACGATGTCGAGGGCCGGTCGGGTCTGGAGTGCCTCGTCGAGGTCGGCCTCAAGACCGTTCTTCTCGCCGTCGATGATGCGTCGCTTGAGCCGCTCGTCCAGGGGCAGCGCGGCCAGTTCCTCGGCCCGGCCGGCCTTCAGGGACTTGGTGGTGGCGCCCTCGAACAGCGCCATCAGCTTCTGCAGCGGGTCGTAGCCCTCCGCGCGCCGGTCGTAGATCAGGTCGAGGGCCGTGTTGACCTGCTCGTCGTCGAAGCGGGCGATCGGCAGGATCTTCGACGCGTGGACGATCGCCGAGTCGAGGCCCGCCTTGACGCACTCGTCGAGGAAGACCGAGTTGAGCAGGACACGGGCGGCCGGGTTGAGGCCGAAGGAGATGTTGGACAGACCAAGGGTGGTCTGTACGTCGGGGTGACGCCGCTTCAGTTCGCGGATCGCCCCGATCGTGGCGATGCCGTCCCCCCGTGACTCCTCCTGGCCCGTGCAGATCGTGAAGGTCAGGGTGTCGATGAGGATGTCCGACTCGTGGATGCCCCAGTTCTCCGTCAGGTCCTCGATCAGCCGCTCGGCGATGGCGACCTTGTGCTCGACGGTGCGGGCCTGGCCCTCCTCGTCGATGGTCAGCGCGATCAGCGCGGCGCCGTGCTCCTGCGCCAGCCTGGTGACCTTCGCGAACCGCGACTCGGGGCCGTCGCCGTCCTCGTAGTTGACGGAGTTGATGACCGCACGGCCGCCGAGCTTCTCCAGACCGGCCCGGATCACGGGGACCTCGGTGGAGTCCAGCACGATCGGCAGCGTGGAGGCGGTGGCGAAGCGGCCGGCCAGCTCCTCCATGTCGGCCACACCGTCGCGGCCCACGTAGTCGACGCACAGGTCGAGCATGTGCGCGCCCTCGCGGATCTGGTCGCGGGCCATCTCCACACAGTCGTCCCAGCGGCCGTCCAGCATGGCCTCGCGGAACTTCTTCGAGCCGTTGGCGTTCGTCCGCTCGCCGATCGCCATGTACGCGGTGTCCTGGCGGAACGGCACGGTCTGGTAGAGCGAGGCGGCGCCGGGCTCGGGGCGCGGGTCGCGCGCGGCCGGGGTCAGGTCCCGTACACGCTCGACGACCTGGCGCAGGTGCTCCGGGGTCGTGCCGCAGCAGCCGCCGATCAGGGAGAGGCCGTACTCGCGTACGAAGGTCTCCTGGGCGTCGGCCAGCTCGGGTGCCGTCAGCGGGTAGTGGGCGCCGTTCTTGCCGAGGACCGGGAGGCCCGCGTTCGGCATGCAGGACAGCGGGATGCGGGAGTGGCGGGCCAGATAGCGCAGGTGCTCGCTCATCTCGGCGGGGCCCGTGGCGCAGTTCAGGCCGATCATGTCGATGCCGAGCGGCTCCAGCGCGGTGAGCGCGGCGCCGATCTCCGAGCCGAGCAGCATGGTGCCGGTGGTCTCGACGGTCACCGAGACGATCAGCGGCAGGTCGACGCCGAGGGTGTCCAGGGCCTTGCGGGCGCCGATGACCGACGCCTTGGTCTGCAGCAGGTCCTGGGTGGTCTCCACGAGCAGCGCGTCGGCGCCGCCGGCGATCATGCCCTCGGCGTTCCGCTGGTAGGCGTCGCGCAGCAGGGTGTACGGGGCGTGGCCGAGGGTCGGCAGCTTGGTGCCGGGGCCCATGGAGCCGAGCACCCAGCGCTGCTGCCCGGTCGAGGCGGTGAACTCGTCGGCGACCTCGCGGGCGATGCGGGCACCCGACTCGGAGAGCTCGAAGACGCGCTCGGCGATGTCGTACTCGGCGAGGGCCGCGTGGTTGGCGCCGAAGGTGTTGGTCTCGACGCAGTCGACGCCCACGGCGAAGTACGCCTCGTGGACGGAACGGACGATGTCCGGACGCGTGAGGTTCAGGATCTCGTTGCAGCCTTCGAGATTCTCGAAGTCCTCCATCGTCGGATCCTGTGCCTGCAGCATCGTGCCCATCGCACCGTCGGCCACCACCACGCGGGTGGCGAGCGCCTCACGGAGGGCATCGGTTCGGGTCCTGCTGTAGGCGGAGGAGGACGAGAGGGACGGGTTAGGCGACGAGGCCATGGAAGATGCTCCCTGAAGTGCGACGGCTGTCGGCTTTGCGCTTCTCATGGAAGGCGCACGCCGCAAGGGTAGCCCGCGACGGCGCGCCGGGTCAGTGGAGTCCACGGGGCGGACGGGCGACACGTGCGCGACCTGCGGTGGGGATCGCGTGATCCGTGGCGGGGATGCGGCCGACGGCACCGGCGGTGTTGCGGCCGCAACACTTCGCTGCAACACATCACTGCCACCCATTGGCGGGACATCGACGACGAGCGGTAGTGTTCGACATTGCCGAACGGTGGCAGCGAAGCGCCGACCGACGGTCCAAGGGGACGGAGGGCAGGACGGCGATGGCACGGAACATCCAGTCGCTCGAACGGGCGGCCGCGATGCTGCGGCTGCTCGCGGGCGGCGAGCGACGGCTCGGCCTGTCGGACATCGCCTCGTCGCTCGGCCTGGCCAAGGGTACGGCCCACGGCATTCTGCGCACGCTGCAGCAGGAGGGCTTCGTCGAGCAGGACGCGGCGTCCGGGCGCTACCAGCTGGGCGCGGAACTGCTGCGCCTGGGCACCACGTATCTCGACGTGCACGAGCTGCGGGCGCGCGCCCTGGTGTGGACCGACGACCTGGCCCGGTCGAGCGGCGAGAGCGTCTATCTGGGGGTCCTGCACCAGCAGGGCGTCCTGATCGTGCACCACGTGTTCCGGCCCGACGACAGCCGGCAGGTGCTGGAGGTCGGGGCCATGCAGCCACTGCACTCCACGGCGCTGGGCAAGGTCCTGTCGGCCTACGACCCGGTGGCGCACAGCGAGGTCCTGGAGGCCGAGCGCAAGGAGTTCACGGTCCGCACGATAAGCGAGGCGGACGCCTTCGAGACCGTCCTCGACCTCACACGCGCGCGCGGGTACGCGGCCGATGTGGAGGAGACCTGGACGGGCGTGGCCTCGGTGGCCGCGCCCATTCACAACCAGCGGCGGATGCCGGTCGGCGCGGTGGGCGTCACGGGGGCGGTGGAGCGCGTCTGCAAGGACGGCGAGCTGCGCCCCGAGCTGATCGCGGCGGTCCGCGACTGCGCCCGCGCGGTGTCCCGTGATCTGGGCGCCGGGCGGTTCTGAGGTTCACGGGGCACTTCGAACGGAAACAAGGCCGGTACATCGACGACGTACCGGCCCTTTGTCATGCCCTCGCGACCACGGAACGTGCCAGCTCGCACGCGGTACGCGGCCTTCCCAAGATCGATGTTTCACAGCAATGAATAACGATCGCGTTTTCGACAACGGAAGCCTTGACGAGCTGGTAACGGGAGAGCGAGACTCGCGTCCATCGGTCGGCATTGTCGAACACCTACCGGCAATACGCGTTAGAGTGTGACAACGCCAAGGGCCGCAACGACCTCACCTGAGGTCGCGAACCACCGGAGGGACCCGGGGTTCGGCTTCCCCTGGACGAAGGACAAAGGAGTCGCGGGTGTCCAGCTCCGACATCTTCATCGGCGAGACCATCGGTACCGCCATACTCATCCTGCTCGGCGGCGGTGTCTGTGCCGCCGTCACGCTGAAGGCCTCCAAGGCACGCAACGCCGGGTGGCTCGCCATCACCTTCGGGTGGGGCTTCGCGGTACTGACCGCCGTGTACACCTCGGCGCCTCTCTCCGGTGCCCATCTGAACCCGGCCGTGACCCTCGCGATCGCCATCAAGGACGACGCCTGGAGCAACGTCCTGACCTACTGGTCGGGCCAGCTCCTCGGGGCCATGATCGGCGCGGCGCTGGTGTGGGTCGCCTACTACGGGCAGTTCCACGCGCACCTCACCGACCGCGCCCTCTTTCCAGACCAGCACAGCGTGGGCGGTCCCGGTGCGCAGGACACCAAGTCCGTGGAGGCGCGGGAGGCCAAGGCCGGCCCGGTGCTCGGCATCTTCTCCACCGGCCCGGAGGTCCGGGTCGCGTGGCAGAACCTCGCCACGGAGATCATCGGCACGGTCGTGCTGGTGCTCGCGGTGCTCACGCAGGGACTCAACGACAGCGGCAAGGGTCTCGGCACCCTGGGCGCGCTGATCACCGCCCTCGTGGTCGTCAGCATCGGCCTCTCCCTCGGTGGTCCGACGGGGTACGCCATCAACCCGGCCCGTGACCTCGGTCCGCGTATCGTGCACGCCCTGCTTCCCCTGCCCAACAAGGGCGGGTCCGACTGGAGCTATGCCTGGGTCCCGGTCGCCGGTCCGCTGATCGGCGGAGCGATCGCCGCAGGCCTCTACAACGTCGCTTTTGCTTAGAGCCGTACGTCCGCTCGGTGTCGACGTCCGTCCGGTACGGGACGGACGTCGGCTCGGAGCCGAGAGCAATACGCCGTAAGCCAGCCCCTTATCCACGGACTTTCAGGAGCACACCGTGACCGACGCGCACACCGCCGCCACGCATTCCCACGGCACCGGCCCGTTCATCGCCGCCATCGACCAGGGCACCACCTCCAGCCGCTGCATCGTCTTCGACCGCGACGGGCGCATCGTCTCCGTCGACCAGAAGGAGCACGAGCAGATCTTCCCGAAGCCGGGCTGGGTCGAGCACAACGCCACCGAGATCTGGACGAACGTCGAGGAGGTCGTCGCCTCGGCCATCGCGAAGGCCGGCATCACCCGCGACGACATCAAGGCCATCGGCATCACCAACCAGCGCGAGACGACGCTGCTGTGGGACAAGAACACCGGTGAGCCCGTCCACAACGCGCTCGTCTGGCAGGACACCCGCACCGACGCGCTCTGCAAGGAGCTCGGCCGCAACGTCGGCCAGGACCGCTTCCGCCGCGAGACCGGCCTGCCGCTGGCCTCGTACTTCGCCGGTCCGAAGGCCCGCTGGCTGCTCGACAACGTCGAGGGCCTGCGCGAGCGTGCCGAGGCCGGCGACATCCTCTTCGGCACCATGGACAGCTGGGTCATCTGGAACCTGACGGGCGGTGTGAACGGCGGCCGGCACGTCACCGACGTCACCAACGCCTCCCGCACCATGCTGATGAACCTGCACACCATGCAGTGGGACCCGAAGATCGCCGAGTCGATCGGCGTCCCGCTGGCGATGCTGCCCGAGATCCGCTCCTCCGCCGAGGTCTACGGCGAGATCACCGGCGGCAAGCTGGGCGACCTGCTCGGCGGCATCCCGGTCGCCTCCGCGCTCGGCGACCAGCAGGCGGCCCTCTTCGGCCAGACCTGTTTCGCCGAGGGCGAGGCCAAGTCCACGTACGGCACCGGAACGTTCATGCTGATGAACACCGGTGACAAGCTCATCAACTCCTACAGCGGGCTGCTGACCACCGTCGGGTACCAGATCGGCGACCAGAAGCCGGTCTACGCCCTTGAGGGATCCATCGCCGTCACCGGCTCGCTCGTCCAGTGGATGCGCGACCAGATGGGCCTGATCAAGTCCGCCGCCGAGATCGAGACGCTCGCGCTGTCGGTCGAGGACAACGGCGGCGCGTACTTCGTGCCGGCCTTCTCCGGCCTGTTCGCCCCGTACTGGCGTCCCGACGCCCGCGGTGTGATCGCCGGTCTGACCCGGTACGTCACCAAGGCGCACATCGCGCGCGCCGTCCTGGAGGCCACGGCCTGGCAGACCCGTGAGATCAGCGACGCCATGACGAAGGACTCCGGCGTCGAACTCACGGCCCTCAAGGTCGACGGCGGCATGACCTCCAACAACCTGCTGATGCAGACCCTGGCCGACGTCCTGGACGCCCCCGTGGTGCGCCCGATGGTCGCCGAGACCACCTGCCTCGGCGCCGCCTACGCCGCCGGTCTCGCCGTCGGCTTCTGGACCAACACCGAGGACCTGCGCGCCAACTGGCGCAGGGCCGCCGAGTGGACCCCGAACATGGCCGCGGAGACCCGCGACCGTGAGTACAAGAGCTGGCTCAAGGCCGTCGAGCGGACCATGGGCTGGCTCGAAGACGACGCTGACGAGGAGTAATTCGCAATGACCACCCTGCAGAGTGTCCCGGCTCTTGGGACGCACCCGGCCAACGGCTCCGCCGCCTACGGTTTCAAGGCAGTGAGCCGTGCCGAGACCCGGGAGCAGCTGTCCAAGGCGACATACGACCTCCTGGTGATCGGTGGCGGGATCCTGGGCATCTCCACCGCCTGGCATGCCGCACAGTCGGGCCTGCGGGTGGCCCTGGTCGACGCCGGCGACTTCGCCGGCGCGACCTCCTCCGCCTCCTCCAAGCTTCTCCACGGCGGTCTGCGCTATCTGCAGACCGGCGCGGTGAAGCTGGTGGCGGAGAACCACTTCGAGCGCCGTGCGGTCTCCCGTCAGGTGGCCCCCCACCTGGCGAATCCGCTCACGTTCTACCTCCCCGTGTACAAGGGCGGGCCGCACGGCGCGGCGAAGCTGGGCGCGGGTGTCTTCGCGTACTCGGCCCTGTCGGCCTTCGGTGACGGCGTGGGGCATCTGCTCTCGCCGTCGAAGGCCGCGCAGGACGTGCCCGAGCTGCGCACGGACAACCTCAAGGCCGTGGCCGTGTACGGCGACGACCAGATGAACGACTCCCGGATGGCGCTGATGACGGTCCGCGGGGCCGTCGAGTCCGGTGCCACCGTGCTCAACCACGCCGCGGTCACCGGCCTGCGCTTCACCCGGGGCCGGGTGACCGGCGCGGAGCTGAAGGACACGCTCTCCGGCGAGGAGTTCGGCGTGTCGGCCCGCCTCGTGCTCAACGCGACCGGGCCGTGGGTCGACCACCTGCGGAAGATGGAGGACGAGAACGCGGCGCCGTCCATCCGCCTGTCGAAGGGCGCGCACCTGGTCCTCAAGCGCACCTCCCCCTGGAAGGCCGCGCTGGCCACCCCGATCGACAAGTACCGCATCACCTTCGCCCTCCCCTGGGAGGACATGCTGCTGCTCGGCACGACCGACGAGGCGTACGAGGGCGACCCGGCGGACGTGGCGGTCAACGAGAAGGACATATCCCAGATCCTCGACGAGGCCGCGTTCTCCATCCGCGACCAGCAGTTGTCCCGTGACCTGATCACGTACTCCTTCGCGGGTCTGCGCGTGCTGCCCGGCGGTCCCGGCGACACGTCGAAGGCCAAGCGGGAGACGGTCGTCACCGAGGGCCGGGGCGGCATGCTGTCCGTCGCGGGCGGCAAGTGGACGACCTTCCGGCACATCGGCCGTACGGTGATGAAGAAGCTGGAGTCGCTGCCGGGCCGTCCGCTCGGCGAGGACTTCGAGCCGATCTCCGAGCTGCCGAAGAAGCTGCCGCTGCCGGGTGTCGCCAACCCGCGCGCGGTCGCGCACCGGCTCCTGGTCGACGGTCCGGCACCCGGCCCGCGCATGGCCGCCGACACCGCCAGGCATCTCTCCACGCACTACGGTTCGCTGGCCTTCGACATCGCGCGGCTGGCCAACGACAACCCGGAGCTGGCCGAACGCGTCCACCCGGACGCTCCCGAGATCTGGGCGCAGGTCGTGTACGCGCGCGACAACGAGTGGGCCGAGACTGCGGACGACGTACTGCGCCGCCGTACGACGCTGACGATCCGCGGCCTCGCGACGGACGAGGTACGGGGCAAGGTGCAGGGCCTGCTCGACGAGAAGTAGCCGAACGGCCACACCACGTCCGAAGGGCGGCTCCCACGGGGGGAGCCGCCCTTCGGCATGTCCACCGCTGCCCGGCCGGCCGGGCAGCGGCCCAGTGCTTCGATGTCCTCCGCTTCCTGCTGCGTACGATCTTCGGTGTGCAGGGCACTTTTGACGATGCGTCACTGAGCACGGCGCAGCGCCGCCGCCGCACCGGCCGTACGACTGGAGTCGCTTCATGACGCAGGACCTGCTGCCCATCACCCGGATACCCCGCACCGGGCTGCCCCCGCACGCCGTCGTGGTCGGTGACCCGGCACGTGCCGCGGCCGTCGCCGCGCTGCTCGACGGCGCGGAGGAGGTGTCGTACCACCGTGAATACCGTGTGTTCAGCGGGAGTTGGAAGGGGCTGCCGGTCGTCGTCGCCTCGCACGGCGTCGGCGGGCCCGGGGCGATCCTGCTCTTCCAGGAGCTGGCCGACGCGGGGGTGCGCACGATCCTGCGGTTCGGCACGGCGGGTGCGATGCGGCCCGGGATCCGGGACGGCGATCTGGTGATAGCGGAGGCGGCCGTACGCGACGACGGGGTGACCCAGCAGCTGCTGCCGCCCGAGTATCCGGCGGTGTCCGCGCCCGAGGCGGTGCTCGCGCTCCAGCGGGCGGCACGCGAGCAGGGCGCCCCGCACCACCGGGGCTTCGTGTGGACGCGGGCCGCCTTCCAGCCGGGGCTGATACCCCTGCCCTCGTACGACGGGGCGGGACTCGCCGCCATCGAGATGGAGCTGTCGGCGCTGCTCATCACGGCCTCGCTGCGGGGCCTGACCGCGGGCGGTGTCCTCGTGATCGACGGCGCGAACGCGGACGAACTCGTCGACGAGAAGGTCACGGGTGGCTACAACCCGCACCGCGAGGTCGTCGCCGCGGGCGTGGAGCGCGGCAGTGTGGTCTCCCTCGAAGCCCTGCGCCTGCTCGCGGAAGGGGAAGCGCTGTGAGCATTCCCGCCCAACGGACCGCTCCAGCCGACCTGTTGGTGCACGGCGGCGACATCCTCACCGTCGACGCGGCCGGCACGGTCGTACCCGCCGGAGCCGTGGCCGTCCGCGACGGCGAGATCCTCGCGGTCGGACCGGCCGCGGACCTGCGGGCGCGCTACACGGCCGCCCACGACCTCGACGCGACCGGCTGTCTGGTGCTCCCCGGCCTGGTCAACGCGCACACCCACCTGGCGATGACGCTACTGCGCGGCCGTGCCGACGACGTGACGCTGCAGGGCTTCCTGGAGCGGGTGATCCGCTGGGAGAGCGAACTGCTGTCGGCGGAGAACGTCGCGGCGGCGATCCGGGTCGCGATCGCAGAGAGCGTACGGGCCGGGGTGACCTCGGCGCTCGACATGTACTGGTTCCACGAGGCGGCCGAGCGGGTCGCGCACGAGGCGGGCTGGCGGCTGCACACGGGGCCGACGTTCATGGACGTACCGACCCCGCCCGACGGCATGGCGTACGGGGACCGGCTGGAGTGGGCACGCCGGGACCTGGCCGACAGGGACCGGCGGCCCGGCACGCGTCCCGTGCTCTTCGCGCACTCCGCCTACACGCTCTCCCCCGCCCAGCTGACCGAAATCGCCGCGCTGGCAAGGGAGTTCGGCGCGCTGCTGCACATTCACGCCGCGGAGAACGCCGCCGAGGTCGCGACCGTCGAGGAGCGCCACGGCAAACGCCCGGTGGAGCTGCTCGACTCGCTCGGGCTGCTCGGCCCCGATCTGCTGCTGGCCCACGCCGTGGACCTGACCGGCCCCGAGATCGCGGCGCTCGCCCGGACCGGCACCTCGGTCGCCCACTGCCCGGTGTCCAACCTCAAGCTGGGCTGCGGTATCGCCCCGGTGCCCCGGCTGCTGGACGCGGGGGTGACCGTCGGTCTCGGCACGGACGGCGCGGTCAGCTCCAACACGCTGGACGTCCTGCGGGCAATGGGCACGGCCGCCCTGGTGCACAAGGCGGCCGGCGACCCGACCGCGGTCGGCGCCGAGCAGGCCGTGCGCATGGCCACCATCGAGGGCGCCCGCGCGCTGGGCCTCGACGCCCACCTGGGTTCGCTGGAGGCGGGCAAGCGGGCCGACCTGATCGTCCTGGACCTGGGCGGTCCGCATCTGGCGCCCCGCCACGATCCGTGGTCGACCCTCGCGTACTCGGCGCGTGCCTCGGACGTACGGGACACGGTCGTCGACGGACGGATCCTGATGCGTGGCCGTAGGCTCACGACGCTCGACGAGGCCGCCGCGCTTGCGGACCTGGCGGCCCTCGTGTCACCGTCCGACCTTGTGTGATCGTGATCGTCACTGCCGGGCTCTCGGGGGCGACGGAAGCCGCATAATGAGACATCGGATGTCTGAGCGACATATCTGATCGACAGGGAGGCCCGCCATGGCAGTCACCGATGAGGCGATCGAGAAGATCAAGGGAATGATCGTCTCCGGCGCACTGCGCCCCGGCGACCGGCTCCCCAAGGAGAGCGAGCTCGCCGCCGATCTCGGCCTGTCCCGCAACTCCCTGCGGGAGGCGGTGCGGGCGCTCTCCCTGATCCGCATCCTGGACGTGCGGCAGGGCGACGGCACGTACGTCACGAGCCTGGACCCGCAGCTCCTTCTGGAGGCGCTGAGTTTCGTCGTGGACTTCCACCGCGACGACACTGTCCTGGAGTTCCTCGCGGTACGCCGCATCCTGGAGCCGGCCGCGACGGCGATGGCGGCGCTGCGGATCAGCGAGCAGCAACTGGACGCGCTCGGCGCCCAGTTGAACGCGCTCGGCGCAGCGCCCTCGGTGGAGGAGCTCGTCGCCTGCGACCTGGAGTTCCACCGGGGCATCGTCCAGTCGTCCGGCAACTCGGTGCTCTGCTCCCTCCTCGACGGCCTGTCCGGTCCCACGACCCGCGCCCGTATCTGGCGCGGCCTGACCCAGGAGGACGCGGTCAGCCGCACCCTCCACGAGCACCGCGCGATCCTCAGCGCGCTCCGCGACCGCGACGCGGAGGCGGCCCGCTCCTGGGCGACCGTGCACATCGCGAGCGTGGAACAGTGGCTGCGCTCGACGTTGTGATCACCCTGCCTGGGGAACGGTTCGGACATCCGACCTCTGGCGGTCGTCCGACGTATGGCGCCACCTCGAAACAATGTCCGGGCCCGCGGTGGAAGTTGGCCGGGGACAGCTCGGACGACTGCGGGGTGTTCGGAAGTGACGAACGGGGCAGTGATGCGGTCACTCCCCCATGCAAGGGGGCTGCGGGCGCTCCCCACGCAAGCCGTAAGGTTGGGGCGTACGCGAGGGCACGTCGGAAGGAGGCGCTGGGTGATCGAGCTCGAGGGGGTTCCCGAGCTGGTCGACCCGGTCATGGTGGCCGCGTTCGAGGGCTGGAACGACGCCGGCGACGCTGCCTCCACCGCGGTCGCGCATCTGGACAGGGAGTGGAAGGGCGAGGTGTTCGCGGCGCTCGACGCCGAGGACTACTACGACTTCCAGGTGAACCGCCCGACCGTGTGGCTGGACGGCGGAGTCCGCAAGATCACCTGGCCGACGACAAGGTTGTCGGTGGTCCGGGTCGGCGGTGACAAGCCGCGGGACCTGGTGCTGGTGAGGGGCATCGAGCCGTCGATGCGCTGGCGCTCGTTCTGCAACGAACTGCTCGGCTTCGCCCATGAGCTGGGCGTCGAGCTGGTCGTCATCCTGGGCGCCCTGCTGGGCGACACCCCGCACACCCGTCCGGTCCCGGTCAGCGGCGTCACGTCGGACGCGGACCTGGCCCGCACGATGGACCTGGAGGAGACCAAGTACGAGGGCCCCACAGGCATTGTCGGCATCCTCCAGGAGGCATGCACGCACGCGGGCGTACCGGCGGTCTCGCTGTGGGCGGCCGTGCCGCACTACGTATCGCAGCCGCCGAACCCGAAGGCGACGCTGGCCCTCCTCAACCGCCTTGAGGACCTCATCGACATGCGGATCCCGCTGGGCGAACTGCCCGAGGACGCGCGGGCCTGGCAGCTGGGCGTGGACCAGCTGGCCGCCGAGGACAGCGAGGTCGCGGAGTACGTACAGACGCTGGAGGAGGCCCGGGACACCGCCGAGCTTCCGGAGGCGTCGGGCGAGGCGATCGCCCGCGAGTTCGAGCGATATCTGCGCAGACGGGACGGGGGCGGTCCGGGTTCGCCGCCCGGCGGCCATGCCACGGAGAGCGGCGATCCCGCCACGTACCTCAGGGACGGCCCGAGCGGGCGCGCCCGGCCGCCGAGGCCGCCGCAGCGGCCGGAGGCCACGGACGGGGCCGTCGACGACGACACCTCCGACATCTCCGACTCTTCGGACGGCGACGCGTCGGAGGCGTCCGGCACGACGGGGACATCCGGCCCGTCGGAGGCTTCGGACGCCGAATCCTCGGACGCCGAATCCACCGGATCCTCGGGTTCCGGCTCAGGCTCCGGCTCCTCGGACTCCGGTTCGTCGGATTCCTCGGAGGACTGACCGGGCGAAGGGGCGGCGCGCGTCGGGCGCGCCGCCCCTCGCGCGTCAGACCTGACGCACGGCCACCGCGTCGTACTCCGTGTCGGGCGTCGGCTCGACGTCGAAGCGCGCGTTCGGCAGGTAGAGACGGTCGCCCCACGCCGCGGCCGTCGTCGGGATCCGGAAGCGCGGGTCGGTGATCCGGGTGATCACCGTGCCCTTGGTGCCGGCGGAGTTCAGCCGGAACACGTCGATCGCGTTCTGCTGCTGCTGAACGACGTAGAGAGTGCGGCCGAGGAGCAACAGCCCGTCGCCGTTGGGGATCTTGGCTGCCCCGAGGTCGACCGCGGTGGCGGCTCCGGTGCGCGGGTCGACACGCATCAGCGTGCCGCCGTCGGCGAAGGCGTTCACCACCAGGAGCGCGCTGCCGTCCGGTGTGCGCTCGATCCCGTTGGCGGTGAAGTCCGCGCCCTGCTGCCAGTCACCACCTAGCGGTACGGTCCTGACAGCCCCGGGCCTGCCATGCCGGTCGAGCGCGAGCCGGTAGAGCCGGGGCGCGAAGGAGTCGGTGAACTAGGCGGCGCCCGGCGCGAGGATCACGTCGTTCACGAACGTGCCGCCGACGGCGTACGACTTCTCGATCTCTCCCGTACGGACGTCGACGGTACGCAGATCGCCACCGGCCCCGCCGCTGACGAACAGGCGGCCGTGCCGGTCGATCTTCAGTCCCACGCTGGGGTGTCCGGCGCCGGGGCCCTTGCTGATGACGGAGCCGCGCCCGGTGGCGAGGCTCGCGCGGTAGATGTCGCCGTTGGCCAGCGACCCGAAGTACGCGAACGGGGCGGAGCCGATGGCTATGCCCTCCGGCTGGAAGCCGTTGGGCAGGGGGAACCTGTCCGGCCAGTTCTTCTGCGGCCTCTTCTGCGATCCCTTCTGTGATTCCTTGTGAGGTCCCTGCTCCGGTGTCTCGGCCGCGTGCGCCGTGCCGCCCAGGAGTGCCGCTCCTCCCAGGGCTGCGGCCGTGGTGAGGAGTCTTCGACGTGCGAAGGAACGGTCTGCGAGTGCCACTGTGCGTCCTTCCACGAGAGGGCCGACGCGGGGCCGGCCCGACGGTCAACAGACGCTGTCACCCCATCACATGACAACCGTCTCCGCTGTCTTTGGCCGGATTGTGGCGTGACATCTGTTTCAGGACGGATTGCGCACGGTACCCAATTCAACTTGTTCTCAAACGCAGTTGGCGAACTCGGGGGTGGACTAGTCGGTCCGGGAGGAGCAAGGTGTGCCCCGGAGGACACCGACCGGAGGCACGACTCTCGACAACTCCAGCACCCGCACAAGCCCTTGCACTTGCACTTGCACGGACCGAAGGGAGCGGCACGCGATGACCGACCAGGCACAGCCCGCGCAGGGCCCGGGAGCGTCCGGGCCAGGGCCCGACGGAGCGGGATTCACCTACCGAGGAGCCGAGCAGGAACTGATCGTCGTCGCACGGCCCGAGGCCCGGCTGCGCGCCGAGGCCGAAGGGGTCCGTTCGGCGGCCGGCGCCGACGTGTCGGCACTGAACATGTTCCTCAGCGACGAACAGCTCGCCCTCCAACCGCTGTTCGGCAGCGAGGAGCGCCTGCAGTCGGCGGCCCAGCCCTCGGCCCCGGGCGCCGAGACGCTGCCCGACCTCGGGCTCTTCTACCGGGTACGCGGCGTCGAGAGCCGGGCCCAGGAGCTGCGTTCGCGGATCGCGGCACTGCCGGAGATCGCCACCGCGTACGTGAAACCGGGTGCCGTACCGGCCTCGGTGGGGTCCGTGGGACACAGCACCGACGAGAGCCGGCGGCGCAAGGAAGGCGCCCCCGTCACACCCGACTTCACCAGCCGCCAGGGCTATCTGCGCCCCGCGCCCGAGGGCGTGGACGCGCACTGGGCCTGGCAGCGCCCCGGCGGTTCCGGCCAGGGCGTCACCGTGATCGACGTGGAGGGCGCCTGGCAGCTAGGCCACGAGGACCTGGCCGCGAAACTCGCGGGTGTCGTGGTCGGTACCCCGATCCAGGACCTGGCCTGGCGCAACCACGGCACCGCCGTCATCGGTGTGATCGGCGGCGACCGCAACGAGTACGGCATCACCGGCATCGTGCCGGACACGGTGACCGCCGCCGCGTCGTTCCACGGCATCGGCTCCGCGGCCGCGATCCACGCGGCGGCCGACCGGCTGGGCGCCGGGGACATCATCCTGGTCGAACTGCACAGCCCGGGGCCGCGGTTCGACTTCGCGGTGCGCGACGACCAGCGCGGCTACATCGCCCTGGAATGGTGGCCGGACGACTTCGCGGCCATCCGGTACGCGACCGCCAAGGGCGTCCTGGTGGTGGAGGCCGCGGGCAACGGCGGGGAGTCCCTGGACGACGCGGTGTACGAGCGCCGGCCCGACGAGTTCCCTGAGTGGTGGCGCAATCCGTTCAACCCGTCCAACCAGTCCTCCGGCGCGATCGTGGTCGGCGCGGGCGCGCCGCCGCCCGGGACCCACGGCCGCGACCACGGCCCGGACCGCTCGCGCCTGGCGTTCTCCAACTACGGGGCGCGGGTGGACGCGCAGGGCTGGGGCCGCGAGGTCACCACGACCGGCGGCTTCTGGGACAAGCCCGGTGATCTGCAGGGCGGCGCCGAGGAGATGGCCTGGTTCACCGACACGTTCTCCGGGACCTCGTCCGCCTCCCCGGTGGTGGTGGGCGCCCTTGCCGCGCTGCAGGGCATGCTCAGGGCGGTCGACCAGGAACCGATGGCCCCGGAGCGGGCGCGCCGGCTGCTGCGGGCCACGGGCTCCCCGCAGCAGGACGCGCCGGGCCGGCCCGCGTCGCAGCGGATCGGCAACCGGCCCGACATCAAGGCGGCGGTCGCCCATCTGCTGCCGGAGGCGGTCGGTTCGGGCCAGGCCGAGCGGTACTGGGACGAGCTGCTGCCGTATCCCCGTGAACTCCCGCCCAGGCTCCGGCTGTTCGTGGCCGGCGGCTGGCGGAGCCTGAACAACCCGTCCGCCGAGATCCGCCAGGCGGTGCACTCCGCCTTCGCGGGCGGACGGCCCGACGTACGTGTCTGGTTCTCGGACGACGAGATCGTCGGCCTGGTCGTCACGGGCTGACGCGACCGACCGTTCTTCCTCGGACCGGCCGTCCCGCACAACACCAACCATTGCTCAACGACCAACCATCGCTCGACAATTGAGGGAAGGTGGCACCCGCATGAGCACCACCCCGCAGATGAGCCAACAGGGCCAGCAGCAGGGCCAACACCAGGGCCGGCAAGGTCAGCAGCAGGGCCCGAGCACGGCTCCCCCGCAGCAGGGGCAGGGCCAGCAGCAGGGCTACGGCCAGCAGATGCCGTTCGGGCAGCAGCAACAGCAGCCCTTCGGACAGCAGATGCAGCAGCCGTTCGGCCCGCAGGGCATGGGCCAGCAGCAGCCCTTCGGACAACAGGGGATCGGACAGCAGGGGATCGGTCAGCAGGGCATGGGCCAGCAGCAGATTCCCCAGCACCCGCAGTACCAGATTCCGCAGCACCTGCAGCAGCAGCTCCAGCAGCTCGGCCAGCAGCAGCCGTTCCAGCAGCTGCTTCACCAGCTCGGCGGGCAGCAGCAACAGCAGGGGCAGGAGCAGGGCCAGCCGTTGATCGTGCGCAGCGCGGTCGAGGCCGCGGCGCTGACGAGCGGTGTGGCCGAGCACTTCTGGGACGTCGTCACACCGCTGCCGGGCCAGCCGTCGATCCTCTACCTGTACATCAACCAGGACTGGCGTCCGCTGGTCAACCCGAACCAGGTGACGCACGACGAGGTCCAGGAGGCCTTCGCCTTCGGCCAACAGGTCATCGGGATCTACGACTCCACGAGCAACACGCTCCAGGCAGTCATCGTGAACAAGTAGGCCGTCATCGCGAACAAGAAGCACCCAGCAGCAAGACGGACGACCCACCGCACAGAGGGCGCCGGACGGGCAACGACCCGTCCGGCGCCCGGCGTTGCTAGAGGGCCACGCCCAACAGGGCGTCCACGGCACGGGAGACGACGCCGGGGGCGCCCTCGTCCGTACCGCCCTTCTCGGCCTGGAGCACGGCCCAGCGGTCGACGGCCGCGAGTGCGGCCGGCGCGTCCAGGTCGTTCGCGAGGGCCTCGCGGATCTCCTCGACGACTGCCTCGGCGGACGGGCCGTCGGGCCGCGAAACGGCGGCCCGCCAGCGGTCGAGGCGCGCGAGGGCGTCCTGGAGCACCTGGTCGGTCCACTCCCAGTCGGCCCGGTAGTGGTGCGAGAGCAGGGCGAGCCGGATGGCCGCCGGGTCGACCCCGTCCCGGCGGAGCGTCGACACGAAGACGAGATTGCCCTTGGACTTGGACATCTTCTCGCCGTCGAGCGCGACCATGCCGGCGTGCACGTACGCCTTGGCCATCGGGAACTCGCCGGTCAGCGCCTGCGCGTGGGAGGCGCCCATCTCGTGGTGCGGGAAGGCGAGGTCGGAGCCGCCGCCCTGCACGTCGAAGCCCATACCCAGGTGGTCGAGGGCGATCGCGACGCACTCGATGTGCCAGCCGGGCCGGCCCTGCCCGAGCGAGGCGCCGTCCCAGCTGGGCTCGCCCTCGCGGGCGGCCATCCACAGCATCGGGTCGAGGGGGTTCTTCTTGCCCGGACGGTCCGGGTCGCCGCCGCGCTCGGCGGACAGCAGCCGCATCGCCGCCGCGTCCAGGTTCGACACCCGGCCGAAGTGCGGGTCGGACTCGACGGAGAAGTAGACGTCCCCTTCGAGCTCGTACGCCGCACCCGCGTCCCGCAGCCGCTCGACCAGCGGGACGATGCCGGGTATGGCCTCGACGGCGCCGATGTAGTGCTTCGGGGGCAGCATCCGCAGGGCGGTCATGTCCTCGCGGAAGAGGGTCGTCTCCTTCTCGGCGAGGGAGACCCAGTCGACGTTGTCCCGTGCGGCGCGCTCCAGCAGCGGATCGTCGACGTCCGTCACGTTCTGGACGTAGTGAACCTGCCGCTTGGTGTCGAGCCACACGCGCTGAACGAGGTCGAACGCGTTGTAGGTCGCCGCGTGACCCAGATGGGTCGCGTCGTACGGAGTGATGCCGCAGACGTAGATACGGGCGACGGGACCGGGGTCGAGGGTCACAGGACCACCGGTCGCGGTGTCGTGGATCCGGAGGTCGCGGCCCTTGCCGGGCAGGGCAGGGACGTCGGAAGCGGGCCAGGCATGCATGTCTTGAGCCTAACCGGACGGATGTTCCGTATACGAACCGGACCAGGCCAGATGGCCGGGAAGGCCTTCTTGCGTACGGAACCGCGGTGTGCGCCCTCGGCTAGACGGGCGGCCACGGGATCGCGGGCCACTCCCCCGAGGGCTCCGGATGCCGCCCGGAGGTGAGCAGGCCGGCCACACGCGCGCGCGTGGCGTCCAGTTCGGCCGCGGTGATCAGTTCCCCCAGACGCACGCCCAGCGTCCCGTCCAGGGCACCCCTGAGCCGCTCCAGGACCTCTACGGCCTCGGGGGTGAGCTTCTCCCCCGCCCAGCCCCACAGCAGCGTCCGCAGCTTGTTCTCGGCGTTGAAGGTGACCCCGTGGTCGATCCCGAACAGCCGGCCCTCGGGCGCGGGCAGCAGATGCCCGCCCTTGCGGTCACCGTTGTTGATCACCACGTCGAGCACGGCAAGCCTGCGCAGCCGCTCGTCGTCGGCGTGCACGAGCAGCGCGGTGCGCCCCTCGCCGACCTCGGCGAATCCGACGGCCTTCCAGCCTTCACCGGGCTCCTCGCCGTCGACCAGCGCGAGCAGCTCCGCGCCCTCGGACACCGGGTCGATCCACAGCTGGCACATGCCCTCGCCGTACGGCCCGTCGCGCAGGATCGTGGTCGGGACGAGCCCCCAGCCGGTCACCTCGGACACCTCGTAGGCGGCGACCTCCCGTTGGGCGAGGTTCCCGTCGGGGAAGTCCCACAGCGGGCGCTCGCCGGCGACCGGCTTGTAGACGCAGGAAGCTTTCCGTCCCTCGTACGTCACGTCGCACAGCAGCACCGCGTTGGAGGCCTCACGGATGCGTCCGCGCACGGAAAGCTCACCCTCGGCGAGCAGCTCGGCCGTGGTCACGCTTCGCGGCGGTATCCGTTCTGGCGCGGACATACGTGTCCTTCCGGGTCTAGCGGGAGACTGCACAGCGGACAGGGCGGCCGGCCTGCGTTCACGACGTCGAGGGCGCGCTTGGCGAAGGCACGGGCCTGGGCGCCGGTGAGGCGGACCCGCAGCATCGGCGGACCGTTCTCCTCGTCCTGCAGGAGCCTTTCCTCGGCCTCGGCGAGGTCCTCCTCCGAATCGGCGTCCAGCTCGACGAGCGCCTGGGCCTCGACGATCATGCGCTGCTCGTCACCGTCCCAGGCCAGCGCCATGGTGCCGACCCGGAACTCCTCCTCGACGGGGGCTTCGAGCGGGGCGGTGTCGGAGACCTCCGTCGGGGCCATCGCCGGGACGGGAGCGCTGCCCCCGGTACGGCGTACGACCTCGTCGAGAAGCTCGTCCATCCGTTCGGCGAGCGCCGCGACCTGCGTCTTCTCCAGGGCCACACTGGTCACCCTGGGTCCTGAGGAGGCCTGCAGGAAGAAGGTACGGCGCCCTGGCAGCCCGACCGTGCCGGCCACGAAACGGTCCGGCGGGTCGTAGAGGAACACCTGACGGGACACGTCCTGTCTCCATTGGATCGATCGACTGCTTCTGCCGTCGACTGCGTCTGCTGCTGACAACTGCTGCGCTTCTTCGACCGCTTCACCCTACTGCGGCCGACGATCACGGTGCGCCCGCACCGCCCCCGACCGTGGCGTCACCGGCCGGGGGTTCCTCGCGCGGCGCGAGCGACGTGAAATCGCCGGTGTCGCCGAGGCGAACGAGAAACGGCCGCAGTCGTGTGTAACGGATCGCGGTGATGGAACACGGTTCTACGGAGATCCGTTGGAAGAGGTCCAGATGAAGACCGAGGGCGTCCGCGACAAGAGACTTGATGATGTCGCCGTGCGAGCACATGAGGTATACCGCGTCACCGCCGTGATCGCGCTCCACGCGCGCGTTCCATTCCCGTACCGCCTCGGCGGCCCGCGTCTGCATGGCGCGCATCGACTCGCCGCCCGGGAAGGCGGCGGCGGAGGGGTGCGACTGCACGACCTCCATCAGCGGCTCGCCGGACAGTTCGGCGAGCTTGCGCCCGGACCAGTCGCCGTAGTGGGCCTCCCCGATCCGGTCGTCGGAGTGGACCCGCAGTTCGGGCCGGGCGTCGAGGAGCGGCCGAATCGTTTCCTGGCAGCGTTGCAGGGGGCTGCTGACGACCTCGGCGATCGGCAGTTCGGCGAGGCGCCCGGGCAGCGCGGCGGCCTGCGCGGCCCCTCGCTCGTCGAGGGCCACGCCGGGCGTCCACCCGGCGAGCAGTCCCGCGGTGTTGGCGGTGGAACGTCCGTGCCGGACGAGGATCAAGGTGGGCATGCGGCCCAGCCTAGGCCGCGGCCCGAGTGCGCCGGGTCCCAGGCGACGGGAGAATACGCTCCGTGATCGTCGACTGCGCCATCTATCGCGACGGGCACCGGACGGAGGGCCCCGAAGACCTCTCGGACGCCCTGGACGCCGCTCGTGCCTCGGGAAACGCGTTCGTGTGGATCGGGCTGTACGAGCCGACCGAGCGGGAGTTCGATCTCGTCACCGAGGAGTTCGGGCTGCATCCGCTGGCGGTCGAGGACGCCCTGAAAGCGCACCAGCGGCCCAAGCTGGAGGTGTACGACGACTCCCTGTTCGTGGTACTGAAGCCGGTCACGTACGAGCCGGACAGCGACGCCGTCTCCTCCGGGGAGCTCATGATCTTCCTGGGCGACTCCTTCGTGGTGACCGTGCGGCACGGCGAGGGCTCGCCGCTCAAGGCCGTACGACGCCGTCTGGAGCAGGACCCGGACATGATGCGTCTCGGCCCGACGGCGGTGCTCTACTCGATCGCCGACGACACCGTCGACCACTATCTGGAGGTGGCGACCGAGCTGCAGACCGACCTGGAGGAGGTCGAGGCGGAGGTGTTCTCGCCGAACGACGGCGGCTCCCGGTACACCGCGTCGCGGATCTACACCTTCAAGCGGCAGATCCTGGAGTTCCGCAGGGCCACCGGGCCGCTGGCCGTGCCGCTGAGCCGCCTCGCGGGATCGGGTGTCTCCGGCCCGGGGGTGCCGTTCGTCCACACCAAGGCGCAGCCCTTCTTCCGTGACGTCAGCGACCATCTGACCCGGGTGAACGAGTCCGTGGAGGGCCTGGACCGGCTGGTCTCGGACGTCCTGTCGGCGCATCTGGCGCAGATGAGCGTGCGGCAGAACGACGACATGCGGAAGATCTCCGCGTGGGCGGCCATGGCCGCGGTCCCCACGATGATCGCGGGGATCTACGGCATGAACTTCGACCACATGCCGGAGCTGCACTGGGTGTGGGCCTATCCGGCGGTCATCCTGCTGATGGCCGTGCTCGAAGTGCTCCTGTTCCGGCTCTTCAAGCGGCGCGGCTGGCTGTAGTCGCGCTGTCGGGCTCCACGCGCGCGTGCCGCGTACGAGGCAGCACGCGCGCGTGGGCCACGCTCACGCGAACTCGGGAGCCGTCGAGGCCGGGCCTCCCAGGGCGTCGCGGCGCTCGGGCATGGTCAACGAGACCATGCGCCGCCAGCCGAAGAACCGCTCGTACAGGTACATGGCGTGGATGCCTGCGGCCAGCACCGCCGCCTTGGGCTTCGACCAGCCGAGAATGCGCCCCATGTGGGCCATCACGGCGAGGCTGACGTCCCGGTAGATGCCGATCTCGGCGAGCGCGCACTCGCGCAGGGTCCGCTGGATGGTCCGGCCGTGGCCCGCGGCCGCGAAGCGCAGCAGTTCCTCGTGGCAGTACGCGAGGTGGTTGTCCTCGTCGTTGGAGATCAGGCGCACGGCCTTGCCGATCTCCGGATGGTCCCCGAAGTCCTTGCGCAGCATGACCATCTGGTCCGCGGCGCGCTGCTCGGTGACCCTGCTGTGGGAGAGGTAGGTGACGATGTCCTGCACGGTGAGCGGCTCGTCGCGCTTGAGCTTGTCGTGGGCGAGGCCGATGCCGTGCTTCTCCAGGAGCATCGTGTAGTCGGTCTCGGGCGGGACCTCCACGGGTGTGACGCCCCGCTTCTTCATCAGCGCGTTGAAGATCCGCCCGTGCTTGTCCTCGTCGGCGCCGTGCCGGGTGATCTTGGGTGCAAGGGCGCGTTCGCTCTCCGGGACGAGGGCCGCGATCCGCGCGTTCTCCCAGCCTCCCTGGGTCTCCCCGCTGGCGGCGATGGAACAGAAGAGCCGGAACGACTCGTCGTTGTCGACGATCTCCTGGAAAAGACTCTTGGCCGAAAGCATGTGTGCCACCTCCATGCGAGCTCCCGCCTCTGTGCGGGACTCCGCAAAGAACGAGTCAAATGGGCAGCCAGGGGTGCGGCAACACCTGTGTCGGACAATTCCGCCGAACGGTGGACGCGAGGGGTATGAGAGGCGCGTAACCGAGCGGGCCGTGGCGCGTTGTTCTCCGTGACGGCCGTGGCGGGGAAGACCCCCCGAGCCCCCACCACGGCCGCTGAACCTCTCCCGTCCCGCCGCGGGCGGTGTTATGCGAGTCCGGCCCGCTCCAGGGCGTCGGTCCCGGCCCGGAGCGAGGCGATCCGGTCGTCCAGCGTGAAGCCCGCGGGGGCCAGCGTCAGCGTGGTGACCCCGGCGGCCGCGTAGGCCTTCATGCGGTCCGCGATGCGGTCCACGGAGCCGAGCAGCGTGGTCTGGTCGATGAGCTGCTGCGGAATGGCGGCGGCCGCGCCCTCCTTGTCGCCGGCCAGGTACTTGTCCTGGATCTCGGCCGCTTCCTTCTCGTAGCCCATGCGCTGGGCGAGTTGGTTGTAGAAGTTCTGCTTGCGGCTGCCCATGCCGCCCACGTAGAGCGCGGTGTACGGGCGGAACATGTCGGCCAGGGCCGGTACGTCCTTGTCCTCGCCCAGTGCCAGCGGCAGCGTCGGGCAGACGTCGAAGCCGTCCATGGTCAGCCCGGCCTTCTCGCGGCCCGCGCGCAGGTGCTTGATCGCGGTGTCCTCCAGGTGGTCGGCGGACGGGAAGATCAGCAGGGCGCCGTCGGCGATCTCGCCGGTCTGCTCCAGGTTCTTCGGGCCGATCGCGGCGATGTAGAGCGGGATGTGCTCGCGCTCCGGGTGCACGGTCAGCTTCAGCGGCTTGCCCGGGCCGCCCGGCAGCGGGAGGGTCCAGTGCGTGCCCTCGTACGACAGGCGCTCGCGGGTCATGGCCTTGCGGATGATCTCGACGTACTCGCGGGTGCGGGCCAGCGGCTTGTCGAACTTGACGCCGTACCAGCCCTCGGAGACCTGCGGTCCGGAGACGCCGAGGCCCAGGCGGAAGCGGCCGCCGGAGAGCGAGTCGAGGGTGGCGGCCGTCATCGCCGTCATCGCGGGCTGGCGGGCCGGGATCTGGAAGATGGCCGAGCCGACGTCGATGCGCTCGGTCTGGGCGGCGACCCAGGTGAGCACGGTGGCCGCGTCCGATCCGTACGCCTCGGCGGCCCAGCAGACCGCGTAGCCCAGCCGGTCGGCCTCCTTGGCCACGGCGAGGTTGTCCGCGTCCATTCCGGCACCCCAGTAGCCGAGGTTGATCCCGAGCTGCATGGCCGATTCCCCTTACTGATCAGTAACGTCCCTTGTGCGGCACCCTAGCGCGCCGCTGGGCCCAGTGGCAGGGAACGGGTTGGGGATCATGTGATCCCGGTTGTCCACAGGGCCCCACACACCGACTTCTGGCCAGTAATCTCAGCCCACATGGAGCAGAGGCATCTCGGCCGTACCGGCCTTCGCGTGTCCCGCATCGGACTCGGCACCCTCACCTGGGGCAGGGACACCGACGAGCACGACGCCGCGGACCTGTTGAAGGGGTTCTGGGAAGCGGGCGGGACCCTCGTCGACACGGCCGACGTGTACGGGGACGGGGAGGCCGAGTACCTCCTCGGGCAGCTCATGGAGGGTCTGGTGCCGCGCCGGGATCTGGTGATCTCGACGAAGGCGGGGAGCGTGCCGGATCCGGACCGGCGCTTCGACGGTTCGCGGGGGCACCTGCTGTCCGCGCTCGACGCCTCACTGGCCCGGCTCGGCACGGACTACGTGGACCTGTGGCAGATCCACGCCTTCGACCCCGAGGCGCCGCTGGAGGAGACCCTGCAGGCTCTCGACATCGCTGTCAGCAGCGGCCGCGCGCGCTATGCCGGGGTCTCCAACTTCTGCGGCTGGCAGCTCGCCAAGGCGGCCACCTGGCAGCTCGCGGCGCCCGGGACACGCACGCGGCTGGCCAGCACGCAGATGGAGTACTCGCTGCTGCAGCGCGGTGTCGAGCGCGAGGTGCTGCCCGCGGCGCTGGACCTGGGCATCGGTCTGCTGCCGTCCTCTCCCCTGGGCCGGGGTGTGCTGACGGGCAAGTACCGGCACTCGACGCCGGCGGACTCGCGGGGTGCGTCGGACCAGCTGGCGCCGTTCGTCGCGCCGTACCTGGACGACGCGGCGAGCCGCATCGTGGACGCGGTGGCGACGGCCGCGGACGGCCTCGCGGTGACCCCGCTCCAGGTGGCCCTCGCCTGGGTCCGCGACCGGCCCGGCGTGGCCGCCCCGATCATAGGCGCGCGCAACGCGCTGCAGCTCACGGCCGCGTTGTCAGTGGAGACCCTTAGTCTTCCTGACGAGATCTGCCGAGCGCTCGACGATGTGTCAGCGCCCGTGCACCACTATCCCGATCACGACTGGAGCACGCTGTGACCACGGATCCCGCTGCCGCGGAGGAAACCGAGCCGGTGACCGGCCCGGAGCCCGGGGGGCCCGGGGCCGGGCCGGGGGCCGACGACGGGGGTTCCGCGGAGGTAAGCCACGTGCCTGCCGGCCCCGGCGACGAAGCCGCCGCAGACGCGGCGGACGCAACGGACGCAACGGACGCAGACAGCGGTGACGGCGGGCCGCCGGAGTCGGGAGGTCCCGCCGCGGACGGCGGTTCCGGCGACGGCACCGCCGCCGACACCGCGGCCCAGTTGTCCGAGGCCGAGGCCGAGTTGGCCGCGCAGCGGGAGTTGCGGGAGCGGATCGAGCGGCGGAAGGCGGAGAAGGAGGGGCCGGTCCAGGCCGGGGCGCGCCTGAGCGGCAAGGCCGCCGATCTGCTCGCCGCCGTACGGGCGGTGGAGAGCGGGGAGAAGCCCCCGGCGAGCGTCTTCACCGAGCCGGAGCCCGCGCCGCGCAGGTCCGCGCCGGAGCCGGTGCGGCAGCCGCAGGCCATGCCCTCCGCCGCACCCGCGCCGGTGGCCTCCGAGGCCGTCGACACCGTTCGGGCCGTGCTCGTCGAGGGCGGCGCCCCGGAAGCGTTGGCCGCACAGGTCGCCGCGGTCCTCGGCGAGGAGGCCGACACGCAACTTCGCGAGGACCCCTGGCAGTTGCTGCGCGTGACCGGGGTCAGGCCCGAGCAGGCCGACGGGTTCGCCCGGGCACTGCTCGGCGCGGAGTGCGGTCCCGACGACGAGCGGCGGGGCCGGGCGGTCACGGTATGGCTCCTGGAGCAGGCGGCCCTCGCCGGGCACACGGCCCTGGAGGCGCAGGCGCTCCACGCGGCGCTCGCCCAGCGCTCGGTGCCGGATCCCGATGCCGCCGTGCAGAGCACCCTCGCCGAGGGCGACGCCCTGATCTTCCAGGACGCGCTGGACGAGCCCGGCGCGCCGCCGGCTCCCGTGCCCTCCGCGGACGAGGGCGAAGAGGGCGAGGCGGAGCGTCCGGTCCGCGTCCTCATCGGTCTTGAGCGGTACGCGCTCGCCGAGGAGAGCCTCGCCGACGGTCTCGCCCGGGTGGTCAACTCACTGCCCAAGGGGGACGGTTCGGCCGCGGACTGGGAGTCGGCAGCGACCGGCTCCGCCGCCGAGCTGATCCGCGCGGTCGCGGGCCACGGCCTCGTCCTGCACACCGGCGGCGAGGCGTCCCGCGCGGAACCGGCGGCCCTGGCCGCCGTCGCCCGGTCCCTCGGCCTGCGGGTGTGCACCGCCGCCCACACCCCGGACGGCCGCCACCGCTTCGCCGCGCTGCTCGCCACCGCGGAGGGAGCGCGAGGCGCGACCGCACCGGACGGGCGACAGGACAGCACGGCCGGGTCACCCGGCGGTGCCGGACCGCACGAGGCCGCGACCACCGAGGCCGTGACCACCGTCGCCGGACTGCTCTCCGGGGCCGAGGGCCCGGGACGGGACACGGACGGCATGCTGCGGACCGACCTCCTGATCGTGCTCGACGCGCCACAGCTCGACGTGGAGAGCGCGGCGATGCTCGCGGAGTCGCTGCCCGACGGGGCCCGGCTCGTGCTGAGCGGGGATCCCGGGGTGCTGTGGTCGGCGGGCCCCGGCCGGGTCTTCGCGGATCTGCTCGCCGCGCGCGCGTGCCCGCAGGTCGCCTCGCGGACCCCCGACCCCGGCCCCGTCGGCGAGCTCGTCTCGGGCATCGGCATCGGCGAGCTCAACCAGGTGGCGGCCCCCGGCAAGGAAGTCGTGATCGTCCCGGTGCGCGACGCCGGAGAGGCGGTCCACCGGACCGTGCAGCTGATCGCGGACTCGGTGCCGCGGGCCATCGGGATCCCAACCGAGCAGACCCAGGTGATCACCCCGGGCCACGGCGGCGCGGCGGGCACCCGCGCGCTCAACACCGCGCTGAAGGAGCGGCTCAACCCCGGCCCCGGCCGCTTCGGCGGCTTCGACCCGGGTGACCGGATCGCGTACTCCCCCGCGCCGGGGCGCACGGTCCCGGGCCATGTGGTGAAGGCCGACGCCGACGGGCTGCACCTGGAGTGCGCGGGCGCCCCCGTCGTCATACCGAAGGAGCGGGTGGAGCAGGCCGTGCGGCACGGCTGGGCGCTCACCGCGCACCAGGCGGTCGGCGCCCGATGGCCCGCCGCGGTCGTGGTCCTGCCCGGGGACGCCGCCCAGGCGCTCACCCGGCCCTGGATCTACACCGCCTTCGGCCGCGCCGAGCAGCACCTCTCCGTGGTCCACGGCGTGGATCAGGCACTGCCGCGCGCGGTGGCCGAGGCCGCCGCGAAGCCGCGTACCACCCGACTGCCGGCCCTGCTCAGGACCCAGGTCCCGGCCGCCGGCTGACTCCCGCCCCGGGCCCACAGGTCCGGGGCCCCAGCCTCGAACCCGACCTCCGCGCCCCGGCCACCGCGCGGTAGCCGAGGTCACCGCCAAGCCACCTACGACCCAGCTGCCGGCCCTACTCAACGCCCAGATCCCAGCCGCCGGCTGACGCACGCCCCGGGCCCACAGGTCCGGGGCACCAGCCTCGAACCCGACCTCCGAGTCCCGGACACGCCGGTGGCGGTCACCGGGCTCCCCGCCCGGCGACCGCCACCGTAAGGACTGGCGTGAACCGGTATTGACCGACGTGAGCCTCAGCGGTCCGCGTCGAGCGGCTCCAGGTCCTCGTCCTCGTCCTCGTCGAGCTCCGGCTCGACGGCGTCCTCGATGTCGTCGTCGAGGTCGGCCCCGGTCTCCTCGTCGAAGACCGCGCTGACGTCGAAGCGGCACACCACCTGATGCGGATCGGCGTGGTCGAACGGCGCCTCCAGCCACTCGCCCGGCTCGGCGGGTTCGTCCGCGGCGGTGACCCACAGCGTGGAGTCGGCCTCCTCCAGACCGAACTCCTTGTGCCGGGAGGCGATCTCGTCGGGCTCGAACTCGCCGAAGAGGACGCCCAGGGCCCCGTGCACGGTCCCCGAAGCGGCGTCGAAGCCCGCGGCCGCGGCCCCGGACTCCTCCACGGCCTCCACCCGCTGCGCCTGCGCCAGCAGCCGCTGCGGCTCGACCACCGTGTAGTCCCGGCGGATCAGCACGCTCAGCGCGTTGGGCTCCTCCGGCCCGGTGTACGGCAGCGCGTCCTCGGTGCCGGGGATCTCGAAGGGAGTGACCTCGTCATAGCGGTCGTAGAGGAGCTCGTCGTACTCCTCGGCGGCCGCGGCCAGCTCGTTGAACGCCTCGTAGACGGCCGGGTCGTCCTCACCCGTCCTGCGCTCGACCGCCGCCAGGTGACGGTCGAGCGCGGCCTTGACCGCCTCGGCGGCGGCGCGTACCTCGGCAGCGGTGGGCTGCGCAGCATCAGACATAGTGCAGACGCTATCCGTACACGGCCTCCACACGCACAATAGATGCGATGCCGGAATACGAATTTGTCGACGTGTACGTGCCGCGCGGGGTCTCCCGCAAGGAAGCGACACGACTGCTGACGGACCATGCCGAGTACGGACACTGGGAGTTGGACCGCCTCAGCCTCCACCCGGACGGCAGCCGCAGGGTGCGGTTGCGCCGGCGGATCATCCGCCAGGTGCGTGCCACGTGGTGACGAGGGACGGCTGAAACGGAGCGGGCCCCGCGCGTGCGGGGCCCGCTCCGTCGACCCCAGCGGGGGCGTGTTCATCTACCCCTGGGGGCTTTTGTGCTGCCATGACACCGTTTGCCGTGTCATGGCGTCGTTTCACGCGGAGGCGCGTGCCTTGCGGTAGAGCACGGCGCCCATCAGCAGCGCGCCCGCACCCACCGGCAGCGCGAGGCCGAGCGGCAGCTCGCTGCCAGTCTGCGCCAGCTGCTCGGAGCCCTTGGGCTGCGAGACGGCCTGGGCGCCCGGGTCGTTCGGGTTCGAGGAGCCCAGGTCCACGCCACCGGGCCGACCCGGTCCGTCGTGGCCACCAGGTCCACCGGGCTGACCCGGGTCACCAGGGTTGCCCGGGTCCCCGGGCTGTCCCGGCTTACCGGGCTCCCCCGGCTTGCCCGGCTGCCCCGGGTCCCCGGGATCCCCCGGCTGACCGGGCTTGCCCGGAGGGTTGGGCTCTCCGTAACCGGGCGGCGTCGACCCGTGCCCGCCGCCGGTGTTCGCGCAGTCGTTGCCCGTGGCCGCGTTGCCGACACCACCGACGGAGACGCTGTTGCCGCAGACGTTGACCGGCACGTCGACCGGAACCTGGACGTGATTGCCCGAGC
This sequence comes from Streptomyces sp. NPDC033178, assembly GCF_055577685.1. NCBI lineage: Bacteria > Bacillati > Actinomycetota > Actinomycetes > Kitasatosporales > Streptomycetaceae > Streptomyces > Streptomyces sp. NPDC033178. The sequence goes on from NZ_JBVIPT010000009.1 coordinate 187,737, forward strand.
CCACGCCGGGTGAGTTACTCATGTGCCCCCCGGCGTGCGATCCGCCGCCGGAGTGGTGGTGGCCGGAGCCGCCGCCCTTGTTGGCGCACTTGTTGCCCACCGCCGGGTTGAGCACCCCGACCACGTTCACGGTGTTGCCGCAGACGTTGACCGGCGCGTGCACCGGCGCCTGCACCGAGTTGCCCGAGAGCACGCCCGGGGAGTCCGAGGCGCTGCCGTGCGCCCCCGAGTCGGCCTGCGCGTAACCGCCGGTGGCGGCGAGGACGCCGGTCGCGGCCGCCACCGTCATCAGGCCGTTGCGGGTGACCTGTCGCATAGCTTTTCCCTGCCTTGTGATCCTTGTAAGCCGTGGGGCTTCAGGAACGCGCACGCGCCGGGATGCGCGGGCGCGGAATTGCGGAATGCTGAACACGGAATGTCGGCGGCCCCGGAGCGCATGGCGTGCGCTCCGGGGCCGCGGACTCAGACCCTCATGGGTTTTCAGGCCTTCATGGGGTGCAGGCCCTCATGAGGTGAGCACAACGTCAGACGTTGGTGCAGGTGTTGCCGAAGGCAGGGTTCAGCAGCCCGATCACGGAGACCGTGTTGCCGCAGACGTTCACCGGCACGTGGATGGGCGCCTGGACGACGTTGCCCGAGAGCACACCGGGAGAGTGCACGGCAGCACCCTGAGCACCGGCGTCGGCAGCCGCGATACCCGCACCGGCGAGAACGATGCCACCAGTGGCAGCAGCAGCGGCGACGATCTTCTTGATCATTATTCCTCCTTGTTGGCAATGCGATCCCAGCCGCGGATCGCATCACCTGTAACGAGGAGGGAGTAATAGGGCTACGAGCTTATGAGCCCATTCACTCTTCTCAGTCGACTCCGTACGCGCTGGCGATTATTGGAGTGTCGTTTCAGCGGGTTAATTCAGGACGCTTCGAAGAAGCGGGGGTTCAGGACGCCTCGATGAAGCGGTCCAGGACCCGCACTCCGAACTTGAGGGCGTCGACCGGGACCCGCTCGTCGACACCGTGGAACATGCCGGCGAAGTCCAGCTCCGGCGGCAGCTTCAGCGGGGCGAAGCCGAAGCAGCGGATGCCGAGATCGTCGAAGGACTTGGCGTCGGTGCCGGCGGAGAGCATGTACGGGACGGCCCGGGCGATCGGGTCCTCGGCGGACAGCGCGGTCTGCATGGCGTCCACGAGAGCCCCGTCGAAGGTGGTCTCCAGCGCCTTGTCGGCGTGCACGTCCTCGCGCTTCACGTTCGGGCCGAGGATCCGGTCCAGGTCGGCGAGGAACTCCTCCTCGTAGCCCGGCAGATAGCGGGCGTCGACGTGCGCGGTCGCCTGGCCCGGGATCACGTTCACCTTGTAACCGGCGCCCAGCTGGGTCGGGTTGGCGGTGTTCTGGAGCGAGGCGCCGATGAGCTTGGCGATACCGCCGAGCTTGGCGAGCGTCGCGTCCATGTTCTCCGGGTCGAGCTCGGTGCCCAGCGCGTCGCCGAGTTCGTCGAGGAAGTGCCGCAGCGTCTTCGTCACGCGCACCGGGAACCTGTGCCGGCCGAGCCGTCCGACGGCCTCGGACAGTTCGGTGATCGCGTTGTCCCGGTGGATCATCGAACCGTGTCCGGCGGTGCCGTCCACGGTCAGCTTCATCCAGTGCATGCCCTTCTGGGCGGTCTCGACGAGATACAGCCGCAGCTTCTCGTTGACCGTGAAGGAGAACCCGCCGACCTCGCCGATCGCCTCGGTCACGCCCTCGAAGAGGTCCGGGTGCTTGGTGACGAGGTGCTTGGCGCCGAACTTGCCGCCCGCCTCCTCGTCCGCCAGGAAGGCCAGCACGAGGTCCCGGGGCGGTTTGCGGCCGCTGCGCACCCGGTCGCGGACGACCGCGAGGGTCATCGCGTCCATGTCCTTCATGTCGACCGCCCCGCGGCCCCACACACAGCCGTCGGCGATCTCGCCGGAGAACGGGTGGTGCGTCCAGTCCGCCGCATTGGCCGGTACGACGTCGGTGTGGCCGTGAATGAGCAGCCCGGGCCGCGAGCGGTCCTCCCCCTCGATCCTGACCACCGTGGAGGCGCGGCCCTGGTGCGACTCGAAGATCTGCGGTTCGAGTCCCACCTCGGCGAGCTTCTCCGCGACGTACTCGGCGGCCTTGCGCTCACCCGGGCCCGAGTGGTCGCCGTAGTTGCTGGTGTCGATCTGGATCAGCTCGCGGCAGAGGTCGACGACCTCGTCCTCACCCGTGACGCTCCTGCTCGTGTCCGGCTCACTCACGCTGCTTCCTCCCACGCTGCCTGCCGGCGGTGTTCCCGTCGGCGGTGTCTCCATCCTCCCTCTCCGACCCTGCCCACCCCAAGGGCGGACCAGGCCCGTCACACGTCGTTCACGCCCGCCGACCGGTCACCGGAGGGCCGTCGCCCCGTGATCGGGGGCCCTCGAAAGCCTGGTAATGTTTCCTCCGTCGCCGCGAGGGAAACCCGCGCGACAGGCACCTTGTCCGGGTGGCGGAATGGCAGACGCGCTAGCTTGAGGTGCTAGTGCCCTTTATCGGGCGTGGGGGTTCAAGTCCCCCCTCGGACACATCAGATGAGTGAGGGCCGCGACCAACTGGTCGCGGCCCTCACTCATTGTCTACGCCCCCTGGCTCAACGGTGTTACGGCCATGTGTGGGGCAGATCTCGTCAGGATGACAGACCCCCACGTCAGAGCGGTGGAGCAGGCGCCCTCCAGCCCCTCCAGGGGCCTCCTCACGTGGCTGAGCCGCAGGTCGGGGGCTAGCGTCGTACTAAAATTACACGCTTGTTTGGAGCTGACCGGAATATCCCCAGGCATACCTGCGGGCCCGCCGGCTCCCCCGGACGTTCCGGGAACCACACGTGAGGACCCGATGGCAGCCCTCGAACAAGGACCCGCACTCGCGCTGTTCGACGAAGAGGTGCGCGCGGAGTTCGGCGACCCGGCCCGCTTCACCGCCGCTTCCGCCGCCTCACCCCGCACCCTCGTCGACATCCTCGACGCGTCCGTACGGGCCTACCCCGACGAGCCCGCGCTGGACGACGGTCACCGCTGCCTCAGCTACCGCGCCCTGGCCGTCGAGGTCGAGGCCCTGAGGCGGCGGCTGAGCGCCGCCGGGGTGGGCCTCGGGGACCGCGTGGGCGTCCGGGTCCCGTCGGGGACCAACGAGCTGTACGTGGCGATCCTGGCCGTCCTCGCGGCGGGCGCCGCCTACGTGCCGGTGGACGCCGAGGACCCGGACGAGCGGGCCGAGCTGGTCTTCGGCGAGGCCGGGGTGCGGGCCGTCGTCGGCGCCGGGCACGAGCTGACCGTCGACGGGCGCAGCGAGACGCCTGCCGCGCGGCCCGGTGTCGAGCACGACGCCTGGATCATCTTCACCTCCGGTTCGACCGGGAAGCCCAAGGGCGTGGCCGTCAGTCACCGCAGCGCCGCCGCCTTCGTGGACGCCGAGGCCGAGCTGTTCCTGACCGACGACCCGATCGGCCCGGGTGACAGGGTCATGGCGGGCCTGTCCGTCGCCTTCGACGCGTCCTGCGAGGAGATGTGGCTGGCCTGGCGCTACGGCGCCTGTCTGGTGCCCGTGCCGCGCTCCCAGGTGCGCAGTGGCGCCGACCTGGGGTCCTGGCTGGTCGAGCAGGAGATCACCGTCGTCTCCACCGTGCCGACGCTGGCCTCTCTGTGGGAGCCGGAGGCGCTCAACGAGGTCCGGCTGCTGATCTTCGGCGGTGAGGCCTGCCCGCCCGAGCTGGTGCAGCGGCTGGTCACCGAGGGCCGCGAGGTCTGGAACACGTACGGGCCGACCGAGGCAACCGTCGTCGCCTGCGCCTCCCTGATGACCGGCGAGGAGCCGATCCGTATCGGGCTGCCGCTCAACGGCTGGGAGCTGGCCGTCGTCGACGAGTCCGGCGAGCCGGTGCCCATGGGCGGCAGCGGTCAGCTCGTGATCGGCGGAGTGGGCCTGGCCCGCTATCTCGACCCCGAGAAGGACGCCGAGAAGTACGCCCCGCTGGAGTCGCTCGGCTGGGAGCGCGCCTACCGCAGCGGTGACCTCGTCAGGGCCGAGCCGGAGGGGCTGGTCTTCCTCGGGCGGGCCGACGAGCAGATCAAGCTCGGCGGGCGCCGCATCGAACTCGGCGAGGTGGACGCCGCACTCCAGGCGCTGCCCGGTGTCGCGGGTGCCGCGGCCGCGGTCCGGACCGCCCGCAGCGGCAACCAGCTGCTCGTCGGCTATGTGGTCACCCAGGACGGCTGGGACCACGCGACGGCCGTCGAGAAGCTGCGCGCCGGGCTGCCCGCCGCCCTGGTCCCGCTGCTCGCGCCGGTCGCCGACCTGCCGACCCGCACCTCGGGCAAGGTCGACCGGAACGCCCTCCCGTGGCCCCTGGAGGGCCTGGAGACCGGCGGACCCACCGAGCAGCTGTACGGCACCGAGGCATGGCTCGCCGAGCAGTGGAGCGAGGTGCTCGGCATCCCGGTCGGTTCGGCGCGGGACGACTTCTTCGCGATCGGCGGCAGCAGTCTCGCCGCCGCCCAGCTCACCACCCGGCTGCGCACCCGCTACCCCAGCGCCGCCGTCGTCGACATCTACCAGCAGCCCGTGCTGCGCAAGCTGGCCCGGCATCTGGAGAAGTCCGCTCAAAGTGACGGGGCCACCCGCGAGATCGCGCCGGTGCCCCTGCGCGCCAAGGTCGTTCAACTGCTGGTGCTCGTCCCGCTGTTCACGCTGCTCGGGCTGCGCTGGACCGTGGCGCTGGCCGCGCTGGGCAACGTACTGCACTGGTTCGGTCCGTATCCGTGGGTGCCGACCGCCTCGTGGTGGGTCGTCGCGGCGGGGGCCGGGCTGCTCTTCAGTCCGCCGGGGCGGCTGGCGATCGCGGCCGGCGGTGCGCGGCTGCTGCTGCGGGGTCTGAAGCCCGGGCGGTATCCGCGGGGCGGGAGCGTGCATCTGCGGCTGTGGACGGCCGAGCGGCTGGCCGAGTTCAGCGGGGCGACCTCGCTGACGGGGTCGTGGCTGGAGCGGTACGCACGTGCGCTCGGCGCCAAGATCGGGCCCGACGTGGATCTGCACTCGCTGCCGCCGGTGACCGGCATGCTCAAGCTCGGCCGGGGTGCCGCCGTGGAGTCCGAGGTGGACCTGTCGGGGCACTGGCTGGACGGCGACCGGCTGGAGATCGGCCCGGTCAAGGTCGGCGCGCACGCCGTGGTCGGCACCCGCAGCATCCTCTTCCCGGGCGCCCGGGTGGGCAAGCGGTCCGAGGTGGCCCCCGGTTCGGCCGTGGCCGGACACATCCCCACGAGTCAGCGGTGGGCGGGAGCTCCCGCGGCCAAGCTCGGCAAGGCCAAGCGGGACTGGCCCAAGGAGCGCCCGCAGAAGGGCACGTACTGGCGCGTGATGTACGGCGCGACCGGCTTCGCGCTCTCCGCGTTGCCGCTGGTCGCGGGTCTGGCCGCGCTGCTCGTGGCGAGCGTCTTCGTCTCGCCCCAGGCCGGGCTCGGCGAGGCGCTGCGGGGTGCCGCGGTCGCACTGGTGCCGGCGACGCTGGCCTTCGGTCTCACGTACGCGCTGATTCTGCTGGTCAACGTGCGGCTGCTCAGTCTCGGGCTGCGGCCCGGTACGCATCCGACGCACAGCAGGATCGGCTGGCAGGCCTGGACGGTCACGCAGCTGATGGACCGCTCCCGCGAGACGCTGTTCCCGCTGTACGCCGGGCTGGCCACGCCGGTGTGGCTGCGGCTGCTTGGCATGCGGATCGGCCGGGGTGCCGAGGTGTCGACGGTGCTCGCGCTGCCGAGCCTGACGACGGTCGGCGAGGGCGCGTTCCTGGCCGACGACACACTGACCGCGCCGTACGAGCTCGGCGGCGGCTGGATGCGGATCGGGCGGGCGGAGATCGGGCGCCGCGCCTTCCTCGGGAACTCCGGGATGACCGCGCCGGGCCGTTCCGTGCCGGACGGCGGTCTGGTCGGGGTGCTGTCCGCGACGCCGAAGAAGGCCAAGAAGGGCAGCTCCTACCTGGGGCTGCCGCCGGTCAAGCTGCCCCGCTCGACGCAGGGCGGCGACCAGAGCCGTACGTACGATCCTCCGGCGCGGCTGCTGTGGGCGCGCGGTCTGGTCGAGCTGTGCCGGATCGTGCCCGTCTTCTGCTCGGCCGCGCTGGCCGTGCTGACGGTGGCGGCGCTGAGCGCGCTCGGGGCCTGGGCCTGGGCGCTCGCCGGGATCGTGCTGCTGGGCGCCGGGGCCGCCGCCGGGCTGCTGTCCGTGGTCGCCAAGTGGGTGCTCGTGGGGCGGCACCGCACCGGTGAGCACCCGCTGTGGAGCGGTTTCGTGTGGCGCAACGAGCTGGCCGACACCTTCGTCGAGGTCGTCGCCGTGCCGTGGTTGGCCGGGTCCGTGCCGGGTACTCCCGTCATGAACCTGTGGCTCCGCGGCCTCGGCGCCCATATCGGCAAGGGCGTCTGGGTGGAGAGCTACTGGCTGCCCGAGACGGACCTGGTGACGCTTCAGGACGCGGCGACCGTGAACCGCGGCTGTGTGCTGCAGACCCACCTCTTCCACGACCGGATCTTGCGGACGGATACTGTGGTCCTCCGTGAGGGCGCCACCCTGGGCCCGGGCGGAATCATTCTGCCCGGCAGCACCGTCGGGGCGCGCAGCACACTGGGACCCGCGTCCCTCGTCATGGCGGCGGAATCCGTTCCCGACGACACCCGTTGGCTGGGCAACCCGATCGAGGCATGGCGTCCCTAGGCGCGGCCCGTACGGCGCCCGGGGAGGGAACACCGGCACGCCGTACGAGCACAGCGCAGGGAGCGGACACTTCAGTGGTTCAGCAGACAGTGGGAGCGGATCCGTACTTCCCGGCGAACGGTGATCCCCGTTACCGGGTGCATCGGTACGAACTCGCCCTGGACTACCGTCCGGGACCCAACCGGCTGTCCGGCACCGCGCGCCTGAACGCCATAGCGGGGCGGTCACCGGTCGCCGAATTCCAGCTGAACCTGGCCGACTTCAGGATCGGCCGGGTCAGGGTCGACGGGCGGGCGACGCACTACACGCACCGCGGCGGCAGGCTGCGGATCCGCCCGCCGAAGCCGATCCGGGCCGGCGCCGCGTTCACCGTGGAGGTGCACTGGTCGGGCAACCCCAAGCCGGTGCGCAGCCCCTGGGGCGGGCTCGGCTGGGAGGAGCTGGAGGACGGGGCTCTGGTGGCCAGCCAGCCGGTCGGGGCGCCGTCCTGGTACCCCTGCAACGACCGCCCGGCCGACAAGGCCTCGTACCAGATCTCGATCACCACGCCCTCGGCGTACTCGGTGGTGGCGGGCGGCCGGCTGCTGACCCGTACGACCAAGGCGTCCACGACGACGTGGGTGTACGAGCAGTCGGCGCCCACGTCCAGCTATCTGGTCGGGCTGTCCGTCGGGAAGTACCAGACCGTGCTGCTCGGCGATCCGGGTCTCGGCGGTGTCCCGCAGGCCGGGCACATCCCGGCGCACCTGCTGACGGAGTTCTCCCGGGACTTCGCGCGGCAGCCCTCGATGATGCAGCTGTTCGAGGAGCTCTTCGGCCCGTACCCGTTCGGCGAGTACGCGGTGGTCGTCACCGAGGAGGAGCTGGACGTCCCGGTGGAGGCGCAGGGGCTCTCCCTGTTCGGTGCCAACCACGTGGACGGGGCGCGCAGTTCGGAGCGGCTGGTGGCGCACGAGCTGGCCCACCAGTGGTTCGGCAACAGTGTGAGCATCGCCGACTGGCGGCACATCTGGCTGAACGAGGGGTTCGCGAAGTACGCGGAGTGGCTGTGGTCGGAGCGGTCCGGCGGGCGCGACGCCCAGGCACTCGCGCGCCTCGCGCACCGCAAGCTGTCCGCGCTGCCGCAGGACCTGAGGCTGTCCGACCCGGGCCGCAAGCTGATGTTCGACGACCGGCTCTACGAGCGCGGCGGGCTGCTGCTGCACGCGGTGCGGTGCGCGCTGGGGGACGACGCGTTCTTCCGGATGCTGCGGGGGTGGGTGTCGGTGCACCGGGGTGGCACGGTCACCACGGCGGCGTTCACGACGCATGTGGCTCGGTTTGCGACCGAGCCGTTGGACGACCTGTTCCGGTCCTGGCTGCATGAGACGGCGCTGCCGCCGTTGCCGTCCCGGTCTGCGGCGATTCCGGCTCGGCCGCCGTATCCGCCCAGCGGAGCGTGAGCACTTCGCCGGGGTCGTACGACGGCCGCAGGTCGGATGTGGCTGGTCGCGCCCGCGCGGCGGAGCCGCACAATGTCACAGCCCCGCGCCCCTAACGGGACGCCGGTACCTTCAGCGCGTCCCAAGTGACCTTGCCCGGGATGCCGTCCGCGTCCTTGCCCTTGAAGCCTCGCTTCTGTTGCCAGGCGGCGTAGGACTTGCGGTCGGCCTCGGTCCAGTCGGGGCTGGGGCCGCTCTCGTAGCGGCCGCAGCCCTCGGCGACGAGGCGGCGGCCCATGGCCGTGATGACGGGGGACTTCTGGCCGATGTGGAAGAAGCCGCCGCCCGGGAAGGGCTCGTACGACGGTTTGGGTGCGGGCTTCGGGTCGGTGGCGGGCCTGCCGCTGTCGCCCTTGCCGCGCAGCCGCTCGGCTATGCGTTTGCGCATGCCGTCCATCGTGAAGCCGCGCGGGTCCTGCTTGCCGGGCTGCCATTCCTTGTGGCCGATGACGGAGCGCTCGGTCCAGCCGTGGGCGCGGCAGATCGCGGCGGAGACCTTCTCGATGGCCTCCTTCTGTGCCTCGGGCCAGGGGTCCTTGCCGTTGCCGAGGTTGATGCACTCGAAGCCGTAGAAGTGGCGGTTGCCGTCGGTGTCGGCCTCGTTGTCGGACGGCAGTTTCGTCTCGTTGATCACCGCGCGCAGGACGTCGCCGTCGCCGAGGCCGGCGTGGTTGGCGCGGCCGTTGCCGACCAGGTGGACCTGGCCCTTCTTGTCGATGACTCCGTGGCACAGGGGTCCGGGCAGGCCCGAGTATCCGTCGTAGCAGATGTCGACGGAGGCGTCGGTGCCGGACGTGACGGTGTGGTGGATCATCACGCCGTTCATCGGACCCCAGGGGCCCTTCGAATTGCGGTTGTGGCGGCGCCAGTTGCGCACCTCGTGGACCGTCAGGCCCTCGGCGCGCAGGATCTCCACCAGCTTGGACGCGGTCAGGGGCTTCGCCATTACTTGTCTCCTTCCACGGCTGCCTCCGCCTCGGCGGTGGTCTGCGACCTCCCGCCGGAGGGGTCGGCCTCGGCCGCCTGTTCCGCCTGTCGCGCCCGGGTCTCCGCCGCGAGCGTCGCCTCGTCCGCCGCCGGGATGCTGCTGGCGAGCGGGCCGAAGGCGAGCCGCAGGTCCAGGGCTTCCCCCTCGCCCTTCACCAGGGCGAGGGGCGCGAAGTGGCGGGCGATGCCTGCCGGGCCCTGGAGCAGCGGGCGGCGGGCCGGGTCGACCGGCCACTCGACGCTGCCGGTGGCCGTACGGGCGGGGACGATCCAGTGGTCGCCGGTGCGGTACGTGCCGCCCTTGGCGAAGTAGACCTCGACACCGTCCTCCAGGGGCAGCCACTCCCCCTCGGTGACGGGAACCGCCCCTCCCCGCAAGGTGGTTGACCGGCCCTTGCGCCTCGGGCCCTCGTGGTGGTCCCAGCGGCGCAGGAACGGGTGCAGGTGCGGCAGGTGTCCGACGCCCGGCTCCGGCTCGGCGGACAGACGTACGCGGCGGCCGGGCAGGTCCAGTTCCTCGACACGCAGCAGCGGGAGGGGTTCGAGGCGGGAGGCGTACGCGGTGTCGGTGAACTCCACCCGGTCGCCGACATCCAGGTCGAGCTTGTCGTCGTGGCCGAGGGACGCCAACTGGATCCAGGTGCCGTCGAGTTCGTCGACCGGGAAGACCACGGAGCCGTTCTCGCGGGACCACTTGAAGGTGGCGCCCTTCGGCTCACTGCCCTTGGTCCCCTCGCCCGCCGTGCCGCCCTCGTGGACCTCCACGCGGTACAGCTGGTTCTCGGGGCCGCGGTAGCGGGAGTCCGGCCTGACCAGGCAGGGGTCCTCGTCGGCGTGGTCGGGCCGTTCGGCGCGGGCGGCGAGGCGGGCCGAGGGCGCGGCCTGCTTCTGCGCCCAGCGCGCGAAGGCCGCGCGGACGACCTCCCTGGACGGCTCGCTCTCCTCGGTCTCCAGCTCGTCGAGGGCCAGCGGCAGGACCTGCCAGACGATCTTGGCGCGGGCCGCGGTGTCCGGCATCGCCGCGCCGAGCGCGACTTCGCGCAGCGCCGGGTCCTCGGCCGCGGTGACCGACCGCTCCCACACCTGGAGGTAGACGACGAACGGGGCCTGGGCGGGCGAGGGCAGCCGGTCGCCGGGCTTCTCCGGGTCCCGGTGACCGTCGGGCTGGTCCCAGTAGGTCCAGTACGCGGGCGGCTGCGCGGCCTCCTGCTCCTTGTCCTCCTCGTCCTCCGCCGGTACGGGGACGCCGGGAGCCGGGCGGTCCGCGTCGCACAGGATGCCGTCGACGTAGTAGCGGCCGCCGTGGATGTGCAGGGTGTCGATGTCGTGCCTGCCGCCCACGTACTCGATGCGGAAGCCGGCGGCGTCGCGCGGGCCGCCGTGCGGGCCGATCAGGTCGGCTGTGAGCGCGCGGGCCTGGTACAGCTGGATCGCGGTCTGCTCGTTGGCGTCGGCATCGAGCTGGACGCGGCCCTGCTGGGCGATGACCGCGGAGTAGTGCCGCTCCGGGCGGAACGTGGAGCGGGAGAGGTCTGCGTGCATGAAGGGGATCCCCCTGGTTCAGGAATTGCGTGCGGGTTCTGGGGCGCGTCGGGTGCGCGCGGGGCTCGGACGGGGGTCGGGTGGGCTGTCAGGTCACGAAGAAGATCCCCGCGTCCGTCCCCGCGGGCGTGTACTCCGCGAGTCGTGCCCGCAGGCTGTCCTCGCGCTGCGGCCGGTACAGGTCGTGGAAGGCGCCCGGTTCGGCCCCGTCCTCCGCCCCGCGGCGGATCTCCTCGGCACAGCGGTCCGCCAACAGCCCGTACCAGGGCGTCCCGTAGCGCTGCGAGGTGAACAACGGCCTTACGCGAGCGGCCTGTTCGGGGCCCGCCAGGTCCGGCTGGCAGCGGTGGCGGCGTGGCGTACGGGACCCGGTGGGCATGTACGAGAAGCGGACGCAGCCGATGCCTCGGCGAGCCACGTGGAGCCGTCCGGTGAAGATGGAGTTCTCGGCGATCCGGACCGCGTGCGTGTGGATCTCGCCGATGACGGTCGTGCGGTGCAGGTGCAGGACGGCGTGCGCGTGCCGGCAGTCGGGGGCGGAGAGGGCCTCGCGGTCGTCGGCGGTGGCGTCGAGGACGCTGTCGCGGAGGTGGATGTCGAGGGGTTCCTCGGAGACCTCGTCGCCGATGACCTCGATCGTGCCGAGGATGCTGTGCTCGACCTGGAGGCACGCGGTGGTGCGTTCCAGGACGATGCTCGGCTCCTCGGGCGAGTGCGGGTCGCACTCGGGTTCCAGGGACCAGCCGGGGACGAGCGTCGAGTGGCGTACGACGACCGCGCCCATCGGGCCCGTGACATTGATGCCGCGGCCCGCGACGAGCAGCCCGTCGAGGACGATCCGCGGCCGCTCGCCGGGGGCGCAGTCCTCCGACACCGCACGGATGTTGAGGGCGTCGGGGCGGTTGCTGTACCAGTCGAGGAGGCGGATCACCGGCCGGGCGCCCTCGGCCGCGCGCAGTTCGAGGCGGTCGCCCGGGTCGAGGTCGAAGTCCAGCTGCTCCTGGTAGGCGCCGCTGTGGGTGATCTCGATGATGCCCTCGGGACCGCAGCGGCCGGCTCGGCGGTCGTTCTGCCAGGCCCGGTAGGCGTCCATGATCTGCCGGTACGTCTCGCCGGGGCCGACCCGGAACACGGTGGCGTCCGGACGCGGTTCGCGGTCCCGTACGTACTCGCCGCCGCCCGTGTCGGCGCCGAACGCGTAGTGGTAGTCGACCCAGACGCCCTTGCGGGGCGCGGTGCGGGCGCCGAAGGCGATCCGGCCGAGCTCCGGGTCGACGGCGACCTGACCGCACTTGGGGCGGTAGCGCCAGTCCGACAGATCGGCGACCACGATGTCGGAGGGCGGTACGGGCCGGTCCTCGCCGTCGCGCCGGATCACGAAGCTCTTGCCGGGGCCGTAGTAGTCGGCGAGGCGGTCGTGGAGCTGACGGCGGCGGATGAAGGCCGGCACGTTGTCGATGGTCGCGATGTGCGTGGGCGACGGCTCCGGGACCGGCTTGGTTACCAGTGGGGTGTCGTTGCCGAGGATCGAGAAGGTGTAGAGGTTGCGGGCCCGGTCGATGCAGTACGCCGGTGAGGACGTCAGCGAGTACGCCTTCAGCCGCCATACGAAGAGTCCGACACCGGCCGGGCTCCAACCCCCTTGCCGGTGACGGGAGTCGGCCCTGCGAACGTCGACCGAGCGGGCCACCGATCCGAAGGGGCCGCCCGCCAGGTCGAGCGCCGAGCTGTCCCTGAGGTCGACCGTACGGCCGCGGGTCCCGCGCTCGGCGCCGCCGGTCCCGTACAGCTTCACGGGCTGCTGGTGGGAGACGTGGCGGGAGAGTTCGACGGCGCGGGCGGGCCAGTCCGCCACCCGCTCGGAGAGTTCTTCGAGGAGGTGGAGGGTGCCCTTGCGGCGGCGGTTGGCGACGGTCGCGGCGACATCGCGGCGCGGTGCGACGGCCTCGGTGAGCGCGGCCGAACTGCCGCCCCGCAGACCGGTGGTGAGGACGCGCTCGTAGCCGGGCAGCGTCCGGTAGCCGACGAGGTCGCCGAGGTACGGCAGCACCCAGGGGGCCGCCGTCTCGACGAACAGGTCCTCGTAGCCCTGCTCGACTCCGTCGCGTACGAGGTCGAGTTGCTCGGCCATGACGGCGAGCAGCGCGCGCAGCGGTTCACCCTCCTGGGCGTCGCGCAGCCGGTGCCACTGCGGCAGCAGCTCGGCGAGTCCGTCCGGTTCCCTGGCCATCACACGGCCTCCCTCTCGCACCGGACGTCCGTGAACAGCAGGGACGTCGTGGCCATCGCGGCCATCACTTGACCTCCGTCAGAATCAGGGTGTCCGCGGCCTTCGGCGACAGCAGTGCGAGCTGAGCCGGGCGGATGCCGCGGAAGACGTACACCGAACGGCCCTTCGCCAGGCGGCGGGTGTCGGTGATGTCGGGGTTCAGGCGCAGGAGTTGGGCGAGCGGAACGCCGTGCCGGGCACAGATCGCCGACAGCGTCTCGCCGTCCTTCGCGCGGACGGTGTACGTCTTCTCGTCGTACGTGGCTCCGCGCGCCGGGACCGACGCCTTCGGCAGGCCCGGGTTCGCGAGGAGCTTCGTGAGTTCCTCGGCGGTCGCGGAGGCGGGGACGCCGGTGAAGATGTCGACGTCCATGTAGTCGACGCCGGGCACCTGATGGGCCGTGGCCAGGATGTCGGAGAGGCGGGCGGGCTGCCCCAACTCCCGTCCCTCGTAGCCGAGTCGGCGCAACAGGGCTTGGCGCAGGCGGGGTTCGACGACCTGCCAGGTGTGGTCGGGCGCCACCTTCACCTTCGCGGCGACGAGAAGCGCGACGAGTTCGCGGACGTCCACGCGGACCGGGAGGTTCGGGTCACCGTACTCGGTGAGCGCGCCGCGCAGGGCGCGGAGGAGGTCCGAGTCGTCGGCGATCGGCACGTCGTCCGTGCCCGCGACCGTCACGTGCAGCACGCGCCGCCGTCCGTCGAAGAGTTCGCGTGCGGCGGCCCGGCCGATGCCGGCCCGGGAGCGGGCGAAGTCCTCGTAGTCGGTCTCCGAGACCAGACGGTCGAGGGCCGAGACGGCCAGCGGGACCGTGCGCCGGGTCAGTCCGGGGCCGTCGGCGTCGGCGCCGCCCGTGGCGGGGCGCGGGTTGGTGACCGCGGTGACGCCGAGGGGGCGGGTGAGTGCCTGAGTGATGCGGCCGGCCGCCACGTTGGCGGCCCTGCCCGTGCCGAAGCGGTAGCGGGCACGGATGTTCTCGTGGCCGCTGGGCAGTCGGGCGCCGTGGATGCCGTCGCCGAAGGTCACGGTGGTGCGGCCGTCGGCGGTGGTCCCGGTGATGAAAACGCGCTCGCGCGGGCCGCGCCCGGCGAGGCTGTCGACCTCGTGCCAGCGCACTCCGTCGACCCGCACCTCCAGGACGGGGGTGGCGCCGAGGGGGTTGTCGTCGGCGAGCCAGGTCAGCGGGGACTGCCAGAGCGCGAACGTCTGGTTCGTACGGTCCGAGTCGCCGCTGCCGATCGGCTCGTCCCGGCCCTCGCCGTGGGTCGCCTCGACCACGTTGCCGAGGATCCGCACGGTCTCTCGGCGGTAGCGGTACGCGAGGTCCGCGGTGAGCGTCAGCCTCGTGTGGACGTGGTCGCCCGGGAGTTGGGGATCGACCGCGGGGTCGGCGGCCGCGATGGTGACGACCTCCGTGGCCTGGACGGCTGCCGTGCCGGGGATGTCGCTGCGCTCGCCCGCGACGATCAGCGTGCGGCCCGGCCTCAACCCGTCGTACAGCTCGGCGAGTTCGATCTCGTTGCCGTGCACGTCCTCGCCCAGCGGCTCGTCGGCCGGGCGCAACGGCTCACCGTCCGCGTGGACGGTGGTGTCGCGGATGTGCGAGAGCAGGACGTCGAACTCGTCCAACCATGGGTCTGCCAGCACGAGTTCGGTGCCACGTCCGGTGATTCCGTAGTTGGTGTACGCGGCCGTCCGTGCGGCCACGACCTTCGTGGTGACGAACGCGAGCTTCTTGTCACCCGGGATACCACCCTCGACTCCCTTGCCGGGCCGCTGGATCGCGACCCAGCTGCCGACCGTGATGCCGTCGTGCACCCGGTCCAGCTGCAGGACACGGCGGTTGGTGGGCTCCGGCTTCGATGCGATGACCACCTCCACGTTCGGCGCGGCACTGCCCACGGTGTACGAGAGGCTCACCTCGTACTCGCCGTGCGTGAACCGCTCCGGGACGCCCGGCCGGAGGGCGACCTGCTCGGACGTGCCGTTGTGCACGCCCACGTGGACCAGGCCGTCGTCGTCCGGGCGGGACACGAAGAGGGTGCGGTTGGGCAGCCCCTCGCGGAGGACCGCGGTGACACCGGGTTCCTGGGAGTCGGTGGGGCGTCGGTTGAGCCAGCTGAGCTCGCGGTCCTGGCCGGCGTGGGTGGACAGGTCCACCTCGCCCGCGCCGAGCCGGAAGGTGACCGGCACCGCGACCGGCAGGTTCTCCGCGCGCTGGTCGGAGCTGCTGCCCTCGACGTACTGGAACTCCGCGCGCACCGGGACCTTGCCCGCCGTGTCGAACACGACGCGCATGCTGACCAGGGCGGCACCGGTAAGGGGCCAGTCCGCGGTGCGGATGACCCGGCCCCGGTCGTCCTGGACCGGCTTGAGCGGGGCCATGGCTCCGAAGGGGGCCGTGGTCACGCGCATCGCGAGGAGTTCCCGCAGGAGCCCCGGGGTGCCGGGGGCGGCGGCCGTCCGCCAGGCCGGGTAGAGGCCGGTCAGGCCGGGGTTCAGGGCCGAGAGCAGCCGGGCTGTGTCCGCGCCCGGTCGGTGGGGCTGTTCGGCGCCGGTGGTCGGGGCGGGGGCCTTGCCGCGGAGGGCGGGGAGGACGGAGCCGAGGGCTTGGAGGGCGGCTTCGTGGTGGCTTAGGGGGGCTGAGGTGGCGGAGGCCGTGGGGCTCGGAGCGGCCAGGGCTGCCGGGCTCGGGGTAGCGACGGCTGTCGGGCTCGTGGCGGCGAGAGCCGAAGGGCTGGGCGTGGCGGCCGATGCCGGGACCTGGCCGACGGCTCCCGCCGGACCCTGGCCGATGGCTCCCGCCTGGCTCTGGCCGCCCGAGGCCGCCGTCGAGGCCTGGCCGTCCGTCGGCGGGACCGGCTGGGAGGGCGCCAACTCCAGTGCGCGCTCGGCCAGTTCGGCGAGTACCGCCGCCAGCTGCTCGAACCACGCCGCGACGTCCTCGTACGGCGTCGCGAGGACCTGGGCCTCCCCGAGGCGTGCCACGGGCTCGGCGAGACGGGCCGCGAGGGTCTCCGGGGTCTTGATCCCGTCCAGGTCGTCGCGCAGTGGGGCGAGGACCTGGTCGTCGAAGTCCTCGACGAGGCGGCTGACCGGGCGTGGGTTGGGGACCTCCGGAGTGGGCGGTTCGTCGCCGGGGTCGCCCGGCGCCTCGGGCTCGGAGGTCCAGCGCCGTACCTCGTCGACGAGTTCCCTGAGCGTGGGCGGAGCCGACCGGGCCAGGCCGATCGCGGTGATCTCGTCGTCCCGGTCGATCCGCACCCTCGCGACGGGCAGCAACTTCGGCTCGGATGCCGCCTGTTCGCCGAACACGAAGAGCAACTGGTCGCCGGTCTGCAGGGAGTTGGCCGTGCCTTCGACGAAGAGCTCCGAGCGGCGCTCCAGGTCCGCCGGGGTGACGAGGGAGGGGCGGCGGCGCCGGACCTTCAGCTCGTTCCAGTCCCAGCGGGCCGTCAGGTCGCGGCTCGTCTCGAAGGTCTGCGACTCCTCGTCGGCCGACGCGGGCACGCTGTGGCTCTGTGCCCCGCGCGGGATCACCACGGGCAGGTTCTCGGCGCGCGGATCGCGTTCGAGGCTGTACGCGAGATGGGTGGAGGCGGCGACGCCGGGCCGCGGCCGGTGCCCGACCAGTCGGCCGAGCAGCGCGAGCGAGCGGTGCTCGTTGGCCGTCCGCAGATAGGCCTCGTCGGCGATCCGCTCGGAGTGGAAGGTGAGCAGGTCGCCGAGGACGGCGGTGGCGTCGAGCAGGCCGATCGCCGGGTCGTCGGGGGTGCGGACCGTGAGCCCCTTCAGGGCCGGGTACGCGGGCGAGGCCAGCCGGTCCAGCTGGGCGGCCAGGAAGGAGCCGTACTCGCCGACGCGGTAGTCGAGGGCCGTGCGACCGGGAGGGTTGTGGAGCGGGGCGGGGGCGAGGCGCTCGTCGTGGCCTCCGCAGGCGCCGCCGCAATCGCACGTGCCGCCACCGCCGGACAGGCTGTCGCCGCACGTGCCGCCACCGGACACGCCGTGGCCGCACGCGCCGCCGCAGGTGCAGTCGTCGTTCATCGGGCACCTCCGAGGGATATCGCCAGGCGGCCGTTCTCCGGCCGGTCGGGGTCGTTGTCGCAGGTGGCGATCTCCAGCGGGCCGAGCCGCAGCACGCCGTCCTCCCTCTCTCCTCGGTCCTCGTGGAACAGCCGTCGCAGCCGTGTGACCTGGACGCTCTCGACTCCCGGCACCGCGGCCGCGACGGCGACCAGACGGCTGAGCCGGACCGGTTCGCCGAAGGTCAGCGCGTCCCGGTGGAAGAAGCCGAGCCGCCCGCCCGGGAGGCGGCCGCTGCCGAGTACGCGGTACAGCTCGGCCAGGATCTGCCCGTGCTGGTGGCCGGGCTTGGCGCACACCTTCAGCTCGATGTCGAGCGGCACGAGCCGGGCGGGCGCGACCACGAGGTCGTGGCCGATGCGCCGGTACGCCTCCAGGGCCTGGGCCACCTCGGCGAGCAGCCCCTCCGACGGGGCGCCGGTGCCGTACGGGTCGATCGCGATGTGGGCTTCCTGGACGCTGCCGGTCCAGCGGATCGCGGCGGCGGCGCGCTGCACCCCGGGCAGGGCGGAGGCGAGGGCCGCGTAGTCCTCGGCGGTGACCGCGCGCAGCCGGGTGCGGCGCAGGTCGAGTGGCGCCAACTGGCGGACCTGCTCGACCGGTTCGGGCTCCGTGCCGCCCACGGCGGGCAGCGGGTTGCGTACGCCGGCCACCGGCGGTTCCTCGCGACCGCCGCCCTCGTCACCGCCCCTGTCACCGTCACCGTTGTCGTCTCTGCGGAGGACCAGGTGGTTGATGGCCTCCGCGCCGACGTTTCCGGCGGTGCCGCCGCCGAGCCGGTAGCGGAGTTCGAGGCGGGCTCCGGGGGTGGGACGCGCTCCGTGCCGGCCGTCGCCGAAGCGCAGGGCGAGGCGTCCGTCGTCCTGTAGTTCGCCGACGAAGTGCCGGTCGCGGGGCGTGCTGTCGAGCAGGTCGCGGCGCGGCTCCCAGGCCACGTCACCGTCGCCGTCGCCGTCGCCGTCGTGGAGCCGTACGGCGGGCAGCGCCTGGCGCGGGTCGTGGCGGAGCGCCGCCGAGGCGGGGCCCCGCAGAACCAGCTCGTCCGGGTGCAGTCCGGACGCGTACACCGGTCCCCAACTGTGCGCGATCTCCCAGGCGATGTGGCCGTCGAGAACCGCGCCCGCGCGGGCCCGTGCCGTGAGCACCTCGACGCGGCGCACCTTCGCGTCGAGCAACTGGTCGCTGCGGAAGAGGAGTTCGCGCAGGGCGCGGACCGGGTGGAGGTGGAGTTCGAGGTGCTCCAGGGTCTTCAGGCCGTAGATCACGGTGAGTTCGGCGATCTCCTGCTCGCCGAGCCCGTCGCGGTCGCGGGCGCTGCGCCACAGCTCGACGAGGCGCTGCCTGACCCGTCCGGGGATGGCGGCGATCCGCTCGGCCTGGCCGACGGCGACGGTCCGCGGGTCCGGGAACGGCACGGCCTGCGTCACGGGCGAGCGGCCGAGGACCGGTCGGAAGCGGGCGGCGATGCCGGGGTACACCGACTGGGCGAGCAGGGCTCTGAGGGCCGCGACCTGCGCGTACGCCGTGCCGGGCACCACACGTTCCTGGTGCTGCCCGGCGAGTTCCAGGCCCAGGCCGGCGCGTACGGTCGCGTTCTCGCCGACGACGTCGAACAGCTCGCGGACGCCGTCGGGGGAGAGCGGGTCGCCGCATTCGGCCTTGTACGTAAGGGAGTTGATGAGCCGGGCGGGCGCGTTGCCCTCGTCGCGGTCCCGGCAGCCGAAGGCCGGGGGATCGCAGGAGCCGACGACGGCGGGTACGGGCGGCACGGTCACCGTCTCCGGCAGGCCGTCGCCGCACCAGTTCAGGGAGCGGCCGTGGTCGACGAGGACGACGTTGCCGCGGGCGAGCGTCACGTCCTCGACGGGTTCGCAGTCGCGTCCGCCGTGGGTGGCCAGGCAGAACGGGAAGCGCAACGCGTCCCCCGCGGCCCAGGTGACCTCCAGGACCGGCTGGTCCTCGATCCGGTCGACGCCCGGGGTGACGGAGGTCAGGCGGACGGCCTGCCGGTGGGCGGGGTCGGCGTCGCCGGGAGTGCCGGTGCGCGGCCCCTTCACCTCCTCCAGTACGAGCAAGTCGCCCGGCTTCAGATCGAGTTGGCGCTCCTCACACGTCTCCGCGTCACGCCATTCGTCGCGCAGGGTCGCGGCGGTCGCGCCCTTCGGAAGGGAGGACGTCTCGCCGCCCCAGGTCCACAGCCGGATCGCGTTGTGGGCGGCCCGCAGCTCCAACGGGTCGGCGGACGCGACCGGTTCGAAGACCTCCACCGAGCCGCGCTCGTCGAGTTCGGCCAGGTCCCCGTCGTCGATGACCGTGCCGGGCTCCGGGCGGTCGTGCGGATCGAGGGTGCGTACGTCGACGGAGGCGAAGCGGTAGGTGCCCGGCAGCAGCGTGTGCCGGCCGGCGGTCTCCACGGTCACGTACGCACGGGAGTTGGAGCCGTCGTGCATCGCGTAGTCGATGAGCCGGACATGGCGGCGTACGGAGACGCGGCGGCGCGCGGTGTCGAGGTACGCCTCCGTGGCGACCGCGTCCTGCTGGTAGCTGATCTGGTCGCCGGTGTACGCGAGCAGTTCGACGAGCGTCGTGCCCATGTCGGCCGGGTTGCGCTCGATCCAGTCGGGGGTGGTGAGCGCGAGCCGGTCGAGGAGCAGCTTGCGGATGGTCTCGTAGTCGCGCGCGGTGTAGTCGACGACGGGCGCCTCCGGGAAGGCGGCCCGTTCCCGTTCGTGCCCGTCCTCGCAGTCGAAGGGCGTCGGGCAGTCGGGCCGGAAGGCGAAGGCCGTGCTGTGGTACCGCTGGTCGAAGCCCCGGTACGGCTCGGTCCCGGGACGTCCGTACGGGTCGGTCTCCACCAGGGAGAGCCGGTAGCCGGAGGTATCGCCCGCCTTGTCGAGGGTGACGTACAGCCGGTCGTCGAGCTCGGGGTCCTCCTCGCGCTCGACGCTCACGTCGACGGCCCGGATGCCGGTGATGTGTCGGCCGCCGTCGATGCGTACGTTCTCGGCGCACAGGCCGTGCGGGGCCTTGCCGAGGAAGGTGACGGTGAGCACGAGGCCGTCGTCGCCGACCTCGACCGCGTCAACTCCGTTGAGCTGGGCGGCCCTTACCTTCGTCCGCCGGGAGGTGGTGTTCGTGCCCGTCATGCCGCGGCCCTCCCTTCGAAGACGTCGTCGCGGCGCGTTCCGGTGGAGCGCACGGCGTACGAGAGATGCACGCGGACGGCGTTGTCCTCGCTGATCACGTCGAGGTCCTCCACGTCGATGAGGTCGCCGAGCCAGCGCTGCAGGGAGGCCTGCACGGAGAGTTCGAGGGTGCTGGTGAGTTCGGGGCTGTTCGGCGCGAACACCAGGTCGAGCAGCCCGCAGCCGAAGTCGGGGCGCATCACGCGCTCGCCGGGGCTGGTGAACAGCACCTGCTCGATCAGGTCACGGACGTGCTCGTCGTGGCGGGCGTGCGCGGTACGGCCACGGCGGTCGGCCCGGAAGGGGAACGCGATGTCGCTGCGGGGGCGGGTGCGTGGGCTCATCGGACGGCCACCCTTCGGCGCTCGGCCCCGAGGACCGGCGGGCCCTGCGGCACGAAGGCCGCCGTGAAGCACTCGGCCGCGGAGGTGTCGAGCAGCACGGACGCGCCGTCGACCGTGACGCCGGAGCCGTCGACCGTCCAGCGGACGGAGACGCACGGCACGGGTACTCCGTCGACGGTGTGCGGGCAGCCGGTGACGACGTACCCGTGCTCGGCCGTGGCGACGGGCATGCCGTCCATGAGCACGGCGGAGCCGGATGTGGTGGCGGTGGTTGCGCGGCCGCCGTGCGGGCAGCTGATCACGGCACCGGTGCCGAGCAGACCGCCGGATGCCCCTGTTGCGCTGGACACGTGATTCGTCCCCCGTCTTCCTATCGCTTGGAGAGCACGGTCAACTGGCCCTCGTTGATCGTCACTTGGTTGCCGCGCAGCAGGACCTCGGCGCCCGCGCCGGTCGCGATGACCACGGCTTCCTTGGTGATGCGGATGTAGGCGCCGCCCTGGGCCTGGAGCAGGATTCCCTGGTCGGCGCCCGGCGGATCGCTCATCACGATCTTGTGCGCCCCGGGTGTCTGCACCACGACCGGCTTGGCCTGCGAGGCCGGCTGGACCAGGCGGCGCGCGTCCGGCGGCAGCTCGCGCTGGTCGCCGTACCAGCACCCCGTCCACACGGGGAAGCTGGGATCGCCCTGCTCGAACTCGACCCACACGCCCGCTCCCGGTGGCGGCACCACGAACTGCCCCGCCTCCGGACCGGTGAACGGCAGACAGGGCAGCGCCCACGTCGACGGCTCGTCGCCGAGGACGTCCGGGACCTCGACGGTGATCCGCCCGATGTGCAGCGGGTCGTTGTTGTCGATCACCCGGCCGCGGAACTTGCCGAGGTAGCGATTGCCGGTTGCCGCCATGCTGAACTGCTCCTGCTCTGTGGGGTGTTGCGGGGCCGTGCGTGAGGTGGTGGGTCAGGGCCTGACGTAGGCGCTGCGGGCTTCGAGGCCCTCCCGGGAGAGGGTGAAGTTCTGCTGGTACGAGCCCGGGCGCAGGGTGTGCGTGACGGACTTGACGTAGTAGTCGCCGTCGTACGCCCGTCCGGAGCCGCGCACGCCGACCAGCTGGCGGGGCGCGAGGAGGTAGCCGTGCCGGTTGACGTCGAGCGAGCCGGAGCCCGAGATGACGTCGGCGGACACGGCGGCCCTGGCGAGGAGTTCGGCCTCGGCCTGCTCGCGCTGCTGCTTGGCGGTACCGGCCAGCGTCCTGCGCTTGAGCGCCGGGGTGGGCCGCTTGCCGAGGGGCGGACGCAGCGGGCTGATCGGCGGCTGCGGGAGAAGCGTGGACTGCCGGGTGCCCGGGTCCTGCCAGCGGGCCTGCGGTTCCTCCCTCGCCGTACCGTCGTACGCGAACGTCAGCTGGTCGACGGTGGAGTTGTTGTCCATGTTGACGTTGAGGGCGTGCTGACGGATGCCGAGCCTGACCTCGGGGCCCCAACGGGCCGACGACTGGCCCGGGTTGGGGCCGGGCTCCAGATAGAAGGTGTAGCCGTTGGCGCGGGCCAGCTCGTTGACGTACTGGAGGTCGGTGCCCGTCTGATAGTGGACACGGAGGTCCTGGTGCGGGGGCTGGGACACCTTCTCCGTGTACACGTCCGGCCGGATGCCGTAGTCGGAGTAGCGGCGCAGGATCGCCAGGACCCGCTCGGACGGCGGCAGGTTGGGGTAGCGGTCGGTCCGCTCCTCCAGGTCCATGAGCAGGGAGAGGTCCTCGCCGGTGACAGTGAGTGTGGAGTGGCCCGGCTGGTTGCTGGCGCCGACCTCCTGTCGCACGATCAGGCCGTCGAGGAGCACCTCGGGCGTGCCCTTCACGCTCACGGAGACGATGACGCGGGTCTTCGGGTCGAAGAACCCCTCCGGGAGCAGGGTGCGGTTGATCAGCCCGTTCTTGGTGAGGTCGAAGGCGAGCTGGAAGCCGCTGCGTTCGCCCGCGGTGGCGGTGATCTGGGCGGAGAGCAGGGCTTCCGTGACCCCCGCCGGGACGGGGCGGGTGAGCTTCGGTCCCATCTGGAGGGTGATGTGTACGGGGCCCCGGCCCACGGGGAGTTCAGACACGCCGGTCTCCCAGGGCCGTGCGCGGGAAGCCGCCGGCGACGGGGATCTCGATGACGTTGCCCGCCTCGTCGGTCAACTCCCGTGGATCGAGTACGGGGTTGGCGTCGGCGATCTGCCACCACTGGGCGGGGTCGCCGAAGTAGCGCTGCCCGAGGAGGTCGGGGCGTTCGCCGCTGCTGACGGTGTGGCTCTGGGTTTCGTCCCCGATCCCGATCCCGCTCCCGTTTCCGCTCCCACTTCCGCTCCCGCTCTCAGGGAGGGGTGGGAGCAACCGGCGCTTGGTGTACCGGACTTCGGTGCCGTCGGGCTGTCGGTGGATGCCGATCTCGGCGTCGTGGTAGCGGCTGGTGCGGGGGTAGGGGTGGGCGCCCGGGATCGCGTCCAGGGCGTTCTCGTAGGGCTCGATGTCGGCCATGGCTGCTGCCTCAGCCCCTTCCGCTCAGTGTTGCCGTACCGCCGATGTCCCCGCCGGTGAGGCCGAGTCCGCCGAGGCTGCCTCGGCGGGCGGCCGCCGCGAGGCGTTCCTTCTGGGCGAGGTGGGCCATGTAGAGGTCGGCGCCCCGGTGTCCGGCGGGGAGGTCGCTCACGGTGAGCACCTTCAGTCCGATGCCGAGCGAGGCCCGGATCGGGTTGAGATTGACGTCGAAGGCGGACTCGTTGATGGACAACTCGGTCAGCCGCACGGGCATCACCCGCTTGCTCCCCCACGTGAACAGCGTCAACGGCATCTCGATCGGGCTGATCTCGATGGTCCCCTTCTGCGCGAGCCGCGAGGCGTCCCGTATCTGCCGGGTCGTGGGCTGCACCAGCATTTCGAGGGTGGCGAGTTGGGGGTGAATGCCGTCGGGCGCGGCGACCTCGAATTGATCGGTGGCATCGATCTCCGCGGTGAACTTCCAGGTCTCCTGGGCGGGGCCCTTGAGCCGGAGTGCTTCGTTACGATCCCCGGTCCCGCTGCCTCCTCCACCGGAGTCGCCACTGCCTCCTGCCGACTGGGGACTGAGGCTGCGTTCGAGGGTGTCCGGGTTGAACTGCAGCACGATGATCCGCTGGGGCGTGCCTCGGTCGGGGTCGACGACGACCATTCCGGAGCGGATGGGCTTGGGGATGTCGGCGTAGCGGGTCATCGGCGGGCCTCCAGGCGGTCTACCAGGGCGGTGTAGTCGTACTGCGGGAACGCGGCGGGGAATGTCTCGAGCATGTTCGTGAGGTTTTCCACGTGCGCACGGAACCCGCTGTCACGCAGGGAGGCGTCGACGAACAACATCTGCCAGCCGAACGCGCCTTTGGTGAGGCGCAGAGTCTCCAGGTACTCGCAATAGCTGAGTTCCATCCTGAGGAAACCCTGCGTGTTGTTCTGCTCGTCGAACAGATAGCGGTCCTGGTACCAGATCTCCAAAGTTTCCTTGTGCGGTTCGAGCCGGATGAACGCGGCTTCCCCCGTGGCTCGTCGAGGAGCCGAGTCGATCATCCGGAGGTCGGCGAGCAACGCACGCTCGCTCTCCGTGGCCAGGTCGTTGTGCCGTGGCGGGTCCCTGGTGATGGCCAGGTAGAGGTGGGGAAGGCTGAACTCGCCGTTGAGGTTCCGGTCCTGGGACACGAGAGACCATTCGCACGACAGGGAGACGAACCGCAGCGCGCACTCCTTGAGCTCATCGCTGAGCCTCACGCCCGCCCACTCCGGGTTCTCGTCCGACAGGGGGTCGAAGGTCGCCAGCGGGAACGTGATGTCTTCCTGCTCGTACGCCGCTTCGAACAGGGGACTTTGGACAATCTCCCTGATTGATTCGGTCTGCAAGGTCTCGTTTTGCGTCAGAGGATCCGTCATGGTTCACCTTCGGGGCAGAGCAGGGTCGAGGACAGGGAGGATCAGGGGGACTCTAGAACCGTAGACGGCCTTCTCCTCGCAGCCTGATGAGACGGCGCTGTATCTTTATCAGATTGAATCGCGGCCGGTATTCCTGCAAGCGACGGATCATCTCGGTCTCGTTCGTGAACCGCTGCTCGTCACGGAGTTTCAGGATGGCCTTCAAATGTGAATCCCTGGCTTCGAGAGCGAGCTTGAGGCGGTACGTGTCCTTTTCGTCGTTCACCGCGACCTCAGGCGCCGCCCCGCTCGCCGGAGGCTCCTCCATGTTCGGAATCGAAACCTGACTCTTGGAGTATCCCCGGTCCCAGTGGGACTGGCTCTCGCCGGTCTTTCCCGGCTTACGTGTGTATTTTCCCCAGGCCGTGTTCATCTTGTTCGGGAACCCCTGAATGGGGTCACCGCCAGCAGGGTGGTCCTTCTTCGGGTGGTAGGTGATGTCCACCTGATACCAGGCGATCCTGGTCCCGTTGGCTATCCACTTTCCGGCCGGGCCTTCGGTCACCCTGAGCTTCATGTTCTGATAGTGCCTCGCCGGTACGAGGTTCTGGTTCTTGACGTTGCCACCCAGCTCGTAGGGCAGGAGGTGCGTCCTGTCCCAGCGTTCGCTGTCCTTGAGATTCGTCATCGTGTTGAGATACCGGAAACCGAACGGCTCAGGTGAGCGCTTCGTGTTTCGGTCCCCTTCGGCCGTGGCGAACTTCTGGTTCAGGTACTCGGAGGTGAAGCCGGAAGCCAGCTTGTTGTCCTCGAACTTCGGCGAATTCACCGGGGGCAGCTTCGGATCGCGATGTGTGCCGTCGAGCCAGTCGACCGGGACGGTCTTGTCGCCCTTGTCGAAGCCGGCGTTGTCGAATCCCTCCTCCGGGACTTCCCTGCCGCTGATGACACTGCGCGCGGGGTTGAGTCTGGCCACGACCGTGAATCCGGGAGGGTGCTGTCGGCTGAGCTCGGTGAGGCCGTACCACCGCCGCATGGATTCCAGCGCCGCGACGTGGTCTTCCCGGGTGACTCCCTTGCGCAGCCTGCTCTCCTCGATGGGGCGAATGCGGGCCACGATCCTCCGCAGGCGTTCATCCTTCGAGTCCTGGGAGTTCTCGTCCTTCTTCCGGTCGTCCTTGCTCTGCGTGCTCTTCGGCCTGCCGGGCTTGTCGCCGTCCCTGTCCGGCTTCTTGCGTGTCGGCCTGTCCGGGCCGTCCTTGTCGGACTTCTTGCCGTCGCCGTCCTTGGACTTGCCGGGCTTGTTGCCGTCCTTGTCCGTCCGGGGCTTGCCTGGGGCGTCCTTGTCTGTCCGCGGCTTTCCGGGTGCGTCCTTGTCCGCCCTGGGTTTCCCGGTGCCGTCCTTGTCGCCGTCGCCGTTCTTGCCCGTGGGCCTGTTCTGGTCCTGGTCCTTGGCTGGGGTCTTGTCGTCCGTCTTGGGCCGTGTGGAGCCCTGGTCCTCCTTGGGCTTGCCCGGGGTGTCGTCCTTCGGGCGAGGGCTCCTGTCCGGTTCGGCCTTCGGCTTCGGTCGAGGGGTCGGTTGCGGCTTCGGGGACGGGGTCGGGCGGGTGTCCGGCCTGTCGTCCTCCTTGTCCTTCGGGCGGCCGTTCTTGTCGTTGCCCGTGGGCCTCTTGGTGTCGGCCGGGGCCTTGGGAGTGGCGGGGCCGCCGGGCTTGGTGCCGTCCTTCGCAGGGGCGCCGGGTGACGTGGGCTTCGCCGGGGTGGTGGCCCCCGGCTTCCTCGGGGCGGGCGTCCCGCCGAGGCGCGGCCCGGCGGTCGTCGGGCGACCCGTCGTCGGGCGGCCGGTTGTCGGGCGGCCGGTTGTCGGACTCGTCGTCGGGCGGCTCGTTGCCGGGCGCGTGGTCGGGATGCCGGACGTGGGGGCGGTCGCGGGGGCAGGCTGTGGCCGGGTCTTCTTGTCGCCGCCCCGGTCGTCCGAACCCTGGCCCGCCGGGCCCCGGCCCCCGCCCGGCTTCTCCTTGCCCAGGTTCATGGCCACGCCCTTGAGGCGGCGACCCACCTTGGCGACGTACTTGCCGATGCCGTTCAGCAGGAACTCGTAGGCGAGTTCGAGCAGGGCGACGATGCCGGCCGCGACCGCCTTCGCGAAGAGGATGCCCGCGCCGCCCTGGCGGACCGCCTTCAGCCAGGTGATGACCGCGCCGATCGCGCGGAGGATCTCGCTGAGGGCGCCGATGGCCGTGCGGACGGCGTCGATGACCGCCATCACCCAGCCCGCACCCGGGATCAGCTTCGCGATGACCTTCGTGATGACGATCTCGCCGATGATGAAAGGGAGTTGGGGGACGATCGCGTCCCACGTCTCCTTGACGATCCGCTCCAGGGTGAAGCCGCCCTTGATGAGCTTGTCGATCATCGCCTTCGGGATGCCGAGGATCTCCTCGATCTTCGACTGGAACCACTGCTTGACGGCGGCCTGGACCTCACGGAAGAGGTGGTTCTTCGCCCCGTCCACGGCGGAGTTCTTGGCGCCGCTCAGCCAACCGCCCGGGTCGGAGAGGAAATCGACGGCGATCATCATGAACTCGCCGAGCGCGCCCAGGATTTTGGAGGCGTACTCAAGGACCGTCTTGACCGCGGCAATCACGGCCTTGATCACGTCCAGCAGCATCTTCTTCAGGATGCTCAGAATGCTGCCCAGCAGTTTACCGATGGCGTGAAGCAGATCCGTGATGATCTGCTTCAGCATTTTCGCCAGCCGGTTCACCAAGGCGATCGCTGCCGAGATCAGCCCGCTGATGAACTTCCGTATACGGTTGGCCAGTTCGATGATTCCCCGGACCAGCGCCTTCGCGAATTCGATCAGGTCGTTGATGAGGTTCTTGATCGCGTCGACGATGAACTTGCGCGCCTCGTTGATCCAGCGCTCGACCGTCTCCTTGAAGTTCTTGATGAAACCGACGACCGCGTCACGCGCCGCCTTGATGACGCGGACGATCGCGTTCTTGATCTCGATGACCTTCTCTTTGATCCAGTCGAAGGCCTTGCTGATCCAGTTTCCCGAATCATTGACGCTGTCGTCGCGCTTCTTCTCCGCGTCCTGCTCGGCCTTGGTGTTCTCGTCCTGGATCTTCTTGTCGCCGTCCTTCTTCTCCTTGTCGACGTCGTCGTCGGTCTTCTTCTCCTTGTCCTGGACGTCCTTACGGACCTTGTCGTGCCGCTCGCTCTTCTTCGTACCGAGCTTCTTGAGCTCCTCGTCCTGCTCCTTGCGCCAGTCGGCACGCTGCGCGGTGACATCGCCGAGGGCCTTGTCACGCTCGCCCGCCTGGCTCTCGGTGTTCGCCGTGACCTCGGCGTCGACCTTCTGCTTGTGCTTCGCCTGCGAGTCGCGGAAGTCCCGGTCCTTGGTCTGCCGCCCCTCGGACATGCCCTTCTGGCCGTCGCTGAACGCGGCCTTGAACTGCGGCCCCCGGTCGTGCTCCGCCACCTCGGACGCGGCCTCCGCGGGTACGGCCCCCGTCGACGCACCGCCCTCCGGCACACCGCCCCTGCCGCCCTCGGGGCCGGGCACCTTCGCCTTCAGCTGCTCCTTGGGTACGTCGGGGTAGACCTGGTTCTCCCCCATCGGGCGGGCCGCGTCGTCACGGCCCGTCGTGACGGTCTCCTGGCCCTTGGTGTCGACCGCGGCACCCTGTTCACCCGCCGTCTGATCGGCCTCGCCCTGCAACTCGACACCCGGCGCGTTGCCCGCCTGGGCCTGCTTGAGCGCCTCGTCCTTCGTCGGCAGCCCGGCGAACTTGGCCGCCAGCTCCTGCGCGTCCACCTCGAAGCCGAGCTTGTCCGCGATCCAGCCGATACCGAAGCCCAGGGCCATCTTGAAGGTGTCCCAGCCGCCCGGCTCCTCCGCCTTCTCGGCCTCGATCTGACCCTCGGGCTCCTTGGCGCCCTTGACCTCGGCCTTCTCCTCCTCGGGCGCCTCGGACTTCCGCGCCGGGTCCTGGGAGTACTGGGCGGGCGCGTCGGCCTTCGGCTTGCCCTGGAGCGTCTGGGGCGCACCGGCCGGGCGCTGCATCGACGGCGGCGCGGCGGCAAGTGCCTTGTGCTCGTCGCCGACGGTACGGTCCACCGAGCCGCCCACGCCGCCCATGGCCTCAAGTGCCTTGTGGGGCTTGAGATTCGAGGCGGTGGACAGACCCGCCTCCGGGGACACCTGGGAGAGGTTGGGCGCCGGGCCCGAGTCCTTCTTTCCCCTGCCCTTGCCGGCGGGCACGGCCGCGCTGCCGCCACCACGACCGCCGCCTCCGCCTCCGCCACCACCGCGCGAACCCTTGGCGGCGGGAGCCGACTTGGTCGCCCTCGGCGCCGCAGCCGACTTGGGAGAGGGCGCGGCGACCGTGGCGGGCTCGTCCTGCGCCGACGGCTCGGGGGCCTGTACCGGTTCCGGAGCGGCGGGCGCGGGCTCCTGCACCGCCGGGGCCTGCGCACCACTCCCTGTACCACCCGCACTCGCCCCGTCCGACGACTGGCTCTGGGCGCTGGCTCCGGACGAGCCGCCGGAGACATGGCTGTCCCGCGCGGACGAGGCACTCGAAGTGTCCGACGCCGGTTCACTCCTGCCCGCCGCGCCACCGGAAGCCGCCGAGGTCGAGGAAGCCGAGGACGAAGCCGACGAGGCCCCCTGAGCCTGCCCGCCCGCAGCAGCGGTCGTAGTCGCCTGAGCCGAGTCCGGCTTCCTCTGCTCCTGTCGGCCCGAGGCCTCGGACCCGCCCGACTGGGCACCGCCTGCCTGCGGGGATGCCTTCTCCTGCGCGCCGGCCGACTTGTCGCCCGCGGCCGGAGTGCCCTTCTCCTCCTTGGCGGCCGTCTCCTGCGCCTCACCGCCGTCCTCGGACCTGCCTGGCGCCTCCTGCACCGCCGTCTGCGCGGCCACGGGTCCGGCCTTGGGGTCGGCGCCGTTCTTCGGGTCCTTCGACACCGAGCCCGGTACGGGAGGCGGGGCGGCGGCCTGTTCCAGCGCGAGGCCGCCGAGTTGCCCGTCTCCGACCGTGGCTTCCGACGTTTCGGGGCCGGCCTCCGAGCCGGCGGCCCCGGAGGCATCGTCCTCCTCGGACTCGGACTCGGCTTCCGCAGCCGCATCCTCCGCGTCCTCGGCATCCCGCTCCGCCTGCACCTTGTCGGCCTTCGTGACCGGAGGCGCGGCGGACGACGGCACGGCCGCCCCGGCGGCGGAGGCCGGATCCGCCTCGTCCGCGGTCGGTACGCCGGAGACGTCGGGATCCTGCTCCGGGATGAAATCCTCGGGCTGGAGCTTGATGTCCCAGGCGCTCTTCTCCCCGCCGCCGACCTCGACCTCGGACTCACTGCCGGAGCCGAACGGGTCCTCGTCGGCCGTCTCTTCGGGGCCTTCGAGATCCTGGTTGCGTACACCGTCGAGCCTGCTGAGAGGGCCGGACTGCTGGCCGCCCCTGCCCACCGCCGTGGGAGAACCCGTCGGCTTCGGCTGCCCTGCCTTGTCCTGCGGCTTCACCTTCTGACCCGCCACGAGCGCGTCGACCGCGCCCGGCCGGTTCCTGGCCGCGGACTCCTCCTTGCCTGCCGCGGGAGCCTCCTGCCGCTCCGAGGCCTCCTTCTCCCCCTTGGCTCCCTTGTCCTCCTTGGCAGCCTTGCCTTCTCCGGCTTCCTTCTTCTCGCCCTTGCCCTGCTCGGACTTCGCCGCCTCGCCCTGCGCGGAGCCCGCGGTCGTCTTCCCGCCGGTCTGCTGCGCACCCTCGGCCGTGCCGCCACCCGAGGGCCGCGCCGCGCCCTCGCTCTCCTTGTCTACCTCAGCCCCAGCCTCAGCCCCAGTCCCGGTGCCGGTACCGGCCCCCGGGCTCGGCTCCCGATCGCCGCCCGGGGCGGTACTCCCGTTCTCCGGCGTCGACCCTGCGGCCCCTCCCCCACCGGCCGGTTCCTTCTCCGGCCCCGGAGCCGCCCCGGGCCTCTGCTCCTCCTCCCGGTCCTCCGCGACCGACCGCTGCTCGCTCTCCCGCTCGACCCGCAGTTCCTCGGCCGCGTCCGGCTCGACGGCCGGAGCGTCGTACGAGTCCGTCTCCTCCGGAAGATCCCCGTCGGCCTCGATCTCCTCGACCAGGTCGAGCACCCGGTCGTGCTCGGAGCCGAGCAGCCGGTCCTCCAGACGGTCGAGGACGCCGTCCAGCAACTCCTCGGGCAGCCGGGCGAGTTGCCGACGCGTGCGCTTCGAGCGGTCCTCCGGGTCGCCGCGCAGCGAGCGTACGACCGAGTTCGTCAGCCGGTCGACCAGGGTGGCGGGGTCGATCTGCTCCAGCCGGTTCCGGTCGGCGTCGACGGTGGCGTACCGCAGCCAGCCGGGCGTGGCCTGCCCCTCCTCCACCTCCGGCGCGGACTCCTGAGCTGCCGCCGGGCGTACGAGGTCCTGGGCGGCGGACTCCGCCTCGCGTTCGATGGCCTGCTGGGGCAGGCTCACCGCGCCCGGGTCACGGCCGGCGCGCAGCGCGCCGAGGCCGTCCGGGTTCTGCACGGTGTGCAACAGCTCGTGGGCAAGCAGGCGTTGGCCGTCCGCGGTGCCGGGGCGGTAGGCGCCCTCGCGGAAGAAGATGTCCTGGCCGACGGCGACGGCGTCAGCGCCCAGCAACTCGGTCAGCTGTCCGGCGTCCCGCCCGGTGTGCAGCCGTACGCGGCTGAGGTCGTGGCCGAGCTGCTCCTCCAACTCCCTTCGTACGCCGACGTCGAGAGGCTGTCCGGCGCCGCTGACGATGTCCTTTGGCTCGGGCGTACGGGCCTTGGCCGCACGCTCCTTGCGCTTGCGGCGGCGCTCTTCGGCGGTCTGCTCCGAACGGCCGTCCTGGGTCCGGGAGTTGCTGCTCACGGCGTCACCTCCCCACGCCCGGAGAGCCCCGCGTGCACCGCGCGCGCCAGTTCCTGGCCGAGCCGTCGCGCGGACAGCCCGGCGGGCAGCGGCGGCAGCCCGGACAGCGCGTCCACGCTCACCGCGCCGTCCGCCGCCAGGGGTACGCCACGCTCGCGTACCAGCCGGGCGAGTTCGTGCTCGAACGCGGCCGACACCCGGTCGGGGTCCACGCGGAAGCCGTCCAGGACGAGCTCGCCGACGTTCACGCGGATCGCGCTCGGTTCCCTGCCGACGCCCCTGCCCGCGTCCCGGCTCACACCCCTGCCCGCGTCCCTGCTCACACCCATCCGCGGACCTCCCCCGGGGTCAGGGAGCGCTCCAGCTTGAGGTACTCGGTGCGGGCCGCGGCGAGCATGTGCCGCATCTGCAGCCGGTCGCCCTCCTCGGCGGCGAGGAACGCGCCGGACAGGGCGATGTTGCGGATCGAGCCGCCCGCGACGGTCAGTTGGGCAAGCAGTTCCGGCTCGATGCCCTTCGTCGGGGTCCGCGACGGCAGGACCCGGCGCCAGATCTCGGCGCGCTCGTGCTCGGCCGGGAACGGGAAGTCGACGACGAAGCGGATCCGCCGCATGAACGCCGTGTCCAGGGCCTTCTTCATGTTGGTGGTGAGAATCGCGAGCCCCCGGTAGGCCTCCATCCGCATCAGCAGATAGCTGACTTCGAGGTTGGCGTACCGGTCGTGGCTGTCCTTGACCTCGCTGCGCTTGCCGAAGAGGGCGTCGGCCTCGTCGAAGAGGAGAAGCGCGCCACCGGCCTCGGCGGCGTCGAACACCTTCCGCAGGTTCTTCTCGGTCTCGCCGATGTACTTGCTGACCACCTGGGACAGGTCGACGATGAACAGGTCGAGGCCGAGCTCCTTGGCCATGACCTCGGCGGCGAGCGTCTTGCCCGTTCCCGAACCGCCCGCGAACAGGGCGGTGACACCCAGCCCTCGGCGCAGGGTGGCCGCAAATCCCCACTCCTGGTGCACAGTTGCCCGCTGACGCACATGCGCGACGATCTCGCGCAGGACACTCGTCTGCCTCTCGTGCAGCACGAGGTCGTCCCAGCCCGCCTCGGGCTCGATACGGCGGCCCTGGTCGTCCATGCCGACACGGGCCTCGTTCATTCCGGCACGCCAGGCGAGTCGACCGGCGTCCAGCTCGTCCTCGCCGGGCAGATCACGACGTACGGCGGCGGCAGCGGCACGTACGACATGGGGCGGCAGCTGGAACTGCGCGACCAGCGACCGCAGTTCGCCCTCAGGAATCTCTGCGACGCCTTCGAACGCGCCTGTCCACAGGCCGAGTTGTTCCTCGTCGTCCAGCCGCGGCACGGGTACCCGTTCGCCGTGCGGGCGGTCCGTCTGGCGCGGGTCGGCGCTGGACACGACGACGGGGACGGCCGCTCCCGCGAGGAACGCGTCGGTGGCCGCGTGCTGGTCGCGGTCGAGTTCACCGGCCTCCACGAGCAGGGCGGCGGGCAGCAGGATCGCCTCGCGCTGCCACAACCGGGCCAGCCGGTCGCGCTCCGCGGGGTCCGTGGGGATGTCCTCGGCGCTCATCGCGTACAGCCCGAGCCCGGAGCGGGCGGCCGCCGCGGCGGCGATGTCGGCGCGGCTGCGCAGATCGCCGCCGACCACCTCGACGAGCAGCGGCGCGTCCGGCCGTGCGCCGGTCGTCCAGCCCGTGGCGACCCGGCTCGCGGCCAGGTCGTACGACGGCGGCAGCTCGTCCGGCACCGGCGTACGGCGCAACTGGCCGTGCAGGCGGGCGTCCAGGTAGGGCGAGCCGAGCAGGAAGTGCAGGATGCGCTCGTCGAGCCGCAGCCGGGACAGCGTCAGCCGCGAGTCGTCGTCCAACTCCACGATCCGCCAGCGCCGCAGGGGCGCGACCGGGGTCAACGCACTCCAGTGCGGTTCGGCGAGAGCGGCCAGCGCGAGCGAGAAGGTGGGGTACGCGCGCTCCGGGTCACCGCTCGCCGCGACACACCGGGCGGCGGTCGTGGCGTCCAACTCGTAGGCGGCGGTGAGGAGTACGAGGTCCCGCTCGAAGACGCTGAGCCCGAAGCAGGCGACGAGGGCGTCGAGGGGCGCGGTGGCGGGGCCCGCCGGGTGCTGCACTGGGTGACCGGCGTCCTCCGGCCCACCGGGACGGGGGCTGCGGCCGGGACCGCTGCGGGTGCCGGTCCTCCCGGTCCCGGTGCGGGTCCCGGTCCCGATGCCGGTGCCGGTGCCGGTCCCGGTGCCATCGTCGGACTCGGGTGCCGCGCCCGCTCCCAGGCCGGAGCCCGCTCCGGAGCCGGAGCCCGGCTCCGGCCCGCTGCCCGTTCCTGGGCCCGACTCGGCGGCACGGGCCGCATGACCCGCATGACCTGCATGACCTGCATGACCTGCATGAGCTGCATCAGCCGCACGAGCCGCGTGGGCGTCGACACGGGCCAGGACGCGCCGGATCTCAGCGGTCAGCGTCGTGCTGCCGCCCGCCGTGCCGGGTGTGCTCGTCCCGCTCGTCCCCATGCCCTCACCTGCCCCCGTCGTTCCCACGCCGCCTCAGTCCTCCGTGCCCTCGGGGCCGTCGCCGGCCGTCGAGCCCGCCGTTGAGGCGTCCGCGGAGGATGCGGAGGGCCCGGCTCCCGTGCTCTTGGCCGCGCCGCGCGCCGACCTGCCGGACTGGGCCGACCTGCCCGTCTGGGCAGCCTTGTTGGGCTGCGCCTGCTTGTTGGGCTGCG
The DNA here is from genome assembly GCF_055577685.1 of Streptomyces sp. NPDC033178. Taxonomy (NCBI): domain Bacteria; kingdom Bacillati; phylum Actinomycetota; class Actinomycetes; order Kitasatosporales; family Streptomycetaceae; genus Streptomyces; species Streptomyces sp. NPDC033178. Next base: position 221,931 of record NZ_JBVIPT010000009.1, read on the forward strand.
CCTCCTTGCGGGCGCGAGCCGGCGCCTTGGCGGCGGCCTTCACCGGTGCCTTCACCGGTGTCTTCACCGGTGTCTTCACCGGTGTCTTCGCGGGAGCCTTCGCCGGCGCCTTGGCCGCGGCCTTCGCGGCAGGCTCGGACTCGGACTCGGCCGCAGACTTGGCGGGCGTTTGGGAGGCAGCCTTCGCCCCCGCCTCACCGGACGCCTCTTCGGAAGCCCCGCCTTCCCGGGACGCGGACCCATTCACGGACCCATCCGCGGACGCGCCGGGCGGAACCGGCGCACCTGGCGCACCCGGCGCCCCGAACGGCAACACCCGCACCCCAGCCCGCTCCACCGGCTTCGCCGGCACAGGCGCCTCGCGCCCCTCGATGAAGACGAGGGCTGCCTGGTACACCACGGACAGCGTGTACGGGGTCTGGTGGAGCATCCCCCACAGTTTCGAGGTCTCGTCGATGTCCATCACCGTCGGTGAGAACCGCACCCGCTGCGCCGCCTCGGCCAGGTCGCTGCTCGCCAAGTAGGGCTTCTCCCCGGCCAGTTCGATGATGTCCCTCGGCAGGACGGGTATCTCGTGCAGCGTGCGCACCACGGAACCGATCAGCCGCTGCCCGACCAGCTCCGACTCCTCGCCGTACGCGCTGATCAGGAAGTGCAGGTCCAGTGCCGCGGCGGCCCGCTTGAGGAGCGTGCCGTCGGACGCGCGGGTCGGCAGGTCGTTGTTCCGCTGCGAGGTGTTGGGCGTGACCTGGTACAGGAACACGGTGATCGTGGGCTCGGCCGGCGGATCCGCCGACGGCTTGCGCGGCTCGACCTTGACGGCCATGTCGATCTCGGGCTGGAGATTTGCCTCGATCAGCAAGGCGAGGGCCTGGGTGACGTGGGCGATGGCAAGTGCGTTGCTCATGACGTCAGTTCCCCAGTCCCAAGTTCCTCAGTCCCACCAGGTCCACCCGCGTTACTCCGGGTGCGTCGTACGTTCCTCACTCGCGCCCCCTCGCCAGGTACTCCGCCAGGCTCACCGTCGCCCCCTGCCGCGCCGGGGAAGCGGGGCCCCGGCTCCCGCCACCCGCGCCCGCGGGACCAGCCGTCACTTCGAGCCGTCCGATCTGCACCTGCACCACCTGCTCGCCCCCGCGGCCCGACCGTCGGCCCACGGCCTGCCGTACGGCGTCCCGGGCCGCCGCCGTGTCCGCCGAGCCGGGTCGCAGCGCGGCGGACACGGCGGCAGGGGAAGCGGTGGCCGCACCCGAGGGGAGGGGCACGGACACCGCGCTCGGGGAGGAGGACCGCTCCGGCTCGCCCCGCCCGGCGGCGCGCCGCGCGGTGCCGGGAACGGGCCGTGGTCCCGGCGCCACCGGCATGGCGGGCCTGACCAGCGGCGCCTCGGGCAGGTCCCGCGCCACTGGCCGGGACACGGGTTCGTCCGACGGCGCACGCTCGGGCCGTACGACGGTCCGTTCGCGCTCCGTACGGAACTGGACCTCGCGGACCGCCGGGCGCGCCAAGTCGCCGTCGGGCGTGAGTGGTTGGGCGGAGGTCGGCCACAGCGACTCTGCCGCCTCCGGCTCCTGTGCGCCGGCCCGTACCGCCTCGACCCGCTCGAAGGGTCCGGCGAGTCGCGGGCGTACGCGCGCCACGCCGGGGCGAGGCTCGGCGGCCGGGGTGTGCCGGGCGAGGAGCCGGTCGAAGAAGTCGGGCGCCCGGGACTCCCCCACGTCCCCCTCTTTCGCGGGGCGCTTTCCCACGGAGTCAGACATCCGCACACAGCTCCAGGTAGTAGCGGCGCCGCAGCGGGCTGAGCGCCAGGATCTCCGGCTCGCTCCAGCCGTACGCGGTGGCGAGCAGATGGACGTCGAGGAGCACGTCCCGTGCCCAGGCGTCCAGTTCGGTCCACAGATAGGAGGCGATGTCGAGCTCGGCCCGGGTGGCCGCTCCGCACTCGGGACAGTTGACGTTGAGCGTGACGTCGGCGCCCGGGTCGGCCTCCTGGGCCGCCTCGGCGAGCCGCCGCTGCACCGTCTCGGGCAGCGCGTCGGCGGGGACGTCCACCCCGTCGCGCACCGCCGAGACGACGCAGCGGGCGAGCAGCGCCCGCCGTGGATCCGGGTGCCGGGCGGCCGCCGTCAGGTCGGCGACGCCCGGCACCCGGAACTCGATCTCCCAGCCGTCCTCGGCAACCCGTACCGAGGGCTCGGCGGGAGCGCCTGTCGATCGGGCCAACTCCCCGGCGTCCAGGTCGAATTCCATGTCCTCGCCGCAGGCGGAGCAGACGAGCCGCACCTGCATCCGCTCGCCGAACAGGGCCCGGCGCAGCGCGAAGAGATCCGCCTCCCGCTCGCCGACCGGCAGCGCGGACAGCGTCTCGCCGCCGGTGTCGGGGCGGGCGGCGCGGTGCAGCAGCAGGGCGCGTCCGGACGGGGCCTGGGAAAGCCCGGTCTCCCAGGTGGTGAGTAGTTCAGCCGCCCGAGTGTTCGTCATGCCCGCCCCCGTTCCGTACCCGCCCCGCTGCCCCCGCGGCCCATCTGTCGTTCAACTCGCCGCCGTTCAGGCGGGGTTGAGGAAGGAGGGCTCCTCCGGCTCGGGCACCTCGTAGTCCCGCTCCCAGCCCTCGCACTCGAGCTTCAGCGACTGGATGGCCACCGCGTTGGCGTTGGCGTCCAGCTCGCCGAGGACCTGGTACTCGCTCGGCCAGGTCCGGTAGAGCTTGTGCGAGACGGCGACCTGACCGGCCTCGTTGAGGACCTGGATCACGATGTCCTTGCGGAAGTCTGCGAGGGACACCTCGGAGCCGAGACCGGCCCCGACCTGCCAGACCTTGTTGGCCCAGCGGTCGAACTCGGGGTCGTGCGTGACCCCGCGCTCCAGGGTGATGCCCTCGAACTCCGAGCGCCCCGGCGACTTGCGCGGGGAGCTGGGGTCGCCGCCGTGCCGGTGCTTGACGACCTCGGTGGTCCGCTTCAGCGGACTGATCTTGCTGATGCCCGCGACCGTACGACCGTCCCACAGCACGAGGAACTTGAAGTTCTTGTACGGGTCGAAGCGCTGGGCGTTGACAGTGAACTCAGCCATCGGTTTCCTTCACGTTCTCCGTCGTCGATCTCAGAACTCGAACTCGGAGTTCGAACTCAGAGCTCGAACTGCCCGGACGTCTGCTGGATCCTGACGATCACGAACTCGGCGGGCCTGACCGGCGCGATGCCGACCAGGACGTTCACGACGCCGTTCGCGATGTCCTCGTCCGTCGTGGTGTCGTGGTCGCACTTGACGAAGTACGCCTCGCGCGGCGTGCCGCCCTTGAAGGCGCCCTGACGGAACAGCGTGTGCAGGTACGAGGAGGCGCCGAGGCGGATCTGCTGCCACAGGTTCTCGTCGTTGGGCTCGAACACGACCCACTGCAGGCCGCGTTGGAGGCTCTCCTCCACGTGCAGCGCGAGCCGCCGCACGGGCACGTACTTCCACTCGCTGTCGAGCGCGTCGGAGCCCTCAAGCGTGCGCGCGCCCCACACGAGCGGGCCCACCATCGGCATGGTGCGCAGGCAGTTGACGCCGAGCGGGTTGAGCAGCCCGGTCTCGCGGTCGGTGAGGTTGACCGTGAGCGAGTGCACGCCCGCGAGCCGCGCCTCGGTGCCGGCCGGCGCCTTCCACACACCGCGCTCGGAGTCCGTGCGCGCGTAGACCCCGGCGACGGCGCCGGACGGCGGGAAGGAGCGCAGCCGGCCGGTGAGCGGGTCGGTGAGCTGGAGGTGCGGGAAGTACAGGCCCGCGTGGTTGCCGCGTACGGCGTCGAAGGCCGCGAGTCCGGCGCGGGCGGTGTCCACGCTGACCCAGGTGCCGGGCGCGTCGACGAGGAGGAAGATCCGCCGCTCCTGGCAGAGCCGCTGGGCCGCCGAGACGACCGTGATGGCGTCCTCGGTGGACTCGTACGCCGCGAGCTCGGGCAGGACGAGCAGGTTGACGTCCGCGACGCCGCGCAGCGCCTGGATGCCGGTCTTGTCGGCCTCGCTGCCGATGAGGTCGCGCGGTCCGGGCGCCTCGCCGTCCTCGCCGCCCTCCAGCGGGAAGACGGGCGGGTTGACGGAGGCCTCAAGGCCCAGGTCGTTGGCGCACTCGCCGACGAAGCGGACGACGTCCTCGGGGTCGGTGGAGCCCGCGACGACCTGGAGGCGCTTGCCGAAGGCGGTGACCTCGGCGCCGGCGAAGGCGTGCTTGCCCGGCGCGTCGGGCAGCGCCCGCAGCTTGCGTTCGAGCAGCAGCGCCAACTCGGCGACACTTGACGGGACTTCGCCGTCGCAGTCGGGGTCGTACAGCGTGAACTCGCGCTCGACCTCACCGATCTTGACGGTCAAGTCGACGGCGAGGTCGGGCAGTTCGTGCCCGAACGGCTTGGAGACGGTGCCGGACGGGTCGGGGCGGCCCTCGCCCACGGCCTCGACGCGGATGAGCCGCGACCCCGCGTTGATCACGGTCGGCGCGTGCCGGCCGTGCGAGGCGTCCATGGACAGACCGGTGAAGCTCTCGCGGGCCTCGCCCTTGGCGTCGTACACCCGCAGGTTGAACGTCTCGTCCGGGCAGGGCGTGTCGTAGTCGACGGCGACGCGGAGGCCGTTGCCCCACACGCCCGGCTCCTTGGCGTGCACTTCGAGGACCGCGGACTCGCTGTGGCCCTCGGTGGACTCCAGGGTGACGCAGGCGGCCTTGCCGCTGCCCGCTTTGGCGACGCGGACGATCACGGCGACCGTGCCGCCGTTGCCGAAGAACTGGTGCACGGCGTAGCCGACGGCGCTCTGCGAGCTCAGGCCGCCGAAGCGGCGCTCGAACTCGGTGAAGCTCGTGACGCGCACCGGCTCGTTCAGCGGGCCGCGCCGGGTGTGCCCCACGAAGGCGGTCACCGAGGTGGTGACGGTCGAGATGGTCCGGGCGCTGCTGGGAAGCTCTTCGACGTAGACGCCGGGATACGTCGGCCTGGCAGTGTTCACCGCGCTCATCGGCATTCCCCCTCCTAATCCGTTCTCGGGCACCGGGTGAAAGGCACCAAGAGGCGGCAGAGGGAGACGTCTTGTTTCACGGCGCACGCGGAGGCCTCCGGACACGCGTGAGCGCACCGGACCGCGGCACCGCATCAGCTTTCCCCCGTCAGTGCCCCGGTCGGACGGCCGTCCGGGGTCAAGCAGCGCGCTTGTGACTCCTGATGCTCAAGTGCTCAATCCACCGTGCTGTGTCGGCAGTTGCGTATGCAAGGCAGGTTCACGCCACGCCGGGGGGAGGTTCGATGAAGGGCACTGCGCACAGCTCGCACACGATGTACTCGTGTCGCGGCAGCTGATTCACGGATTCCCCACAGCCCGTGGTGCAGCAGAATGGAGCGCATGTCCCGACGCACCCCGCAATCCCGCAACCAGCGCCGTTCCGCCCCCGCACACAACCCCTCCTGCCCTTGCGGTCTTGCGGAGACGTACGAGAAGTGCTGTGGCCGATTTCATCGGGGTCAGGGCACGGCCCCCACCGCCGAGGCACTGATGCGCTCGCGCTACTGCGCATTCGTGAAGCGCGACGAGGCGTACCTGCTGCGGACCTGGCATCCCCGCACCCGTCCGACCCGCGTCGAGTTCGATCCGGGCATGCGCTGGACCGGCCTGGAGATCCTCGCCACGAGCGAGGGCACGGCCTTCCACACCACCGGAACTGTGACCTTCCGGGCGTCGTACACCGGCGGCTCACTCCACGAGCGCAGCCGCTTCGAGCGGGCGGACGGGGCGTGGGTGTACGTGGACGGGGACATCAACGAGTAGCGCCCCAAAGGGGCGCGGGGAACTGCGCGACCAGCCCCAACGCGCCCGCAGCCGAACAACTACCCACCGAACCCCAGAAGTTCAGGCCTCCGGACTAAGAACATCCAGTTCCTGAAGCGCACCCACAACGATCTCCCGCGTCAGTTCCTCCGCACGGACCGCGTCACCCCCACGGATCGCCTCCGCGACCTGCACATGAAGCGTGACGGCCGCCGGGTCGGGGTCCTCGAACATGACCTGGTGATGGGTACGGCCGGCGAGAACCTCGGCGACCACGTCACCGAGCCGCGCGAACATCTCGTTGCCGGACGCGTTCAGCACGATCCGGTGGAAGGCCACGTCATGGACGAGATATCCCTCCAGCCGGTGGCCGCGCGAGTTGGCCACCATGCCGAGTGCGCACTCGGTCAGCTCGGCGCACTGCTCGGCCGTGGCGTGCTTGGCGGCGAGCCCCGCGGCGACCGGCTCGACGGCACAGCGCAGCACGGTCAGCGAGCGCAGCTGCCGCGGCCGGTCGGCGCCCGCCAGCCGCCACCGGATGACCTGGGGATCGTAGACATTCCACTCGTTCGCGGGACGTACGGTGACGCCGACCCGGCGGCGGGACTCGACCAGGTGCATCGACTCCAGGACCCGGACCGCCTCGCGCATCACGGAGCGTGACACCTCGAAACGCTGCGCCAGCTCGTCGGTGCGCAGCACGCTGCCCGGCGGATACTCACCCGCGGTGATGGCGGGACCGAGGCTCTCCAGTACATGGCCGTGCAGCCCCCGGCCCGGTGTGCTCATGAGGTTCAGCCTACGAGCCGGACGGCGGGAACAAAAAGTCAGACTTATACGTCACAGACTCTTGAATTCATCTGACCTATAGGTTTCAGTGTCGTGACGGATGCGGCGCCTGACGTACATCCGGCATCGAGATGTCGACACCGGGAAGCCGAATCCGCGTGTCGAAGAAGACAGCGAGGCAGTGATGAACACCCCCCACGTCGTCGTGGTCATGGGAGTGGCGGGCACGGGCAAGACCACCATCGGTCCCCTGCTCGCCCAGCGGCTCGGCGTTCCCTACGCCGAGGGCGACGACTTCCACCCCGAGGCCAACATCGCCAAGATGACGGCCGGGACACCGCTGACCGACGAGGACCGCCGGCCCTGGCTCGACGCCATCGGCGCCTGGGCGCACGGACGGGCCGGCCTCGGCGGGGTGGTCAGCAGTTCCGCACTGAAGCGCAGCTACCGGGACCGGATCGGGTCGGCCGCTCCCGGGGTCGTCTTCGTCCACCTCACGGGCGACCGGAAGCTCATCGAGGACCGGATGGCGCACCGCCAGGGCCACTTCATGCCGACGGCGCTCCTCGACTCCCAGTTCGCCACCCTCCAGCCGCTCCAGGCGGACGAGACGGGTGTCGCCGTGGACGTCTCCGGCACCCCCGAGGAGATCACCGACCGGGCCGTGACCGCGCTGCGCGGCCTCGACCGGTAGCTCCCGCGGCCCGGCGAGCAACACCCACAGACCCCGCCCCAACCCCCGCAGTCTCCCTCTCGACCCACACTGACCTCCCCTCCCCCAAGGAAAACCACCGTGACCAGACTCAGCGTCGAGATGCTGGCAGCGGACCCCGTCGAGCCGATCACCTCGGCGGGCCACGCTCAGCTGGGCATCGCCGTACTGGCGGGCATCGCCGTCATCGTCCTGCTCATCACCAAGTTCAAGCTCCACGCCTTCCTCGCGCTGACCATCGGGTCGCTGGCGCTCGGCGCCTTCGCCGGAGCGCCCCTCGACAAGGCGATCACCAGCTTCTCCGCCGGTCTCGGTTCGACCGTCGCCGGCGTGGGCGTCCTGATCGCGCTCGGCGCGATACTCGGCAAGCTGCTCGCGGACTCCGGCGGCGCCGACCAGATCGTCGACACGATCCTCGCCAAGGCGGGCGGACGTTCGATGCCGTGGGCGATGGTGCTGATCGCCTCGGTGATCGGACTGCCGCTGTTCTTCGAGGTCGGCATCGTGCTGCTCATCCCGGTCGTCCTGATGGTCGCCAAGCGCGGCAACTACTCGCTGATGCGCATCGGCATCCCGGCGCTCGCGGGCCTGTCCGTGATGCACGGGCTGATCCCGCCGCACCCCGGCCCGCTGGTCGCGATCGACGCGGTCAAGGCGAACCTCGGCGTCACCCTCGCCCTCGGCATCCTGGTCGCCATCCCGACCGTGATCATCGCGGGCCCGGTCTTCTCCAAGTACGCGGCCCGCTGGGTGGACGTCCCGGCGCCGGAGAAGATGATTCCCCAGCGCGCCTCCGAGGACCTGGAGAAGCGCCCCGGCTTCGGCGTCACCATCGCCACCGTGCTGCTGCCGGTCGTCCTGATGCTGGCCAAGGCGCTGGTGGACATCGTCGTCGACGACCCCGAGAACATGGTGCAGCGCGTCTTCGACGTGATCGGCTCACCGCTGATCGCCCTGCTCGCGGCCGTGCTCGTCGCCATCTTCACCCTCGGCAGGGCGGCCGGGTTCACCAAGGACCGGATCTCCTCGACCGTCGAGAAGTCCCTCGGCCCGATCGCGGGCATCCTGCTGATCGTCGGCGCGGGCGGCGGCTTCAAGCAGACGCTGATCGACTCCGGCGTGGGCCAGATGATCCTGGACATCTCCAAGGACTGGTCGATACCCGCGCTGCTGCTCGCCTGGCTGATCGCGGTGGCGATCCGGCTCGCGACCGGTTCCGCGACCGTCGCCACCATCTCGGCGGCCGGTCTCGTGGCCCCGCTCGCGGCCGACATGTCGACCACGCACGCCTCGCTGCTCGTACTGGCCATCGGCGCCGGTTCACTGTTCTTCTCCCACGTGAACGACGCCGGGTTCTGGCTGGTCAAGGAGTACTTCGGCCTCAGCGTCGGCCAGACCATCAAGACCTGGTCGGTCATGGAGACCATCATCTCGGTGGTCGCCGGCGGCCTGGTCCTCCTGCTGTCCCTAGTGATCTAGCTCGCAACCCGGGAGTAGTACGGCGATGACTCACCCTCTCTTCGACATCAGCGGCCGTACGGCACTGGTCACCGGGTCCAGCCGGGGCATCGGCCTCGCGCTGGCCCGGGGACTCGCCGAGGCCGGCTGCACGGTGGTCCTCAACGGCCGCGACACCGAACGCCTCACCAAGGCCGCCGCGGAACTGCCCAGCGAGATCCACACCGCCGCCTTCGACGTGACCGACGGCCCGTCGGTGGCCGCCGGGATAGCGGACGTCGAGGAGCGGGTGGGCCCGCTGGACATCCTCGTCAACAACGCCGGGATGCAACTGCGGGCCCCGCTCCTGGAGTTCGCCGACGCCGACTGGCACCGCATCCTCAACACCAACCTCACCAGCGCCTTCCTCGTGGGCCGCGAGGCCGCCCGCGGCATGACCGCTCGCGGACACGGCAAGATCGTCAACATCTGCTCCCTGCAGAGCGAGGTGGTACGGCCCGGGATCGCGCCGTACGCCGCCACCAAGGGCGCGCTGAAGATGCTCACGAAGGGCATGTGCGCCGACTGGGGGCCGCACGGCGTGCAGGTGAACGGCCTGGGCCCCGGCTACATCGAGACCGAACTGACCCAACCCCTCGTCGACGACCCGGAGTTCAGCGCCTGGGTCCGCCGAAGGACCCCGGCCGGCCGCTGGGGCCGCACGGAGGACCTGGTCGGCGGAGTCCTGTTCCTCTCCTCCCCCGCGGCGGACTTCGTCAGCGGACAGGTGCTGTACGTCGACGGCGGCATGACCAGCGTTCTCTAAGTGCTCTGCGTTCTCCGAAAGGGTGTGTGCTGATGCTCGGTTGCGTGATCCACGGCCAGAACGACCTGCGCGTGGACGAACTCCCGGTCCCCTCCCCCGGCCCCGGCGAGGCCCTCGTGGCCGTGCGGTACGGCGGGGTGTGCGGATCCGACCTCCACTACTGGCGGCACGGCGGCGTGGGCGACTTCCGCCTCCGCGAGCCGATGGTCCTCGGCCACGAGGTCGTCGGGACGGTACTCCTCTACGGTGACAGCACGTCAGGCCCTGTCCCCGGTACGCCTGTTGCCGTGCACCCCGCGACGCCCTGCGGGGTGTGCCCGGAGTGTTCCGACGGCCGCCGGAACGTGTGCCGCGACACCCGCTACCTCGGCAGCGCCGCCCGCACGCCCCACGTCCAGGGCGGTTTCGCGGCCCAAGTCGTCGTACCCGCCAAGCAGTTGCGCCCGATTCCCGCCGGACTCCCCCTGCTCCGGGCAGCGTTGGCAGAGCCGCTCTCCGTCGCTCTCCACGCGGTACGACGGGCCGGCGACGTGAGCGGCAAGCACGTACTCGTCACCGGCGCAGGACCCATCGGCTGCCTGGTCGTCGCGGCGGCGAAGGCGGCGGGTGCCGCACGGGTCACGGTCACGGACCTGCTCCCGCGCGCCCTGGAGTACGCGGTGGCGGCAGGGGCGGACGATGCCCTGCGCGCGGACGACCCGTCCGCTCCCACCTGGCCCTCCGAGGTGGACACGGCCATCGAGGCCTCGGGGGTCGCCGCCGGCCTCGACACCTGCCTCCGCCTCGTACGCCGTGGCGGGGTCGTGGTCCAACTCGGCATGCTGCCTCCGGGTCAGTCCCCCTTCGCGGGCAACCTCGTCGTCAGCCGCGAGATCGAACTCCGAGGAGCCTTCCGCTTCGACACGGAGTTCGACGACGCACTCACCCTCCTCGCCCGAGAGCCCCGCTTCGACCACCTGGTCAGCGCGGTGGTCCCGCTCGGCGAGGCGGAATCGGCCTTCACCCTGGCGGCAAACCGAGCGGAGTCCTGCAAGGTACTCCTGGACTTCGGCACACCTGAAGGCTGACAACTCGTCGGGCAACAGCGCCCCTTCAGGGGCACGGGGCTGTGTCGACATGCGGCTCCGCCGCGGGGCGCGACAAGCCCCAACTCACCCGCACCCGCCAAACGACCGTCACCAAGCCGCCCAACCGCCGGAGGCCCCCGCTAGGGACGCCAGAGCGGATGCTCCTCCTCCGCCCATTCCTTGCTGACCGACCCTGTCCGGAGCCCCCGCCGGGCCTCCGGACGGGCCATGGCCATCCCGATGTGCCCCGCAAGAACGATGCCGATGGCCAGGGCCAGCCAGTCATGCACGAACGTCGCACTCGTGCGCCACACGAGCGGCGCAAGATGCGTGAACCACATCAACAACCCGGTCCCGAGCATGACGAGAACGGCCCCGGCGATCCACGCCGCGTACACCTTCTGCCCGGCGTTGAACTTCCCGGCCGGCCGCGACTGAGGCCGGGCATCACGCCGAAGCGCCGACCGCAGCCAGACCCGATCGTGCGCACCGAACCGATTGAGCAGCCGCAGGTCCCTCCGGAAGGCCCGTGAGACGAGCCCGGCCAGGACAGGCACCGGCAGCAACAGCCCCGACCACTCGTGCACCCGCACAACCAGCTCGCGCCGCCCGACGAGTTCGGCGAGCTGCGGCAGGTAGAGACAGGCCGCGGTCGCCACGCACACGCCCATCAACACCGCCGTCACCCGGTGCACCCACCGCTCGGCGGGCGAGAACCGCGGCACCCGCACCGAACCCGCAAAGCGCTCCCCGGTGTCCGGCACCCGGTCGGGCGCCCCCGGGGCCTCGGTCTCAGGTCGCGTCATCGTCCCGCCCGTTCGATCGGCCGACCCACGCGTCCACGTCGTACCCCCGGTCCTCCCAGTAGCCGGGACGGACGTCCGAGGTGAGGGTGATGCCGGAGAGCCACTTCGCGGACTTGTAGAAGTACATAGGGGCGACATAGAGACGGACAGGACCACCATGCGAATGGTTCAGATCCTTGTCCTGCATACGCAGAGCCACGAGGACATCGGCGCGGCGGGCCTGGGCCAGGGTCAGGCTCTCCGAGTACGCACCGTCGAAGCACGTGAACCGCACGGCCCCGGCCGAGGACCGCACCCCCGCGGCATCCAGCAGCTGGGACAGCCGTACGCCTTCGAAGGGCGTGTCGGGCACTCTCCACCCCGTGACGCACTGGACGTCACGCACCATCCGGGTCTGCGGCAGGGCACGCAGATCGGCCAGTGTGTACGTGGCCGGGTGGTCGACAAGGCCGTCGATCCTGAGGCGGTAGTTGTCCTCGTTCTTGTGCGGGACGGACGAGGCGACCGAGTAGTAGCGGAAGCCGCCGCCGTTGGGGAGCAGGCCGGTCAGTCCGGTCGGGTCCTTGTCCGCGGCGCCGCCGAGGAAGGACTCCAGGCCCCGCTGGAGCGTGGGCGCGGCGGCCACGCCCAGTGCGCCCAGTCCGAGCATCCCGAGCATGAGCCGCCGCCCCACAGGGGTGCCGCTCCCCTCCGGATCCGACGCGGTCGGTTGTTCCGTGTTCACCTGTTGATTCGAACACCCCCGGCCCCCGGATGCCAGGGGCCAAGGGTGCCCGTCAGAGTTCCGTAATCACTTCTCACGGCTTTCTCAGGAGCGCGGCACACCCGCCTGCGGGAGGCGTCAGTGGGACGCCCGGGCGACGGGAGCCGCTCACACGTCCTCCTCGGCCGCCTTCTCCAGTTGGAACGCCTCGTTGCCGAGCCCGATCCTGGCGTGCGCCTCGGGCTTGCGGGCCCGCAGGAAGAGGCCCTGGAGGATGCCCGCCGCGGCGGCCAGCACGATGATGCCGGGCAGTACCCAGCTCAGCGAGGAGTCGGGGCCCGCGCCCACGAGGACGTCGAAGTCCTTGACGGTGTAGACGGCGATGACGAGCAGCGAGACACCGGCGATCACGGAGGCCGCGAGGCGCCAGGCCTGGGCTCCCGCGGCGCCCCGGCGGGCGAAGAACACGACGACGGAGAGCGAGGCCGCGGCCATCAGCACGATCACGCCGAGTGCGCCGACGTTGCCCATCCAGGTGAAGAGCTGCAGCACGGGCGCGGTCGGGTCACCGGTCGGCTTGTCGTCGGCGACGGCGAACGCCCCGACGACCACCACGGCGATGACGGTCTGCAGCAGCGATCCGGTGCCGGGCGCGCCGCTCGCTCCCGTGGTCCGGCCGAAGACGGAGGGCAGCAGGCCCTCGCGGCCCATGGCGAAGGCGTACCGCGCGACGACGTTGTGGAAGCTGAGCATCGCCGCGAACATGCCGGTCACGAACAGCACATGGAGCACATCGGTGAACGTCCCGCCGAGCCGTTCGTCGGTGAGGAAGAACAGCAGTCCGGCGCTCTGCTTCTGGGAGGTGCCCACGATCGCGGAGGGCCCCGCGGCGACGGTCAGCGCCCAGGAGCTGATGGCGAAGAAGACGGCGACGAAGCCGATGGCGAGGAACATCACGCGCGGGACCAGGATGTGCGGGCGGCTGGTCTCCTCCGCGTACACGGGGGCCTGCTCGAAGCCGAGGAACGCGGCGATGCAGAAGCACAGGGCGGTGCCGAGCCCGGCCCCGGAGAGGGTGTCGGGGTTGAAGGCGTGCAGCGACAGGCCCTCCTTGGCGGGGTCGGCGACGGCCGCGATGTCAAAAATAACAACAAGGGCGACCTCGATGACCAGCAGTACGCCGAGCACTCGCGCGTTCACGTCGATCTTCAGCCAGCCGAGCGCGCCGACGACGAGGGCGGCCACCAACGCCGGTATCCACCAGGCGACTTCGACTTCGAGGTAGGTGGCGAAGAGGCCGGACACCTCGAAGCCGAAGATGCCGTAGATGCCGATCTGCAGCGCGTTGTACGCGACGAGCGCGACCGCGGCGGCACCCGAGCCGGCCGTGCCGCCGAGCCCTCGGGAGATGTACGCGTAGAAGGCGCCCGCGTTGTGGACGTGGCGGCTCATCTCGGCGTACCCGACGCTGAAGAGGACGAGCACGATGCCGAGAAGGACGAAGAGCAGCGGCTGGCCGACGATGCCCATCACCGCGAATGTGGTGGGCATGACACCTGCGACCACCATGAGGGGGGCGGTCGCCGCGAGAACGGAGAGCAGCAGTCCCCCCGTGCCGAGCCGGTCGGAACGCAGGGCGCGGTCCTGCCCCTTGAAGGTGCTGATGCCGCTGTCGGCGGCGGCCTGTCTGCTCGTGCTCGACGCACTTGAGGTTTTTGAACTGCCCGTCGTCATGGCGGGGTTGTCCTTTCGGATGTTCCGGTGGCTGTGGGGTGGGCGTTTGTTCAGACCGTGCCGAGCACGCTGTCGCGTGCGGCACGGAAGGCTTTGTGCGGGTCGCGTTCGGGATACGACCACGGCACCGGGGTCGCGTACGGTCCGATGCGATGGAAGAGGGCGGCCGCTTCAGCCCCCCGGCTCTCGCAGAACTTGGCGTGGGCAAGGAAGTTGAGGTCGATCTGGCTGCGCGGGTGGTCGTCGCGCTCCCACTCCAGCCACCAGTCGAAGGCCGCCTTCATCACCTGGCGGGCCCGGCGCCCGACCCAGTGCCCGGAGGCCACGGGATCGGCGGGCTCGATTCCGGCGGCGGCCAGGACGCGATAGCGCTCGGCGTGCGCGACGACCGGCAGGATGGCCAACGGCGAGTCGGCGGGCGCCTGTTCGGCCGACCAGGTGGCGAAGTCGTAGACCTCGTGCAGCGGGTCCTGCCCGACGTCCGGTCTTCGCTCGGCGAGCCGGGCCACCATCAGATGGTGGGCGTGGTGGTGGTCGGCGTACCGGTGCCGCACCTCGTCGAAGAGCTGGACCACCTCCTGCTCACCGCCGAGCACGCGCTCCAGCATCAGCAGCCCGAGCCAGGGCGTGGGGTCGGCGGGCAGCAGTTCGGCCGCGACGCGACAGGCCTCGCGCGCCCGGGCGGGCTTGTCCTTGCCGTTCAGGGCGCGCTGCACGGTGGCGAGGGCGAGCAGCACGGAGGCGTCGCCCGACTCGGGTTCGGCGACCAGCCAGTCGCGGGCCCAGGCCTGGGTGCTGGACTCCTGCGCGAGGGTGGTGACGCGATGCCCGCGGCGGTCCCAGTCGTCGCCGGTCTCGACGAGCAGGCCGCGTACGGCTGTCCACCGGCCCTGGGCCAACGCGGCGCGGGCGGCGAGGAGTTCGGCGTCGTCGAGCGCGGCGTCGAAGGCCTGGGCCGCGCGCTTGCGACCGCGTCCCAGGGGTGGTGGGGGTGGAGACACCGCGGAACTTCCTCACACGACGCGGTAATTCAGTGGGCGTTTTGTGCAACCGGTTGACATTTACCGGAGGTTGGATTCTGTCAGGGGCCAATTACGGACAGCCAACCCCCAGCCAATGGTTCGCGTCAAGCCCGGACAGTGCTTTACACGCGTCAACGACCTGTCGGCGGCCCCGAGTTGAGGCCGCCGTCACCCCACCGTCAGCCGACGGCCTTCGCCGCCGCACGCCCCGCCGCACGCCCCGAGAACAGGCATCCACCGAGGAACGTCCCTTCCAGGGACCGGTATCCGTGCACTCCGCCGCCGCCGAACCCGGCCGCCTCCCCGGCCGCGTACACCCCGGACAGCGGGTCACCGCCCTCGGTGAGCACCTGGGACGAGAGGTCGGTCTCCAGACCGCCGAGCGTCTTGCGGGTCAGAATGTTGAGCCGTACGGCGATGAGCGGCCCGGCCTTGGGGTCGAGAATGCGGTGCGGAGTGGCCGTCCGGATCAGCTTGTCGCCGAGATAGGCGCGGGCTCCACGGATGGCCGTGACCTGGAGGTCCTTGGTGAACGGGTTGGCGATCTCCCGGTCCCGCGCGGTGATCTCCTGCCGCAGCGCCGCCTCGTCGATGAGCGACTCCTTGGTGAGCGCGTTCATACCCCGCACCAGCGCACCAAGATCCTTCTCCACCACGAAATCGACGCCCTTGTCCATGAACGCCTGCACCGGCCCCGGCACATCGGCCCGCGCCCGCTGGAAGACACCCTTGACGGATTTGCCCGTCAGATCGGGGTTCTGCTCGGAGCCCGAGAGCGCGAACTCCTTGCCGATGATCTTCTGGTCGAGCACGAACCACGTGTAGTCGTACCCGGTCTTCATGATGTGTTCGAGCGTGCCGAGGGTGTCGAAGCCGGGGAAGAGCGGGACCGGCAGCCGCTTGCCCCGCGCGTCCAGCCACAACGACGAGGGCCCGGGCAGGATGCGGATGCCGTGCTTCTCCCAGATGGGGTTCCAGTTCTGGATGCCCTCGGTGTAGTGCCACATACGGTCACGGTTGATGAGGTGCGCACCCGTGCCCTCCGCGATGCCGAGCATCTCGCCATCCACATGAGCGGGCACACCCGAGATCATCCGCTCGGGCGGAGTACCGAGCCGCTCGGGCCAGTTGGCACGTACAAGATCATGGTTCCCGCCGATGCCTCCGGACGTGACGATCACGGCCTGAGCCCTGAACTCAAAGGCGCCGGCAACAGCGCGCCCACTGGCCTGGCCCCGCAGGATGTCCGACGGCTCCAACACCTCACCGCTCACGGTGTCGATGTCACCCGCGCTCCGCGACAGCCCGGTGACCCGGTGCCGGAACTTGAGCTGTACGAGCCCACGGGCAACCCCGGCCCGCACCCGCCGCTCGAAAGGAGCGACAAGCCCCGGCCCCGTTCCCCACGTGATGTGGAACCGAGGCACGGAATTGCCATGCCCATTGGCGTCGTATCCGCCCCGCTCGGCCCACCCCACCACGGGAAACCATCGAACGCCCTGCTTGTGCAGCCAGGACCGCTTCTCACCGGCCGCGAAGTCGACGTACGCCTCGGCCCACTTCCGCGGCCAGTGGTCCTCCGGACGGTCGAAGCCCGCGGTGCCCATCCAGTCCTGGAGGGCCAGCGCGTGACTGTCCTTGATACGCATCCGGCGCTGCTCGGGAGAGTCCACGAAGAAGAGCCCGCCGAACGACCAGTGCGCCTGGCCGCCGATCGACTGCTCCGGCTCCTGGTCGAGAAGGATCACCTTGCGCCCCGCGTCGACGAGCTCCGCGGTCGCCGCGAGCCCGGCGAGGCCCGCCCCGATCACGATCACATCTGCGTCGTACGCCATGAGCAGGTCCTCCTCGGCCTTGTTACTGGTCGGTCAGATCCTTGGGCAACGGAGTGACCCAGTCAACTGCCGGGTTTCACGGACTCGGGCTACAGTCGGTCGATACCCGCACCCCGCCCCGCCACCGTCCGAAATCCCCGAGGTACGCAGCGTGTCGGTCCTGGTTCTCCTCCTCTCCATCGGCGCGGCCTGCTGTCTCGGCTTCGGCTTCGTCCTCCAGCAGAACGCCGCCTCGCACGCGCCGCTGGGCGACTTCCTCTCCCCCCGCCTGCTCCTCGACCTGGTGCGGGTGCCTCGCTGGCTGGGCGGCATCGGGCTGATGGTCGTCGGCATGGTGCTCGGCGCGATCGCCCTCTCGAACGGCGAGATCTCCCTCGTCGAGCCGCTGCTCGCGACGAACCTGGTATTTGCACTCGTACTCTCCCGCCGCCAGACCCGGCAGCCGCTCGGACGACAGGGCTGGGCCGGACTCCTCCTGCTCGCAGGCGGCGTAACGGCGTTCATCGTGGCCGGCCAGCCACAGGGCGGCGACGCCCGCACGGACCCGTTCCGCCAGTGGCTGATCATCGGCACAGTGCTCGGCCTGGCCCTCCTGCTCACCACATACGCAAAACGCTCCCTCCTGAGCGCAGGACCCGTACTGCTCGGAGCGGCGGCCGGACTTCTCTACGGCGTCCAGGACGCCCTCACCCGGGTGAGCGGCCAGCGTTTCTCCGACGGCGGATGGATCGCGCTCGCCACGGGATGGCAGGTCTACGGGGTCGTGGCACTCGGCATCACAGGACTCGTACTGGTCCAGAGCGCGTTCGAGACGGCACCCCTCCGCATGTCGCTGCCCGCACTCACCGCCGCGCAGCCGCTCGCCGGTATCGCATGCGGGGTGGGCTTCCTGGGGGACCGCCTGCGCACCGACGTGGGTGCTCTGACCTGGGAGGTCCTGGGCCTCGCCGGCATCGTGGTCGGAGTGGTGCTGCTGGGCATGCATCCCGCGATGCCGAGCGGCGCGACACCCAAGGAACGAGTCCGGGTCCAGGTATGAGTTCCGCCGACGAGATCCTCGACGTCGTCGACGAACACGACGAGGTCGTGGGGCAGGCCAGACGCGGGGACGTATACGCACACGGCATGCGACACCGCTGCGCCTTCATCCAGGTCAGAGATACGCAAGGTCGCCTGTTCGTCCACCGCCGCACACCGACCAAGCTGGTTTTCCCCTCCCTGTACGACATGTTCGTGGGCGGAGTGGTCGGCGCGGGCGAAACGTACGACGAAGCGGCGCTCCGGGAGGCCGAAGAGGAACTCGGCGTCTCCGGCCTCCCCCACCCGACCTTCCTCTTCAAGTTCCTGTACGAGGACGGAGCCGGAAAGTCCTGGTGGTCGGCGGTGTACGAGGTGCTCTGCGAACTGCCGGTGGAACCTCAACCGGAGGAGGTCGCCTGGCACGACTTCCTGCCGGAACCGGAGGTACGCCGACGCCTGACCGAATGGGAATGGGTACCGGACGGCCTGACCGCATATTCGCGACTGCAGACTTTGCGGGAGCAGGACTGAATTTCACTGAGCGAGGGCCGGCCGGGGTGTCCATCCCCCCGCCACCGGACCGCAAGCCGCCGACGCAAGCGGGGCGGGGCCGTGCCGGTATGTCAACGTTCGCGACATACGGCTCCCGCTGGAAACGCCCACCGACAACACTCAGGGCAGTATGCCCCGCAGTCGCGAACGTGACATACCGGCACGGCCCCGCCCCACCACCCACCGACAACAGGCGACACCCCGGCCATGGGTAAGGTCCTACAGGTGATCGAATTCAGGCGGAACATCCAGTTGTGGTTCGCACCTGAGCGGATCAAGGAAGACGGCCGCACACCGGACTACCGCTTCTCGCTGGCCAACGAGCGGACGTTCCTGGCCTGGCTGCGAACCTCTCTCGCACTGATCGGCGGCGGCTTCGCCGTGGACCAGTTCCTGCCGGACCTGCGCTGGGCCTGGCGGGCCGGGCTGGCGCTCGGGCTGCTCGCCGCCGGGGTGCTGTGCGCGCTGCGGGCCGTGAACCACTGGGTGCGGTGCGAGCAGGCGATGCGACGGGGCGAGGACCTGCCGGTGTCGCGGTTTCCGGCACTGCTGAGCATCGGCGTGGCCATCGTCGCCATCGCCATGATCGTGGTCGTGCTGTTCGGGTGGGAGGGGTGATGCAGCCCCACCGGAGCACGGGGGACGACCGGGACCCCGGCCTGCAGCCGGAACGTACGCGGTTGGCATGGCGGCGTACGACCCTGGCGGGGACCGTCGCGACGGTGCTGGCAGCGAAGGCGGCACTGAACGACGGGACGGACGCGGCGGCCATCGCGGTAGCCGCACTCTCCTGCGTGCTGTGGCTGGGATTCCTTACCGTGGCACACAGGAGGATCCGCGTACTGGCCGAGGGCGGGGAACCCACAACGCTCACACCGAGGCACGCCGGCGCCGCCACGCTCTGCACGGTCGCGCTGGCGGCGTGCGCGGTGGCCCTGGTCCTCTGAGGCGCCCCACCCGCTCGCCCCTCCGAGGTATCCGGACAACACACGCACTACTTTGGGCGGATATGTTGGCTTTCATGTGGCTAGCCTGACCGGCGTCACACTCCGCACCTCCTCCGAAGGTGAGCACCATGACCACCCTCCACCAGGAACACACCGCCCACGAGCACGCCCACGGCCCGGACTGCGGGCACGCCGAGGTGCCGCACGGCGACCACGTCGACTACGCGCACGACGGGCATCTGCATCGGCAGCACTCGGGACACTGGGACGAGTGCGAGCCGGGCGGGCACGTCGCCCACGAGGCGCACAGCCACGAGCACGGCAAGGACTGCGGACACCCGGCCGTGACGCACGGCGACCACGTGGACTACGTTCATGACGGTCATCGCCACGCCCGCCACGACGGGCACTGGGACGACCACTAGGCGACCGCCGGGCACGGAAAAAGAACCCCCCGAGTCGCCGACGACGACTCGGGGGGTTCTTCGCGACCGAGACGCCCATCACGTTTCGCCCCCGCACTGGACTGCATACCGACCGGTCGGCATCATGTGGGGGAGCCCAGATTTCCGGCGTACGGAGGAAACACGATGAGTTCAGACCACCCGCCAGGTCTCGATCTCGACCGGCTGCGCGGCCTGCTCGACAGCGAGCGGTCCGGACTGGTCGACGGCCCGTTGACCGGCCGGCTGATCGAGGGCGGACGGTCGAACCTCACGTACGCGGTGACGGACGGCACCTCGAAGTGGGTCGTACGCCGGCCCCCGCTGGGCCACGTCCTGGCGACTGCGCACGACATGAAGCGCGAGCACCGGGTGATCAGCGCACTGCACCCGACGGCGGTCCCCGTGCCGCGCACGCGCCTGCTGTGCGAGGACGTGGAGGTGCTGGGCGCGCCGTTCTACGTCATGGACTTCGTGGAGGGCACGCCCTACCGGACCGCCGAACAACTGGCCCCGCTCGGCCCGGAGCGCACACGCGGCGCGGTACTCGGCCTGGTGGACACGCTGGTCGAGCTGCACGCGGTGGACCCGGCCGAGGTGGGCCTGGCCGACTTCGGCCGCCCCGAGGGCTTCCTCGACAGGCAACTGCGCCGCTGGGGCAAGCAGTTGGACGCCTCCCGCAACCGTGACCTGGCCGGGATCGACGAGCTGCACGCCGCCCTTGGCCGCGAGCTGCCCAACTCCCCCACGCCCACGGTCGTGCACGGCGACTACCGCCTCGACAACGTGCTGATCGGCGAGGACGACGAGATCAAGGCGATCCTCGACTGGGAGATGTCCACGCTGGGCGATCCGCTCACCGACCTGGGGCTGCTGGTGATGTACAGCATCCCGCTCGGGATGCCCGACTCACCGGTCTCCACGACGGCCACGGCCGCCGGGCATCCGGAGCCGGCCGAGCTGATCGAGCGGTACGCCGCGCGCTCGGGGCGCGACGTGTCCGCCGTCGCCTGGTACACGGCGTTCGCGTGGTTCAAGCTCGCCGTGATCCTGGAGGGCATCCACTACCGCTACACACTCGGCCAGACCGTCGGCGCGGGCTTCGACCGCATCGGCGACCTGGTCCCCGTCTTCATCGAGCACGGCCTGACCACTCTTCAGGAAGGCTGACCGGCCATGGACTTCGCATTCGACGCACGCACCGAGGAACTGCGCACCAAGCTTCTCGCCTTCATGGACGAGTACGTCTATCCGGCGGAGGCCGTCGCTCACGAGCAGCGCGAGCAGCTCGCCTCGCCGTGGGACACTCCGGTCGTGGTCGAGGAGTTGAAGGCCGAGGCCCGCCGCCAGGGCCTGTGGAACCTCTTCCTCCCCGACTCCGAGCACGGGGCCGGGCTGACGAACCTCCAGTACGCGCCGCTCGCCGAAATCACCGGCCGTTCCCCGCAGTTGGCGCCGACCGCGCTGAACTGCGCGGCGCCGGACACCGGCAACATGGAGGTGCTCGCCCAGTTCGGCGACGACCAGCAGAAGAAGCAGTGGCTGGAGCCGCTGCTCGCCGGTGAGATCCGTTCGGCGTTCACGATGACCGAGCCCGAGGTGGCCTCGTCCGACGCCACGAACATCACGACGCTGATCGAGCGGGAAGGCGACGAGTACGTCGTCACGGGCCGCAAGTGGTACATCTCCGGGGCGATGAACCCGGACTGCAAGATCTTCATCGTGATGGGCAAGACGGATCCTGACGGGTCGGACATCCGCCGCCAGCAGTCGATGGTGCTGGTGCCGCGTGACACTCCCGGTGTCGAGGTGAAGCGCGCGATGCAGGTCTACGGCTACGAGGACCACTCCCACGGCGGTCACGCCGAGGTGGTCTTCCACGGGGCGCGGGTTCCGGCCTCGAACCTCATCGGCGAGGAGGGCGGCGGCTTCGCCATCGCGCAGGCGCGGCTCGGCCCCGGCCGGATCCACCACTGCATGCGGCTGATCGGCATGGCCGAGCGGGCGATCGAGCTGATGTGCCGGCGGGCGGTGTCGCGTACGGCGTTCGGCAAGTCGCTGGCCCAGCAGGGGGTCGTCCACAACTGGATCGCGGACGCGCGGGTGGCGGTTGAGCAGTTGCGTCTGCTCGTCCTCAAGACGGCCTGGATGATGGACACAGTCGGCAACAAGGGTGCCCACACCGAGATCCAGGCCATCAAGATCGCCACGCCTCGTACGGTCGTCGACATCATCGACAAGGCGGTCCAGTTGCACGGCGCGGGCGGGGTCAGCCAGGACTTCCCCCTCGCCGAACTCTGGGCCGGCGCCCGCACCCTGAAGCTGGCCGACGGGCCGGACGAGGTCCACCAGCGGTCACTGGCACGCCGGGAACTGAAGCGGTACGTCTGACCCGCCGGGTGCGGGGGTTTTCCTCGCCCCCGCCGCCCCTACCCGTCCCGTCCCCTGGGGGCTGCCGCCCCCAGACCCCCGCTGATCGGCCTGAACGGCCTCGTCCTCAAACGCCGGACGGGCTGGATGTGTCGGCCCGGGCTGCGAAGTATTTAGCCCCTCCGGCGTTTGAGGAGCGGGGGTTCGGGGGCTGGCCCCCGAAAAGGGGCGGCGGGGGCGAAAAAAGGCTCGGAGCCCCCCTGGCTATGGTCTGAGCGCCCGCAGCAGCAGGTCCGCCAAATGGTCGGCGACCTCCTGCGGAGGGAGCGGGCCGTCGGGGCGGTACCACGTGGACAAGTGGTGCACGGACCCGAAGTGGTAGTCAACAACAAGATCCGCCGGGGTCGCCTTCGAGAAGACCCCCGCCTCCTGCCCCTCCTCGATCAGCGCACGAAACCGCTCGTGGTACCGCCGCCGCTCGGCCCGCACCTGCTTGTTCTTCTCGGGACTCAGGTGGTGCATGGAGCGAAAGAAGATCGCCGCGTCATCGAGGTTGTCGATCGTCGTGACGACGACATCGGCGGCGGCCCCCCGCAACCGCTCCTCCACCGGTGCGTCCGCGTCGGCGAAGGCGTCCAGCCGCTCCTGCTGAACCCGCAGCACACGCGCGTACACCTCGTGGAGCAGGTCGTCCTTGGAGCCGAAGTAGTGGTACAGCGCCCCCTTGGTGACACCGGCCGCCTCGACGATCTCCTGGACCGAGGTGCGGTCGTAGCCGCGCTCGGCGAAGAGCCGGGTGGCGGCCGCCAAGAGCCGCCGCGGGACGGGCGTGCCGTCCCCGTCCGTCGTCCTGGGCACTGCCGCCACCTGCCTTCCAGTGTTCTATGTGCAGTTCTGTATGCGTGGTCCGCCGGTCGTCCACCGGCCACCCGACGGCCGTCTAATGACCGTCCTGCGACCGGGAACGCAGCTCCCGACGGAGGATCTTCCCACTTGCCGTCTTCGGCAAGTCGGGCAGGATCTCGACCTGACGCGGGTATTTGTAGGCGGCCAGTCTCTCCTTGCAGTATGCGGCGAGTGCGGCGGGGTCCTCTTCGGCGCCCGGCCGGAGGCTGATGTAGGCCTTGACGGTCTCGCCGCGGTATCCGTCGGGCACCCCGACGACAGCCGCCTCACGGACCGCGGGGTGGGTGTAGAGGACGTCCTCGACCTCGCGCGGCCACACCTTGAAGCCGGACGCGTTGATCATGTCCTTCTTGCGGTCGACCACGTAGAGCCAGCCGTCCACGTCCATGAAGCCGATGTCGCCGGTGCGCAGCTCGCCGTCCGGGAAGGTCTCCGCGGTGGCCTCGGGCCGGCGCCAGTAGCCGGGCACGACCTGCGGACCGCGTACGAGGATCTCGCCCTGCTCTCCGAAGGGCACCTCCGCGCCCTGGTCGTCGACGATCCGGACGACCGTGTCGGGCCCCGGCAGACCGACGGCCAGCGTCCCGGAGACCGGGTCGACGGGGGCCTCGCGACCGGGAGGCACGGAGGCGCAGGGCGCGGTGCACTCGGTGAGTCCGTAGCCGTTGCGGATGTACGGCCCGAAGCCCGCCCGGAACTTCTCGACGAGCGCGGGCGGCACGGGCGCGCCGCCGGAGGAGATGTTCACGAAGGAGGAGAAGTGGTCCGGTGTGACGGACGGATGGGCGGCCAGTGCCATGAAGGCGGTCGAGGGGCCCACCGTGTAGTGGGGCCGGTGCTCGGCGAACGCGTCGAGGACGACACCCGCCTCGAAGCGGTACGCGAGGACGAGCGTGCCCGCGCTGTTGAGGCACGCGGCGAACTGGCAGACCATCCCGGTGATGTGGAACAGCGGCGCCATCGCGAAGTACACGGGCGTCTCGGGCAGCGCGAGGCCGGTCCGCTGCCGCTCGGCGTTGTACATGATGTTGGCGTGCGTGTTGGTGGCTCCCTTGGGGGCGCCGCTGGTGCCCGAGGTGTAGCTGATCAGCGCCACGTCCGAGGGGCGGGGGTCGCGGCCCTCGGGGGCCCGGTGACCGGCCTTCGCGACAGTCACCAGATCGTCGGCGTCCGGCGCCTGGGGCAGCCGCTCGAAGTTCAGCACGCGTGCGTCGCCCCGCGTCTGCAGATCCAGTTCGCAGCCGGTCAGCACGATGCGTACGGGCGAGTCGGCGGCCGTCTCGCGCAGGTACGACTCCCAGGCGCGGTCGGAGCAGATCAGCGCGGCGACCTCGCCGTCCCGCAGGACGTGGGTGACCTCCCCCGACTTGTACATGGGGTTGACGGGCAGGACGGTCGCGCCGGCCTTCCAGGCGCCGAGGACGGCGAGGACGAAGAGCGGGGAGTTCTGCAGCAGGACGGCGACCCGGTCGCCGCGCTCCAGGCCGCGGGCGGCGAGGTGTCCGGCGACGGAGTCGCTCAGCTCGTCGACCTCGCGGTAGGTGAGCCGTCCGTCGAAGTAGGCGAGGAAGGTGGTGTCGGGGGCCTCGGCGACGGCCCGTCGCAGGGCGTGCACGGGCGAGTCGACGGGGCTTATGGGCCCGCGCTGGGCGTCGTTCAGGAGCGCGAGCCACGGCTGCGCCGCGTACAGGGAGGTGGTCACCGGCCGTCCGCCTCCCACTTCTGCTGGATGTGGTTCATGCTCGTCAGCCAGCGGTCGGGGTCACCGGCCCGCGCCCGGTAGTAGTCGGCGACCTCGGGGTGCGGCAGGATCAGGAAGCGGTCCTCCTCGATCCCGGCGAAGAGGGCGTCCGCGACGTCCTCGGGCTCGATGGCGGTGGGCTTGAGCACGAGGTCGCCCGCGCTGCCGGTGCTCGCGAGCATGTCGGTGCGGACGCCCTGCGGACAGATCGCGTGGACCTTCAGACCGCGGTGGCGGTACGTGAGGGAGAGCCACTCGGCGAAGGCGTACGCGCCGTGCTTGGTGACGCTGTACGGGGCCGCGCCGACCATGGTGAGCAGTCCGGCCGCCGAGATCGTGGAGACGAAACGGCCGCTGCCGCGCTCCAGCCAGGCGGGGAGCAGTTCGTTGGCCGCACGGACGTGGGCCATCACGTTCACGTCCCAGGCGAGCTCCCACACCTGTTCCGGAGCCGCCTCCGACCCTCCGGAGCCGAGCCCGGCGTTGGCGCAGTAGACGTCGACCGTGCCCCCGAGGGCGTCCCGCGCCTCGGCCACGATCGCGGAGGCGTCCCCCGGAACGGCGACCGCCCCGATCTCCTCGGCAACGGCCTTCGCCTTCCCGGCGTCCAGGTCATTGACGACGACCCGGGCCCCTTCGGCAGCGAACCGCCGCGCCAGCGCGGCCCCGATGCCCCCTCCGGCCCCCGTCACGACCACTCCGGCACCCTGCACGGCTTCCACCTTCGGTCTCCTTCGACGCGACGAGATTCGGCTCTGCTCGACCATCAGACTAACCGGTCGGTATGCGCCCCGTAAGGGGTGCGGGGCTGTGTCGATCTGCGGCTCCGCCGTGTGGGCGCGACGAGCCACAACACACCCGCAGCTTACGAACCACCGGCGGAGCCCTTAGCGTGCTTCTGCCAGCCTTCCGCGTCAGCAACGGAGGTCACACATGCGCCGCCTGTCCAGACGGAGTCTCCTCGCCGCCACGACCGCCGCGGCGGCGTTCTCGGCGAACCCGCCCGCCACCGCCGCGGCCTCGGCCGCCCGGGAACCGAAGGGCGCCCGCCGCCTGCGGACCGGCTTCGAACGTCTGGCCGCGGACGGCTACACCCTCCTCGAAGGCGAACGTGCAGGGATCGTCACCAACCCGACCGGCATCACCAGGGACGTCCGCCACATCGTCGACGTCATGCACGCGGACGACCGGGTGAACCTGGTGGCCGTCTTCGGCCCCGAGCACGGCTTCCGGGGCACCGCCCAGGCCGGCGGCTCCGAGGGCCGCTACGACGACCCGGCGACCGGCCTCCCCGTCTACGACACGTATCTGAAGAGCGGGCAGCCGCTGGCCGACATCTTCACGGCCTCCGGTGTGGACACCGTCGTCTTCGACATCCAGGACGCGGGCGCCCGCTTCTACACGTACATCTGGACGCTGTACGACTGCATGGAGGCGGCCCGGCTCGCCGGGAAGCGTTTCGTGGTGCTCGACCGGCCGAACCCGGTGACCGGCCGGAGCGCACAGGGGCCCGTGCTGCACAAGGAGTTCGCGACCTTCGTGGGCCGGGAGCCGATCGCGCAGGCGCACGGGATGACGGTGGCGGAGCTGGCGCGGCTGTTCAACAAGGAGTTCCTCGCGGCGCCGGTTCCGCTGGACACCGTGCTGATGTCGGGCTGGAAGCGGTCGGACTTCTACGACGCCTCGGGTCTCCCCTGGGTGCCGCCGAGCCCCAACATGCCGACGCCGGACACCGCGCTCGTGTACTCGGGGACGTGTCTCTTCGAGGGGACGAACCTGTCGGAGGGGCGCGGCACGACCCGCCCGTTCGAGCTGCTGGGCGCCGAGGGCATCGACCGGCGGTGGGCCGCCGAGGCGGGGCAACTCGGGCTGCCCGGTGTGCACTTCAGGGAGGCGTACTTCGCACCGACCTTCTCGAAGTTCCAGGGGAAGACCGTCGGGGGCGTACAGATCCATGTCCACGACCGGGCCGCGTACGACCCCGTACGCACCGGGATCGCGCTGCTGGTGACCGCCAAGAAGGTGTGGAGCGGCTTCGCCTGGCGCCCCGACAACTGGATCGACAAGCTGACGGGCTCCACGCAGGTCCGCACGATGATCGACGCGGGCGCGGGTGCCGACGAGGTCGTGGCGGCCTGGCAGGGCGAGCTGGCGGCCTTCCGCCGGATGCGCGGGAAGTACCTCCTCTATCGCTGAGAAATGAGTTCGGGCCGGTCGAACCGCACGTGGCGTATGGCCAACTCCCTTCCCCGGCGGGACGATGCCCCCGAATGAGCGGGTACGGGGGCCGAAGGGGGCTCGTCATGGCGGAGCCGGAAGTGGGTGTGACTCCCTACTGGGAGCTGACGTTCGACGCGGACGGGGATGTGAACGCGGGGCAGCGCGACCGGCTGCTGAAGGAGGCGCCGGAGCGGGGCGTCAAGGATCTGATCGTGTTCGCGCACGGCTGGAACAGCGACCGGTCGGGGGCGACACGGCTCTACAGCCGGTTCTTCGAACCGTTCCCCGGGCTCGCGCCGAGCGCCCGGCTCGGGTTCGTGGGCGTGGTGTGGCCGTCGATGCGGTTCTCGGACGAGCCGATCCCCGACTTCGAGCGGACGGTGACGGCGGCGACCGTGGGACCGGCTCTGGACAAGGGCACCCGCGGCGGTCTGCTGGAGGTCTTCCCCGGCCGGGCCACCCTGGTCGACCAGATCGCCCGCATGCTCGACCAACAGCCGGACGAGGAAGCCGCGTTGGAGGAGTACGGGCGGCTCGTACGGCTCCTCGTCGAGCTGCACCCCGAGGCACCGGGGACGGCGTTCGCCGCGGACACCCTGGCGGAGGCCGGGCCGCAGTGCGACCCGGAGATGTTCCTCGGGGACACGGCGGAGATGTGCCGGGAGTTCGCGCGGGCGCTGGCGGAGGAACGGGCCGGCGCCGACGGCGAGCTCGCGGTCGGAGTCGGGACCGGGACCGGGGCCGGGGCCGAGGGGGTCCAGGCCTCGTTCGGGCTCCCCCGGGTCTGGGACGGTGCGCATGAACTGCTGCGGCAGGCAACGTACTTCGCCATGAAGCGGCGCGCGGGCACGGTCGGTGAGCGCGGTCTTGGTCCGTTGGTCGGGCGGCTCGCGCAGGTGGCTCCCGGGCTGCGGGTGCATCTCGTGGGGCACAGCTTCGGCGGGCGCCTGGTGTCGTTCGCGCTGCGCGGGCTGCCCAAGGGTGTGCGGAACGTGAAGTCGGTGACCCTGCTCCAAGCGGCCTTCTCCCACTACGCGTTCGCGGCGCGGCTGCCGCACGACGCGCGGGGCAAGGGCGTTCTGCAGGGTCAACAGGACCGTGTCGACGGCCCGTTGGTCTGCTGCTTCTCGCGCTTCGACTCGGCGCTCGGGACGATCTACCCGATGGCCTCCCGGATGGCGGGCGACAGCAATTCCGCCGCCGACCTCCGGCTTCCGCGTCTTCTGGGCAGCAAGTGGGGGGCGTTGGGGTTCGACGGGGTGCAGGCGGTGACGGGCACCAAGGCGTTCAAGCTCGCGGACGCGCTGCGGGCGAAGTTGCCCGTGTCGGGGTGCGTGAACATCGACGCGTCCGCGGTGGTGAAGCGCGGCGGGGCCCCGTCGGGGGCCCACAGCGACATCTGTCACCGGGAGCTGGCCCAGGTGGTGCTGGCGGCGGGCCGTATCCGGTGACCCGCCGCCTGCTGGTGCCTGTCGTCACCGGTGTGAGGCGAACTCCACGACCTGCTGGTAGGTCGGCCGGTTCTGCCAGCTGATCTTGTTGTGCTTGATGCCGCCCAGCGTGCGGTGGTTGACCGAGTCGGCGCACCACTGGTCGCCGGCCGAGCAGAGGTCGTCGCCCGGGTAGACCTGGGCGGCGGTCTTCGCCGCGGCCTCCTTGAGGGTGTTGATCAGGATGGTCCGGCAGGCGCCGAGGCTGCCGCCGCCGCAGTACGGCTTGGCGAGTCCGCCCTCCACGGTCTCGCCGAGCACCGCCCGGATGTCCTTGTGGACGTAGCTCCACCAGCCGTACTGGAAGGAGCTTCCGGCGTGCGAGCCGGTGGGCCCGTGTCCGGCCGACGGGGGCTCGTCCACGGGGAGGTTGTTGGTCATGGCGGTGTAGAGCTCACTGCCGAGGCCGGGTTCGAACTCGGCCTTCACCAGCAGCGGCCACCAGGCGTCCAGGATGCGGATCGCCTCGGCGTTGGCGTACGCCTTCGAACCGGCCGAGGTCTCCTTGCGCTTGGCGCCGGCCGTCACCCAGTCGGACAGCTTCGTCACGGCCGCCGCTGCCGCAGTGTCGGTGACCGGCTGACTGTTCACCACCTTCAGCAACTTGGGCAGTACGTCCTCGGCGCGCAGGTCGGCCAGCGCCGCGTCGGCCATCGCCTTGGTGAGCGAGGCCCTGGTGACTCCGCCCGCGGTGACCAGTTTCTTCACCCGGTCCTCCAGGAGGTTGCCGCGGTGGACGGAGCCGTTGCCCCAGGGAGCCGTCGTGTAGTCCTTGGCCTGTTTGTTGTTCCAGGAGATGTAGTAGTCCTGGTCGATGGAGTTGGGGTGGGCGGACGCCGGTGTGTAGTCGGCGGTGTTCGTCGTCGGCGTCCAGTTCTTCCACTCGTACGCGGGCTGCGCCCAGACCGGGAACTCGGCGTCGACACCGTTGGCGCGGACCGGGTTGTCACCGCTGTTGTAGTACGCGGTGTGCTGCGAGTCGGCGTAGAACCAGTTGAACGTGTAGTTGATGTGCTGCACCGCCGACTGGAAGGTCTGCGGGCTCTTCACGTAGTCCGGGTCGTTGAGCATCTGGAAGCCGATGATCGAGTCGGCCTCGTGCATGTAGGAGGAGCGCAGGGTGGTGTACGCGACCCGTTTGCCGTCGACCGTGGCGCGGTGCGTCACCGGGCCGTACTTGGTGCGCCAGACCTGCATGCGGTACGAGCCGGCCGCGGTGCCGTCGGCGGTGGTGGGCTTCCAGGCGTTGGTCTGCTCGACCTTGTCCATGGCGGTGCAGGTGCCGCGGTAGAGGTAGTGGGTGTCGTCCTGGCACAGCTCGACCGCGTAGGTGTCGATGATGTCCTGGCCTGAGGTCGTGGCGCTCCACGCGTAGTCCTGGCCGCGGCCGAGTTCGACGTACATGCTCAGGCCCGCGAAGGAGGCGCCGCGGGCGCTGAGGCCGGGGCCCTGGATCTCCTGCAGCATCAGCAGCTGTGGCGCGAAATAGCCGGTCTGCGGTCCGAAGACGGCGATCGGGTTGCCGCTCGCCGTGCTCTTGCCGCTCACCACGAGGGCGTTGGACATGCCGCGCTTCGCCGAGCTGAGGGCGCTCGCCGTCGCCGAGGCGGAGGTCCCGGTGGCCGTGGCGGTGGCCGCGCTGCCGGTGCGGTCGTAGACCAGGGGCTCCTGGGCCACCGAGCCCGCGGCGGGCAGGGCCTCGCCCTGGGGGTCGGCCGGCTTGGTCGCGTACGGGAAACTCTCGCCGTTGTGGACGGTGAGGACGGCCTCGGGGTCGTTGCGCTCGCGGAAGGACTCCCAGACCTTGGTGCCCTCCTCCACGCCGTACTTGGACTGGGCGGCGAGGAGCGAGATGGCGTTGTTGACCTCGCCGCCGCCTCCGGAGCCGAAGAGCGCACCGATGACGGAGGCGAGGGCGACCAGGTCGGTCTCCTTGAAGTGCTCGATGGTTCCGGCGTTGGTGATCGAGTCCTTGTGGCCGGTCAGGACGTACTCGCCGGGGAAGTAGCGGCCGCTGTCGGAGGCGTCGATGTAGGCGTTGATGCCTGCGATGTAGGCCTTGACGTCGGCGAGGGCCTGCTGGCCGCGGGCGCCGTTCGTGGCGACGGCGTTGTCGATCTGGGCCTGGAGATCGGCCTCGGTGTAGGGGGCGTGGCGCCAGAACTCCTGCTCAAGGCCCTGGTTGGAGGGCGCGCCGCCGGCGAAGGGGGTCAGCTTGCCGCGTCCGACGTGCCGGAAGACGTCCATCAGCCAGAGCCGGTCCTGGGCGGCCGCGTATCCGGCGCCGAACTCCGTGCCGTAACGCGTGGTGCCTGTGATGTGCGGCACACCGGTCTTCTTGTCGCGGACGATCGTGACGTCGGTGCGTCCGGCGGGCTTCAGGGTCGACTCGACCTGGTCGGCGGGGACCCCGAACGAGGCGTCCCTGAAGAAGTCGTTGATCTTGGCGTCGGTGAGCCCGGAGTAGCCCGACGCGAGGTTGCCGTAGGGCGCGAGCTGGTCGTCCGCGTGTGCGGGCTGGGTGTCGAAGGCCTGGTTCAGGAGGATCTCGGCGAGGGTCGCGTTGCCGTTCTGGCCCGCCGGGAGGATGTCCGAACACCGGCCGCCGCAGTAGTCGTTCGCGGCCGCGGCGGCCGCCGCCGGGGCGGACTGCGCGGCGGCCGTCTGGGAAAGCGGTGACAAAAGACCGGCAACGAGTGCGCATATGGATGCGCCCTTGAGGAACTTGGTGAATCTGCGGGGAGTTCTCTGTCTGTCGAGGATGGTGCGTGGGGTACGCCGGGGCATGGCTGGCTCCTCGCGACGGGGGTGTGCCGGACGTTACCGCCGGTATCCCCGCGTTTGAAGATGAACATGCGTCACTTTTGGCGTCGGCGGGGCCGGAGGATCCCCGACGCACCGCCGGCCGTACCGGCCGACGGCGAGAAGCAGACGGTGGACGGCCGAGAACCGTCTGATGGACGGTCCGAAATCGTCCGATTGGCGGCTTTTTATCGGTCGCCGAAAAACAGATGGAGCCGAATCGCGTGTCGATACGTCTATTCGGCGACGTCCTTTCGACGACGCCGAAGTGACCGAAGTACAGGTGCAGGTGTGACGGAGGTGCAGGGCGATGGCCGGCTTTCGGAGTCTGGCGAGACAGGTGCGCGACCCGAGGAGCGATCTGGCACTGCGGCGCTATTCACTGCGCAAGTGCCTTGAGAGGTTCGCTCCTTACGGTCACCGGGCGACCTGGGACCATCTGTGCTCCCGGGCCGGGTTCGGCCCCGAGGACCGGTCCCCCGATCCAGCGCGGCTCGTGGCCGCACTGGACGAACTGGAGGAGGCGCGCTCCGTATGGCTCGCCTACGAGGTCGAGTTCGCACAGCGCCGCAAGAAGGAGAAGCACGACGGTCTGCGCAGCCCCGGCAGCGTGGACGACTGGCACCGGCTCACCTGGGGCGGCTTCGGGGTCGCCTGGTGCGACGACCCGCGGGTCCACCCCCATGAGCCGATGGCCGAGGTGCTGCGCCGGCTGATCGCCGCCCTGGAGCGCGAGCCGGGCACCGTCTGCCCGGTCTGCTCGGGCGAGCGCCTCACCTGGAAGTACGACCTGGCCCACGAACCGTCCACGGGCCCGGTCTGCACGGCCTGCGGGATCGTGGTCCCGCGGCCGGTTCTCACGCCCGAGGCCCTGGCAGAAGCCAGAAGAGGGCGTCTGTTGGTGTCGGTGGCGAGCTAGGCGTACCGGGGGTGCGTCGGCGGAACCGCACCCCCGGGCGATCGGCTACGGCGTCTTGACGTCGGTGTGGATGGCGAGCTTGAACTCGGCGAGCATCAGCGGTGTGGAGACCTTCACGTCTCCCGCACCGCGCACGGAGATCTTCAGGCCGAGCGGCGTCTGAGGGTGGACGAACATCTGCCACATGTAGGTGCGGTACTGGCCGCCGCGGGTGGGTGCGATGTCGGTCGTGGCCGTCGAGTTGTAGCCCGTCGAGAGGTTCAGCGGGTCCCGGACGTAGCGCGCCCGGTATTCGAGTCCGCGGGAGTCCGCCTCCCAGAAGACCATCGCGGACAGTACGCCCCAGCCGTCGTGACTGGGCCAGATCAGGCCCGAGCGGGCGTCGGGGAACTTCGACGCGCTGTCGCCGCCCTTCGCCGGGTCGTGCATGTTCCAGGGGTCGTACTGCTCCTCCCCCGTGACGTACGGGAAGCGCACGAGGTGGTACCCGTCGCTGTCGTACGTGATCTTCTGCGCCCCCGTGTGCGCGGCTTCCCACTTGAGCGAGCAGATGGCCAGGCTCATCGCCTGTTCCTCCTTCGGTCTCCGGTTGTCAGTGGCGCCTGGCACCATCGGGGACATGGTGCAGGTGTGTGTGAACGGGGGACGCGGGTCCGGTGACGGCGCTCTCGTGCCGTTGTCGCCGGGGGCGATGGCCGACTCCGCGGCGGAGGCCGTCGCGGCCGGGGCGTCGGACGTGCATGTACATCCCAAGTCCCCCTGTGGGGAGGACACGCTGTCGCCGAAAGCGGTTGCAGCGACGCTGGAGGAAATACGTTCCCGGGTCGCCGTCCCCGTCGGCGTGACCACCGGCGCCTGGGCCGAGCCCGACCCCGCGGCCCGGGTCGCCCGGGTCCGCGAGTGGATCGTCCTGCCCGACCACGCCTCGGTCAACTGGCACGAACCGGGTGCCGAGCAGGTCGCCGCCGCACTCCTGGAGCGGGGCGTGGACGTGGAGGCAGGCATCTGGTCGGGCACGGACGGAGCCGCACGGTTCGCGGCGTCACCACTCGGCCCACGGGTCCTGCGCGTCCTCGCGGAGGTCACGGACCCGGACCCCGACACGGCGGAGCACTCGGCCCGGGAGCTACTGGCCGCACTGGGAATGGGGCCCGTCACCCCGCCCCGCAAGGGGCGCGGGGCCGTGACATATGCGGCTCCGCCGCGTGGGCGCGACCAGCCCCCACCGGGCCCGCAGGTCACCACCCGGCTTCCGGCGGAGCGCGTGGCCACCACTCACGGCCGTCCCGTCCTGCTGCACGGCGAGGAGGGCGGCGCCTGGCCGGTCCTCCGGCTCGCCGGACGCCTCGGGCTCGCGACGCGGATCGGCCTGGAGGACACGCTGTTCCTGCCGGACGGGCAACGGGCGCTGTCCAACGCGGAGTTGGTGATGGAGGGGCTGGCCCAGTACGAGGGGGCGCGGCGCCACGCCCCTAAGGGGCGCGGGGAACTGCGCAACCACCCACCGGGCCCGCAGGCTCATCACCACGCTTGAGGCGGAGCGCATACCAGCCCCAAAACCCCTCGCTCCACCCCTTTCCCGTACGGACAGTTGGAGGCGATGAAGCCGGTCTGAGGAACCCGAGGAGTCCCGCCATGTCGACGCTGCGCGTCACCGCCGAAGTGCTGACCGTCCACGAGCATCCGAACGCCGACGCGCTCGAACTGGCCCAGGTGGGCCTGTACCGGGCAGTCGTCGCCAAGGGCGTGTACCGCACCGGTGAGACCGCCGTCTACATCCCCGAGCAGTCCGTGCTGCCCGAGGAGCTGATCGAGGAGCTGGGGCTGACCGGACGCCTCGCGGGGAGCAGGTCGGACCGGGTGAAGGCGGTGCGGCTGCGCGGCGAGCTGTCGCAGGGGATCGTCTGTCGGCCGAACGCGCTGGCGGGCGTCGACCTCGCGCGGGCCGCGGCGGACGGCACGGACTTCGCGGAGCGGCTCGGCATCACCAAGTGGGTGCCGCCGATACCGCCCACGATGGACGGCGAGGTCGAGCCGGCTCCCGATCTGCTGCCCTGGGTCGACATCGAGAACATCCAGCGCTACCCGGACATCTTCGCCCCGGGCGAGGACGTGGTCCTGACCGAGAAGCTGCACGGCTCCGCCTGCCTGCTCACGTACTTCGCCGAGGACGGCCACGCCCAGGTCTCCTCGAAGGGCTTCGGCGCCAAGTACCTGGCCCTGACGGAGGACCCGCGCAACCTGTACTGGCGCGCGGTCCACGGCCACGGCGTCGCGGCGGCCGCGGCCCGGCTCGCCGAACGGCTCGGGGCGCGCCGGGTCGGTGTCTTCGGCGAGGTGTACGGAGCGGGCGTACAGGACCTCACCTACGGCGCCGACGGCCGCCGCGAGACGCTCGGGTACGCCGTGTTCGACGTGTCCGCGGAGATCGACGGCGAGGTCCGCTGGCTGGACGCGACGGAGCTGCTCACGGGTGAGCTGCCGCTCGTGCCACGGCTCTACGAGGGTCCGTACGACATCGGCCGCGTCCTGGAGTTCGCCTCCGGGCGCGAGACGGTGTCCGGGCGGGGGCTGCATCTGCGTGAGGGTGTCGTGATCAGGCCCGCCACCGAGCGGTACAGCCCGGTGACGGGCGGCCGGGCCGTCGCGAAGGCGGTCAGCCCGGCGTACCTGACGCGCAAGGGCGGCACGGAGTACGAGTGAGGAGAGGAACCCGGGGGCTGCTTCAGCCGCAGTCCCTAGCCGCAGTCCCCGGGCTCCCTCTCCGGCTGCTCGCGCTGCTTCCTGGCGCCCGGGCGTTCCACCATCAGGCGGGAGCCGCTCTGCCGTTCACCGAAGACGTCGTCGGGGTTGGACAGGACGCAGGTCTCCAGCGAGAGACAGCCGCAGCCGATGCAGTCCGTGAGGTGGTCACGCAGGCGACCCAACTGCTTGATGCGCTCGTCGAGTTCGGACCGCCAGGCCTCCGAGAGGCGGGCCCAGTCCTCACGCGTCGGCGTGCGCTCCTCGGGCAGCTCGGCGAGCGCGTCACGGATCGTGGCCAGCGGGATCCCGACACGCTGCGCGGCCCGTACGAAGGCGACCCGGCGCAGTGCGTCGCGGTGGTAGCGGCGCTGATTGCCTGTGGTGCGGCGGCTGCTGATCAGGCCCTTGGACTCGTAGAAGTGCAGGGCCGAGACGGCGGCGCCACTACGGGCCGACAGCTGGCCGACCGTGAGTTCGTGGATCTTCTCGGGAATCTGGGGCACCCCTCGAAGCCTACCCATCCCGTCGAGCGCGCTCGCCCGCCTTCCCCGTCACGCGTCACGCTTCCGGTCCGTTGACAGACGATCCTCGCCCTACCATGCTAAGCAGTTGCTTAGATATTGCTACGCGGGAGGCCAGGGACATGGCAGAGCCGAGGATCTTCAAGTCCGCCGACGAGCTCAAGGCGGCGGTGGATGAGCAGTTGGGGTACAGCGACTGGCTGGAGGTCGACCAGAAGCGGGTTGACCTGTTCGCCGACGCGACAGGGGATCACCAGTGGATTCACGTGGACCCCGAGAAGGCCGCGGCGGGTCCCTTCGGGACGACCATTGCCCACGGGTATCTGACGTTGTCGCTGCTGCCGCTGTTCGGGCCTCAGCTGATCAGCGTCGAAGGCGTCAAGATGGGCGTCAACTACGGGACGAACAAGGTTCGTTTTCCCGCTCCGGTGCCGGTGGGGTCGCGGCTGCGCGCGACGGCGAAGATCACCGGTGTCGATGAGGTGCCGGGCGGGGTGCAGGTGTCCGTGGGCTTCACCGTGGAGCGCGAGGGGGGCGACAAGCCGGTTTGTGTGGCCGAGTCGGTGTCTCGGTACTACTTCTGACCGGTCGCGCGTCGGCTGCGGGTGCGCTGGGGCCGGTCGCGCCCCGCGGCGGAGCCGCGGATGTCACAGCCCCGCACCCCCCAAAGGGGCGCTCTGCGCGGCGCGAGTGACCCAGCGGGCTATTTCCTGGCCCCGACCATCCTCAGGACCAGGTCCGCGTAAAGGGAGCCCACCTCTTCCGGCGTCCTCGTGCCGTTGACGTTGAACCAGCGGGCCACGTCGATGCACAGGGAGAGGACCGCGAGGGTGGTGCCCGGGATGTCCGGGACGTCGAAGTCGCCGGCCGTGACGCCGTCCTGGATGATGCCGCGGACCTCGGCGTCGACCTGACGGCGCAGGGCGATGATCTCGGCCCGGGCGCCCGGGCCGAGGGAGTCCAGTTCGTACTGCACGACCCGGGCGGTGGTACGCCCCCCGGCGTGCCAGCGGACGAAGGAGCTCACGGCGTCCGCCAGCCGCTCGGCGGCACCGCCCTCGCCCTGGGCCGCCGTCCGCAGGATCTCCAGGGCCTTCTCGTGGCCGATCCTGCTGATCCGGTGGAGCAGTTCTTCCTTGGTCTTGTAGTGGATGTAGAGCGCGGCCGGGCTCATCCCCGCCCGGCCCGCGATGTCACGGGTCGTCGTCGCGTGGTACCCGCGCTCGGCGAAGGCCTCCACGGCGGCGACGAGCAGCCGCCGGGCCGCGTCCGGGGTGACCTCGGCCCACGGCGGCATCTCCGCACCGGCCGTCTCCTCCGCCGTACTCATCGCTGGTTCGCCCCTTCCACTGGCAGAACGAACACCATACCTCCGATACTGAGCGGGCGCTTAGAGTGCCCGATCAGAGGCGTGGGAAACCCGCCCGGCGCTTCAGAGCTTCTCGAAGGGGTCGTGTGCGGCGAGGAGCTTCTCCAGCCGGGCCTGGTCGACCCGGCTGACGATCTGCCCGGCCTCCTGACGGTCGCGGATCACCTTGGCGAGGGTGAAGGCGGAGGTGACGAGGTAGAGGACGGCGATCCCCAGGAAGGCGCGCACCCAGGTGTCGGCCTCCAGCTTGAAGATGCCGATCGTGGTGGCGACGACGGCGACGCCGAACGATAGGACCGCCTGGCCGTAGAAGGCGGCGGTGTTCTGCTGCTTGACCGGTGTCTCACTCATGCGCACCAGAGTCGGCCCACGTGGCCCGAACCACATCCGCTCGCGTACTCAGACGCGTACTCAGAAGGCCGAAATCCCCGTCAGCGCACGCCCGATGACCAGTTTCTGGATCTGGCTGGTGCCCTCGTAGAGAGTCATCACGCGGGCGTCGCGCAGCAGTTTGCCGACCGGGTACTCGTCGATGTAGCCGTAGCCGCCGAAGACCTGGAGGGCGTTGTTCGCGGCGCGCACGGCGGCCTCCGAGGCGAAGAGCTTGGCCTTGGAGGACTCGGTGGCGAACGGCTCGCCCCGGTCGACGAGATCGGCGACCCGCCAGGTGAGCAGCCGGGCCGCGTCGACGTCCACGGCGATGTCGCTGAGCAGCTCCTGGACGAGCTGATGGTGGGCGATGGTCTTCCCGAACTGCTCGCGCTCGGTCGCGTACGTCACGGCGGCGTCCAGGGCGGCCTGGGCGATGCCGACACAGCCGGCCGCGACGGACATCCGGCCCTTGGCCAGCGCGGACATGGCGATGGAGAAGCCCTTGCCCTCGGGTCCGAGCATCGTCGAGGCGGGCACGCGGACGTCCTCCAGCGCCAGCTCGGCGGTGGCCTGGCCGCGCAGTCCGAGCTTTCCGTGGACGGTGCGGCGGGTCAGGCCCGGGGTGTCGGCGGGCACGAGGAAGGCGGAGACGCCCTTGTGGCCGGGGGCGTCGGTCGAGCGGGCGAAGAGCAGCACGACGTCCGCCCAGGTGCCGTTGGTGATGAACATCTTGCTGCCGCTGATCACGTAATCGTCGCCGTCGCGCACCGCCCTGGTCGAGAGGTTGCCCGCGTCGGAGCCGGTGCCCGGTTCGGTGAGGCCGAAGCAGCCGACGTACGCGCCCGAGGTGAGCCCCGGCAGCCACTGCCGCTTCTGCTCCTCGCTCCCCCAGGACGCGATGGTCTTGGCGACGAGGCCGAGGGAGACCGAGACGATGCCGCGGACCGAGGAGTCGCCCCGGCCGAGCTCCTCGGTCACCAGGCAGTACGCGAGGTGGTCGCCGCCGGATCCGCCGTACTCCTCGTCGACGGTGAGGCCCAGGAACCCGACGTCGCCGAGCTTCCTCACGATCGAGCGGTCGACCTCCTCCGCCCGGTCCCAGGCGACGACGTGCGGCGCGATCTCCCGGTCGACGAAGTCCCTGGCGAGCTGCCGGACGGCGGTCTGCTCCTCGCTGAGCCCCAGGTTCATGACGGGTCCTCCCGGTCGAAGGCCACGTGACGGCCGCGATATGACTTCTACAGCATTAAATTAGCACTGCTAGTTTCCGGTTCGCAGCCCTACTATGTGCGCCATGGCCAGACCGCGCAAGCCCCTCCTCAGCACCGACAGGATCGTCGGGGCTGCCCGGACGCTGGTGGACGCCGAGGGCCTGGCCGCCGTCTCGACGCGCCGGCTCGCCGCCGAACTGGGTGTCAGCGGTCCGTCCCTCTACAACCACTTCCGCACGAAGGACCAGATCCTGGAGGCGGTCGCGGACTCCGTGAGCGCGCAGGTCGACCTGTCGATGTTCGAGGACGGGCGCGACTGGCGCACCGCGCTGCACGACTGGGCCGTCTCCTACCGGGCCGCCCTGCGCGACCATCCGAACATCGTCCCCGTCCTGGCCCGCGGCCCCGGCCGCCGCCCGGCCGGACTGCGGCTCGCCGACGCCGTCTTCGGTGCGATGGTCGAGGCGGGGTGGCCTCCGGCGCAGGCCACGTCCATCGGCGCGCTGATGCGGTACTTCGTGATGGGCTCCGCGCTGGGATCGTTCGCCGGGGGCTTCGTGGACGACGAGACCGCGTACGATCCCGCCGACTATCCGCATCTCGGGCAGGCCCATCTCCTCGCCGAACAGCAGGAGAAGATCGACGAACGGGCCTTCGAGACGGGGCTCAGGGCGCTGCTGGACGGTTTGGCGCTGCAGTATGAGGGGCTGCGCGGGACGTAAGCACTCCGCGCCGGATGCCGTTTCCCGTCTGCGGGCCGCATGTGGCTGGCCGCGCCCACGGTGGGGGTCCCCCCGCTCGAGCGAAGCCGAGAGTGGGGGAGGAGCCGCACATCGAATGCGGCCCCGCGCCCCTTGAGGGGCGCTCATCATTCGGCGATCGCCGAACCATGCGTCGCGCATGCTGGGTGCATGACCTCCTCACGTACCGGCCGGACGAGCAGTGCGCGCGCCGAAGCCGCCGGGCTCGCCGCCCTCGCCTCGCTGGTCGCCGACGAGACGCGGGCCGGATTTCTGCTGGCGCTGCTCGACGGGCGGGCGTGGACCGCCGGGGAGCTGGCCCGGCATGCGGGGGTCGCCGCGTCGACGGCCAGCGAGCACCTGGGCAAGCTCGTCGCGGGCGGGCTGCTCGCCGAGGAACGGCAGGGGCGGCACCGGTACGTACGGCTGGCCGACGCCCGGGTCGCCCAGCTCGTCGAGGACCTCGCCGCCCAGGTCGCGCCGACGACCGCCGTACGACCGCGCACCCTGCGTGAAGCCGGCGCGGGCAGTGCGATGGCCCGGGGGCGCACCTGCTACGACCACCTGGCAGGCCGCCTCGGCATCGCCGTCACCGATGCGCTGACAGGGCTCGGGCTGCTCCGGCAGGACACGGGGTTCGCGCTCACCGACGAGGGGGTGCGCTGGTTCGACGGCCTCGGCGTCTCCCTCGTACGCTCCGGACGGCGGCCGCTCGCCCGGGCCTGCCTGGACTGGACGGAACGTCGTCCCCATCTCGCCGGCGTCGCGGGAGCCGCCCTGTGCCGGCACGCCCTGGACACGGGCTGGTGCGTACGCATCGGCTCGGAGCGAGCCGTCAAGGTCACCGCCAAGGGCGAACGGGCGCTGGCGGACCTACTGGGAATCCAGTCGGAGACGCTCCGCTGACCGCCCCTTCAGGGGCGCGGGGAACTGCGCGACCAGCCCCCACCGGCCCGCAGACGGACAACGGTACTCAGCGGAGCACAACGCCCCGGCCAAAAACCGCGAGCCCTTTCCCGCAACCCCACCTAGCCTCTGGAACGTGATGAAGTCTCTCCTGTCCGCCCGCCGTACGGAACTGCTCGCGGCCGCGGCCGCGACGATCACCGTGCTGTTGTGGGCCTCCGCGTTCGTGTCCATCCGGAGTGCCGGCGAGGCGTACGCGCCCGGTGCGCTGGCGCTCGGCCGGCTGCTCGCCGGGGTGCTGGTCCTCGGCGTGATCTGTCTGATACGCCGGGAGGGGCTGCCGCCGCGCGCCGCGTGGCCGGGGATCGTGGTGTCCGGGCTGCTCTGGTTCGGTCTCTACATGGTGGTGCTCAACTGGGGTGAGCAGAAGGTCGACGCGGGCACCGCCGCCCTCGTGGTGAACATCGGCCCGCTGGTCATGGCCCTGCTCGCGGGGTGGCTGCTCAAGGAGGGGCTGCCGCCGCGACTGCTCGCCGGGATGGCCGTGTCGTTCGCGGGAGCGGCGGTCGTCGGCCTGTCGATGTCGGGCGAGGGCAGCGCCTCCGTGCTCGGCGTACTGCTCTGTCTGCTCGCCGCGGTGGCGTACGCGGGCGGTGTGGTCGCCCAGAAGCCGGCCCTGCGGCACGGATCCGCGCTCCAGGTGACGACGTTCGGCTGTGCGATCGGGGCGGTTGCCTGTCTGCCGTTCGCGGGGCAGCTGGTGTCCGATGCCGCCGACGCCCCGCTGTCCGCGACTCTCAACATGCTGTATCTGGGCGTCTTTCCGACCGCCATCGCGTTCACCACCTGGGCGTTCGCCCTGGCCCGTACGACGGCCGGGAAGATGGGTGCCACGACCTACGCGGCGCCCGCGCTGGTGGTACTGATGTCCTGGGTGGCGCTCGACGAGGTGCCGGGCTGGATCACGCTCG
Source organism: Streptomyces sp. NPDC033178 (assembly GCF_055577685.1). NCBI lineage: Bacteria > Bacillati > Actinomycetota > Actinomycetes > Kitasatosporales > Streptomycetaceae > Streptomyces > Streptomyces sp. NPDC033178. Next base: position 262,899 of record NZ_JBVIPT010000009.1, read on the forward strand.
TGGGCGGACTGGTGTGTCTGGCGGGGGTGGCGGTGTCGCGGTCGCGCCCGCGAACGGCTGTCGCTGCAGCGGAAGTTGCGGATACCGCCGCTGTCGGCGGGCCGGTCGCCGCGGCCCCGGAGACGAGTCCGGAGCCGCAGCGCGAGCAGGCCTAGACGGCCCTGCTTCTCAGCGTGAACCGGCCCTGTCCGCAAGGACCTTGATCGATCCGAGCGCGATCACGGCGAGCCCGATGATGTACGCGGCCACCGACATCGACGTGCCCGTCGTCTCCAGCAGGAGCACCATCACGAAGGGTGCGAGTCCGCCGCCGAGAACTGCCGCGATCTGGTAGCCGAGCGAGGCGCCCGTGTACCGCATCTCGGGGGTGAACAGCTCGGCGAACAGGGCGGCCTGGGGCCCGTACATGATGCTGAGGAAACAGCTGCCGACGAACGTACCGACCGCCAGCCACAGCAGCGAGCCCGTGTCGATCAGCAGGAACATCGGTACGGCCCACAGGGCGATGCCGGCCGCGCCGAGACCGTAGATCCGGATGCGGCCGATGCGGTCGGAGAGCGCGGCGGACGCGGGGATCAGGACGAGCTGGGTGAGGCTCACGCAGAGAGAGACCGTGAGGACGGCGCCGCGGTTCATGTCGAGTTCGCGGGTCGTGTAGTCGAGGACTCCGGTGATCAGGATGTAGAAGGTCGCGGTGTTCACGGCGAACGAGCCGCCCGCGAGGAAGACCGTGCCGAGGTGGCCGCGGAGGATGGTGCGCAGTGGGGAGTTCCGCGCGCAGTCGCCTCGCTTTCCGCTGCCTGTTCCCGGTTCCTTGCCTGTTCCCGGTTCCTTGCCTGCCGGCTGTCCCTTCTCCTCCTTCTCCTTCTCGGCCAGGGCCCGTTCGGCCGCCCGGAACTCCGGGGTCTCCTCGACGTGCTTGTGGATGTACCAGGCGAGTACGAGGACCAGCAGGCCGACCAGGAACGGGAGCCGCCATCCCCACGCGGCGAACGCCGAATCGCTGGTGAACGCACCGGCGAGAAGGAAAACCGAGTTGGCGCTCACCACGCCGATGGGGACGCCGAGTTGGACGAAGCTGCCGTAGATGCCCCGCTTGCCCTCCGGGGCGTACTCGGTGGCGAGGAGCATCGCGCCGCCCCACTGCGCGCCGACCGCGATGCCCTGCATGACGCGGAGCGTGACGAGGAGGACCGGGGCGGCTATGCCGATCGTCTCGTACGTGGGGAGGAGGCCGATGCCCGTCGTGGCCACGCCCATCAGGGTCAGGGCCAGGACCAGCATGGGTTTGCGGCCCCGCTTGTCGCCGAGCTGGCCCGCGATCACTCCGCCGAAGGGCCGGGCGAGGAAGCCGACTGCGAACGTCGCGAACGAGGCGAGGACTCCTGCGGAGGAGCTGCCTGCGGGGAAGTACAGGTCTCCGAGGACGAGGGCCGCTGCTATGCCGAAGACGAAGTAGTCGTACCACTCGACGGCTGAGGCAAGAGCGGCGGCCGTTGCCACCTTGCGGCGGTTTCTGGTGTCTTGTGCGGGGGTGGATGTGGTGGGGAGGGTGGGAGGAGCGGTGTCCATGCGGTGCACACTCCGGTGGGTGCGGGGACGTTCGCGGCAACGTACTGACCGGACGGTATGTTGGTCAACGGGTGTGCCGGGATCGGTTTTTCTCGCCCCCGCCGCCCCTACCCATTCCCGTCACTTACTCGGGGGCTCCGCCCCCGAACCCCCGCAAAAGACTGCGCAGTTCCCCGCGCCCCCAAAAAGGGGCGCGGGGAACTGCGCGATCAGCCACAGCGGGCGCGCACCCGAAATCGCACCCCACGGGGTCTGGGGCGGAGCCCCAGGGGACGGGAATGGGTAGGGGCGGCGGGGGCGAGGAAAAGTTGCGGCCCCTAGAACACCACCAACGCCCGGCCACCCTTCCCCGCCAGCATGTTCTCGAAGGCCGACGGGATGCCCTCCAGGGCGATCCGTTCGGTCACCAGGGAGCTCAGGTCCAGGCGCCCCGCACGGACATGGTCGGCGAGAAGCGGCAGGTCTCGGGCCGGATCCGAGTTGCCGTAGACGCAGCCGGAGAGCGTGCGGCCCCAGTGGAAGAGTTCGAGGGCGTTGAAGGTGACCTGCTGGTCCTTGCCGCCGATGCCGACGACCGTCGTACGGCCGCCCCGGCGGGTGGACTCCCAGGCCGCCCGGATCGTGACGGCACGCCCAACGCACTCCACCGCCACATCGACCCCCTGCTTGCCCGTGAGCCCACGGATCTCCCGGGCGGTGGTGTCGGACGCGACGACATACTCCGTCGCCCCGGCCGCCCGCGCCATGGACTCCTTCTCCGGCGACACATCCACCGCCACGATCGTCGAGGCGCCCGCGATCCGCGCGGCCTGGATGGCCGCGAGACCGACCCCGCCGACCCCGAACACCGCGACGGTCTCCCCGGACCGGACCCGCGCCGAGTAGTGGACGGCCCCGTACCCGGTGAGCACGGCGCAGCCGAGCAGCGCCGCGTCCGTCAGCGGAATCCCGGCCGGTGCCGGGAGTACGCAGGCGCCCGCCACCACCGTCTCCTCGGCGAACGCGGCGACGTTCAGCCCGGGATACAGCGCGGCCCCGTCGGAGGATCGCCGCGCGTACACCTCCCCCGCCCCCGCCAGAGCGTTGGCGCACAGCCACACCTCGCCCAGCGAGCAGGCGTGGCAACTGCCGCAGGAGGGAGCCCAGTTGAGGACCACTCCGTCTCCGGGCGCGACATGCGTGACCCCGGGTCCGACGGAGACGACGGTCCCCGCACCCTCGTGGCCGAGCACGGCGGGTACCGGCACCCGCATGGTGCCGTCGGAGAGGGAGAGGTCGGAGTGGCAGACCCCTGCCGCCGCCAGCCGGACCCTGACCTGCCCGGGCCCTGGCGGTTCCGGCAACTCGATCTCGGTGATCTCCAAGGGAGAGCCGATGGCGGGCAGGACCGCGGCGCGAACCGTGTGCGTCGCACTGGCCATGTCGTACACCCCTCCTGGAGCTAGAACTGCAGGGACTTGGTCTGGAGGTACTCGGACAGGCCGTGCGAGCCAAGCTCCCGGCCGACCCCCGACTGCTTGTAACCGCCGAAGGGGGCAAGGGGGTTGAAGCGTCCGCCGTTGATGTCCACCTGTCCGGTGTCGAGTTGTCGCGCGAAGGCCACGGCCTCCGTCGCCTCACCGGCCCACACGGCCCCCGCCAGCCCGTACACCGTGCCGTTGGCGATCCGCAGCGCGTCGGCCTCGTCCTCGTACCGGAGGATCGAGAGGACCGGGCCGAAGATCTCCTCCTGGGCGATCGTCATCTCGGGGGTCACGTCCGCGAAGACGGTCGGGCTGACGAAGTAGCCCTGATCACGCGGGGCTTCGGGTCCGCCGGCCACCAGTCGCGCACCTTCCGCGACGCCCTTCTCGATGTAACCCCGCACGCGCTGCTGCTGCTTGGCGTTGACCACGGGGCCTATGCGCTCTCCGTACTTCGCGGCCGCCTCCACCGCCAGCGCGACCGCCTCGTCGTACTGCGAGTCGTGGACCAGCATGCGGGTCCAGGCGCTGCATGTCTGGCCGGAGTTGGACATCACGTTGGCCACGCCGACGTTGACCGCCTTGGCGAGGTCGGCGCTCGGCAGGATGACGTTGGCGGACTTGCCGCCGAGTTCGAGGGCGACCCGCTTGACGGCCGCGCCCGCGGTCGCGCCGATCTGCCTGCCGACGGCCGTCGAGCCGGTGAAGGAGACCAGGTCCACGCCCTCGTGCCCGGCGAGTGCCTGGCCCGCGACCGGGCCGAGGCCGGTGACGAGGTTGAAGACGCCGGCCGGAAGGCCCGCTTCGTGGACCGCCTCCGCGAAGAGCTGCGCGGTCAGCGGGGTGTCCTCGGCGGGCTTCAGCACGACCGTGCAGCCGGCCGCGAGGGCCGGGGCGACCTTGGCGACGATCTGGTGCAGCGGGTAGTTCCAGGGGGTGATCGCGCCGACCACGCCGACCGGTTCCAGGTGGACGGTCGAGTTGCCGACCTTCTCCTCGAAGGCGTACGAGGCGGCCAGCTCGGCGTACGAACCGGCGACCGCGACGGGTGCTCCGACGTGCACGGCCTGCGAGAGCTTCAGCGGGGAGCCGAGTTCGGCGGTCACCGTCTCGGCGATCTCTTCCTTGCGGGCGACGAGGACGTCCCGGAGGGCGCCGATCCGCGCGGCTCGCTCGGCGGGTGGCGTGGCGGCCCAGGCCGGCAGGGCTCCGCGCGCGGCTCGTACGGCGGCGTCCACGTCGTCGGCGGTGCCCGCCGGGACGTGGGCGATGACCTGCTCGTCGGCCGGGTTCACGACGGCGATCGTGTCCGTCCCGGCGGCCGGGCGCCACTCGCCGTCGATGTACATGCCGTCGTGTGCCTTCATGCGTTCCTCCCGGGAGGGGCGTCGTCTGCGCCGCCCAACCTAGCCGTCGTCCGAGACCCCAAACTAGCGGTGTTAGTTTTTGGGCACCAGGGGTCCCAGGAGGTCCCAGGACGATCGCAGGGCTCACGGCGGAGCACTCCGAGGGCCCCACGGGAGCACGGGGCCGTCGGACCTCAGAAGTCCGCGCGCGTCGGTTCGTCCAGCCGGGCCACGGACTCCTGGCCGAACTCCTTCTCGTACGCGTCCCGGATCCGCTCGATCCCGGGGTCGGCGGCCTTCGCCCGCCCCACGGGATACAGCAGGATCAGCTCGTAGGACCGCTCACGCTCGATGACACCGTTCCTGTCGCGCCACTGACCGCGGCCGTCCTGCACGGTGAGTCCGTCCGGGAAGGCGGGGGTGACCTGCCGGTCGACGAAGTCCATGAACTGCCCGTCGGTGACGGCCGGGCCTCCGTCGGGGCGCTCGGTGCCGAAGAAGAGGCGGGTCTCGACGTACGCGGCGCCCCTGGCCGTCGGAGCCGTCGGAGCCGTCGGAGCCGTCGGGCGGGGCTCGGCGTCGGTGAGTGTGGCGTACGCGGCCGGGGCGCCGGCGAAGAGGAGGGCGGAGGCCGTCGCGACGGCGAGGCGGGTACGCATGGTGTTCATGATCATGAACGCATACCTAGCGGGCCTCAGTCCTCCAGGTCGGGCAGGCGCGCCGGGGCCGGGGAGATCCGTACGCCTTCGTGGTCGAAGACGAACAGATGGCCGAGGTCCACAAGGAGAGGGACCTGCATGCCGTGGCGGAGTTCGTGGTCGGGTGTCGTACGGACGATGAGGTCTCCGGGCAACCGGCCCTCGGGAGGCGGCAGTTCACTCTGGTCCTGCGCTGGGTCCTCCAGGACCACGACGGGTCCGGCCCGCAGCCCGCCCGCCCGGTCCCTCAGGCGGCCGAGGACACCGCCCACGGGACGGCGGCGCCGCGGCGGCCGGGCCACGGGGCGCGGTGCCTCCAGGTCGGGTACGACGGCGGGCTGGGAGCCGGTGTTGAAGTGGACGAGGACCTCGTGTCCCTGGAACTCCACGTGCTCGACGAGCCCGCTGATCGCCACCTCACCGGGCCTGGCCTCCGCCGGCTTGGCGATGCGTACGGCCTCGGAGCGCAGGCCCACGATGACCTCGTGGCCCTGGTGCACCCGGAGCAACCGGTGGTCCAGACACAGGGGTTCGGGCAGGACGAGGGCCTGGCGGCCGAGGCCGATCGACATGGCGCCGTCGAGGGGGGCGAGGACGACGCCTCGCAGGAGGCTGATGCGCGGGGTGCCGATGAAGGCGGCGACGAAGACGTTCTCGGGCAGCGCGTAGACCGTGCGCGGCGTGCCGACCTGCTGGAGGACACCGCCGCGCAGGACGGCGACCCGGTCGCCGAGGGACATCGCCTCCGCCTGGTCGTGGGTGACGTACACCGTGGTGACGCCCAAACCCCTGGTGAGACGGGCGATTTCGGCACGCAGACGGTTGCGGAGCTTGGCGTCCAGGTTGGCCAGCGGCTCGTCCATCAGGAACGCGGAGGGGTGCCGTGCGATCGCCCGGCCCATCGCGACGCGCTGGCGTTCGCCGCCGGAGAGCTCGTGGGGGAAGCGGTCGAGGAGATCCTCGATGCCGAGCATCTTGGCCGTGGCGTCGACGCGCGAGCGCGGGTCCTGGCCGGGGGTCTCGATGCGCAGCGGGAAGCCGATGTTCTCGCGGCCGTTCATGGTCGGGTAGAGCGCGAAGTTCTGGAAGATCATCGCCATGTCCCGGTCGGCGGGCTCCAGATGGTTGGCGTACGCGCCGTCGAGCCGCACCTGTCCCTCGGTGGGGTCCGTGAGGCCGGCGATCATCCTCAGCACGGTCGACTTGCCGCAGCCGGACGGCCCGAGCAGCACCAGGAACTCGCCGGGTGCGACGTCGAGCGACAACCTCTCCACCACAGAGACACCGCGGGTGTAGGACTTGCTGACCTGTCGAAGGGAGATGGCGCGTGACATGGGACGTGACCCCCGGGGGCTCACAGGGCGCTGTTGCTCCGCGATCGGAGGTCTCGCGGGTCGTACGAGACCTATGAGTCACGGAAGCTAACGGACCGCACACATCCCGGGGAAGACTTGCGGCGGAATCGGACGGGCCTTGTGGAGGGGCCCCTCGTGAAACAGGGGCGTCGGGGCCAACTCCGGTGCGAAAGAGGTCTGTTCAGTGTCTCTCGGGCTCCGGTGCGGATGGCGTACGTCCCCTACGTTCGGCCGGCTCAGGACCGGCGGCGCCCGTACGTCCCTGTCGCAGTCCGAGCCCCGAGGCGATCAGCAGCAGCGCCCCGAGCATCACGAACGGCGCGGCCACGCCGGCGACTCCGGCGACCAGGCCCGCGGCGGCGGGCGCGGCGACCTGGCCGAGCCGGTTGCCGGTCAGGCGCAGGGCGAGGGCGGTGGAGCGGGCGTCGTCGGGGGCGGCCTGGACGACCGTGGTCATGGACAGGGGCTGGCCGACGCCCAGACAGAAGCCGAGCAGGGCGAGGATCACGGCGAGGCCCCAGACCGGCACGGGCAGCGCGATCCCGGCGCACAGGAGGGCCCCCAGCAGACAGGTCGTGCTGAGCAGCGCGGCCCTGCCGAGGAGCCGCAGCATGGGCGTCATGACCAGGCGGCAGGCTATGGTCGCCGCCGCGCGCAGGCTGAGCAGCAGGCCGATCACGGAGGGCGCGATGCCCCGGTGTTCGCCGACCACCGGCAGATACGCGGTGAGGATGTCCGTCGCGGACAGTACGGCGAGGCTGATGAAGATGCCCGCGGGTACGCCCCGGGTGCGCAGTATCCGGTGGACGGGGACCCGGTCGCCGCGTCCGGTACGGGACTTGGGCCGGTCCCGGTGCTCTATCCGCCACAGCGAGACGAACGAGACCGCGGCGACGGCGCCCGCGACCAGCAGGGCGAGGGCGCTGGTGCCCGCCATGTCCGGGCCGCCGATCAGGGCGCCCGCGGCGATCGGTCCGACCAGTTGGCCGAGCGAGGCGCCGATGGTGAAGTGGCCGAAGTTGCGGTCCTGGTCCTGCGGTGCGGACTGGCGGGCCACGATCGACTGGGCGCCGATCACGAAGGAGAGGTGGCCGAGGCCCATCACCCCGCTCCAGGCCGCCATCGCGGCAAGGGAGTTCGCCGTACCGCTGAGGGCGCAGCCCCCGGCTATGAGGACGACGCCGACCGGGAGCAGCGGGGCGCACCGGCCGTGGTCGGTCCTCCGGCCGAGCGGTACGGCGGCGAACAGGGGCAGCAGTGCGTAGACGCCCGCGATGACGCCGATCGCGCGCTCGTCGGCGCCCAGTGCGAGGGCCCGGTAGGAGACGGCGGGCCGTGCCATCGACACCGCCCCCTGCGCGAAGCTGAAGGCGATGACGAGGCGGAGCAGCCAGCCGCGGTTCCCACCGGGCCTCACAGTGACACCCTCCGTTGGACGGATGGACGGATCGGACGGATGGACGGATCGGACGAACGGGGTGAGCCCGGCCGGGGCCGGACTCCTGGGAGCCGAGGCTCAGATGATGCCGAACAGGATCCCGGCGCCGAGCACCACGAGGGAAGTGAGGGCGGCCCACTTGACCACGAACTTGGTGTGGTCGCCGAACTCGACCTTGGCCATGCCGACCAGGACGTAGACGGCCGGGACGAGCGGGCTCGACATGTGCAGCGGCTGGCCGACGAGCGAGGCGCGGGCGATCTCCAGCGGGGAGACCCCGTGGGCCACGCCCGCCTCGGCGAGGACCGGCAGGACACCGAAGTAGAAGCCGTCGTTCGACATGAAGTAGGTGAGCGGGAGGCTGAGGACGCCGGTGACGAGGGCCATGTGCGGGCCCATGCCGTCGGGGATGCCGTCGACGAGCCATTTCGCCATGGAGTCGACCATGCCGGTGCCCTGGAGGACGCCGGTGAAGACGGCGGCGGCGAAGACCATGCCGGAGACGTTGAGGACGTTGTCGGCGTGGGCGGCGAGGCGGGCCTTCTGGTCGGGGATGTGCGGGAAGTTGACCGTGAGGGCGAGCGCGGCTGCGAGCACGAACAGGACCGGGATCGGCAGCAGTTCCATGATCATGGCGGTCAGGAGCGTCGCCGTGAGCAGTGCGTTGAACCAGTACAGCTTGGGGCGCAGCGTCGGACGGTTCGGGTCGAGGCCCTGGAGGCGGATGTCGTCCTCCTCGTCGTCGCCGTCGTCGTCGGAGGCGTCGGTGCCGGAGCCCGCGCCACCGGTGGTCTTGGTCATGTGCACCTTGCCGTCACCTGGGCCACCGGAGGCGGTGGCACCGGCGCCGACCAGCACGGTCTCGGTCTCGGGCTCCTCGACCAGCTGCTTCTCCTCGACCAGCACCTCGTTGAGGCTCAGCACACCGAGGCGCTTGCGCTCGCGGAGGCCGAGGACGTACGAGAGGGCGATCACGGCGACCAGGCCGACGGCGAGCGCCGGGATCATCGGGACGAAGATGTCGCCGGCGTCGAGCTTGAGCGCGGTGGCGGCGCGGGCGGTCGGGCCGCCCCAGGGCAGCGTGTTCATGACGCCGTTGGCGGTGGCGGCGACGCCGGTCATCACGACGAGGCTCATCTTGAGGCGCTTGTACAGCGGGTACATCGCCGAGACCGTGATCATGAAGGTCGTCGAGCCGTCGCCGTCGAGGGAGACGATCGCGGCGAGCAGGGCCGTGCCGACGACGATGCGCAGCGGGTCGGCCTTGCAGAACTTGAGGATGCCTCGGACGATCGGGTCGAAGAGGCCGACGTCGATCATGACGCCGAAGTACACGATGGCGAACATCAGCATCGCGGCAGTGGGCGCGAGGGTGCCCACCCCTTCGATGACGTAGTCGCCGAGATGCGCGCCCTTTCCGACGAACACGCAGAAGAGTGCCGGGATCAGTACGAGCGCCGCGATCGGCGACATCTTCTTCATCATGATCAGGACCAGGAAGGTCGCGATCATGGTGAAGCCGAGGATGGTCAGCATGAGTGGATACCTAACGTTCGCCCTTGAACTTCCACCGGGGACAGCGGTTCGAGTGACGTTAGGGCGGCCACACAAGGCTTAACAAGATGTTGACACGCGAGCAATAAGCGCAAAACTCCAGGTCAGGGCGTTGTGCCTGTTGGCGCGATATCGATGGGTACGCCATTGAGTACCGCTGTGCCGGACAGCGGGTCGAGCAGGCTGCCGTCGAGGAGCTGGTTGACGTTGACGCCGGGGTCCTCTGCGGCGTGGGTCGTCCGGGTGCCGGGGCGGTCGTGTCCCCAGCCGTGCGGCAGGCTCACGACCCCGCGTCGTACGGCGTCGGTGATCTCGGCGGGGGCGACGACCTCTCCCCCGGCGCCCTTCACCCGTACCGGCGCCCCGTCGGTGACGCCGAGGCGTTCGGCGTCGTCGGGGTGGATGTGCAGGGTGCAGCGGTTGGTGCCGCCGGTGAGGGCGGGGATGTTGTGCATCCAGCTGTTGTTGGAGCGGAGGTGCCGGCGGCCGACGAGGACAAGCCCTTCGGGGCGCCGGCGCAGTGCGTCCCTGAGCCGCGGGAGGTCGTCGGCGAGGGGCCCCGGGAGCAGCTCCACGAGTCCGCTACGGGTCTTGAGGGGCTGCGGGAGGCGCGGCTGGAGCGGTCCGAGGTCGATGCCGTGGGGCTGGTCGAGCAGCTTCTCCAGGGTCAGCCCTTCGGGGCGTACGCCGAATCCGTCGCCGTACGGGCCCAGGCGCAGCATCATGTCGAGGCGTCGCTCGGGGCCACTCTCGCCGGTGAGCTGTGCGGCGAGCTCGCGCGGGTCGCGGCCGTGCGCCGGGGAGTGGGCCTCCTTGACGGCCTTGCCGAGGGTCTGGCCGATGACCAGGTCGTCGACGGCGGAGGGGTCGGCGCCGTGCATGCCGGTGGCGGCGAGGACGAGCCGGGCGAGGATCTCCGTCTCGGCCATGCGGCCGGGCTCCAGGGGGACGGCGGCGCGGGTGTAGCGGACCTGGTTGCGTACGGCGAGGGTGTTGAAGGCGAAGTCGTGGTGCGGGCTCTGCGAGGGCGGGGGCGGCGGCAGCACGACGTGGGCGTGCCGGGAGGTCTCGTTGAGGTAGGGGTCGACGCTGACCATGAAGTCGAGCGAGCCCAGGGCCTTGTCGAGGCGGTCGCCGTCGGGCGCCGACAGGACGGGGTTGGCGGCGATGACGACGAGGGCACGGATCGGCTCGCCCTCGGCGGTCGCGGTGTCGATCTCCTCGGCGAGCGCGGCCATCGGCAGTTCGCCCTTGGCCTCCGGGTGGCGGCTCACACGGCTGTGCCAGCGGCCGAGCGCGAAGCCGTGGCCGGGTCCGGCGGGGCGGGGTGTCCGGTCGGTGGCGGCCTGCGGGAAGAGGGCGCCGCCTGGCCGGTCGAGGTTGCCGGTGAGGATGTTCAGGATGTCGACGAGCCAGCTGGCCAGGGTGCCGTGCGGGACGGTGCAGCTGCCGATGCGGCCGTATACGGCGGCGGTGGGCGCGGCAGCCAGTTCCCGGGCGAGCGCGCGGATCGTCTCGGCGTCGACGTCACAGGCCTCGGCGGCGGCCTCCGGGGTGAAGTCCCTTACCGCCTCACGGAGTTCGTCGGTCCCCTGCACCAGCTCGGTGAGCTCCCCGAGGTCGGTGAGCTCCTCCTCGAAGAGGACGTACGCCATGGCCGCGAGCAGCAGCGCGTCGGTGCCGGGGCGGATGGCCACGTGCCGGTCGGCGAGCTTGGCGGTGCGGGTGCGGCGCGGGTCGATGACGGTCAGGGTGCCGCCCCGCGCCTTGAGGGCCTTGAGCTTCCCGGGGAAGTCGGGGGCGGTGCACAGGCTGCCGTTGGATTCGAGGGGGTTGGCGCCGATCAGCAGCAGGTGGTCGGTGCGGTCGAGGTCGGGCACGGGGATCGCGTTGGCGTCGCCGTAGAGCAGTCCGCTGGAGACGTGCTTGGGCATCTGGTCGAGCGTGGACGCGGTGAAGAGGCTGCGGGTGCCGAGGCCCGCGAGCAGCACGGTCGGGTAGAGGGCGCCGGCCATGGTGTGCACGTTCGGATTGCCGAGGACGGCTCCGACGGCGTGCGGTCCGTACCGCTCGACGACCGGGCGCAGTCCGGCCGCGACGGCGTCGAAGGCCTCTTCCCAGGTGGCTTCGCGCAGTTCGCCGTCCTTGCGCACCAGCGGGGTCCGCAGCCGGTCGGGGTCGCCGTCGGCCGCCCCGAAGGAGGCGCCCTTCGGGCAGATGAACCCCTGACTGAACACGTCGTCGCGGTCCCCGCGCGCACTCGTCACCCTGGTCCCCTCGATGGTGAGTGTGAGCCCGCACGTCGCCTCGCAGAGGGGGCAGATGCGCAGAGCTGTTCGGGAGTCGGCGGTGGTGGACACGGGTCCTCCCGGAGGGGGTGGCGGCAACGGTGACGCGCTTACCCGGCCGAGCATACCGACCGGTATGGACGGTGGGGAGGGGTCGCGGGGGTCACGTCGGAAATTCGCGCGCCGTTCGGGTGTCCGCGCCGGGCGGGGACGGGCCTGGCGGGGACGGGCCGGGCAGGGAAGGGCCGGGGGCCGGGTGGGGCCGGGCAACGCCGTCGCCCGGCCTCTCCGTCAGTCGAGCGACCGTGCCAGATACGCCCGGAGCAGTTCCCGGGTCTCCTCTATGACCCGTTCGTCGCCGGACGGGTCGAGGCGGAAGGCGAGCTGAACGAGGGTGTCGGCGGCCTCGACGGCGATGAGGAAGGTGCGGCGCAGGTCCTCGTCGGGTTCGCGGTCCAGGACGGAGGAGAGCATGTCGGTGAGGCGGTCGGCGACGCGGGTGTTGGGTCCGGCGTCGCGGGTGCCGACGGGTATCTGGTTGCCGAAGTCCACGAGGGAGAAGCCGGGCGCGGTGCGTTTCATCGCGAGGTACTCGTCGAGGACCGCGTCCATGGCCGCGCGCCAGCCGTCCGCGCCTGCGGTCTCCCGGAGGCGGAGGGTGACGCGCTCGGTGAAGACGTCGAGGTTGCGCTGGGCGAGCGCGTCGGCCATGGCGCGCTTGTTGCCGAAGAAGCGGTAGACGGACCCTATGGGCACGCCGGCGCGCAGGGCGACCGCGCGGGTGCTGAGGGCGTCGTAGCCGACCTCGTCGAGGAGATCGGCGCAGGCGTCGAGGATTCGGGTGAGTCTTTCGGCGCTCCGGCGTTGAACGGGCGCGCGGCGCAGCGAGGTCGCAGGGGGCACGGGCTTCATGATGCCTTTCCGCCGGGGTCCGGTGAACCTTGCCCTTCGGTACGAATGTCGGTGCTCATGCCACTCATTTGTCCGTGCCCCGGCCACTCGTCGCCGGCGTCGGCGCGGACTCCGTGTCCGTCGGCCCGGGATCGGACACGGTGATGTCCGCCGTGCTGCCGACGGGCTCGCCGTCCACGGCCCACACCGTGTCGTCGTCGGCGTGCAGGCGCACGGAGACCTGGTGGGTGCCGCGGGGAACGAGACCACCGGCGATGTGGTGGGTGGGGCCGCGCAGGAAGGACAGGGGGCGGCCGTCGAGGCGGAGGAGGGCGTGCCCGCGGCCGGGTTCGGCCGTCTTCCTCGTACCGGCCGGCGAGAAGCGGAAGTCGTGGACGGTCAGGCGGACGTCCCAGCCGTCGCTGTCGGCGTCGGGCTGTATCTCGATCGCGACCTTCGGTGCGTCCTTCTTGTCGATCTCACGGTAGTGCCGCCCTTCCTCGTCCGTGTCCTCCAGCACTTTGCCCACCGGCGACGGCTTCACGCCATTGCCCTCGCCATCGCGCGCCTCGTCGGACCCGCAGCCCGTCGCTCCGACGAGCAGAGCGCCGAACAGGGCACAGGCCGCGAGCGCGGTGAGGAATACGCGCGTCCACGACATGCCGGGGAGATTAGAGCACCGCTCTGACAAGCGGATCCCTCTGAAGTCTGGTTCTCGGCTGCTCCAGCGGTCTTGGCGCGATCGCGCGGTCGCCCCCGCAGGCACGGGCATCTCCCTCTTGCGCACGGATTTCGCGAATCCTACGGTGATGCATAGGAATCAGGAACGAGGGAGCGATCATGAGCGGGGACGGGCGGATCACCGCCGAGACACTGCGGAAGACCGTCGAGGCGTTGACGTATCTCACCGGGTTCGGCAACGAGCACAGTTCGGAGGCGGTGCCGGGCGCCCTGCCGCACGGCCGCAACTCTCCGCAGCGGGCCCCGCTCGGGCTCTACGCGGAGCAGCTGAGCGGTACGGCGTTCACCGAGCCGAGGGCGCAGAACCGCCGGTCGTGGCTGTACCGGATCCACCCGTCGGCCGCGCACCCGGCCTTCACCCGCACCGGAAACGGCGCCATCCGCACGGCGCCCTTCACGGAGACGGTGCCCGACCCGAACCGGCTGCGCTGGAACCCTCTGCCCGAGCCCGCACCGGGCACCGACTTCCTGGCGGGCCTGTGGACGCTCGGCGGCAACGGCGACGCGACACAGCGCACCGGCATGGCCGTGCACCTCTATCACGCCAACACCTCGATGGAGCGGGTGTTCAGCGACGCCGACGGCGAGCTGCTGATCGTGCCGGAGCGCGGCGGGCTGCTGCTGCGCACCGAGTTCGGGCTGCTGCATGTGGAGCCGGGACATGTGGCGCTCATCCCTCGTGGGGTGCGCTTCCGTGTGGAGCTGCTGGACACCGCGTCCGACGACGACGGCACGGGCCCAACCGCCCGGGGCTATGTGTGCGAGAACTACGGGGCGCCCTTCCAGCTCCCCGACCTCGGCCCGATCGGCGCCAACGGTCTGGCGAACGCCCGCGACTTCCGGGCGCCCGTGGCCGCGTACGAGGACGTCGAGGGCCCGGTGGAGGTGGTGAACAAGTTCTGCGGCAACCTCTGGACGGCCGTCTACGACCACTCCCCGCTGGATGTCGTCGCCTGGCACGGCAACCATGTGCCGTACGCCTATGATCTGCGCGCGTTCAATGTGATCGGCACCATCAGCTACGACCACCCGGACCCGTCGATCTTCACGGTGCTGACCTCGCCGAGCGACACCCCGGGCCTTGCCGGCGTCGACTTCGTCGTCTTCGCGCCGCGCTGGCTGGTGGGCGAGGACACGTTCCGGCCGCCGTACTTCCACCGGAACGTGATGAGCGAGTACATGGGGCTCATCGAGGGCGCGTACGACGCCAAGGCGGAGGGTTTCGTGCCGGGGGGCGGCTCGCTGCACAACATGATGTCGGCGCACGGTCCCGACCGGGAGACGTTCGACCGGGCGAGCGCCGCCGAGCTGCGGCCGCAGAAGATCGACGACGGCCTGGCCTTCATGTTCGAGACGCGCTGGCCGGTCACCGCCACCACGCAGGCCGCCGGTGCGGAGCATCTGCAGCGCGCATACGACGACGTGTGGCAGGGCCTCCAGCGGCACTTCCGGCCGGAGCGGCGCCCATGACCGGCCGGGACCGATCGTGACCGCCCGTTGCACCCAGCGCCCGCGAACGGTACGGATACCCTCGTGACCTCCTTCGCCCCGGACTCGATCGTCCTGAACCGCAAGCTGCCGCTCTGGTATCAGGTGTCGCAGTCCCTGCGCGCCTCGATACTCGGGCGGTCCGCGCAGGATCCGCTGCGGCTGCCCACCGAGGAACAGCTGGCGGAGCACTACGGGGTGAGCGTGCTGACCATGCGGCAGGCGCTCAAGGAGCTGGAGGACGAGGGGCTGATCACCCGCCACCGCAGGCGCGGCACGTTCATCGAGCCGAGCGCCGCGCGGGGCGCCCCGGTCCGGCTGCTCGGCTCGGTGGACGCGATCGTGGCCCAGCAGTCGGGCATGACGACCCGGCTGCTTGACCACGGCACCGAGCCCGTGTCGGCGGAACTCTCCGAGCACTTCCCGGACCTGACGGAGGTCGCCACCTACCACCGGCTGCGCAGTGACGAGAAGACCGGGGAGCCGACCAACCACGCCCGCAACTACGTACGGCCCGAACTGGCGGCCCTGATCGACCCCGAGGACCTGGTCCGCTGGCCCATGACCAAGGTGCTGCGGGATGTCGCGGGGGCGAGGATCAGCCAGATCACCGACACCGTGGAGGCGCGGCTCGCGGACCCGGAGACCGCGCGGCTGCTCCAGGTCCCGCTGCTGAGCCCGATCCTGCACTACACGGGCGTCGTGCACGGCGAGGACGGCCGGGCGCTCGACGTGGCCCGCATCCAGTACCGCGGCGACCGCTTCTCCTTCACCGTCACCCTCGACGCCCACTGAGCATGCGGGACCAAGTCGCCTTCGACGGCCCACGTCGTACGATGCCGAGCGTGACGCACGACGACGCTCCGCTGCTCGCGGACCTCATGCCGTGGGCCGTCGCACCGCCCCGGCTGGGCCGCGGGTGGCCGACGGCGCCCGACGCGGCGTCCCTGAAAGCACGGTGGGACGCCTTCGTGAAGGCCGAAGGGCCCGACCGCGAGGCGTTGTTCGGCGTCACACGCGCGCGGACGCTGCACTCGGCGGTGGGTCAACTGCCGGGCCAGTCCTCCGGAACGGTCCGGCTGGCCCGCGCGTCGGGCCCCTGCGCGGAGCCGGTGCGGGTCATGCACGGGCCGTTCGACGAACAGTGGCTGATCCCCGACCACCGGCTGATCGACGCGGCGCGGCCGGAGTTGTGGCGCGTGACCGACGAGCGGCAGGTGTTCGCGGTCGAGCAGACCCCCGCTCCCGACGGGCCGCCACTCCTGGTCACGTCGACGCTCCCGGTGGTCCTCCCGCAGTCGAAGACCGTGCCCACCGCCCGGCCGGGCCGGATCCGCCCCTTGTACCGGCGCCCCGAAGGCCGCGAACCCAACCTGGCGCCGGGCCTGTTGGACCTCCTGGCCAAACGTCTGGGCCACTCCCCCACCCCCCTGGACGTCCTCGCCTGGACGATCGCGGTCGCCCGCCCGGGGCCGCGCGGATGCACGGTTCCACTCACGTCGGACCCCGAACTCTGGGCACACGGCACCGAGTTGGGCCACCGCATCCTGTGGTTGATGCGCCGTGACGGCGAACGCCCCAAACTCCCTGGCGGCCGCCGCCCGTACGTACGGGCTCCGCTCCCGTCCCGCCCGCTCGAACTCCGCTACGACCGCGACGAGGAGACCCTCCACCTCGACGAGGGCCGCATCTCCCCCGTCCCGCCCACCGCCTGGGACTTCGAGGTCGGCGGCGTCCGCGTCCTGGACCAGTGGTTCACCACCCGAACCACCCAGCCGGACCCCGGCACCCTGGAGTCCATCCGCCCCACCACCTGGCCCCAGCCCTGGACCTCCGACCTCCTGGAAGTCATCACGGTCCTGTCCCTGCTCGCGGAACTACGCCCGCAGCAGGCCGAGTTGACCCTGAAATCCCCGATCACCGCGAGCGAGCTGCACCGGGCGGGCGTACTGCCGCCCCCGGACACGTCCCGCAAACCGGCATCGGTCCTGGACCACCACGAGGAGGGCCCGGAGGGCCAGGTCGCGCTGATCTGAGGCGGGCTCACTCAGCGAGAGGGGTCAAACCCGTCGAGCACCCGCTCCAGCGCCCGCTGGAACACGGCCCCCAGATCGATCGGCCCCGCATCCTCCATGAACGCCGCAGCCATCCGCGGGTACGCCCCGCCGGCAACCTGCGCACCCAGGTACGCCCCGCGCACCGCGTTCTCCCGCTCCTCCGACCACGGCAACGCCCGCACCCTCTCGACCGTGGCCAGCTCGTTGCCCACGTACGTGGTCACCACTCCGTTGAGCATCGCGATCAGCTCGAACTTCGTGCCGTACGTGCCCTCGAAGGAGTCCAGGCACGTCAGACAGTGCTCCAGATAGCGCAGGGCGTTCGGGCTGAACCCGTACACCGGTGACATCAGGGCCGGCAGCCACGGATGCCGGAGCATGAGCGCCCGGGTCTCGTGGGCGACCCGGAGCATGTCACCGCGCCAGTCCCCCGCCGGCTCCCACAACTCGTGCTCTCCGCTGACGGCGTCGACCATCAGCTCGTACAGGTCCTCCTTGCGCGGCACGTAGTTGTAGAGCGACATCGTGCCGCAGCCCAGCTCGGCCGCGACATGCCGCATCGAGACGGCGTCCAGCCCCTGCGCGTCCGCGATCCGCACCGCGGCGGCCGCGATGTCGGTCCGGGTGAACGCGGGCCGCGGCCCGCGGCCCGTGCGCTCGGGTCGGGCCCAGATCACTTCGGGTACGTCGGCACGTCCTGCCATCGGTGTCGTCAGTCCTGCCATCGGTGGATCCTGTCGTCCCCATCCTAGTTACGTACAGCGTACGTAGTGAGGTATGGTCGCACCATGACTACTACGTACGCTGTACTTAGTGAGGGTCTGGAGAAGAGTTTCAAGGAAGTCCGGGCGCTGCGCGGGCTGGACCTGGCCGTGGCGGAGGGCACGGTCTGCGGTCTGCTCGGGCCGAACGGCGCGGGCAAGACAACGGCGGTGCGGCTGCTCACGACGCTGCTGCGGCCCGACGCGGGGTCCGCGCGTGTCGCGGGGCACGACCTCGTCCGGGAGCCGGACGCCGTGCGCCGCGCGATCGGTGTCACCGGGCAGTACGCGTCGGTCGACGGCGACCTGACGGGGCGGGAGAACCTGCGGCTGTTCGCGAAGCTGCGCCGCCTCCCGAAGGCGGCGGCCCGCGCCGACGAACTCCTCGACCGCTTCGAACTCACCGACGCGGCGGACCGCGCCGCGTCCACCTACTCCGGCGGCATGCGGCGCCGCCTCGACCTGGCCGCGAGCCTGATCACCCGGCCCGCGGTGCTGTTCCTGGACGAGCCGACGACGGGCCTCGACCCGCACAGCCGCAACCAGATCTGGGAGACCGTGCGCGCGCTGAAGGCGGAGGGCACGACGGTCCTGCTCACCACGCAGTATCTGGAGGAGGCCGACCAACTCGCCGACGACATCGCCCTCATGGACCGCGGCAGGGTCGCGCACTCGGGCACTCCCGCCCAACTGAAGGCGCTCATCGGCTCGTACGCGGAAGCGGTGGTCGCCCACGCGGACGCCATGGCCGGAGCGGCGGCCGTCCTTGACCAACTGACGGGCTCCCGGCCCGACTTCGACGAGGAGCGGCGTGCCGTCGGCGCGGTCACCACCGACCCGACGCTCACCCTCCCCCGCCTGGTACGCGAACTCGACGCCGCGGGTGTGCCGTTGCTCGACGTGAACCTGCGCCCGCCGACGCTCGACGACGTCTTCCTCCGCCTGACCGACGGACGGGCCAAGGACCGGACCGACGAGGCGGCCGACAACCGGTCCGGTGGCCGGACCGACAGCAAGGAGCTTGTGACATGAGTGCGTTGGCGTACGACAGCACCGCGATGCTGGGCCGTCAGCTGCGGCGGATCCGGCACAACATGGGGCTGCTGATCCTCACCCAGACCATGCCGATCACGATGCTGCTGTTCTTCGGCTATGTCTTCGGCAGCGCGCTCGCGATGCCCGGCGAGGAGTACCGGGCCTTCCTGGTGCCGGGGCTGCTGGTCGCGACGGCGGCCAACGGGATCATGACCGGGATGTTCCAGGCCGCCCAGGACTCGCACCGGGGCGTGATGGACCGCTTCCGCACGCTGCCGATCAGCCGGGCCGCCGTACCGCTCGGGCAGGCGGCCGGGGACCTGGTCGTCACGGCCGTGGGCACGGTGCCGGTGCTGCTGGTGGGGCTCGCGGTGGGCTGGCGGATGGAGGGCTCCGCGCTGGATGCGGCCGGTGCGGTGGGCCTGCTGCTGCTCTTCCGGTTCGCGACCACGTGGATCGGGATCCTGCTGGGCCTGGCTTCGCAGAGCGAGGAGGCGGCTGGGCAGCTGGGCGGCGCGACGTTCATCCTGCCGCTGCTGTCGAACGCGTACATCCCGACGGACAATCTGCCCACCTGGCTGCGCACGATCGCCGAGTGGAACCCGATCAGCGCGGTGACCACGGCCCTGCGCGACCTGTTCGGGAACGCGCCGGTTCCGACGGACGGCGCCTGGCCGGTGACACACCCCGTCGCGGGGTCGCTGGCCTGGTGCGCGGTCCTCATCGCGGTGTTCATGCCGCTCGCCGTCCGCCGGTACGCGAACGGCGGCCGCTGACCGCTCGACCCGAGGCCGCGACCGACCGTCCGACCTGCCGACCGGCCTCCCCGCCGCCGCATGACAAAGCCCTCGCGCGCGGGACATGATCCCTCGCATGGAGCCGCTTCCCCTGCCCCTGGAGGGCATCACCGTCGTCGCCGTCGAACAGGCCGTCGCGGCGCCCTTCGCCACCCGGCAGCTCGCCGATCTCGGGGCCCGGGTCGTCAAGGTCGAGCGGATCGACGGCGGTGACTTCGCGCGCGGCTACGACACCGCGGCCGCCGGTCTCGCCTCGCACTTCGTGTGGTGCAACCGCGGCAAGGAGTCCATCGCCCTCGATCTGAAGGACCCGCGCGGCCTGGACGTCGTACGCCGTCTCGTCGCGGACGCCGACGTCTTCGTGCAGAACCTCGCACAGGGCGCGGCCGCGCGGCTCGGCCTGGACGCGGCGACGCTGTGCGCGGCCGACCCGCGGCTGATCGCCGTGGACATCTCGGGCTACGGGGCCACCGGCCCGTACGCCGGCAAGCGCGCGTACGACATGCTCGTGCAGTGCGAGGCGGGGCTGGTGTCCGTGACGGGAACGGCCGAGCAGCCGGTGAAGGCGGGGATCCCGGCGGCCGACATCGCGGCGGCGATGTACGCGTTCTCGGGGGTGCTGGCGGCGCTGGTGCGGCGTGGCACGACGGGGCGCGGCGGGCCGGTGGAGGTGTCGATGCTGGAGGCACTGGCGGAGTGGATGGGACATCCGCTGCACCATGCGATGCACGGTGGAACTCCCCCGGCGCGCACCGGTCTCGCGCACGCCGTCATCGCCCCGTACGACGCCTATCCGACGGCGGACGGCGGGCGGGTGCTGCTGTCGGTGCAGAACGACCGGGAGTGGCGGAGGCTGGCCGAACAGGTGCTTCGGCGGCCGGAGTTGGCGCACGACCCAGCGTACGCGACGAACGCGGCGCGGGTCGAACACCGGGAGCACACCGACGAGTTGGTCGGCAAAGCCCTGGCGGCGCTGGTCACGGACGAGGCGGTCGCACAGCTTGAGGTGGCCGGGATCGCGTGTGCGCGACTGCGGGACGTACGGGAGGTGGCGGAGCATCCTCAGCTGGCGGCGCGGGACCGGTGGCGGGAAGTGGATTCGCCGGTCGGGCCGCTGAGGGCGTTGTTGCCGCCGATCACGCTGCCGGGCGGGGACTCGGCGCGGATGGGGCCCGTACCCGCGCTCGGGGAACACACCGGGGCGCTGCTGCGTGCCGTGGGGATGACGGACGATGAGATCGCAGCACTGCGCCGGGACGGTGTGGCCGCCTGAGCGCGGGTCGGGGTCCTGCTCGGATTCGGCCGCCTGTCAGCGACCGGGGCCGCTGTTCAGCGGCCGCCGAACAGGGAACGGCGCAGCCGGCGCAGCGGTGCGAAGAGCGAGACCCGCCTCACTCGCGCGCCCCTGCCGGTGCGGTCGTGCGCGGTGTCACGTGCGGTGAGCTCGCGCATCAGGTCCGTCGCCTCGGCCGCCTCACGTTGAGGGATGGCGGGGCCACCCATCACCGAGAGATGACGGTCGAGACGCGAGCTGGTCGCGCTGCTGCCACACGTGATCGCAGGGACTCGCGCCCTGCCACGCACTGTTATCTGTTCCATGTCACTCCCCACCCATACGAGGGCACCCGGCCCGGGCAGGTTAACCCTATCGCTCCCTCTCCACACCCGTGTATCCCGGGCGCGGGATTCACCTTTCCGGTAAGGGTGTTGACGGTCACTCTCCGAATCCAACTGATTCCAGGGCGAGTTGGACAACCGGTGCGGTTGTTGGCTGTGCGGAACCGCCCGACGGCTCGACGGTGACAGCGAGTGATGTCGCGTTCGTGTTCAGCCCGGTGGCAATCAAGGGCGTGTCGCCGTCCAGGAGCCCCAGGGATCGCGGTTTCTCCTCCGGTCGCATGAGCCACAGTTGGTGAACCCTTCCGTTGGAAGGTGTACCCAGACCGGCCGCGGTCACTACCGCGGTGCGCTGCGAGGCGGACGCGACGACGCTCATGCCCTGTCCGTTCGCGTCGCGTCCGGCGCTCGCGCGGGCGTCCGGCGCGGCGAGAACGTGTGCGATCTCACGCGCCTGGGCCCGCTCCTGGGCGAGCTGGTCCTGGGTGCGGGCCGCCTGCATGCCGAACAGCGCGGCGACGACGAGGGCGGCCGCGGCCGTGGTGGACGCGAGCGGGATGAGGAACGGCGAGAAGCCCGAGCGACGGGCACGCGACGGCGCCCGCTCCTCGTACCGGTCCGTGATCGCCCGGGCCGGTGGTTGGGCGAAGGGCGCCGGCTCCTGAGGGGTCGTCCGTACGGCCATGAGGACCCGGTCGCGCATCGCGGCCGGCGCCGGGGCGGCCGTGGACCAGGCGAGGCGGACCGCGTCCTCGCGCAGCGCGCGCACCTCGGCGGCGCAGCTGTCACAGCGCCTCAGGTGTTTCTCGAAACGCATGTGCTCATGGGGTTCCAGGGCGTCCAGGGCGTAGGGGGCGGCCAGGGAGTGCAGATCACTCCGCCGGAAGAGGCTGGTCATGCGACACCTCCCAGGCAGTCGCGCAACCGCGTGAGTCCGTCGCGCATGCGCGTCTTGACCGTGCCGAGCGGCAGGGAGAGCCGTTCGGCCACTTCACGGTACGTGTAGCCGTCGTAGTAGGCGAGGGTGACGGACTGTCGTTGCAGTGCGGTGAGCCGGTCCAGGCAGCGGCGCACCCATTCTCGTTCGAGGCCGGCCTCGACCTCCTCGGCGACCTGGTCGAAGGCGGGGCCGTTCGAGCGCCGGGCCATGCGCAGTTCGCGCTCCCCTGCGGCGCGGGCACTGCGGACCCGGTCGACCGCCCGGCGGTGGGCGAGGGTGAGGACCCACGACAGCGCGCTGCCGCGGCCGGGGTCGTAGCGTCCGGCGGACCTCCAGAGTTCGAGGAGCACCTCCTGGGCCACCTCCTCGGACTGGGCCGGATCCCGCACCACGCGGCGCACCAGCCCGAACACCGGCCCGGACACCAGACCGTACAAATCCTCGAAGGCCTTCTGGTCTCCTCCGGCCACGAGCACCAGAAGTTCGTCCGCCTCCACTCGTTTCCCCCTCTCCGGCCATTGAACGGCCCGTCTCATCCTCACGTATTCGGCGCCGGAACGCCTTCGGATGGGGTTACGGATCAACTGCTTGAAAACGCGGGTGAATCCCGAACCAATCCTTCCGAGCACCCGCTCCGAATGGCGTGCATCAGGCAACACCAACCGACGCGGAACGAGAGCAGGAGCAGATCAGTCGACGGGTCGCTTCTCGCGGACATCACCGCCGGGACACAGCTTTGGGACAGAGGACGGACGGCATGACACCTTTCACCAGCGGGTTCGTGGGACGAAGGAGCCTTGCGGCCCTTGTCTGCGGTGCGTTGGCCACCGGCGGGCTCGCGGCCGTCGGCGTGACCGCGCTCGGACCGGGGACGGCAAGCGCGTCCAGCCACCGGGAGGCTCCGCTCATCTCGGGGCAGCCGCAGTTCGACAACACGGACGTGTACGCGTTCGTCAGCCCCGACCATCCGGACACCACGACGCTCGTCGCGAACTGGATCCCGTTCGAGGAACCCGCGGGCGGGCCGAACTTCTTCACGTTCGCCGAGGACGCCCAGTACGACCTGCACATCGACAACAACGGTGACGCGCAGGGCGAGCTGGTCTTCCGCTACACGTTCAAGACGCACGTGAAGAACGACAAGACCTTCCTGTACAACACGGGCCCGGTCGAGAGCCTCGACGACCCGGACCTCAACATCACGCAGACCTACGACATCGACCTGCTGCAGCTCAAGGACCAGCACCTGGTCAAGAAGACGAAGTACGCGGACGACGTACCCGTCGCCCCGTCGAACGTCGGCCAGGCGTCCATGCCGGACTACGCCAAGCTCCGCGAGCAGGCCGTGCACGAACTCCCGGGCGGGGCGAAGACGTTCGCCGGTCAGGCGGACGACCCGTTCTTCCTGGACCTGCGCGTCTTCGACCTGCTGTACGGCGGGAACCTGTCCGAGGTCGGCAATGACACGCTGAAGGAATACAACGTCAACTCCGTTGCCCTGCAGGTGCCGACCGACATGATCGCGGAGTCGGCCGACCAGCCGATCGTGGGCATCTGGTCGACGACGCAGCGCAGGAGCGCGAGCGGCGAGTACCGGCAGGTCTCGCGCCTCGGTATGCCGCTGGTGAACGAGGTCGTCAACCCGATCAAGGACAAGGACAAGTTCAACGCGTCCTCGCCCTGGAACGACGGCGACTTCCTGGAGAACGTCACCAACCCCGAACTGCCCAAGCTCATCGAGGCGATCTACAAGATCCCGGCGCCGAAGGAGCCCAGGAACGACCTGGTCGACGTCTTCCTGAAGGGTGTCGAGGGCCTCAACCAGCCCCCGCACGTGCGTGCTTCGGAGATGCTGCGCCTGAACACCTCGATCAAGCCGGCGGCCAAGGAGAAGCGGCTCGGCGTGCTGGACGGCGACAACGCGGGCTTCCCGAACGGACGCCGGCTCGGCGACGACGTGCTGGACATCGCGCTGCAGGTCGTCGAGGGCGAACTCGTGGGTGCCAAGAACGACCTGGGTGACGCGGTCGACAAGAACGACCAGAAGTTCGAGAAGGCGTTCCCGTACGTCGCGCTGCCGACCTCCGGTTCGCGCGGTCCGCTCGCCAAGGGCACGACGGGCACGAACGACGTCCGCAACCAGCTCGGTGACGCCCTGCAGCCCGCGGGCACCACGGGCGGTGTGGCCGGTATGGACGACACCACGCTGATCGCCGTCTCGGCGGCGTCGGGCGCGGCCGGGTTCCTGCTCATCGGCACGGGTCTCCTGTGGTGGCGTGGCCGCCGCCGGGCCTACTGACCCGCACTCCGACTGGCGCGGCCCGTGCGTATCCGTCCCCCACGGCGCGCGGGCCGCGCCGCTCACCCCCGAACCACCGCTTCTGAACCACCGCTTCCATCAAGGAGATTGAGGAGAGGGCATGGCCCCGGGTACGAACGAGGACGCGCAGGAGAAGGATCGCGCGGACGTGACCCCGCCGCCCGAGGGCGAGGACAGGCCCGACCGGACCGACCGGCCGAAGGAGAGCCCGGAGTCCCCGCGGGCGCGGATGCTGCGGCTCGGCGCGTGCGCCGTCGCCATCGCCATCGCCATGACCGCGGGAGCCGTGGTTCTGGGCAACAAGGACGACGACGGCGTGCGTACGGTGGCGCCCGCGCCCGGTGTCGCTCCCGAACTGCTGGCCACCGGCAGCCTCGCCTCCAGCATCTCCGCACTGCAGACCCACCTCAAGGCACAGCCCAAGGACTACGGCGGCTGGTCGACACTGGGCGTCGCCTACATCGAGCAGGCGCGCACGAACGGCGACCCGTCCCGCTATCCGCAGGCGGAGCGCGCACTGGAGCGGTCGCTGAAGCTGAAGCCGGACAACGACCCGGCGCTCGCGGGCCGTTCGGCGCTGGCCGCGGCCCGGCACGACTTCCCCGCCGCGCTGCGGTACGCGGACAAGGCGCTGGACGAGAACGCGTACAACGAGCGGGCGCTGTCGACCCGCATCGACGCCCTGGTCGAACTCGGCCGCTACAAGGAGGCCTCCAAGGCCGCCGACCAGGCCGACGAACGCCGCCCCGGCATCCCGGTCTTCACCCGCTACGCGTACGTACGGGAGCTGCGCGGCGACGTCACCACGACGCGGCGCGTCCTGAAGCAGGCGCTGTCCAGCGCCTCCACCCCGGGCGACACCGCGTACGTGGCGACGGCGCTAGGCCAGCTCTCCTGGCGCGAGGGCGAGTACAAGACGGCGCTGACCTACTACGAGCAGGCTCTGCGGGCCGACAAGGTGTACCTCCCGGCGCTGGAGGGCCGTGCCAGGGTGCAGGCCGCGAACGGCGACAGCAAGTCGGCGATCGCCGGCATGGAGGACGTCGTGGCCCGCTTCCCGCTGCCCGGCCCGCTGGTCGTGCTCGGCGAGCTGTACGAGGCCCGCGGGGGCGAGGAGGACAAGGCGAAGGCCCGTGACCAGTACGCCCTGGTGAACGCCTGGACCGCGCTGGCCCGGGCGAACGGCGTCAACGCCGACCTCGACACGGCCCTCGCGGCGGCGGACCACGGAGACCGCAAGGCCGCCCTGCGCGCCGCCCGCGCCGAGTGGGAGCGCCGGGAGACCGTCCACACCGCGGACGCGCTCGCCTGGGCCCTGCACGTCAACGGCCGCGACGAGGAGGCCCTCCCGTACGCCCGGCGCGCCACGGCCACCGGCTACCGCGACGCGACGTTCCTCTACCACCGCGGCATGATCGAACAGGCCACCGGCGACAAGAAGGCGGCCCACAGCAGCCTGTCGGCGGCACTGAAGCTCAACCCGGGCTTCTCGCCGGTGGGCGCGAAGCTGGCCGAGAAGACGCTCAAGGCACTGGGCGGTGCCGAATGAGCACCGTCCCCGCGCGCGGCCTCCGGGTCCGGCTCGCCCGGCAAGTGGCCGCGCGCCGACGGGCGTTCGCGTCCGGAGCGGCCGTCCTCGTGGCGGCCTGCGCACTCGTCCTTGTCCCCTCGGGCACCGCGTCCGCGCATCCGCTCGGCAACTTCACCGTCAACCGGTACGACGGACTCGTCATCGGTCCCGGGAAACTGCGGGTCGACCACGTCGAGGACCTCGCGGAGATCCCGGCGACCCAGGCCAAGCCCGCCATCGACAAGGCGGGCATGGCGAGTTGGGCCCGGGAGCGGTGCGAGACGGCGGCCGGCAGGAGCCGGGTGACCGTCGACGGGGAGGCGGTCGCGCTGACCGTCGGCGAGAGCCTCGCCCGGGTGCGGCCCGGACAGGCTGGGCTCAACACCCTTCGGGTGGAGTGCCGTTGGACGGCTCCGCTGCCGGAGAAGGCCGAGAAGAACGTGTCCGTGCGCTTCCACGCCTCCGTGGACGACGGCCCCGGCTGGCGCGAGGTCACGGCACGCGGCGACCGGATGACCCTCACCGCCTCGGACGTACCCACGAAGTCCGTATCGCGTGAACTGACCAAGTACCCGGCGGAGTTGCTGTCGTCCCCCGCGGACACGGCGACGGCCTCGCTGCGCGTCCGGCCCGGCGGTCCCGCGCTCGTCGAGGAGAACTCCGACGCGCCCGGGTCCTCCATCCTGCCGCGCGGCGCCGACCGGTTCACCCGCGCGCTGGACGACCTGGTGTCCCGCCAGGACCTGACCCTCGGCTTCGCCGCGCTCGCCCTGGGCATCGCCGTGCTGCTCGGCGCGATGCACGCCCTGGCCCCCGGCCACGGCAAGACGATCATGGCCGCCACGGCCGCGGCCCGCGGCAACGCCACGATGCGCGACGTGATGCCGCTCGCCATCTCCGTGACCGTCACCCACACGCTGGGCGTGGTCGCCCTCGGCATCCTGGTGGCCGCGGGCTCGGCCGCCGCGCCCTCGGTGATCGCCTGGCTGGGCGTGACGAGCGGCGTCATCGTCATGCTGGCCGGCGCGACCCTCGCACGCCGGGCCTGGCGGCAGCGCGGACACGGGCACAGCCACTCCCACGGGCACAGCCACAGCCACAGCCACACTCATGGGCACGTTCACGCCCACAGTCATGATCGCGAGCTTGTTCTTGCCCATGCGCAAGGCCACGAGGACGGCCCCAAGGGCGTCCACACACACGGGGACGACCACACACACGGTGAGAAGCAGACGCACGACCACGGCCCGTCCCACACCCACGACCACGACGGTTCCCACGCCCACGGCCACGACGCCCCCCACGACCACGGTCACGGCCACCACTCCCACCCCCACCCGCATTCGCACAACCACTCCCCCTCTCTCAAGCTCAAGGACACCCTTCTTCTCGGCTTCGCCGGCGGGCTCGTACCGAGTCCGTCCGCGGTCGTCGTGCTCGTCGGTG
The DNA here is from genome assembly GCF_055577685.1 of Streptomyces sp. NPDC033178. NCBI lineage: Bacteria > Bacillati > Actinomycetota > Actinomycetes > Kitasatosporales > Streptomycetaceae > Streptomyces > Streptomyces sp. NPDC033178. Next base: position 290,276 of record NZ_JBVIPT010000009.1, read on the forward strand.
CCGCAGCACTCGGGAAGGCCTGGTTCGGGCTGCTGCTCGTGCTCGCCTTCGGGGCGGGGCTCGCGCTCACGCTCACGGCGGCCGGGTTCGCCGTGGTCAAGATCGGCAGCCGGGTCGCGAAGGCCATCGAGAACGGCGCCCGGTGGTCGGGCGGCCGGACCGCGGCTCTCCTCCGGCGGACCGTGCCGATCGGATCCGCGTTCGTCGTGGTGGCCCTTGGGGCTGGATTGGTGTTCAGGGGGGCGGCAACCGTACTCGGTTGAGCTACTTTTGTTCAGAATCGTGCGGATGCTAATGGGGGGCGCCCGTGTCTGAGGAACCTGGCAGTGAACGAGTGATCGCGGGGCGCTACCGTCTGCTCTCTCCGCTGGGCGAGGGCGGGATGGGGACGGTGTGGCGCGCCCGTGACGAGGTGCTGCACCGAGAGGTCGCCGTCAAGGAGGTACGGGCCCCGGGCGGACTGCCGGGCCCCGACGCCGAGCGGATGTACGCCAGGCTGGAACGCGAGGCGTGGGCGGCCGCCCGGGTCGCGAACCGCAATGTGGTGACGGTCTACGACGTGGCGACGGAGGACGGGCGCCCGTGGATCGTGATGGAGCTGATCCGCGGGATCGCGCTCTCCGATCTGCTGGACGCCGAGGGCCCGTTGTCGCCGCAGCGCGCCGCGCACATCGGAGCGGAGGTGCTCGCCGCGCTGCGGGCCGCGCACGAGGCGGGCGTCCTGCACCGGGATGTGAAGCCCGGCAACGTACTGCTGTCGAACGACGACCGCGTGGTCCTCACGGACTTCGGGATCGCGACGGTCGAGGGCAGTTCGGCGCTCACCATGACCGGTGAGGTCATCGGTTCGCCCGAATTCCTCGCCCCGGAGCGGGCGTTGGGGCGTACGCCGGGACCCGAGTCCGACCTGTGGTCGCTCGGGGTGCTCCTCTACGCGGCGGTCGAGGGCAACTCCCCGTTTCGCCAGAACACCCCGCTGAGCACCCTGCGGGCCGTCGTCGACGAGGAGTTGCCGGCGCCGCTGCGCGCGGGCCCGCTGACCCCGGTGATCGAGGGCCTGCTGCGCAAGGACCCGGCGGACCGCATGTCGGCCGAGGACGCCGAACGGGATCTCCGGCTCGTCGCGGCGGGCGGCACACCCCATACGGGCAGCGCCGCCTACGCGCCGACGATCGCGGCACTGCCGCAGCCCGCCCCGACCCCGCCGACCCCCACACCCGCGTACACACCGCCCGCGTATACGCCCCAGCAGGTGTCGTCCGCGACGACCACCACCACGGGACCCGCCCATCCACGGCGCGCGACGGTCGTGGTGATCGCGGGTCTGGCCGCGCTCGCGATCGCGCTCGGGGGACTGACGTACGCCCTGGTCAACCAGGACGACGGAGGCGGCGGGGACGACACCACCAACAGCGGGTCGAGCACCGGCGGCTCGACGGGCGGCGGTGACAACGGCGGGAGCAACGGGAGCAGTGGGGGCGGCACGGACGGCGGCTCGACCACGGAGAGCTCCGGCTCGAACGGAAGCGACGGCGGTTCGACCACCGGAGGTGGCCAGACCACCAAGCCGCCCACCCAGTCCGTGAAGGTCACGGTCTCGGGTTCGCACACCGACTACACCGGCGCCTGCCCGCCGCCCGACGCGGAGGCTCCGACCTTCACGGCGACGTTCACGGTGACGGTCGTGCCGGCGGACGTGGAGTACCGCTGGGTGACGGAGACGGGCGAGGTGTCCGACCCGGGCTGGAAGACCCTGTCGTTCCCCGCGAACGGCGGAAAGACCAAGCAGAACACGGTCATCGTGACGACGTACGACGCGTCGGGGACCTACGAGAACAAGATCGGTGTGGAGGTGCGCAGTCCCGAGGAGGCGAAGTCGGAACAGGTGCCCTTCTCGGTGACGTGCGAGACGGAGGCCCCGACGGGCGGGGCCTCCTCCTCCGAGAATCCGCAGGCGCTCGCGCCGAACGGAGCGATCAGGCCTCGGCAGTAGCCGGTCCGAGGCGATCAGGCCTCGACGGTGATCAGTCCGAGGCGTTGAGGACGGGCAGATAGCCACCCGACTGGCCCGAGGCCGTCGGGTGGTACGACTCGCCGATGTTCAGCCAGTTGACGCTGTGCAGCCAGGCGCTGCCGGAGCAGATCTCGTGACCGGTGAACGTGGGGCGTACGTCGCCGAAGGTGAAGCCGTGGTCGGCGGCCCGTTTGGCGATGGCGCTGTCCAGGTAGTCGGCGGCGTTGTTGATGGCGGCCCGTTCCGTCTCGGACAGGCCGGCCAGGCAGCTGCCGCCCAGCTTGTAGAACCGGGGGTAGCCCAGGACGACCACATGGGCGGCCGGGGCCTTCGCGCTGATCGCCGAGTAGACCGAGTCGAGCTTGCCGGGCAGTGTCGAGTCGACGTACGCCTTCGCCGTGTTGATGCGGGCGACGCAGGCGCTCTCGGACTGCAGGACGCAGGTCGTCATGACGTCGGAGAAGCCCGCGTCGTTGCCGCCGACGCTGATGGAGACGAGGCCGGTGCCGGAGCCGAGCGGGCCCAGCTGGTTCGCCAGAACATCACCCGTACGAGCGCCCGAGCAGGCCGTGAAACTGAACGACGAGGGTGAATGGGCGGCCGCCCAGAGGTAGGGGTAGGCCTTCGTGCTGCGCTTGCAGTCGCCGCTGGAGCCGATGTAGCTGCCCGCGCCGACACCGGACGAGTAGGAGTCGCCGAGGGCCACATAGCCCGTGGCTGCTGCTTGCTGGGACGCCTGGGCCGTCGTTGCCCCGGTGAGGGCGAAGGCGGTGGCGAGGAGGAGCGAGGTCACGTATGCCGTAAGTCGGGAACGTCTCATGGAACCTCCCTTTAGCAGGATCTCTGCCGTAACTTTCGTAGCAGCTACGCGTGTTGACAGGAAGTGTCCATGCCAAGACTTTTCCGGACCTACCGGGTTCTGCGCTTTGCGTTCACTGTGCGTTCGATTGCGTGTTCATGACAGCCACGTGACAAAGCGTCAACTCCCTTGAGCTACACCCGTAGATCGATCACGCTGATGTCTCGACCGGTAGCGGAACGCAACGCTCCTGGTTGTGCGTGCGATCACGCGCGCACCCCCCACAGACGTGCGCCCCACCCAGGCGCACGCCGCCTATGAGGAGGACTCCCTCGCATGGCACAGCTGCGTAGCAAGAAGATCCGGATCGCCGCGATAACCTCCGTGGCGACCGCCGCTCTACTCGGCGCCGTCACCGCGCTTCCCGCCCAGGCCGCACCGGCCGAGGGCCGGATCCTCGCGGCGGACTCCCCCACCGCCGTCAAGGACAGCTACATCGTCACGCTGAAGAAGGGCGTGGACTTCAAGGCCTCGTCGGCCGAGGGCAAGGGTCTGATCAAGGAGTACGGCGGCACGGTCAAGAAGACGTTCGGCGCCGCTCTGAACGGCTACACGGCGACCCTGTCCGCGGCCGAGGCCAAGAGACTGGCCGCCGACCCGTCGGTGGCCGTGGTCGAGCAGAACCAGACGGTGCACGTCACCGACACCACCCAGTCCAACGCCCCCTGGGGCCTGGACCGCTCGGACCAGACGTCGCTGCCGCTCTCCGGCACGTACACCTACCCGGACACGGCGGGCAGCGGGGTGACGGCGTACGTCATCGACACCGGCGTGCGCATCACGCACTCGCAGATCAGCGGCCGGGCCACCTACGGCTACGACGCCGTGGACGGCGACACCGTCGCCTCGGACGGCAACGGTCACGGCACGCATGTCGCCACGACCATCGCGGGCTCGACCTACGGCATCGCCAAGAAGGCGAACATCGTGGCGGTCCGCGTGCTCGACAACGCGGGCTCCGGCACCACCGCGGGCGTCATCGCGGGCATCAACTGGGTGACCCAGAACCACAGCGGTCCCTCGGTCGCCAACATGTCGCTCGGCGGCGGCGCGTCCACCACGCTGGACACCGCGGTGGCCAACTCCATCGCGAGCGGCGTGACCTACGCGGTCGCGGCGGGCAACAGCAGCGCCAACGCCTCCTCGTACTCCCCGGCCCGCGTCGCGTCCGCGATCACGGTCGGCGCCACCACCAGCACGGACGCCAAGGCCAGCTACTCCAACTTCGGCTCGGTCCTGGACATCTTCGCCCCCGGTTCGTCGATCACGGCGGGCTGGTACACCAGCGACACCGCGACGAACACCATCTCCGGTACGTCGATGGCCACCCCGCACGTCGCGGGCGCGGCCGCCGTCTACCTGGCCGGCCACACCTCGGCCACCCCGGCCCAGGTAGCCACGGCCCTCGTGAACGGCGCCACCACCGGCGTGGTGACCAGCCCCGGCACGGGTTCCCCGAACCGCCTCCTGAAGATCGTCCCGTAATGCCGTGCGCAGTTCCCCGCGCCCCTGTTAAGGGGCGCGGGGAACTGCGCAGTCTTTTGGTTTTTAGGGGCGCGGGGAACTGCGCGACCAGCCACAACGAACCCGCGGCCAAACATCAACGGCGCCCTCATCTTGACGCCCCCCACACCACTGGGCCACATTGAAGCCCGGCATCCGGCGCGTCGGGGGGCAAAGTCGCCAATGCAGACCTTACGCATACGTATCAAGCCATCTCCATCGGACCCATCCCCATCGGGTGGTGACGAGCGGTTGGACCAGGATCCGGGGAGGGACCTGCTCCCCCTGCTCGCGGGCGCCGCCGCGGCCATCGCCGGCGTCGGAGCCGTGCTGGCCCTGACCGACGTGGACTCGCCGCTGCGCGCCCCGTTCGCGCTCTTCTTCCTGCTGGCCGCTCCGGGAACCGCGGTCGGAATCGCACTGCGCGGCATGGAACCGTTCGGCCGCACCGTGGCGTCCCTGTCAGCAGCAGTAGCTCTCAACCTTCTGGTCGCCCAAGGCATGCTCGCGGTGCACCGGTGGTCGGTCCGTGGCGGAATCGCGGCCGTGGCCGCGCTCAGCTCCCTCATTCTCCTGCTGGTCCTGGTACGGCGGTTCCGTGGCCGTACGGTGAGAAGACGGGCATCCTGACGTGAACATCAGCGTGTACCGCCCCGGCGAACTGACCGCCGCCGACCGGGCGGCGTGGTCGGCCCTTCAGTCGAAGGCCCATCTGCACGGCGCACCGGAACTCGCCAACCCGTTCCTGTCACCGGAGTTCACCCTCGCCGTCGGACGCTGCCGACGCGGCGTACGGATCGCCGTAGTCCGGGAAGGCGGCGAACCCGTGGCCTTCTTCCCGTTCCAGAGAACCACCACCGGCGTCGGCCGGGCCGTCGGCCTCGGTGTCTCCGACTGTCAGGGCCTCGTCCACGGGCCCGGCTTCACCTGGGACGCAAGGGAACTGCTGCGGGCCTGCGGGCTCGCGGTGTGGGAGTTCGACCACCTGGTGGAAGGCCAGGAGCCGTTCGAGGCCGAGGCCTCCGGCACCTTCCCCTCCCCGGTCATGGACGTCGACCGGGGGTACGAGACGTATCTGGCCCAACTGCGGGACCGCTCACCGAAGTTCACCCGGACCACGCTGGCCAAGGACCGCAAACTCGGCCGCGATCACGGCGAGGTGCGCTATGTGCACGACGAGCGCGATCCCGAGGCGCTGCTCACCCTGATGGGCTGGAAGTCGGCGCAGTACCGCAGGACCGGTCGCAGCGACCGCTTCGCGCAGCCGTGGATCACCCGGCTGACGCACCAGCTCTTCCACACCCGTTCCGAGCCGTTCGCCGGAATCCTGTCGGTGCTCTACGCGGGCGGCAAGCCGATCGCCGCGCACTTCGGGCTGCGCTCCGAGCGCGTCCTGGCGTGCTGGTTCCCCGCGTACGACCCGGCGTTCTCCAAATACTCCCCGGGCCTTGTCCTGCATTTGCGCATGGCCGAGGCGGCTGCCGCCGACGGCATCGCCTATCTGGATCTCGGCCGGGGGCAGAAGGAATACAAGGATTCCCTGAAGACACGCGAACTCGTCGTGTCCGAGGGGTTGGTCACGCGCCGCCATCCCGTGGCGCTCGGGCACCGGGCGCGGCGCGCCCCGGTCCGGGCGCTGCGGAACGCGGTGCTGTCGCGGCCGGAGCTGTTCGAGCCGGCCGACAAAGCGCTCAAGCGGATGGGAAAAATCCGCTCGGGCCGTTAGGTAACGTCCAAACCAACAAAAACGTGAGGCCACGTTCCAGGTCTTGCCATATCGTCTCAATCATCAATACCGTCGTACATCCACCCGCATCGGACCATCATGCACATGCGATTCAGGGGAGGGCTCAGGATCGCGACGAGGGCCCGGCGCGGGGCGCGGTAGGGGGGTGCCGTGCTCGGTGACCGCTTTTGTGCCGAGTGCCGCCGCGCGACCGACCCAGCCAGTCGGCCAGCTTTGCCAGCTCACCCGGCTTGCACGGAGATCGATTTCGGCATGCCGTAAGTGACAAAACCCCCCTTTCGAACCGGACAAAATGCCGGACCGCCCAGGGGCGGGCGGTCCACCGGACGAGAGGGATCAGACTCATGAGTTCTGTTGTGCGCCCGGCGGTTTCGGGCCAGGATCCGCTCACAGCCAGTAAGTACCGGCCCATATCGACTCACCTGGCCATAGCGCCTCCGGTGAGCGTCGTGATTCCCGCCATGAACGAGGCGGAGAATCTCCCGTACGTCTTCAAGACACTGCCGGGATGGATCCACGAAGTGGTTCTCGTCGACGGCAATTCCACCGACAACACCGTCGAGGTCGCCCGCGAACTGTGGCCCGATGTCAAGGTCGTCAAGCAGGTGGGAAAGGGCAAGGGAGATGCCCTGATCACCGGGTTCGCGGCCTCCACCGGCGACATCATCGTCATGGTCGACGCGGACGGCTCGGCCGACGGCCACGAGATCGTCAGCTATGTCTCCGCGCTGGTCTCCGGGGCGGACTTCGCGAAGGGGTCGCGGTTCGCCAACGGCGGCGGCACGGACGACATGACGCCGATCCGCAAGCTCGGCAACTGGGCGCTGTGCACGGCCGTCAACCGCAAGTTCGGCGCCCGCTACACCGACCTCTGCTACGGCTACAACGCTTTTTGGCGGCACTGCCTGGACAAGATCGACCTCGACTGCACCGGTTTCGAGGTGGAGACCCTGATGAACATCCGGGTGGTCAAGGCGGGGCTCAAGGTCCAGGAGATACCGAGCCACGAGTACCTCCGGATCCACGGCTCCAGCAATCTGCGGGCCGTGCGGGACGGGCTGCGGGTGCTCAAGGTGATCCTCAAGGAGCGCTCCAACCGGCGCTCGCTGCGTCGTCGTCCGCACGCCGTGGCGCTCAACTCCGGGCCGGGAGAGGTGTCTTGAGAACCCTGGACATCTCCGTGGTGGTCTGCGTCTACACCGAGGACCGCTGGGAGGACATCCTCGCGGCGGTCGACTCGGTGCGGGCGCAGTCCAGGCCGGCCCTGGAGACGCTCCTGGTGGTGGACCACAACCAGGCGCTCCTGGACCGGCTGTCGAAGGAGTACAAGGAGACCGAAGGTGTTCGGGTGCTCGCCAACGCGGGCCCCCGGGGCCTCTCCGCGGGCCGCAACACCGGTATCGCCGCCTCGTACGGCGACGTCATCGCCTTCCTCGACGACGACGCGGTGGCCGAGCGCGACTGGCTGCTCCACTTCGCCGAGGGGTACGAGGATCCGCAGGTCATGGCCGTCGGCGGCCGTACGATGCCGATCTGGGCGTCGGGCCGCCGGCCTGCCTGGTTCCCCGAGGAGTTCGACTGGGTCGTGGGCTGCACGTACAAGGGCCTGCCGCCCGGCCGGGTCCAGGTGCGCAACGTGCTCGGCGGCAACGCCTCGTTCCGGCGCAGCGCCTTCGACGCGGCGGGCGGCTTCGCGACCGGCATCGGGCGCGACGGCGACAAGCGTCCGCTGGGCTGTGAGGAGACGGAGCTGTGCATCCGCCTCACCCACGCCCGGCCGGACGCGATCCTGCTGATCGACGACCGTGCGGTGATCCACCACCGGGTGCCCGAGGCGCGCGAGCACTTCGCGTACTTCCGTACGCGGACGTACGCCGAAGGTCTGTCGAAGGCGCTGGTCGCACGGAGTGTGGGCGCCGACAAGGGCCTTGAGTCCGAGCGCCGCTACACCACGCGCGTGCTGCCCGCCGGAGTCGCGCGCGGGCTGCGCGACGCGCTGCTCGCCCGCCCCGGCGGCGCGGGCCGGGCGGCCGCCATCATCACCGGAGTGGTGACGGCGGCGGGCGGGTACGTTCTCGGCAGCGTCCGGGCACGCAGGGGTGGGGCCACGTTCTCGGTCGTGCAGATCGAGGGGGCGGAACGATGAAAGACCCGCGTGATGCGCGTGATGCGCGCGTGCCGATTCTCATGTACCACTCCGTCGCGACCGCGCCGAATGACGCGACGCGGGAGCTGTCCGTGGCGCCCGAGGCGTTCACCGAACAGATGGCGCTCCTCGGCGACCTGGGGATCACGCCGGTCAACACCGCCGCGCTCGCGGAGTGCTGGCGTGCCTCGAAGCCGCTGCCGAGGCGGCCGGTGCTGATCACGTTCGACGACGGCTACGAGGGCGTGCACCGGCACGCGCTGCCCGTGCTCGCCGAGCACGGCTTCGCGTCCACGCTCTTCGTGTCGACCGGCTGGCTGCGCGGCCCGTACGACACCGGGGGCGCCCTCGACGAGATGCTCGACTGGGACCAGGTGCGCGCACTCGCGGGCGCGGACGTCGAGATCGGCGGCCACAGCCACACGCATCCGCAGCTGGACCAGCTGTCCGACGAGGCGCTCTGGTTCGAGCTGCTGCGCTGCCGGGAGATCGTCGCCGACGAACTGGGCGTGCGCCCGGCGTCGTTCGCGTATCCGTACGGCTACTCCAGCAGCCGGGTGCGCCGAATCGTGCGCGAGGCCGGGTTCGCCCAGGCGCTCGCCGTCGGCAACAGCCTCGCGCGGCGTCGTCAGGGGCCGTACGCGCTGCGGCGGGTCACCGTGCGCCGCAGCACCGGTATCGAGGAGTTCGAGCGGCTCGTGGAGGGCCGCGCGATCGCCCGTACCTTCGCCAGGGACCGCGCCCTCACCAAGGGATACGCCATGGTCCGCAGAGCACGACAGGTTCGCCGGAAGGCCATCCGTTCCCGTGTCTGACACGACCACGGCCCAGGCCGACACTCCCACGCCCGAGGCACCCGAGCGGCCCGGGCGCCGCCTTCGCCTGCCCGGCCTCGGCCGGTCCTCGTCCGGAGGCAGCCCGCTGTTCCGGAACGCCTATGCCCTGATGCTGAACACCGGGATCTCCGCCGTGCTGGGGCTGGGCTTCTGGCTGGCCGCAGCCCGGTACTACTCCGAGTCCGCGGTCGGCCAGGGCTCAGCCGCGATCGCCGCGATGAAGCTCCTCGCGGGGCTCACCGCGGTGACGCTGACGGGCGCCCTCGCCCGCTTCATCCCGGTCGCGGGGCGGGGCACCGGACGTCTGATCTTCCGTACGTACGCGGGCAGTTCGGTGGTCGTGGCGCTGGCCGCGGGCCTCTTCCTGCTCACGCTGAACCTCTGGGGTTCCTCGTACCGCTTCCTGCACAGCCCGCTGATCGCCGTCGGTTTCGTGGGGGCCGTCGTCGCCTGGTCGGTGCTGACGCTCCAGGACGGGGTGCTGACCGGGCTGCGCAGCGCGCTGTGGGTGCCGGTCGGCAACACCGTGTTCTCGGCGGTGAAGCTGGTGCTGCTGGTGGCGTTCGCCGCGGCGATCCCGACCATGGGTGTCTTCGTGTCGTGGGTCGCGGCCATCGCGGTGTCCGTGCTGCCGCTGGGCTGGCTGGTGTTCCGCCGCCTGGTGCCGCGGCATGTGAAGGCGACCGCGGAGCACGCCGAGCCGCCCACCACGAGGGAGATCGGGCGGTTCCTCGCGGGCGACTACACCGGCTCGCTGTTCTCGCTCGCGGTGGTGTACCTCGTCCCGGTGATCGTCGCCGCGCAGGTCAGTTCCACCGACAACGCGTACTTCTACATCACCACGACCATCGGCGGCACGGTCAACCTGCTCGCCATCAACATGGGCGCCTCGCTGACCGTCGAGGGCTCGCACGACCCGGCGCGGCTGGCCGCGAACACCAGGGCCGCGCTGCGCCGGATGGCGCGGATCATGCTGCCGGTGGCCGCTGTGCTGTTCTTCGGGGCGCCGTGGATCCTGGGCGTGTTCGGCCAGGGGTACGCGGACGCGGCGACGCCGCTGCTGCGCTGGTTCGCGGTCGGCGCGGTGCTGCGGGTCGTCATGGAGACGTACTTCGCGGTGCTGCGCGCGCAGAGCCGCACCTCCGGACTCGCCTGGCTGCAGGGCCTGTTGTGTCTGCTGGTGCTCGGGCTGACGGTGATCCTGCTGCCCCGGATGGGCCTGACCGGGGCGGGGGTGGCGGAGATCTCCAGCCTCGCCGTCATCGTGGCGCTCGCCGCGCCGAGGCTTTACCGGATCGTCAGGACCGCGCCGGCCGACGCCGTGCCCGAGGGCGCGGCGCCCGACGGCGACCTGGCGGACCTGGGCGCCCGCGAGGTGCCCGCGTCTCAGCAGGACAAGCCGAAGAAGGGGCGCGGCCCGGCCTGGGCGCAGCGGCTCGACACGGACACGCTGGCGCTCGGTGTGCAGCTGGACTTCGACCACCTGGAGCGGCGGCCGGACGTACGGCCCGGTCCGGGGACACCGCCCGTCGGGACGCCGAAGGTCGAACGGCCGGAGCACCGCGGCGAGCCGCGTCCTGACCACCGGCCGACCTGGGCGCTCAAGGCGCCTCTCCAACTGCCCGCACCTCGTGTGGAGGTGGGCCTGCCCGTCGAGGAACGGGAACCCGGCTCCGAGACCTCCCTCGGCCCGTCCGAGGTCGAGGTGGACGCCCCCTTCGAGCCGTCGGAGGGCAGGTCCGGCGAGGAGTCGGAGGGCGTACGCGAACGGAGTGCGTCCGGCACGTCGGGGGCCGTACGCAGGAAGGGGTCTTCGCCGCTCGCGCTTGAGGCGGGTGGATCCTCCAGTCCGTCCGGTCCGTCCAGTCCGTCCGCGCCGCCGGTGTCCTGGTGGGAGCGGCTGCGGCCGACCCGGCTCGGGGTGGTGCTCGGCTGTCTGCTGACGGCCGCGCTGGTCCTGTACTGGGTGCCCGCGGCCGGACTCGGGGAGCGCGATCTCGACCGGATGGGCGGGCTCGGCCTGGTCTCCGTGCTGCCGACGCCGACGCTGGTCGGGGCCGGTCTGCTGGTCACGGTGTTCGCCTCGCTGCTCTGGCTGGGCCGCGAGCACCGGGTCCTGCTGCTGGTCACGCTGCTGGCCACCGTGGTGTCGCTGCACGCGCTGCCCGCGGTCATCGAGACCGAGCCGCGGTTCGCGACGGCCTGGCAGCACCTCGGGTTCATCGACTACATCGACCGGACCGGGTCGGCCGTGCCCGACCTGGACGCGCGCTGGAGCTGGCCCGGCTTCTTCGCGGGGGCCGCGTTCGTCGCGAAGGCCTGCGGGGTCACCGACCTCACCGAGGTCATCCGCTGGTGGCCGATGACCATGCAACTCCTCTATCTGGCACCGCTGTTCCTGCTCGTACGCCATATGCGCGCGAGCTGGCGGGCCAAGTGGACCGGCATCTGGATCTTCGTGCTCAGCGGCTGGGTGGGCCAGGACTACTTCTCGCCGCAGGGCTTCACGTACCTCCTCTACCTCGTCTTCGTGGCGATCCTGCTCGTGTGGTTCCGGGCGCCACGGGTGCTGTGGACGAAGGCGCGGCCCGGCGAGCTGGAGGTCGAGCCGACCGACCGGCGCCAACGGGCCGTACTGCTCATGGTGTTGATCGGGCTGTTCATGGCGACCGTCCCGGCGCACCAGCTCACGCCGTTCGTGATGCTGGGCGTCCTCGCGGTCCTGGTCCTGATCGGCCGCTCCGAACTGCGCGGCCTGCCCATCCTGTTCGCCGTCGTGGTCTCCGTGTGGATCGGCTTCCTCGCCGAGCCGTACTGGTCGGGGCACTTCGACGAGCTGTTCGGCGGCGTCGGCGGGGTGGGCAGCAATGTGTCGTCGTCGGTCTCCGGCCGTATCGGGGAAGGCAGTTCGAACCACAAGCTCGTGCTGTACGCGCGTGTGGTGCTGGCTGGCGGTGTGATGGCGCTGGCCTGCTGGGGCTGGTGGCGGCGGCGCGACCACAAGTACCGCGAGCGGTCGCTGCTGGTCCTCACCTTCGTCCCGTTCCTGGGCTTCGGCATGCAGTCGTACGGCGGCGAAATGGCCCTGCGCGTCTTCATGTTCGCCCTTCCGGGGGCGGCCCTGCTCGCCGCACTGGCCCTCTTCCCGCGCACCGGCGTCACCGCGAAGGAACGGGACAAGGACCGGGTGAGCCTCGCCCCGCTCGCCGCGCTGATGGCGGGCCTCGTCCTGATGGGCGGCTTCCTCGTGGCCCGCTGGGGCAACGAGCCGTTCGAGCGGATCCGGCCGGGCGAGGTCGCCGGCATGGAGTACGTGTACGCGCACGACAAGCCGACCGTACGGCTGCTGTGGCTCAGCGACGACACGGTGAACAACGTGACGCCCGCGATGCCCTGGGGCGCGCGGGACATGGAGAAGGTGGAGTACCTGCCGACGCTGGCGCCGCCCGACCCGGTCCTGGTGTCAGGCCTGGTCAAGTCCCTCAAGGACGCGGGTCCGAACTCGTTCCTCATGGTCAACCGCAGCCAGGTGACCTATCTCCAGCTGGACGTGGGCTACTCCAAGACCTGGGATGCCAGGCTCGTCCACAACCTCGACGCCCGGCCGGAGCTCCGCAAGACGTTCGCCAACGACGACGTGACCATCTACGCCCTGCGCAAACAGCCGGGCGGCAAGGTCGCCGAGCCCGACCCCGGTCCGATCGGCCCCCAGGTCACCTGGACCCCCTGGTCGGTCGTCGGAGGCCTCGCCGCGATCGCCCTGATCCTCCTGCTGACGACCCGCGAGATGGTACGGGTGGCCGTCCGGCCGAGCGTGCGGCAACTCCAGTGGCTCCAGGGCAGCTTCTGGTTCTCGCTGCCGTTGCTTGCGGTGCTGCTGGCGTCACTGGTCCAGAGATTCCTGACGATGGCGTGAGGGGGACGGGGAAAGGGCCGCTTCAAAGGGGGCGCGCCCTGGCACGGGGCGCGCCCTTCAGGGGCGCGGGGAACTGCGCGACCAGCCACAACGAACCCTCAGCTTCAAAACGACACCGGCCCCTCCTCGCTCTCCCCTCCCCGCGGAGCACTACCGGCAGAGCGCTACCGGCGAAGCCACTTCACCTCGTACGCCCCCATGTTGAACTGCTTCCCGTCGACCTTCGCGCTGATCTCGCGGTCGAGGGTGTTCACGACGAGGAGGGCCTTGTCGTCGGCGAGGACCCGTACGTTGGGCTTGTCGTCCGCGGCGACGGAGACCTGCTCGTACTCGGTGCCCGGCGGGAACTCCTTGGCGAAGCGGGAGATGAGGTCGAGCATCGGCAACGCCTTGCCGCCGTCGGCGCGGTCGGTCGGGGTCCACAGGCAGCCGGGGCAGGTGGCGCCCTTCTCGGTCTCCGGGTTCCAGTAGAAGGCGGAGGTCGTGCCGCCGCGGGCCATCGCGATCAGGCCGGAGGCCTGCACGGCGACGCGGTGCGGCTCGGACCAGCCGTCGCGGATGTCGTCGCCGTCGGCGGGCTCCACGTAGTACTCGGCCCACCACAGCGGCAGATCACCGGTCTGCTCCCGGACCCACCGGCTGACGGCCGTGAACTTGTCGGTGGCCCCGAACTCGTCCGGCAGCAGGTCGTCGTCCTTGGTGTAACTGGACCCGTCGACGACGACGAAGTCCGCGCCGGCCTTGTGCTTGTTCCAGTATTCGAAGGCGTCGAGGATCCGCTGGTCCATGGTGCCCCAGCTGCCCTTCAGCGTCGTCGACGCGTTCTCCTTCTGGCGCGGGTCGAGGCTGTCCATCACCAGATAGGGCCCGCCGACCTCGATGTCCTTGTCGACCTTCTTGAGCGCCTTGTACACGAGGTTGTAGAGCTCGGTGTAGCCCTCGTAGTCCCAGCGGGCCTCGGCGTCGTTCCAGAAACCCTTGAACTCGTTCCAGACGATGAAGTGGCGTACGTCCGGGTAGCGCTTGGCGACGGTCGCGGCGAGGGCGGCGTAGTCCTTGTAGTGGGCGCGGTCCGGCGCCGTCTCCAGTGCCGCCTGGCTCCAGTCGGTCTTGTCGGAGCCGGGTTTGCCGCCCTTCATCCAGTCCGGGGCGCAGCACAGCGTGACGACCGGCGTGCCGCCCGTCTCCCGGACGAAGTCGATGCGGCGGTCCATGTCCTCGAAGTCGTACCGCCCCTTGACCGGCTCGGGGTTGTCCGCGCCCCAGCCCATGATGTGCTGGATCTGCGGCAGGGGCTGCTCGCCCAGACGCTTCTCCACCCGCTTCGTGGCGGCGCCGCTTCCCTCGTCCGCGCTGAACTGGGTATGGGTGAAGCCCCAGCCCACCTCGGGCTTCGGCTCGGACGGGGGAACGGCCGGCGTGCCGTGCACCTTGTCACCGTCGCGGGTCGTGCCCGCCTCGCTTCCCGCGTCCCCGGGAAGTGTGTTGATCAGGGTCAGCACCAGGGCCAGAGCGGCCACGCCCACACCGAGCAGAGCGGTGAAGCGCCACCGCCGAGCCCCCGAATTCCACCCATGACGTCCCATCAAGGGCAACAGTAACGGCGGGGGTCAGCGGGGGAACAGGTTCCGTCGACCACAGCCCTGTAACAGGACGGAGGGGATACACAGTGTCCTCGGGGCCCGGCCGACACTCAGTGACACGTTTCCCTCCGGCGCGCGCCCTCCGGTATGCCCCCTTCGGTGCGCAACGCGGAAACCGGATGCACGGGTCGCCCACGTGACGGATCATGGCGGCATGTCTGCGAACCCACACGACGCTCTGCCGATCCGGCTCAACGTCGACGACAGCGACTCACCGTCGGACGTCGTCGACGCGCTGTTCCTCGGCCGCTTCGCGACGGGCGAGCAGCCGCACTCGCACTCGGCGAACATCGACCGCGTACGCTCCGGAGCCACGCTGCTCCCCCCTGAGGCGCAGGTGCTGCGGTCCGCGCGCGACGACGACCGCAGCGCGACCCTCGCCGAGGGAGAGGGCTGGACGGTGCTGGTGTCGCGCTGGAACAGGGGCGCCGACATCACCGTCACCGCGACCAGCGCCGAGCTCGCCGAGAAGGTGCTCGGCCAGGCCACGGACGGCGCGGCCGACGAGCCCGAACCCCAGCCGGAGAACGTGACGATGGGGTTCTGGTACGTGTCTCCCCGGCGCGGGCCGCACCGCACGACCCGCCAGATCTCGGCGGGTACGTGGGAAGAGGTGCGCGCCAACTACACCGCGCCCGTGGCGGACGCGATGGACGGCCTGATGAAGACGACGCCCGAGGACATCGCGGGCCGTCTGCTGTTGCTGCACGGTCCGCCGGGTACGGGCAAGACGTCGGCGCTGCGGACGCTGGCGCGCTCGTGGCGGGACTGGTGCCAGGTGGACTGTGTGCTGGACCCGGAGCGGCTCTTCTCCGACGTCGGCTATTTGATGGACATCGCGATCGGCGAGGAGGACGGCACGGGCAAGGGCCGCTGGCGGCTGCTGTTGCTGGAGGACTGCGACGAGCTGATCCGCGGTGAGGCCAAGCACACGGCGGGCCAGGCGCTCTCCCGCCTGCTCAACCTCACGGACGGTCTGCTGGGCCAGGGCCGCAACGTCCTGGTGGGCGTCACCACCAACGAGGACCTGGAGCGTCTGCACCCCGCCGTCGTGCGCCCCGGCCGCTGCCTCGCCCGTATCGAGGTCGGCCCGCTCACCCGCCGCGAGTCCGCCGCCTGGCTGGGCACGGAGGAGGGCCTGAGCCGCGAGGGCGCCACCCTCGCCGAGCTCTACGCGCTGCGCCGGGGCACCACCCCGACCTCGGTCCCGGACCAACGAGAGGGCGCGGACGCGGGTTTGTACCTGTAGAGAACAGGGCCCGCCTTTCCGCCGGGCCGGCGAACAACCGGCGCGACGAATCCGGACGTTGCCGAACTCGGCACACGACGGGGCCTCCTGGCCCATTGCCCGGGCCGCTTGGCCGGTCGGCTGGGCGGCCGCCCGGCTGACCCGCAGACCCGCTGGTCCCCTGGCCCGCCGCCCCGCGGACCCGCCGCCCCGCGGACCCGCGGACCCGCTAGCCCGCAGACCGGCGACCGGCGAGCCGCAGCCGCAAACCGCCAACTGTCAGCCGGACGCCCCGTACGCCGCGCGCAGCGCATCCCGGGCCGCGGCGAGGGCGGCGGGCTCGGACAGCCCGAGCCGCCGCACGCGATCGGCGTAGGCCTGCGCGGCGGACGCCGCTTCCCGCTCCGCCGCCGAGCCCGCGGCAGCGACGAACGTTCCGTTGCGCCCCCGTGTCTCGATGACCCCGTCCGACTCAAGAGCCCGGTAGGCCTTGGCAACCGTGTTGGCGGCGAGGCCGAGTTCCTCGGCCAGCCCTCGCACGGTCGGCAGCCGGTACCCCACCGGCAGCGCCCCGGCCCGCGCCTGTTCTGAAATCTGGGCGCGCACCTGCTCGTAGGGCGCGATCCCCGCGTCGTCCTTGATGTCGATCTTCAGCGTCACGCAGTGATTGTCCCGCACCCGCGGGAAAATGAGAGGCACCCGGCCTCACCGCTCACGTAGCGTGCGACGTCATGACTGTGATCGTCCGCGACTTCCGCAAGGGAGACGCCGAGGGCTTCGCCCGTATACGGCACCTGGCACTCCCCTTCATGCTCTCCACCCCCGAAGCCATCACGTACGACGCCGCGAACGTCCACCCCGACGCCCACTTCCAGCCGCTGGTCGCGGAGGAGGACGGCGAACTCGTCGGCACGGCCCAGGTCGGCCTCGTGTACGACAGCCCGCAGCCCGGCCAGGGCTATCTGAACGTGTACGTGCACCCGGACCGCCAGGGCCGGGGCGCGGGCTCGCTCCTCGTGAGGACCGCCGAGGAGCGGCTCGCCGCGCTGGACGCGACCAAGCTCTTCGTCCGGGTCGTGGACGAGCCGGCGAACCGCGCCTTCGCGGAGAAGCGCGGCTACCTCCCCCGTCGCTCCGCGCACTTCCTCCGCCTGGACCTGGCGACCTGCACACTGCCGCCGCGCCGGGAGCCGCCCGCGGACGTCGAGCTGCGCACGGCAGCGGACTTCGCGGACGATCCCCGCCCGCTGTTCGACCTGGACGCGGAGACCCTGCTGGACGAACCGAGCGACATCTCCCACGAGTTCACGGACTACGAGGCCTGGCTGAAGGAGACCTGGCACCATCCCCTCCTCAGCCATGAGCTGACCTCGGTCGCGGTCGTCGACGGCCGCCCCGCGGCGTTCAGCGCCGCCCGTACCGACGGCGGCACCCGCTACGGCACCGTGATGACCGGCACGGCCCGGGCCCACCGCGGCCGCGGCCTCGCCAAGCTCGCCAAGAACGACTCCCTGCACCGCGCCCGCGCGGCCGGCTTCACGGAGGCGTTCACGGCCAACGACGCGGGCAACGAACCGATGCTCGCGGTCAACAAGTGGTTCGGCTACGAGATCTGCGCCACGGAGGTGCAACATGTCCGTGAACTCGTCTGATTCCCCCCTCCAGTTGGACATCGTCCTGGTCAAAGCGGGCCGTACGAAGATCCGTTACCCGGCCGAGCTGCTGCACGACGACGGCACCCACGTCATCGTCCGAGCGGCCTGGGCCGGTGCCGGTGTCCGCGACTTCGGATTCGTACGCTTCGAACCGGGCGACGTCTTCACCGAGCACTACTGGCGCGACCGCTGGTACGCGGTGAAGGAGGTCCGTGGTCCCGAGGGCGTACTGAAGGGCTGGTACTGCGACATCACCCGCCCTGCCTCCGTCTCCGAGGGCGAACTGGTCGTCGAGGACCTCGACCTCGACCTGTGGCGCTCCGCCGACGGCAGGGCCGTACTGCGTCTGGACGAGGACGAGTTCACGGAGAGCGGTCTGGAGACCACCGATCCGCAGGCCGCGGCCGCCGCCCGGTCCGCCCTGGACGAGCTCGAACTCCGCGCCCGCGAGGGCGGCTTCGAGGCGCTCCTGACCTAGGGCCGGTCCGAGGCGCCCAGGCAGCACCGCTCTCACCCCGGCAGCGCACCCCCGGCAGCGCACCCCCGGCAGCCCGGGGAGCCACCCCGGCAGCCTCGCCCGGCAGCACTCAGGGCACGGCCACCACCGCGTACCGCTCGTCCTCCACCTCTCGTCCCCACAGCAGCGGGTCGTCCGACAGCGGCTCCACGCGGACGTCCTCCGCAAGGGGTGCGAGCAGTCCGGTCAGCCGGTCGGCGGATATGCCGACCGGGCTCACCGTCCCCCAGACACCCTCTATGAGCACGAGCCGTCCGCCGGGGCGGAGCAGCCCGCGCCAGCGCCGCAGGACGCGGCCGGGATCGGGCAGCGTCCACAGCACATGGCGGACGAGGACGACGTCGAAGCGCTGCTCCCCGACCGGCGGGGCGGCCGCGTCCCCGACCAGGAACGCCGCGTCACGCCCGGCCAGCTTGGCGCGGGCGAGGTCGACCATGCGCGGCGAGGAGTCGACACCCGTGACCCGGTGCCGCTGTTCGGACGCGAGGAGCGACAGGCTGCCGGTGCCACAGCCCAGATCGAGCACGTCGGCCGGGCCGCGGGGCAGCCAGCCGCGCAGCCTGGCCGCCCAGGCCTCGCGCACGGCGGGATCCCGCAGTCCGTGGTCGGGCTCGTCGTCGAACGTCGCGGACTCGGCGTCCCAGTCGACTCCAGGCCGCTCTTCACCGATATTCACTTGTTCGGTCTTCACTTCTTCGGTCTTCACTTCTTCGCCTGCGCTGTTACTCGTCATGTGCCCAGAGTGACACCCGCCACTGACAACGGGCCCACGACAGAACTGCGCCGGACCTGCGTCAGAACTGCGCGGAACCCCCAGTTGTCCGGCATGTGGACTCACAGGTGAAACGTGACTACCGCCACTGACAAGCGGGCACCGATGAGTCACTCTCCCCGGAACGGTCTACCTCCGTACAAACGCGGAACCCGGTAGATGCAAGGAGGCAGCCATGCGCCGTGTAACCGTGCAGAAGCCCCTGAGGAAGTCGGACTCCCGTCGCGTGCGGGATGACACCGACGAGCGCCCCGCCGAGCGCCCGGAGGTCCGAAAGGACATCGCACGCACGTGGTGGCCGGACGGCTGAGCCGTCACGGCGCCAGGTGCCGTCGCGACGCCGGGAGCCCGTCAGGGCGCCAGCCGCTTGCGGTAGTGGAGGCGGTCGTACGGCCCGTCCACGCGGCGCTCCACGAGTTCGTACCCGTACTTCGGGTAGATCTTCTGGTTCTCCCACATCAGCGCGTTCGTGTAGAGCCTGACCTCGGGCAGTCCGAGCGCACGCGCGTGTGCGTCCACGAAGTCCAGGAGGCGGCGCCCCACGCCCTGCCCATGGGCGTCCGGGTGGACGGCGATGCTGTCGAGGAACAGATGGTCCTCGTGCGCCTCGACCACCACGAGTCCGGTCACGGGCTCCCCCGTGACGAACACCCGCCCCGCGGCGACGTCGGCCGCGTGGTCCGCCTCCATGGGCTGCGGAACCACTCCGATCCGCTCTATATAGGGGCGGTAGGCCGCGTCGGTCACGGCCTTCACGGCAGCCGTGTCGGAGGCGACGGCGGGGCGGATCCGAGCCTCGTACGGAGTGTCCGCCGGGGCTCCTTCCGGAGTCTTCGTCATGGCTGGAACGATACCTACCTGATCGCAGTCTCAGCACCCCCTTAAGCGGACCATAAGGATCGCCTTCACCCCCTCCCAGCAGGCGATTTCGCGGTTTCGAGGGGCTAGCTTGCTGATCGCCCCCAGGCATCACAAGCACCCCGGACCCGCTTCGAGGAGTTCCCCATGTCCGCTCGCCGCAAGGCCACCCGCACCCGCCTCGCCACGGTCGCCGCCGTCGGTGTCGCCCCGCTCGCCCTGACCGGGCTTGCCGCCGCCCCGGCGGTCGCGCACGGCTCGATGACCGACCCGGTGAGCAGGGTCGCGGGCTGCTTCGCGGAGGGTCCGGAGAACCCGAGGTCCGCCGCCTGCAAGGCGGCGGTCGCGGCCGGCGGCACGCAGGCCCTCTACGACTGGAACGGGGTCAACATCGCGAACGCGGCCGGGAAGTCGAAGGAGATCATCCCCGACGGAAAGCTGTGCAGCGCGGGCAACGACAAGTTCAAGGGCCTCGACCTGGCCCGCGCCGACTGGCCGGCCACCCGGCTGACCTCGGGCAACCGCACCTTCCGCTACAAGGGAACCGCCCCGCACAAGGGCTCGTTCGAGCTGTACGTCACCAAGGACGGCTACGACCCGACGAAGCCCCTGAAGTGGTCGGACCTGGAGTCGAAGCCCTTCCTCAAGGTCACCGACCCGCGGATGGAGAGCGGCGACTACGTCTTCGACGGCGTCGTCCCGGTCAAGTCGGGCCGCCACCTCGTCTATTCGATCTGGCAGCGCTCGGACTCCCCCGAGGCCTTCTACACCTGCTCGGACGTCGTGTTCGGGGAGGGCGGGAGTGGAAACGGGGGCGGCACCGAGGCCTCCACGGCCCCGACCGCGTCGGCACCGTCCGACCAGGAGATCGCGGACGGCACCGACGAGTCGTCGGTGGAGCACGGCGGTCACGGCGACGACGACCCGAAGACCCAGGCCACGGTCACGGCGGCCGCGGACACCGCCTCGGGCTCCGCCTCCGACGCCGGTTCCGCCGCCTCGGCGACACTCTCCGAGGCAGCGGACGACTCCGCGAGCGACGCCGAGCCCGCCGGCGGTTCGGAGAACCTCGCCGAGACCGGCGGTTCGAACACCACTCCGTACGCGATCGGTGGGGCGGCCGCGCTGGCCATCGGCGCGGCGGCGCTGTTCGCGTCGGTCCGCCGCCGTGCGGTGAGTGGCGGCCGCCACAGCCGATAGGGCCTGCGGCCTGCGGACGGTACGGAAGCTACGGGCCGCCCCTTCAGGGGCGCGGGGCCGTATCAATGTGCGGCTCCGCCGCGTGGGCGCGACCAGCCACGGTCGGCCCGCAGTATTCACGTAGCCCTAGCCGATTGCCGACAGGCAGGTCGTCGGGGTGGCGCGTGCCGGGTCCAATGCGTTCGCCACCTCATGGAAGGCGATCCGGTCGATGAGCCCGATCGCGGCGTGTTCGGAGAGGTCGACCGCACACAGGTCCTGGATCAGGACGTTGCGTACGTTCGGACCGTCGAGGTACTGCGAGCGGTACGGCGTGACGACCTCGTCGTACTTGGTGGCGATGACCGTGTAGCGGACACCGGGGACGGTGTCGCCGCCCGCGTTGAGCTTGGCCAGGAAGGCGGATCCGGCCACCTGGTCGGCGAGGGCGGGGGTCGCGGTGGAGAGCAGGTCGGCCGCGCCGGGGAAGTGGTCGAGCAGTTGGGCGAGTCCGTTCAGGGTGGTGCCGTGGTTGTCGGGGGCGATCCCGACGAGGGCGTTCACCTTGGCCGCTCCGCCGAGGAACTTCAGATAGTGGCGGGGCATCATGCCGCCCTGCGAGTGGCCGACGAGATCGGCCTTTACCGCTCCGGTCGCGGTGAGCACTTTGTCGACGAAGGCCTTGAGCTGCTCCGCCGACTT
This sequence comes from Streptomyces sp. NPDC033178, assembly GCF_055577685.1. Taxonomy (NCBI): domain Bacteria; kingdom Bacillati; phylum Actinomycetota; class Actinomycetes; order Kitasatosporales; family Streptomycetaceae; genus Streptomyces; species Streptomyces sp. NPDC033178. The sequence continues at coordinate 311,851 of NZ_JBVIPT010000009.1, forward strand.
GTCGATGGGACCGAGGCCGTTGAAGAACGGCACGCCGGGCAGTTGCCCGTAGTCGAGGGCGAAGACGCAGTAGTCGCGGTTCACGAGGTAGGGCGCGAGGCCCAGCCAGTTGTCGACGGAGTTGGCGAAGGTGCCGTGGACGAGGACGACGGGGCGCGGGTGGGCGGCGGACGGCTTGCAGGAGTAGTCGTTCCAGCCACGGCTCGGCGCGGCCTCGGCCTGATCGGTGGCGGCGGTGGCGACGGTGGTGGTGGGGACGACGGTGACCGCGGCGGTCAGCAGCAGCACGGCCAGGGGTCTGAGCAGGCGTTTCCAGGGCAGCATCGAGTGATCTCCTTGCGGCTCAAGGGAGTTGCGATGGCGTACGCCCTGTGATCCGGATCACGAGGATGCTGTTCTTTTGCCAAGTTACGAGTGAGTAGTAGAAGTGTGAAGTTACGCGTCAGTAAAAACTTCCGGTGCTGGCCGGGAGCACTGACACGTGCCGTGGAACCGTCACCAGGCGGGCCTGATGGGACCGTAGGGCGCAATGCGCAGCAAACGGTCACGCAACGCCCGGACTTCACCCTCGCCAAGCAGTTCGACCCAGGGGCCGACGGCTTCCGCGGCCGCTTCCTCGGCCGCCCGCGTACAGGCCCAGCCCTGCTCGGTCAGCACGACCAGCCGGGCGCGCGCGTCATCGGGGTGCGGGCGCCGCTCGGCGTACCCCCTGCGGACGATCTCGTCGACAAGTTGACTCGCGGCCTGCTTGGTCACGCCCAGATGGGCGGCCAGTTCCGTGACCGTCGCCCCGCCGGGCGCGAGCCGCGCGAACGCGAACCCGTGCGCGGGCCGAACCCCCTCGAAGCCACGGGCGACGACACCCTCATGGATGCGCTGGGTGAGCTCGCCGGCGACGGCGAGCAGCGCGGCGGACAGGGCCATGGCCTCGGAGTTCTGCACGCACGCATTGAAACACCCTTGACGAATTGGTCAAGCAGCTTGACCATGGAGCCATATAGTCAAGCAGCTTGACCATTCACCATCACTGTTTCAGCGCCACTGTTCACCACCACCATTCACCGCTGGAGGCAGCCGTGCCCGTAGTCCGCTCGTCAGAAGCCGTCGTCCACGAGATCCACGGCGCACGCTTCGTCTCGTACGCCACTCCCCTCAGCGGGAGCAGAGAACTGTGCGCCTGGCGGGGCGAGATCCCCGCAGGCACGAAGGCGCCCGCGCACACGGTCAACCGCGAGGAGATCTTCCATCTCCTGTCCGGCGAACTGCTGATGACCCTCGACGGCAGCACCGAACGGATCGCCGCGGGCGACACGGTGATCATCAATCCCGGCGCGACACTCGCCGTGGAGAACCCGACCGAGGAGACCGCGATCTCCTGGGTCACCACATCGATCGGCCTCCAGGCGAAGCTGGCGGACGGCACGGTCATCACTCCGCCGTGGGCCAACTGACCGAATGGGTGCGCCGGGGGCGCGCCCCGTAAGGGGCGCGGGAACTGCGCGACCAGCCGCATCCGGCCCGCAGCTCCCAACCGACCCGCAGCCCCCACTCGCTTCCCCGCGGAGCGTCACGCCACCAACGCCCCCGGCGTGATCGCCCGCGGTCCGAACTTCGCCCGGACCCGGTCCGCCACTTCCTCCACCCGCCGGACCTTCTCGTCCACCGGGTCGAAGGTGAGCTGATAGGAGGCCTGTTCGGCAGGGTCAAGCCCCTCGGCACGCAGGACGATGCCGCGGACCCGGGCTCGCTGCAGCCCGAGCGCCTCGTACATGCGGTACGCGGCGTCGGTGAGCGCCGAGGAGTGGGCGGTCGGCTCGGGGAGCGTGCGGCTGCGGGTCGTCGTAACGGGGGTCCTCCCGCTCGATCCTGTTCGGGAATGGGGGAGGTCGGCGTAGCGGACGGTGAGGGTGAGCGTGCGGCACACCTTCTCCAGGGCGCGCAGCCGGGCGCCCAGTTCCTCGGCGGCGGAGAGCAGGGCGCGCCGGTGCTGGTCCGGGTCCAACTCGTCGCGCGGGAAGGGCCGTTCAGCGGCGAGCATGGGGGTCCCCCCGCTCGAGCGAAGCCGAGAGTGGGGGAGGGAGACGGCGTTCGGTACGACCCGGCCGCGGTCGATGCCCTGCGCCATCTCGTGCAGTTCGCGGCCCGTGCGGGCGCTGGTGAGCCGTTGCAGTGTGGACAGGGGCGCGGCGGCGACCTTGCCGACACTGTCCAGGCCGTACTCGCACAGGGTGCGGGCGGTGGCGGTGCCAACTCCGGGCAGCGCCCGCACGGGCTGTTCCGACAGGAACTCCGCGAGGGCGCAGGGGTCTTCGGGCACCACACGGGTCGTTCCGGGGGCGGCTTCCCGCATGGCCATCCGTGCGAACATCGGCCCGGGTCCGGCCCCGATCACACAGTCGACGCCGTGCCAGGCGAGCGCCCGTACCCGGATCAGCGAGGCCAGTTCCTCGACGTCCCGCTTGAAGTACCGCTCGGCGCCCCGCAGATCGGCCAGCGCTCCGTCGGGCGGCAGCGCCTCGACGACGGGGGTGAATTCCTCCAGCGTGCCGAGGAGCCCGGGCAGGGCGGCCTCGGACGCCGGGGGCAGCTGGAAACGTACGCAGAGGATGGTCATCCCGCACTCCCCGGGCTCTGGTGCCACAACTTCTTTCCACCGGCGGGCCCTTCGCCCGCCGGGCGCAGATCGGCCCACGGATGCATTTCGTATCCCGTGGGCATCTGGATTCGACGTCCGCCCGTCGGATCTCCCGTGTCCCGCGAGCCGCCCTCGGTCCCGTCCTCCCCTTGCGGCTCGGCCAGCCGCAGGGCCACTCCGTCCAGGCCTTCCTCGCGCCGCAGTTCCACCAGGTCGGCGAGGTTCCAGGCGGCCGCCCCGACCACGCTGAGGCTGCGCGGGCCGCGCCGCTGCACCACTCCGCGTACGAGCAGGAGCCAGGAGTGGAAGACGGTGTGCGCGCACGCGTCGTGGGAGTCGTCGAAGAAGGCGAGGTCGACCAGGCCCGTGCCGTCGTCCAGGGTGGTGAAGATGACCCGCTTGCCGGAGCGGATCGGCGGGGTCTGGGTGGCCGCCTTGGCGCCCGCGACCAGGACCGTCTCACCGTGCCGTGCCGCCCGCAGCCGGCGCGCGGTGACCACGCCCAGTTCCTCCAGGAACGCCCGGTGATCGTCCATCAGATTGCGTGAGGCATCCATGGAGAGCACACCCAGTTCGGCACTGAGCCGCTCCGACGGGGAGAGGTCGGGCAGCCCGGCCGGTGCGGTCTTCTGGCCACCGGCCAGGGGAAGTTGGTTTGCGCGACCAGCACGCGCCCCCCGGTGCAGCTCGGTCAAGTGCAGTTGCAGGTCACGGCGGTTGGCACCGAAGGCGTCCAACGCCCCGACCTGCGCGAGCCGTTGGGCCAGCGGACGGCTCGGCCGGGCCCGTTCCCAGAAGTCGAGCAGCGAGGCGTACGGCTGCCCGTCCGCGATCCGCACCGCCTCGGCCTCGCTGATGCCGTGCACGTCGGAGAGCGCGAGCCGCACACCCCAGGCCTTCCCGGACCCTCCGGAGATCTTCCCGGCCGCTCCTTCGAACCTCTCAGATTCAGACACCAGTTCGATACGGTGTGCGACCGCCGACCGGTTCACGTCCAACGGCAGGATCGGCACCCCCCGCCGCCGCGCGTCCGCGAGCAGCAGCCGCTTCGGATACATTCCGGGATCGTGCGTCAGCAGCCCGGCGTAGAAGGCGGCCGGGTGATGCGCCTTCAGCCAGGCCGACTGGTACGTCGGCACGGCGAAGGCGACCGCGTGCGCCTTGCAGAAGCCGTACGACCCGAAGGCCTCGACGATCTCCCACGTACGGGCGATCGTCTCCGCGTCGTACCCCCGGGCGGCCGCGTGCTGCGCGAACCAGAAGCGGATCCGTCCCTGCGACTCGGGGTCGGACAGCCCTCGTCGCACCCGGTCCGCCTCGTCGCGCCCGCAGCCGGTCATGATGTCGACGATGTCGATGATCTGCTCGTGGAAGACCACGACCCCGTACGTGCTCCTCAGCGGCTCCGCCAGATCCGGGTGCGGGAAGCGGACCGGCGCCCGGCCGTGCCGCGCCTCGATGAACGGCCGCACCATGTCGGCCGCGACCGGCCCCGGCCGGAAGAGGGAGATGTCGACGACGAGATCGTGGAAGGTCGCGGGCTGCAGCCTGCCCACCAGGTCCCGCTGGCCCGGCGACTCGATCTGGAAGCAGCCCAACGTCTCGGCGGACCGGATGAGTTGATACGTGGCGGGGTCGCCCTCCTCGACGGCGTCCAGGTCGACCCGGTCCCCCGTGGCCCGCTCCACCTCGGCCACCGCGTGCGCCATCGCGGACTGCATGCGCACACCCAGCACATCCAGTTTGAGCAACCCGAGGTCCTCGACGTCCTCTTTGTCGAACTGCGACATGGGGAACCCCTCGCCGCTGGTCGGCATGACGGGTGTACGGGCGAGGAGCGAGGCGTCGGAGAGGAGCACTCCGCACGGGTGCATGGCGACTCCGCGCGGCAGGGCGTCCAGCGCCTCCACGAGTTCCCACAGCCGCCCGTACTTCTCCATCTCCCCTGCCAGAGACCGCAGTTCGGGCAGTTCCTCCAGTGCGGCGCGGGCGTCGCGGGCGCGGATGTGCGGGAAGGACTTGGCGATGCGGTCGATGTCGGCCGGGTCCATGGAGAGGGCCGCGCCGACGTCCCGTACCGCATGGCGCACCCGGTACGTCTCCGGCATCGCCACGGTCGCGACCCGCTCGGTGCCGAACCGGCCGATGATCGCACGGTAGACCTCAAGCCGGCGCGCGGACTCCACGTCGATGTCGATGTCGGGCAGGACCGGGCGGCGCTTGGACAGGAAGCGTTCCATCAGCAGTCCGTGCGCCACGGGGTCGGCGTGCGCGATGCCGAGGAGGTGGTTGACGAGCGAGCCCGCCCCGGAGCCGCGCGCGGCGACCCGGATGCCCATCTCCCGCACGTCGTCCACGACCTGAGCGACCGTCAGGAAGTAGGAGGCGAAGTTGTGGTGGGCGATGATGTCCAGCTCTCGGTGCATCCGCTCCCAGTAACCACGTGCTTCGGAAGAACGATCGTAGCCGCGCCGCACCATCCCCGCCGCCGCCCGCGAGGCCAGCACACGCTGCGCGGTACGGCGTCCGGCGCCGACGAGATGCGGCTCGGGGAAGTGCACGGCACCGAGGCCGAGGTCGTCCTCCGGGTCGACGAGGCACTCGGCGGCGGTGGCCCGCGTCTGTTCGAGCAGCCGGTACGCGGTGTCGCGGCGATAGCCCGCGGCCTCGACGATCCGTTCGGCGGCGCCGAGCATGGCGCCCGCGTCCTTGAGCCAGGCCTCTCCGCTGTCCAGCTCCTTGCGGGGGTCGACCGGCACGAGCCGGCGGGCGGCGTCCAGGACGTCGGCGACCGGGCCCATGCCCGGGTCGGCGTACCGGACGGCGTTGCTGAGCACCGGCCGCACCTGCTGCTCGGCGGCGAAGCCGACGGTACGGGCGGCCAGCCGCAGTGAGCCGGGGCCGGTTCCCTCGCGCCCGTGCCAGATCGCTTCGAGACGCAGGGCGTCGCCGTAGACCTCCCGCCAGGGCACGAGCAGTTTCGCGGCCCGGTCGGGGCGCCCGGCGACGAGCGCCCGGCCGACGTCGGAGGCGGGCCCGAGCAGGACGGTCAGGCCGTCGGCGTGGTTGTCCGCCCAGGGCAGCAGCGGCCCGTCCGTGTCGCCCGCATGCGATGCAGTAACGATTCTGCAGAGCTCGGCCCAGCCCTTCGCGCCGTCCCGGGCGAGGAAGGTCACCCGAGGCGCCGACTCATCGATGAAGGCACCACCCCGCACGGGAGCCCGCCGCCGCTCCCCTCTTACGGACCCACCGGCCCGTACGGACTCCCCATCCCGTACGGGCCCCCGGGCTCGCGCGGGCTCCTGGGCCCGCGCGGACTCCCGGACTCGTACGGGAGTCCGGACCCGCACGGGCTCCTCGACCGCGAGGTCGACCCCGAACAGTGGACGCACGCCCTGGGCGGCACAGGCCTTGGCGAAGCGGACCGTGCCCGCGAGGGTGTCCCGGTCGGTGAGGGCGAGTGCGTCCATGCCCCGCTCGGAGGCGCGCTCGGCGAGGCGCTCCGGGTGCGAGGCCCCGTGCCGCAGGGAGAACCCGGAAACGGTGTGCAGATGCGTGAAACCCGGCACGCGCACCTCCACCACTCCCAGGGGCTCCCACGCCAGCCCTCGAACGTTTGTTCCCTACTCCCTCACCCCCACCATAGACCAATTCCCGAACATGTGTGCGACATCCGTTCGGCCCCGTCCCACCTGCGCAAACGCCGGGCGGCTCGGACCGTGGGGGCATGACACAGACAGCCGGGGCCCCACGCCGAACCTTCCTCGAAGAGGTGAAGGACGGAGTCACTCCGCGGGCCACGCTGCTCGTCATCGGTGTGGTCGCCCTGCAACTGCTCTTCATCGCCTCCTATGTGGGGGCGCTGCACAACCCGAAACCGAAGGACGTGGCGTTCGGGGTGGTCGCCCCGGGAGCCGCCGCGGACCAGGCGGTGACCCGTCTGAAGCAGCTCCCCGGCAAGCCCCTGGACCCTCGCGCGCTCCCTGACCGGGAGACGGCACGCGATCAGATCGTGAACCGCGACATCGACGGCGCCCTTGTGATCGACCCGGCGGGCACCACCGACACCCTGCTGGTCGCGTCCGGCGGCGGCAAGGTCCTGACCAGCGCACTGATCGCGCTCGTCACCGGGCTGGAGAAGGACCAGGGGCGCGCGGTGAGAACCGTCGACGTGGTCCCGGCCGACACGCAGGACGCCAACGGGCTCACCACCTTCTACCTGGTCGTCGGCTGGTGCGTGGGCGGCTATCTGTGCGCGTCGGCGTTGGCGATCAGCGCGGGCGCACGGCCGGCCAACCCCCGGCGCGCGACGATCCGGCTCGCCGCCATGGCTCTGTTCGCGATCGTCGGCGGACTCGGCGGCGCGCTCATCGTCGGACCGGTCCTGGGAGCCCTGCTGGGCAGCGTCTGGGCCCTCTGGGGTCTCGGCGCGCTGATCACCTTCGCGGTGGGAGCGGCCACGCTCGCGTTCCAGTGCCTCTTCGGGATCGTCGGCATCGGAGTGGCCGTCCTGCTGATCGTGATCCTGGGCAACCCGAGCGCGGGCGGCGCCCTTCCGCCCCCGATGCTCCCGCCCTTCTGGAGGGCGATCGGCCCCGCCCTCCCCCCGGGCGCCGGCACCTGGACGGCCCGCTCGATCGCCTACTTCAAGGGCAACGACACGACAGCCTCGCTCCTGGTCCTCTCGGCCTGGGCGGCAGTCGGCAGCGCGGTCACACTCATCGCGGGCTCGCTACGGAGCAAGGCTCAGCCCCGTAGCTCTTAGGGGCGCGGGGAACTGCGCACCCCGCCTCGGCCGGCCCGCACGAAGCACCCGACCCGAAAAGCCCCGCCCCCGCGCGAGCGGGAGCGGGGCTTTCGGAGACCCGCGACGGAACCGTCAGCCGATCTCGGTACCCGTGGCGGACAGCGCCTCGGTGACCGGCTGGAAGAACGTCTCCCCACCGGAGGTGCAGTCCCCGCTGCCACCAGACGTGAGTCCGATCGCGCTGCTGCCCGAGAACAGCGACCCGCCGCTGTCACCCGGCTCCGCGCACACGTCGGTCTGGATGAGCCCGTTCACGATGTCGCCGTTGCCGTAGTTCACGGTGGCGTCAAGACCGGTCACCGACCCGTCGTGCACCTGGGTGGTGGACCCGCTGCGGGTGACCTCCATCCCGACGGTCGCCTCCGCCGCACCCGTGATCTCCTGAGCGGAACCGTTGTAGAGGTTCACCTCGCTCGGGTGGTCCACGTCCGCGGTGTACTTCACCAGGCCGTAGTCGTTGTCGGGGAAGCTGGAGTCCGCGTTCTCACCGATCTCGGTGCCGGACGAGTCGGACCAGTTGGTGATGCCCTCGGTGCAGTGCCCGGCGGTGAGGAAGAACGGCTCGCCGCCCTTGACCACGTTGAAGCCGAGCGAGCAGCGGCCGCTGCCGCCGGTGATGGCGTCACCGCCGGCGATGAAGGGCTTGAACTCCCCCTTCGTGGTCTTGAGTTCGGCCTTGGCGCCGAGCCCGTCGACGACCTTGGTCAGCTGCGCCAGCTTCGCGCCCTTGACCGTACGGTCCGCGGTGACGACGACCTTGTTCGTCGCCGGGTCGACCGCCCACGAGGTGCCGGGGATGGTCGCGTCCTGCTTCAGCGTCGTACGGGCGCCCTTCAGTTCGGCGAGGGAGTTCTCGACGATTCTGGCCTTGGCGCCGGCCGACTCGACGGTCTCGGCCGCGGCCTCGTCGAGCACGTTGACGACGAGGCTCTTCGCCTTCGCGTCGTAATACGTTCCCGCCGCGTCCGTGCCGAGGTCCTTGCCGAGCGTCGAGGCGAGCTTTCCGGCCGCCGTAACCGAGAGGGTCTTGAGCTCGGGAGCGGGTGCGGTCTCACTCGCGTTCGCACTCTGCAAGGTGACTCCCGCGGCGACCAGTGCGGCGATGCCCGCACCTGCCACGGCCGCCCGCCGCTTGGGTATGCGTCGGTGCTTCAACTTGTGTCCTCCTGTGGGGGGTCGGAAACGGCGGCCGTGGGGGGCCACCGGGACCGAAAGGTGTACGGACATGGGCCCGACTCACAATAAAAGCCGCGTCCATGCCAACGGACGCCGCCCACTATTCCGAGGCCGTACGGGAGCACACAAGGTCGACTTCAGGACGCGCGTGCCACAACGGACGCGCGCCCCCGCATGGTTGACGCGCGTTGACAAGTAGCCGTCTCACCACGTCGATTCCCATAGCAAACACTACGAGCGAGTAACTAACGGCAGCCTGTGAGGTCTAGTCCTGTCCGGATTTCGACCCTCCGAAGCCCGGATCCAACGGTGTCTCGACGGGCGGGAGTTGCTCCTGCATCGATTGCTGCCACTGCGCCAACAGCTGTTGCGCCTGCGTCGAGAGCTCCTGCGGCTGGATCGGACGCTGCTGCGCCTCGGGCAACGACGGCTGTGTCTGAGCCGTTTGGTCCGAAGGCTGCTGCACCTGGGGCGCGGGAGGCGCCGCCTGTTGCGCCGGCTGCTGCGCCCGCTCCAGGAACCGCAGCAACTCGACGGGGAAGGGCAGGACGAGCGTGGAGTTCTTCTCGGCCGCGACCGCCACCACGGTCTGCAGCAGCCGGAGTTGGAGCGCGGCGGGCTGCTCGGACATCACTCCGGCGGCTTCCGCCAGTTTCTTGGAGGCCTGGAGCTCGGCGTCGGCGTTGATGACCCGGGCCCGTCGCTCACGGTCGGCCTCCGCCTGCCGGGCCATCGACCGCTTCATCGTCTCCGGCAGCGACACGTCCTTGATCTCGACGCGGTCGATCGAGACGCCCCACTCCACGGCAGGGCTGTCGATCATCAGCTCCAGGCCCTGGTTGAGCTTCTCGCGGTCGGCGAGCAGATCGTCCAGCTCGCTCTTGCCGATGATCGAGCGCAGCGACGTCTGCGCCATCTGCGAGACCGCGAAGCGGTAGTCCTCGACCCGGATGACCGCGTCCGCGGCGGACACCACCTTGAAGTAGACGACGGCGTCTACCCGCACCGTGACGTTGTCCCGGGTGATGCCCTCCTGCGCGGGTACCGGCATCGTCACGATCTGCATGTTGACCTTCTGGAGCCGGTCCACGAAGGGCACGATCATGGTGAATCCCGGACCACGCACCCCGGATCGCAGTTTGCCGAGGCGGAGCACCACGCCCCGTTCGTACTGTTTGACGACGCGGGCCGCCGCCATCGCGTACACCGTTCCGACGGACGCGAGAGCCACTCCCGCCGTCACCAGCTCCTCGATCATTACGACCCCCAGGGTCCGTACCGGGCGCAACAGGTGTGTACTTCGACGGTAACTCCGGCGCGGACGCGAAGGGGAGATGGAGGACCGAGGTGCCGAACGGGATACGGATGCGGGACGGACGACTGCTGGCGTTCGAGGAGTGGGGGGACCCGGACGGCAGCCCGGTGATCCTGCTGCACGGCACACCGGGCTGCCGGCACGGGGCGGTGCCTGCGGAGCTGATGGCCGAGCGTCCCGGGGTGCGGTTCATCGCGTACGACCGGCCGGGGTACGGGGATTCGGACCGCGGTCCCGGACGCCGGGTGGCGCAGGCCGCGCGGGACGTGGCGGCGCTGGCCGACGGGCTCGGGCTCGGGAGGTTCGCGGTGCTCGGCCGCTCGGGCGGTGCCCCGCACGCGCTGGCCTGCGCGGCGCTGCTGCCCTCACGGGTGCGACGGGCGGCGGCGATGGCGAGCCTCGCGCCGCCCGTCGCCGAGGGGCTGAACTGGTTCGACGGGATGGCGAGGTCCAACGTCGAGGAGTTCACGCAGGCGCTCACCGACCCCCTGGAGTTCGCGGACCGGCTCGCCGCCCGGGCCGCCGCGATCCGCGCGGACCCGGCACAGCTCCTCGCGTCGGTCAAGGACGGCCTCACCGACGCCGACCGCCGGATCGTCGCCACCCCGGCCGTGAGCGACATGCTGCTGCGCAACTACCGTGAGGCGCTGCGCGAGTCGGCCTACGGCTGGCTCGACGACACCCTGGCGCTGCTGAGCCACTGGGGCTTCGACCCTGCGCAGATCACCCGCCCCGTGCTGCTGTGGCACGGCGCCGAGGACACCTTCTCGCCGGTGGGCCACTTCGAGTGGCTGGCCGAGCGCATCCCCCGCGCCCGCCCGGTCCTGGACCCGAAGGGCAGCCACTTCTCAGCCCTGGAGGCCCTCCCGGACGTACTGGACTGGCTGTGCGCGACACCACGGACCGACGCCTGACCCGGGCCACCACCTCACGCCCGGGGCCCCTCGCACCCGAGGCCGCCTCACGCCCGGGGCCGCCTCACACCCGGGGCCGCCTCACACCCCGGGCCCCACTATGAGCCCGCTCCCCGCGGCCCCCGGCCGCTCCAGCCGCGCCCCGCGCATCAGGTCCATCACCCGCTCATGGCTGTCGCCCACGGCGTCCGTCACCCGCAGCCGAAGCCGCAACTCGTCGATCTCGTCGACGAACCGCTGGGTGTACGCGCCGTGGGGCGCGGTCTCGTACCCGGTGGCGCCCGGCAGGGGGAAGCCCGCGCCGACGAGCATCTGCCGGTAGTGCTTGCCGTGCACGAGCCCCATGGCGGCGAGTTCCCGCAGCAGCCCCGTGTGGTCGGTCCAGTCCCCGGGAGACCCGTCGTGCGGTACGAGTCGGTACTCCACCCGCTCCACCACGGCGTGCTGCGGACCGCCGTTCAGGATGCCCACCTCCCAGGCGGGCTCGTCCGGGGCGAAGGTGCCGGGCACCCAGGACGCACGCCAGCCCAGCGCGGGCCGTACCGTACGCGCGTACTGCGCCCGGCCGAGCACCGCGGCGAGGGCGACCGCCAGCAGGCTGCCCAGCGCGTCCGTGTCCATCAGCCGCAGCCGCCAGGGCCACTGGCGGCTCAGCTCCCCCGTCACGTTGCCGCGCGTGATCTCCCACAGGAGCACCAGCGCCAGCACCACGAGCAGCGCCAGCGGTGTCGTGAACAGCAGCGGACTGCGGCGTACGTGGCGCTGCCGGTCTGAAGCCACTTCCTTGTTCCCCCGGTCTTTCCACTGCACCCGGGCGGGCCCCCGCGGCCAAGGACGAGCCCCCGCACCGCGAACGGCGGGCGGGGGCTCGTCTGCTGCTGGCTGCAGTCAGGTCACGCGGGTGTCGATGTGTCGCGTACCGGTCAGAATACGTTGACTCCGTAGGCGCCCAGTGCCTCGGTGACCGGCTGGAAGAACGTGGTGCCACCGGAGGTGCAGTTGCCGCTGCCGCCGGAGGTCAGACCGTAGGCGACACCGTTGCTGCCGTAGAGCGGACCGCCGGAGTCGCCGGGCTCGGCGCAGACCGTGGTCTGGATCATGCCGTAGACGATGTCGCCGCCGCCGTAGTTGACGGTCGCGTTCAGCGCGGTGACGCGTCCGGTGCGGGTGCCGGTGGTGGAACCGGTGCGGATGACGTTCGTGCCCACGGCCGGGGTGGCGGCGCTGGTGATGTTCACGCTGCCCGCGGTGCCTTCCTTGGCGATGCTCGTGTTGCTGTACCGGACGAGACCGTAGTCGTTCGTCGGGAAGCTGGATCCCGCGGTCGGCCCGAGGACCGTGGTGCGGCCGGAGTTGGAGTACCAGGTGCCCGCGCCGTCGGTGCAGTGACCGGCGGTCACGAAGTAGTCGGCGCCCGCGCTGTTCTTGACGTTGAAGCCGAGGGAGCAGCGCCAGCTACTCGCATAGATGGCGTCGCCACCCTTGATCAGCTTGTTGAACTTGCCCGGGGTGTACTTGATCTGCAGAGCGCCGGCGTTGGTGCCCGCGGCCCGCTTGATCTTCGCGATCTCGGCCTTGGAGACGGTGCTGTCGACCGTGACGACGACCTTGCCGGTCTTGGCGTCGGTCACCCAGGCGGTGCCCGGCACATCGGCCTTGAGCACCGAGGAGTTGGCGCTCTTCAGCTGGGAGGCGCTGAACGTCTGTGCGTCGCTCGCGTTCGCGGAAGGGATGGTGAATGCGGCCGCGGCCACGAGTCCGGAGGTGACGGCGATCAGCCGGGTCCGTCTCGCTATCCCGCTGCGGGGGGTGGTGCGCTTGGTCCTCACTGTTCGTTCCCTCCAAAGGGAAGTCGGGGGCCCGCGTGGGGTCGGGGCCCGTGAGGCGCACGCCAGAGGCAGAATGCCCGGATTCCGGACAAGCCGTGCCCCTGACAAGGCGCTGGGGGGAGTATTTGGCCGCACACCCGACGGGCGCAAGGGCGCCTTTCGGCCGTGCGGCGTTCAACTTACGTATGTCCCACGGGAGTTGATCTCAACGACGGCAGTGTGTGGATTACGTGCGGATTATCGGAGCAGATTGCGTTCCCCGGCGGCAATCGCCGCGCTCAGGGTATTGCCCGGCGGCGGGAATGGGCAGATGAAGTGGCCTGCGAATGCGCAGGGCGGGAGCAGGGCCCGGTTGAAGTCCACCGTCGTGCGCCCCTCGGTGTCAGGAGCGGCCGGGCGCAGGAACCGGAAGCGATAACTGCCGTTCCCACTCGTCACATCGCCGAAAACAGCCCACAGCGATCCGTCCCCCTGAACCGTCACCTGAAGGGTCAGGTCCTGCCCGTCCAGCCGGAAGGCGAGTTCACCGCCGAGCCCGAGCCCGCGCTCCCGTCCGTCGGCGTTCGCCACACGTACGGTCCGGTCCTCCCCGTACGGCGTGAAACGGCCCGGCACCGACCAGCGTGGATCGTACGGCGTGGCCTCGATGCCCCGGAACGCCCGCCGGGCCGGGGAGGCGGGGTCGAAGTCGCGCACGCCCAGCACCCCTTCGCGTACGAGGACGACGAACCGGCGCTCGCCGTGCGCGACCCGGGCCGTGACGGCCGGACCGGGGTCGGCCCCGAGCCTGACCTCACCGGCGAAGGGCTCCCCGTCCACGAGGAGTCCGTCGGCCGCGTCGGCCGTCAGCACTACCGCGTCACCGTCCGCGGACCACCGGCCGGGCATGTCCGGAAGTAGCCCCTCCGGATAGTCCTCGATCCAGTGGGTGCCGCTGAGCGCGAGCGGGCCGTAGGGCGCGGACACCGTCCCGGTGCGGTGCTCGTGCCAGTGCTTCCAGTCCTCGGACGCGTCCGCCGCCCCGTGTTCCGTCGTCATGTGATCAACCCTTCCACACGGGCTCCGCCCGGCCCGAGGTGTGAGCGCGGCGTCGCGCCGGTGTATTCCGTCCGGCGCGGCGCCGGCGGTCGCGACCTCCCCGGAGCCCCGGCGGTCGCGACCGTCGGGGCTCCGGGATCCCGGGATCTCCTAGATCTTCGGCAGGCCGGGCGGGTTGATCTCCGACTTCGGCACGGCCTCGCTCGACAGGCCCCAGCGCTTGAGCACCCGCCCGTAACTGCCGTCCTCGATCACGTGGTTGACGGCGGCCGCGTACGCGTCGACGAGCCCGCTCCCCTTCTTCGTGGTGGCGGCGATCTTGCCCTGGAGGTCGTCGCCGGCACCGGAGAGCGTGCCGATGATCTGCGACTGCCCTGCCGAGGCCACGTGGTACGCGGCGGACGGGCTGGGGCCCAGGTAGGCGTCGATACGACCCGACTGGAGGGCCAGGTAGTAGTCCGTGTCCTTCTGGAAGTACTTGATGGACACCGGCTTGCGGCCCGCCTTCTCGTTCTGCTTGCTCCAGTCGACGAGGATCTTCTCCTGGTTGGTGCCGGACGAGACGGCGATGGTCTTGCCCGCCACATCCTTGGGACCCTCGATCTTCCAGTCGGTGCCCTTCTTGGCCTCGAACGAGATGTTGTCGAGGCGGTAGGTCGCGAAGTCGTACTTCTCCTTGCGCTCCTCGGTGACCGTGACGTTCGAGAAGACGGCGTCGAACTTGCCGCTGTCGAGACCGACGAAGAGGTTCTCCCAGGAGACCTCGTCGTTGTCGAGCTTCAGTCCGAGGGTGTCGGCGACGAGGGTCGCGAGGTCGATCTCGGAACCGATTCTGGTCTTGTCGTCGGTCGCGTAGAAGCCGAGTGGCGGCGAGGCGTCGGCGCTCTGGCCGAGCTTCAGCGTGCCGCGCCCCCGGATCGCAGCCGGGACGAGCGCGGCGATGTCGTCGACCTTCTTGCCGCGGATCCGGTTCTGGTCCGGGCCGATGTTGACGTCGCCGACCTTCTTGGTGCCGGAGCCGCCCGTCCCGGTCGCCGCGTCGCTGTCACCGCCGCAGGCGCTGAGCAGGGGGGCGACGACGAGGGCGGCGACGGAGGCGGCGAGGGTACGTCGGGATATCACGGGTGAACTCCTGGTGTGGGAAGAGAGGTTGGAACGATCGGACAGCTGCCGGTTCAGAGAACCTTGGAGAGGAAGGCACGGGTGCGTTCGTGCCGCGGCCGGTCGAGTACGTCGCCGGGGGTGCCCTGTTCGACGATGCGGCCGTCGTCCATGAAGACGACGGTGTCGGCGACCTCGCGGGCGAAACCGATCTCGTGCGTGACGACGATCATCGTGGTGCCCTGATGGGCCAGGTCCTTGATGACGTCGAGGACTTCGCCGACCAGCTCGGGGTCGAGCGCGGACGTCGGCTCGTCGAAGAGCAGCAGTTTCGGCTCCAGGGCGAGCGCGCGGGCGATGGCCACGCGCTGCTGCTGTCCGCCGGAGAGCTGCTTCGGGTAGGCGTCGGCCTTGTCGGCGAGTCCGACCCGGTCGAGCAGCCCGCGCGCGGTCCCGGTGACGTCCTTGCGGGACCGCTTCAGCGCGGAGACCGGGGCCTCGACGATGTTCTCCAGCACCGTGAGATGCGGGAAGAGGTTGAAGTTCTGGAAGACGAACCCGATCCGGGTGCGCTGCCTGAGGATTTCCCGCTCGCGCAGTTCGTACAGCTTGTCGCCGGAGCGCCGGTAGCCGACCAGCGAGCCGTCCACGCTGATCCACCCCTGGTCGACCTTCTCCAGGTGGTTGATGGTCCGCAGCAGCGTGGACTTGCCGGAGCCGGACGGGCCGAGGATGACGGTGACCTCACCGGTCCGCACCTCCAGGTCGACGCCCTTGAGGACTTCCAGCGAACCGAAGCTCTTGTGCACGGACTTGATGTCGACCATGGGGGCGGCGGCCGCCCCGTCCTTGGTCAGCGGCGCGCTCATCGGGTGCTTCCCTTCGCGAAGTGCCGTTCGACGTAGTGCTGGAGGACCGAGAGCGCGGTGGTCAGGAGGATGTACCAGGCCGTCGCGACCATGAGCAGCGGTACGACCCGGCCGTTGCGTCCGTAGATGACCTGGACCTGGTAGAAGAGCTCGCCGATCGCCATGACGGAGACGATCGAGGTGCCCTTGAAGAGGGAGATCACCTCGTTGGCGGCGTTCGGCAGGATGGAGCGCATCGCCTGCGGCAGCACGATCCGCCGGATCTGCCGCAGCCTGGGGATGCCGAGCGCGGCGGCCGCCTCCAACTGCCCGCTGTCGACGGACAGTACGCCGCCGCGCACGATCTCCGCGGCGTACGCGGCCTGGTGCAGGGCCAGCCCCAGCACGGCCGCGCTCATCGCGCCGACCAGGCCCATCGTGTCGAAGGAGAAGAAGCCGGGCCCGAAGGGGATGCCGAACTCCAACTCCTTGTAGAGGTAGGCGAGGTTGAACCAGAACAGCAGCTGCACGATCAGCGGGATCGACCGGAACGCCCAGATGTACGCGAAGGAGACGGCCTTCAGGAACGGGCTGGCCGACAGCCGCATGAACGCGAGGACGATGCCGAGCGCGAAGCCCAACGCCGTCCCGTAGAAGGTGAGTTGTAGCGTCACCCAGACCGCCTTGAGGATCACCTCCGCGGTGAAGAACTCGGCGAACACCTCCCACTCCCAGCCGGAGTTGGTGGCGAGCCCGTGGACGAACTGGGCGAGCAGCACGGCGGTCACGATCACCGCGACCCAGCGCCAGGGATGGCGTACGGGCACGACCTTGAGCGCGCCGTAGTCCTCGGGCTCGGCGGATGTTCTGGCAAGGGGTGGATCACTGGTCAGCGACATGGGAGTCCTCTGGGCGAAGGAAACAAGCGGGGGTGCCGGGCGGCGGAGGGTGTGGTTACGCGGCGGCGCTACAGGACAGCGCGCGCAGAAATGCCAGTGCGGCGCGCGCCGTTGCGTCGTTCTGCCGGAAGGCGGGCCCTCCCGTGCGCGGCCGGGTGAACGCACCGGAGCCCCGGGCGTCGGTGTGCGGTCCGAGCGCGAATCGCCGTGGATGCGGGGTGCCGGAGCGGTCGAGGACGCGCCCGTCGACGGGGTCCACGGCGAGCAGCCCCTCGGGGGTCCCCGCGGCCCCTTCGGCGTACAGCTCGCGCAGCAGCGAGTCGCGCGTGCGCTCGACCGTGGGATGCGGCAGCCGCGCCTCGACGAGCGCCCGTGCCTCGACGTACTCCCCCGGCACACCGGCGCTCCCGGCCCGGAAGACACCGTCCGCGGCCGACACGGTCATGCCGGCACCCAGGAACCTGAGCACCCCCGACCGGGACAGGGCGAGCATCTGCCGCAGCCGCGGTCCGGGCGGCCCCGACGCCAGATAGCTGAAGAAGCCGTGCCACCAGGACCCGATGTCACCGAGCCGCACCAACTGCCCGTAGACGGACAGGAGTCCGAGGAAGACCGCCATGTCCGGGCTGTGCGAGGAATCGTGACGCCGGGTCAGGTCCCCTTCGATGTAGGCCCGCAGACCGTCCTGGAGTTCGTCGTACGAGGCATGGCGCACCCCGTCCAGCGGATGGTCGAGCGCGGCCGGGTCGAACCGGTCGGCGGTGTCGGGCACGGCCGAGGCGACCAGCGCCTGGATCTCGGCGCTGTCACCGGCCGCGTACTTCTCCTCGAAGTCCGTCCAGGCCATGTCCGTGCGCCCGGGGTGTGCCGTGAACAGCCGGTGGTAGTGCGCGAAACCCAGTTCCTTCTCGACGAGCGGCCACACGTCCCGCCGGAAGTCGAACCCGCCGGGGCGCGCGAGCAAGGCGTCCACCTCGCCCGGCCCGAAGAACCGGGGCAGCGGCGGCCGTTCGCCGGTCCAGTCGTAGCCGATCTTCGAGTGGTACGGAACTCCGCGCCGCGAACCGACGTGCAGCACGGGCTCGCGCCCGGACGGCCGGTACGTCAACTCCCCGTCCGCGCCCGTCTCGTAGCGTCCGCCACGCCCTTCGGTGAGCAGCACCATCAGGTCGACGAAGGCGAGCCCGAAGCCGCGTACGAGCACCGGTTCGCCCGGCGCCAGCGCGGACAGGTCGCTGTCGGCGGTGAAGTCCGGCGGCAGGTGGACGAGATCGTGGGCGCGGGCATACGCGGCCAACTCGCGCTGTTCATCGTCAAGTTCCGCATCGAGGTGGCCGAGCGTGAGGACGACCAGGTCGGCGAGGAGCGGGCGCGGGCGGCCCTCCAGCCACACCTGCTGGCGCCCCTCGCGCGGACCGACGACCCGCAGGGCACGGCGGGCGTGATGGTGGACGCGGATGCCCGGCGGGAGGGCGGCGACGGTCTGCTCGTAGACCCAGCGCATGTACGTGCCCTGCCGTTGCCGGTCCGCGAAGACGCGTCCGTCGAGTGCGGCCCACTCGTGCAGCGTGGGGCCCTCGCGCACCGGTCCGGCCATGTCGACCGTCTCGTCGGTGAACATCGTGACGTCCTGCGCCTCGGAGTTCATCCACAGCAGCGGTGACTGAGCCTCGCGCCAGATACGGCCGCCGCCCGGCGGGTAGGGGTCGACGAGATGGATGTCGAGCCCCTCCGAACCGTCCCAGCTGCCGCCCGAATCACCGGAACCACCCGAACTCCCGTACAACTCGGGCGCGTTGGCGGCGATCCGCTCCAGGAGGCCGGTCCCCCGCGGCCCGGCTCCCACGATCACCAGCGAGGGGCGTACAGCGACCTGACTCATCGCTTGCGCTCCGAACGTACCGAGGCGGACGTGAAGTGGTCACCGACGACGTCCCACTGGAAAGCCTCGTTGCGGACGACGGAGTTGACGGCGAGCCCGAACAGGATCAGGACGACGCCGGCGGCGGTCCACTGGCCGAGGCGGCGGCGGGGGACGATGCGCAGGGGCACCGCGTCCTGCGGCGCGGCCACCTTGGTAAGGGTGTGCGAGGACATGCGAAGGCTCCGTGAAACGTCGAGTCGAACACGGGTGGTGCCTTCACACGGGTCACGCGGAACACACGACGCCACGAGGGCGTCGTACGGCGTGTACGGCCGAGCCCCTCAGCAGGGCCGTCCACCGAGACTACGGGTGCGTTTCCCCTCGCTGTCAAGGCCGTCCACACTGTGAGCCGTACGTCTCACGCCAGTTGACGCCAAACCGGATGCCTGTTCCACTTGCTCCCATGCATCCGCAGCAGTGGCTGGTCAAGCGCTCCCACATCGACTTCGGTCGAGTGTGGTCCTCTTCCTGTTGAGCTGACCCCCTGCGCGCCCGAGCCCTTCATGGGCGGGCGCCTTCTGCGTTTCCCACCTTTCTCCACCCTCTCCACGCCTTCACACGCGCACCCCTCCCCTCGCGCTTCCCAGTTCCCTTCCCGCCTTCTTCCTCTTTGGCTTCCTCTCCCGTCCGCCGTCCTCGTCGGGAGAGTCACTCCTCTGTCGCAGCGGCATCGTGATGAGCACCATCAACGGGCTGCGCCATGCCGTCGCCCAGCAGGAAGGGCTGAAGTTCCTCAACGAGTTCCACCGCCTCGACGTCGGCTTCGCTTTCAAGAAGGGCACGAAACTGGCCCCCGCGTTCCAGGCCGCGGTGAACAGGCTCGTCGCGGACGGCACGTACGACCAGATCCTCAAGAAGTGGGGCACGACCGGCTCGGCGATCGAGAAGACGGAGATCTCACCACCGGAGCACAAGGACTGACCGGCCGTCGGACCTGAACCCGTCAGGCCGAGACCGTCAGCGCGAGACCGTCGGGCCTGAGACCATCGGGCCCGACGGTGACGAACAGGCGGGTCAGCAATTGCAGCCGCAATCGCATCCGCACCCGTCACAGCAGTTCCCGCAGCAGTCACAGCCGTCGCAGCAGTCGTCACAGTTGTCGCACCGCCGGCAGATGCCCTCCTTGCGCTCCCCGCTCCACGGGTCGTCGTACTCGCAGCAGCACATCTGGCACGTACAGGCCAGCCCCATCCACACGGCGCAGCCCGCGAGGAGTCCGCGCCGGTCACGGCGTGGCGGCTCGGGAGGGGGCGGCGGACCGCCGGGCCCGGAGGGGGCGTACGGATTGCCCGGCGGCGGCCCGTACAGCTCCGCCCCCCGGTGCGAGCAGGAGGAGGTTCCGAAGGTACGGTCCACCGAGTTGCGCAGCTCGTGGGCGAGCAGCACGTGCGCCAGCTTCGCGTCCGTGAACTCCGCGTCCCGCAGCGCGAGCCGTATCCCGTGCAGGGCGTCGTCGGCGAGCCGCCGGGCCTCCGGCAGGGGCGTACCGGTGGCGGTCAGCGGATTCCAGGCGCCCGACGCGGCGTCAGTTTCCCTGTCCTCCACGGCGTCCAGGAGGTGCGCGAGCCGTCCGAAGAGCCGGCCGGCCTCGGCGAGCGGCTCCGCGTTGCCGGGCCGTCCGGCCAGGATCGCGGTGTGCGCGAAGGCCGCGGCGGTCGCGGTCTCGGTCGGCTCGGTGACGGTCAGCAGCGGGGTGCCGGGCCCGGCGAGCGCTTCGATACCCACCTGCCGGTCCACGGCGTCGACCAGCACGGCGGTGTCGAAGCCGACGTCGGAACCCGTACGAGCGCCCGCCCGCCCCCAGTTCGTGGCGACCCTGCGGGCCGCGAGTGCCAGGGGCCGACGGGCCAACAGCCCGTCCCCGTCGGCCATGTGGTCGCGCATCTTCGCGGAGGCGAGCACCAGCGAGACGGCGGCGGCGAGCCGGGCTCCCTCACCCTGGGCGACCGAAGCGCTCCGCATTCCGCGCAATGGACAGGGCCCCGCGGTGCGCCGCCATCCTGTGGCGCGATCGGCCTGAGCCTCCGTCAGAACCGATATCAGCAAGCCGTCGTAGTTCGTGACGACCCGTGCGAACTGTCCGTGATCCCCGCGAAGTGCGAGACACAGCCCGCACAAATGCGCCATCCATTGGGTTTTGAGGCTTTCCCCGAGCCGATGACTGCAGGGCCTGACGATTCCGAACACGACGATCCCCCGTGGTGTGTACGACGTTGAGCTGCGGCATCGTACCGACCACCCGTTCACCCGTACGCCCCAGCCGTCACCCGTCCGCCGTGAAGAATCATATTTCACTCTCAGTCAGCAGCGGTGTACGGCACGACCCTTGGGGTACGCGGCCTCTCGACGAATTCGCTGTGCACCAGTACCGTCACGAAACCCCCGCGCGGCGTCTATCCCCTTGGCGCGACATCCGCATCATGCACGACCATGGGGATGCGGAGAAAAGAAAGACCGCTGTGAGAGGAGGCGTCCATGGGATCGGTGCGCAAGGCGAGTGCCTGGCTTGGCCTCGTCGACGACAACGATGACGAGCGTTACTACGACGACGATTACGCAGAAGGGTCCGAGACCGGAGCCAGGGATGCCTGGGTCACGGATCCGCGAGTGAAGGTGGCGTCGGAAGCAGCCGAGGAGAAGGGCCGCCGGATCGGCACGGTCACCCCGGACAGTTTCCGGGACGCCCGTGGCATCGGCGAGCTCTTCCGCGACGGCGTTCCCGTCATCATGAACCTCACGGCCATGGAGGCGGCCGACGCCAAGCGCGTCGTCGACTTCGCGGCCGGCCTGATCTTCGGCCTGCGCGGCTCGATCGAGCGTGTGTCGAACCGGGTTTTCCTGCTGACCCCCGCCGACACCGAAATCGTCAGCGGGGAGCCCGCCGGCCGCCGCGCGGACGGCTTCTTCAACCAGAGCTGAGCAGGGCCGCTCACCGGGCCCGCCTCTCGTCGCCGCGGTAGGAACTCGCCTACCGGAACGCGTCGAGACCGGTGAGCGCCTTGCCCAGTACCAACTGGTGCATCTCGACGGTGCCTTCGTACGTCAGCACCGACTCGAGATTCGTGGCGTGCCGCATCACGGGGTATTCGAGCGAGATTCCGTTGGCGCCGAGAATCGTCCGTGCCGTACGGCAGATGTCGATCGCTTCTCGTACGTTGTTGAGCTTGCCGAAGCTGACCTGCTCGGGACGCAGTCGTCCCGCGTCCATGCGCCGCCCCAGATGGTGGGCGAGCAGAATGCCCTTGTGCAGTTCGACCGCCATGTCGGCGAGTTTGGCCTGGGTGAGCTGGAATCCGCCGATGGGGCGCCCGAACTGCTCGCGCGTCTTGGCGTACTCGACCGCCGCCTCGAAACTGGACCGCGCGGCGCCCATCGCGCCCCACACGATTCCGTACCGGGCGTGCGACAGACAGCTGAGCGGCCCCTTGAGCCCGGTGACCTCCGGCAGAACCGCGTCTGCGGGCAGCCGCACCTCGTCGAGCACCAACTCGCTGGTGACCGAGGCACGCAGTGACCACTTGTGCTTGATCTCGGGCGCGGAGAACCCGGGACGGTCGGTGGGCACGACGAACCCACGGATCCCGTCATCGGTCTGAGCCCACACCACGGCCACGCCCGCCACGGACCCGTTGGTGATCCACATCTTCCGCCCGGTGAGAACCCAGTCGGAGCCGTCCCGCTTTGCGTAGGTACGCATGCCCCCGGGATCGGATCCATGATCGGGCTCGGTGAGCCCAAAGCACCCGATGACCTCGCCGGCGGCCATCCGCGGCAGCCACGTCTGCTTCTGCTCCTCGCTCCCGAAGCGGTGGATGGCGTACATCGCGAGCGATCCCTGCACGGAGACGAGCGAGCGGATCCCCGAGTCGGCGGCCTCCAGCTCCAGACAGGCGAGCCCGTACTGCACGGCGGAGGCCCCGGCACACCCGTACCCGTCGAGCGACATCCCCAGCGCGCCGATCTCCCCCAACTCCCGCGCCAGCTCCCGGATCCCGGGCAACTCACCCTTCTCGTACCACTCGGCCACATACGGCAGCACCCGATCCGCCGCCCAGGCCCGCACGGTCCCCCGGACCGCCAGATCCTCCGCACTCAACAGATCATCGACACCGAGCGGATCAGCGGGATCGAACGGCGGCAGCTTCGATGAAGAGCTCGACGAAAGAGAAGAAGAGGAAGCAGACACGACAGAGGCCTCCGGCACAAAAAACTAGCACTGTTAACCACGGGCGAGGCCCGACGTTACGACGCAGTGTCGCGCACGTCCAGGGCAACTTCACGCGGCGCGGGGCGGGGAAGCCTGGAGGGCCTCACCCCGTACGGACCCGCGGCCGCCGACGGCGAGACGTCCCGCGGAAAACCCGCACGGGACTGGCGACCTCAACGGGCGGTGCGGGCGGGAAAGGCATGAAAGCGCAACCACACCAAAAACAGTCAGCCAACAGACTCCACCCGCAACGAAGCCCCCGCCCCGGCCTCCGCCTCCCGAGGACCGGGCACCTCCACACCGGCCGCCCCACACTCCATCCCCCGAGGCAACCGCAGCGCCATCACCGCCCCCAGCAACAACAACCCCGCACTCACCAGCAACGTCACATGCAGCCCATGCACGAACGCATGCCGCGCAGCATGCCGCAACGCCTCCCCGGGCCCCCCGCCCAACTGCCCCGCGACCTCGTACGCCTCCCCCAGGGAATGCCGAGCCGCAGCCGACTCCCCGGCAGAGACCCCCGGAACGGACGCAAGTCCGGGCGAGTACGCCGCATTCATCACGCTCCCCAGAAGCGCGATCCCGATCCCGGCCCCGAGCTGATACGAGGTCTCCCCGATCGCCGCGGCCCCACCGGCCTGCTCCTGCGGAGCCTCGCTCAGCATCGACTCGTACGCCCCGAAGAGTGTCACCTCAAGCCCGAACCCGAGCAGCACGAACCCGGTCAGCAACAGCGGAGCGTTGTCGTGGCTCCCCATCCCCGTCAGCGTGATCACCGCCGCGGCGGTGAGACAGAACCCGGAACAGACCATGGTCCGCGGCCCGAACCGCTGCAGCAGCTTCGCCCCGACAAGCCCCGCGGCCATCGCGGCGATGGTCAGCGGCAGCAGCCGCAGCCCGGTCTCCAGCGGGGAGAGCTCCAGCACGAGCTGGAGATACTGCGCGGCGATCAGCTCAAGACCGACGAGCGCGAGCATCGCGAGCACGATGCACCCCACGGACGTACTGAACGCCGGCCGGGCGAACATCTTCAGGTCGACCAGCGGATGCCGGCGTCGCCGCTGCCGCCGTACGAAGGCGACGAGCAGACCGGCGCCCACGAGAAGCGGCACCGCCGTGAAGACGCTCAGCGGGGCTTCTCCGCCGCCGAGCCGCTTCACGCCGAGAACGACGCCGAAGAGCCCGGCCGCGGCCATCAGCGCGCCGACGACGTCCCACGGCCCGTCGCCGTCACCGGTCGACTCGGGCAGCAGCAGCCGCCCGACGGGCAGGCTGACGAGCATCAGCGGGATGTTGATGAGGAAGACCGAGCCCCACCAGAAGTGTTCGAGCAGGAACCCGCCGAGCAGCGGTCCGACGGCCGCGCCGACCGCGGCGACGGCGCTCCAGACGCCGATCGCGAGCGCCCGCTCGCGCCGGTCGGGAAAGACCTGCCGCAGAATCGACAGCGTCGCGGGCATGATCATCGCGCCGCCGACGCCGAGCAGGGCGCGCGCCGCGATCAGCACCTGCGCACTGTCGGCGAGGGCCGCTATGGCGGATGCGACGCCGAAGAGCGCGTACCCGAGGAGAAGAACGCGTCTGCGGCCTACGCGGTCGCCCAGCGTGCCGAAGAGAATCAGCAGCGAGGCGCAGACGAGCGGGTAGATGTCGACGATCCAGAGCAGCTCTATCGCGCCGGGTGTGAGGTCCTCGGTGACGGCGGGCACGGCTACGTGCAGCACGGTGGCGTCGACGGCGACGAGCAGCAGGCTGACGCAGAGGACGATGAGGACGACCCAGCGGTTTGCACCGGCCCCGGTCTCCCGACGGCAACGCGCAGCGGCCGTGGTCGTCCCGGACATGTACGTACCTCCCAGATGTTCCCTCGCGTTCGGCGGATCCGCTGGGTGGGGACTCCCTGCGGCTGCGGCCCAGGAGGAGCGGTGTCCCGGACCCACGCAACAAAGGCGAGTGAGTGGTCAGGGTACGCGAGTTCCCGTCGAGGACAGGTGGCGGACCTCTCACGTTCCTTTCAGACACGTGTGGCATGCGCCACGCTCCCCCGTCGGCAAGCACGCCCCGCCGGGGTCCCCGGTTCCGGGCGGCGTCGATAATCGAGCCCGTGACCGATCTTGAGACGCCCGTCGCGCCGCCCCGTGCGGGACCCGCCTGGCGCCGTGCCGCACCCGCTCTCCTCGGATACGCGGCGGTGCGTGCGCTGGGCCTGGTGACGCTGGCCGTGTGGAGCGCGGCCCGGGACAAGAGCCCGCACCAGCTGCTCTCCGCCCGCTGGGACTCCCTCTGGTACACGCGGGTCGCCGAGCTCGGCTACGGCTATGAGGTGCGGCTGCCCAACGGGGACGTGCACTCGAACCTGGCGTTCTTCCCGCTGCTGCCCTGGCTGGAGCGTGCCTTCGCGGCGGTCACTCCTCTCTCGTACGCGGACGCGGGTCTGCTGGTCAGCGCGCTGGCCTCGCTCGCCGCGGCCTGGGGGATCTTCGCGGTCGCGGACCATGTGTACGGGAGCCGGGCCGGGGTCTGCGCGGTGCTGCTGTGGGCGGTCCTGCCCGTCGGCATCGTGCAGTCGATGGCGTACAGCGAGTCGCTGTTCACGGCGCTCGCCGCCTGGTCGCTGTACGCGGTCCTGACCGGCCGCTGGCTGACCGCGGGCCTGCTCGCGTCGCTGGCCGGCCTGACCCGCCCGGTGGGCGCGGCGGTGGTCGCGGCCGTCTGGGTGGCGGCCATTGCCTCGTTCGTACGGGAGCGGAGCGTTCCGGCACCGACCAGCGCACGGAGATGGCAGCGCGCCCTGGCGATGCTCCTCGCGCCCCTCGGTGCCGCCGGCTACGTCCTGTGGGTCGGCCGTCACACGGGCAAGGGTCCGCTGGGCTATCTCGACGTCCAGGCGGGCTGGCGCAACGGCTTCGACGGCGGCTACGCCTTCGCCCGCTTCGTCGCCGACAAGTTCACGTCGTTCCCGTCGGCCCTCGCCGGACTCGCGCTGATCATCGGCGTGGGCCTGCTGGTCTGGCTGTACGTGATCTGCGTACGGCAGCGGCAGCCGCTGCCGCTTCTGGTGTACGCGGGGGTCGTCACCGTGCTCGCTCTGTGCGCGTCGAGCTACTTCGGCTCGAAACCACGCCTTCTGCTGCCCGCCTTCCCCCTGCTGCTGCCTCCCGCCCTGGCCCTCGCCCGACTGCGAACCTCCAGGTCGGCGTGGGTGCTGGGCGGTGTGGCGGTGGCTTCGGCGGTGTACGGCGCCTTCTGGCTGAACGGCTCCGGCCCGCCATGATCACCCAGGGTTGCGGGTGAGCAGCCGGAGAAGTGCGTGCGAGCATTCGGTGAACGAATTCAAAAGCGTCCCAAAACTTCACATTGGAATGATCAATCGAATGGAAGGAAGAGCGCACGAGGGATTCCATAATCCAAGGAAATAAACGCCCTCCTGAGAGCAATCCCACATCACATCGTCATCACAAAGAGGGTGCTTCGGCCTGGAACACAGCTCACTCGCTGTAACGTCGATTGAGTGCGTACCGAACGAAAGCTGACTCGTCTGGACCGGGTCTTCGCCCGGCTGGACCGTGAGCCGGAACGACCGGCCCACATCGACGTGCCCAGGATGAGCCGGCACCGAGTGGTCCTCTTCGCGTCCACGCTCGCCTTCTACGTCGCCATCGTGTGGGCCATCGTGATCACGTCGTGGCTGGTCCGGTTCGACTGGCAGGTCATGTTCTTCCGGCCGTACCAGCAGTGGCCGGAGATCCACGCGTTCCTCGACTACTACGTGGTGCTGGGCCAGCGCGGCCCCACCGCCGTGATGATCGCGGCCTGGCTGGGCTGGCGTTCCTGGCGGCAGCACACCCTGCGCCCGCTGCTCGTCCTGGGCGCCTCGCTGCTGCTGCTGAACATCACGGTGGGCGCCGCGAAGCTGAGCATGGGCCGTCTCGGTCCGCACTACGCGACCAACGTCGGCTCGAACGAGATGTGGCTGGGCGGCGACATATTTCCTTCGGGCCACACCGCCAACGCCGTCGTGACCTGGGGCATCCTCGCCTATCTGGCCTCGACGCCATGGGCCCGCCGCTGGCTGTCGGCCGTCTCCGCCGTGGTCTCCCTCGGCGTCGGCCTGACCACGGTCTACCTCGGTACGCACTGGTTGAGTGACGTGGTACTCGGCTGGGCCGCGGGCCTGCTGATCCTGCTCGCGCTGCCCTGGTGCGAGCCGCTGATCGCGCGCGCCGAGACCGGCATCTTCGACCTGCGTGACACCTGGCGCGCCCGCCGGCGCGGTACCGCGCCGGTTCCGGCCGCCCCGGTGGGCGCGCCCGCGGCGCTCTCCCCGCTCGGCAGCCCGGCCGACGAGGAGGAGCCCGTGGTGCGCGAGCCGGTGGCCGCCTCCCGGCCGCCCCGGCCGCAGGGCTACCTGGCGCCGGGCCCGCATCTGGCCCGCTCGGAGCGCACCCCGGTGACGCCCATCGGAAGCCGCAGACCTCCACAGTCGGACCGAGTGACACGTGGCACCACCTCGGCCCGCCCCCTGACAGGCGGCTGAGCAAGGACTGCGGGGCCCGGTACGCACACACCACGCCCCGCGCACGGCGAAGGCCCCGGCTCAAGGAGCCGGGGCCTTCGCCATACTTGCCATGCTTCACGAAGCGCGCTCTCACGACGTGCACGTCTCACGGTGTGCGGACAAGTGGCGGGTCAGCCCTTCCAGCAGCGCGTCACCCGGCCGTCGGCGACCTCGAAGTTCAGCCGCCCCGAGAGGTACTCCATCGTGATGATCGCGCCCGGTGGCAGCGACCGCACCGTGGACCAGCCACGTTCACGGGCCAGCCGCTCTGCGCCGCTCGCCTCCAGTCCGACGTACGCGTCCGGAGTGTCCGAGGGCTCTGCGGGAGGAGTGGGAATCGGTGCCATGCCGCCACGTTAGGCGGCGGAATGCGGCTGCGGAAGCCCGGACCCGCCACCATCAGTCACCGGTCCCTCTCCGGTCACGCTTCTGTCACAGGACAACGACACCCGTTTCGGCCTCGGGGACATCAGCCGATGCGCAGCGGATCGTCACACTTACGAGCGGTTCCGGACATGTTCCGCCCGCCTTCGAACGTAATTCGGGAGTACCCGGGACTACCGCGGCCGCGGCCCGAATATCCGGCCGGAAAACGCGATGCCGACCCCGCGTCCGCGCCTTTCCTTTCCGATTCCGGGGTGTGTTCCGGAAGCTGACACACCATAGGAAATGCATGGCTCAAGCACAGCACCCACGCTTCAGGAGGCCGTACGCGCCTCCTGAGACGCAGCCCGCTCCAGCGTCCGGGTCAGCCGGTCCCGTGCCGTCCTGATCGCCTCGACGAGCTCGACGGGTTCCAGCACCTCGAAGTCGAGGCCCGTCAGCATCACGTGGATCACCATCACGTCGAGGCTCGCGGCCCCGGTGCGCAGGATGCAGCTGCCGTCGCTCTCCGCCTCCAGCGTCCCGGCCGAGGGCGAGATCCGCTGAGCCGCCTCCTCCTTCGGCACGAGCAGCCGGACGACGGCGTGCGTGGCGTACGCACGGACGGACACGCCCTTGGACACATAGGCGGCCAGGTCGTCGGCGGGCGGCTGCCGGGGCGTGAAGCGCGGTCCGTGGGGCGGTTTGGGCGTGACGCGGTCGGCCCGGAACGTACGCCAGTCGTCACGGTCGACGTCCCAGGCGACCAGATACCAGCGGTGCTCGGTGCACACCAGTCGGTGCGGTTCGACCGTGCGGCGGGTCGAGGAACCGCCGTGGTCGCGGTACTCGAAGCGCAGCCGCTCCGAGTCGCGGCAGGCGGCGGCCAGGTCGGTCAGGACGGCCGGGTCGACGGCGGAGGGCTGGGGGCCGCGCAGCATCGGCACGGTGAAGGCGTTGAGGGCGCCGACCCGGCGGCGCAGCCGGTGCGGCAGCACCTGTTCGAGCTTGGTGAGGGCGCGCACGGAGGTCTCGCCGATGCCTTCGATGCCCTGTCCGGCGGCGGTGCGCAGGCCGACGGCCACGGCGACCGCCTCGTCGTCGTCGAGGAGCAGCGGTGGCAGCTCGGCGCCCACGCCGAGCTGGTAGCCGCCGCCCGTGCCGGGGCTGGCGTTCACCGGATAGCCGAGTTCGCGCAGCCGGTCCACGTCGCGGCGGACCGTGCGCGGGGTGACGCCGAGGCGGTCGGCCAGGGCCGCGCCCGACCATTCGCGGTGCGCCTGCAGCAGCGAGAGCAGACGCAGGAGTCGTGCCGAGGTCTCCAACATGAATCCGAGTCTGCCAGGCATTGCGGACAGTAGCTGTCCGCAAGGGTGCGTACCTTTCGAGACATGGCAGACAACAGCGCAAGCGAAGAGATCCGCCCCTTCCGGATCGACATCCCTCAGGCGCAGCTCGACGACCTGCACACCCGCCTGGACCTGACCCGCTGGCCCGACGAGCTCCCGGGCGTGGGCTGGGAGTACGGAGCCTCGCTGCCGTATCTCCGTGAGCTGGCCGACCACTGGCGCGGCGCGTACGACTGGCGCAAGCACGAGGCGGCCCTGAACGAGATCCCGCAGTTCGTGACGGAGATCGACGGCGCGAAGGTGCACTTCCTGCACGTCCGCTCGCCCGAGCCGGACGCGGTGCCGCTGATCCTCACGCACGGCTGGCCGGGCTCGATCGTGGAGTTCCTCGGCCTGATCGGCCCGCTGAGCGACCCGCGCGCCCTCCCCCACTCTCGAACAGGCTCGAGCGGGGGGACCCCCATCGGCGACCCGGCCGACGCCTTCCACCTGGTGATCCCGGCCATCCCCGGCTTCGGCTTCTCGGGGCCGACGAAGGACCGCGGCTGGAACGTCGGCCGTACGGCCCGGGCGTGGGCCGAGCTGATGCGCCGGCTCGGCTACGAGCGGTACGGCGCGCAGGGCGGCGACCTGGGCGCGCTGATCTCGCCCGCGCTCGGCCGGGTCGCGCCCGAGTCGGTGATCGGGGTCCATGTGAACGCGGCGTCCGTCGGCTTCATCCCGCTCGGTCCCGTGGCCGAGGACGTCCAGGCCGAACTGACGGACCGGGAGCGGCAGAGCCTCGCGGCCATCGGCCGGTTCACCACCGACGGCTTCGGCTACAACGTCCTCCAGTCGACCCGCCCGCAGACTCTCGCGTACGGCCTGACCGACTCCCCCGTCGGCCAACTCGCCTGGATCATGGAGAAGTTCAAGGAGTGGACGCACTCCTCGGCCGAGCTGCCGGAGGACGCGGTCGACCGGGACACGCTGCTCACCAACGTGATGCTGTACTGGCTGACCGGGACGGCCGGTTCGGCGGCTCGGATGTACTACGAGAACGGCCACAGCGGTGACTGGTTCCCCGTCACGCGCTCCGAAGTGCCCACCGCCGTCGCGAACTTCGGCGAGGACGTGGCGATCCGGCGCTGGACCGAGGAGACCAACACCGTTGTCCGCTGGACGGAGTTCGACCGCGGCGGGCACTTCGCGGCCCTGGAGGTACCGGAGCTGCTGACCGGCGACATCAGGGAGTTCTTCGGCTCACTTCGATGAGCTCACCGCAGTGACGGTCACCGACAGATCGTTGTCGCTCGTGTAGTACGGCCCGGCCTCCACCGGGCCGGATGCCGTCTCCACCGTGACCGTCGGGTAACTGAAGATCGGCTTCTTGTCGGCGATGTCGTCGAGCAGCCGGGCGATCCGTACCCTCGGCCCGGTCTCCCCCGCCGGTCGCAGCCACAGATCCCAGACGCCGTCCGTCAGCCCGGAGTAGGCCACTGTGAGGCCGAACCGGGCCTGGTCCCGGGAGACTTCGGCCCGCACCACGGTCTCCGGCTCGTCACGGCCGCGCAGTTCGGCGTAGGCGTCGGGGGTCAGCTCGACGCCGTACACCTGACCCCGTACACCCAACTCCCCCTTTCCGATGCGCAGTTCGCCCGCCTCCGCGTGCGGGGCGCGCAGCCAGCTGCGGATGGAGAGGTTGCCGTGCTTGGTGCCGTACGGGATGCGGACGGCGACATGGCCGCGGGCGCCGCTCGGCACCCGGTCGACGAGCGAACGCAGGTCGTTGATGCCGGGCGCCAGACGCTGCGGCTCGCCGTCGGCGATCTGGGCGTAGGCGTCCCAGCGGCCCTCGGGCAGCTCGACGCTGCTGGGCAGCGCGGCACGCAGCCGGCCGTCGGCGGCCGGGGTGAGCGGCAGCCGGACCTCCTGGAGGCCGTCCCGGTGCCGGAGCACGAGATGCGTGTCGCCGGCCGCGGCGCCCGAACCGGGGTCGGTGATGTCGAAGGTGAGCCCGCCCGCGGAGTCGGCGATGCAGTCGGCGCCCGTAGGCATGCTCACGTCCTTGTCGGAGTGCCGGTGCGAGGCCTGCGGAGCCACCGTCATCATGCGGAGCTGTCCTTCCCGAGTACGGTGCGTCCGGCATCCCGAACGGCATACGCACCGCCGAGAAGAGCGCCCCGAGTGCGATGCAGTGAGCCGCGCATCCGGCCGATCTTCGAGTCGCCGCCCCGCGGGACGAGACCGGAGAAGATCGACTCGTAGCGTTCGGCGATCCGGGCGGGGTCGAAGCGCGCGGAGTCCTTGAGCGCGGCGTGCGCCATCTGCTGCCGCAGCTCGTCGTTGTTGATCAGTTCGAGCAGTCCGTCGGCGATGGCCCCGACGTTGCCGACGGGAACGAGGCGTCCGTCCACGCCGTTGTCGATGATCTCCCCCGGGCCGTGCGGACAGTCCGTGGAGACGACGGGCAGGCCGCAGCGCATGGCCTCGACGATCGTCATGCCGAAGGACTCCAGGCTGGAGGTGACGGCGGCGATGGATCCCTTGGCCCACTCCGGCTCGATGGGATGCGCCGGGCCCATCAGTAACACGTGGTTGTAGAGGCCGAGTTCGTCGATGAGCCTGCGCAGCTTGTCCTTCTGCTTGCCGCCGCCGTAGATCCGCAGACGCCAGTCGGGCCGCTGCTCGCGCACCCGGTCGAAGGCCTTGATCAGCAGGTCGTACCGCTTGACCGGGGCGAGCCGGCCGGCCGCCACGACCCACTTGCCGGAGCCGTCCGCGGGCTCGATGCCGGGCGCGGGCACCGGGTTGGGCACGGCCTCGATGTGTACGCCGGGCAGCCGCATCTTCTTGCGGTACGCCCCCGCGTCCGCCTCCGTGGTCGTGGTGAGCGCGTCGAGCCGCGGGTAGGCGCCGCGCAGTTCCGTGCGCAGGGACTCCGAGTGGGTGTCGAGCGTGAGGTGTTCCTGGCCGACACGGAGCGGGCCGCGTCTGGTCTCGCGGGCCAGATGCACGTTGAGCCCCGGCCGGGTGCCGATCACCACGTCGGAGTCGACCTTCGAGAGGTGGTCCGCGATACGGCGGTCGGTCAGAGCGCTGTACTGGTCGTAGCGGACCTCCCCTCGTGGGAAGACGCGGGCCGGAGTCCGGTAGGCGGGGTCGTCGCCCTCGTATCCTGGGCTGTTCGTGCGGATGTCTACGAGGTGGCGCATGCGCACCCGTGGATCCAGTGCGAAGACCGGCTCGTCGCGGTGGCGCAGCACGGAGACGATCTCGACGTCGTGCTGCTCGGCAAGGGTGTTCGCAAGGTTGTACGTCGTCCGGATCGTCCCACCGATTCCGTAGGCGTTGTGTATCAGGAAAGAGATCTGCATGCGTCCCCGTATCTCCGGCTCATCCAGCTACCTGTGGGTTAGACCTGGGAGTTGGGGTGATGGTTGGGCTTGCTTACCATCCTGTTCCCGAACAGTTGCGCCATCGGTAACCGGATGGAGGAACCTTTTGGCGCCGGGAAGCATCAGGGCTCATAGGACAGCTGCGGCACGTCGAAGCATTCGTCGTTCATGTCGCCCTGACTCACCCATCCGTCGGCGTCCTCCCAGCGGGCCACCGAGAGGCAGGTCCTGCGGGTCTCCGGGGGTTCGGGCAGGCGCTCGTACCGGACGGGCAGCAGCAGACCGTCGGCCGTGTACGGCTTCCCCGTGTCCATGAAACGGTCGACGCACGCGCGCGTGACGCCCGTTTGCGCGCAGGACCGCGCCGCGTCCGTGAACCACATCGCGGCGGCCCAGCCCTCCAACTGCCACTGGGAGTGGCTCTTCAGGTTCTTCGTGCCGTCCCGGAACTCCCGTACGGCCTCGTGGTCCGTGGCCGTGTCGTCGTAGTTGCGGCTCGAACCCGTCGCCCACAGGGCGTTGCGGCAGCGCGGCGCGTCCTTGTAGTCCTCGCGGATGGCGGACGTCCAGTTCTGCACGTTGGTGACCTTGGCGAGGACGTCGGCGCCGACGTCGTCCATCGCCTTGCACAGCTGCGCGTTGCCGTAGGTGTCGATGGCGTCGAAGACCACGTCGGCACCCTGTTCCTTGAGGTCGGCGGCAGCGGCACGGAAGTTGGGCAGCGCGAAGTCGACCTGTTCGGTGACCACCTTGTAGCCCTCGGCCTTCAGGCCCCGGGTGACGAGCCGGGCGTACGCGGCCGACGCGGACTGGTTGTACGAGACGACGGCCGCCGTCCGGGCGCCCTGCTCGCGTTTGAAGTAGCGGTAGATCTCGGTGCCGCCGTACAGCTTCCCGTCCCAGCCGGGCCTTCCGTTCCGTGGGGCGAGGCTGCCGTAGATCCCGTAGAGATGCGGATAGGTGTCGTAGGCCGCGCCGATGGGCTGCCCGCCGATGTCGGGCACGCGCGCGCGTGACACCCGGGAGGCGCCCGCGTAGTCGAGCGCGCTGGTGGCGACGAGGGCCACCACCTTGTCCTCGTCGACGAGTCTGTGCACGCATTCGTTGTTGCCGACACCGCTGCCGCCGTCGTCGCACATACGGACGTCGACCCGGCGGCCGTCGATGCCGCCGCGCGCGTTCAGCCGGTCGAAGTAGGCCTTCGCGCCGTCGCGCGGCCCGGTGAAGGTGTTGCCGCCGACCGGGCTGGTGGCGCTCGTGATGATGCCTACGCGCAGAGGTTCCGCCGTGTCCTGCGTGGGCGTACGGCCCGGCCGGTCGGACCGGCCGGCGAAGGCGCTCTCCGGAAGACGGCTGCCGCAGGCCGTGCCCACCAGGAGCAGCAGACCCGCGACAGCGCACTCAGCAACCCGGACCCGGCGACGCATTGCCGCTCAGCCCGACCAGACCGCACAGCGTCTTGACGGACACCTTCCACGTGTCGTCCTGCTCGACGGCGGTCCCCGCGGCGTTCGGCATGACCGTGGCGCCCTTCAGGGTGAGCGTGTACGTCACGTTCGCCGCGGTCGGCGCGGTGAACTCGACCCGGTCGACGGTCGCCTCCACCTGCCCGCCGCGCTCGTCGCCGCTGAAGCTCTCCAGGACCTGCGCCATGTTGTCGCCGTTCTCCAGGACGGCCTGTTTGTCCTTCAGGGGGACGTCGGGGTCGAAGAACTTCTTCCAGTTCTCCTTGATCTCCTTCTCGGCCGCCGCCGGATCGTCCGGAGCGCTCGCGCTCGGACTCGGCTCGGTCGCGCTGGGCAGCTTCACGGAGGGCGAGGGCGGAGTCGTGTCGTCGCCGCCGCTGTCGTCGCCGCAGGCCGTCAGAGCCGAGGCGAGGACGAGTACCGCCACCGCCAGCCCCCGGCCGGTCCCCCGCCTGAGGTCACTCCCGAGAACCATCTGGCTCACCACCGGGTGTCGGTCCGGGCCATGGGCGCCCGGTGCTTTCAGGGTCAGCTTCCACAGGGCATAGTGCAAGCCATCGGCTGACATGGACAGACACATGACATGGGAGCCCCCATGCGAACAGCTCGACTGCGGACCGTGCACCCCGTCCTCTGGACCGGGTGGGCCGCGCTCGCCGCGGGAGCGGTGCTGTGCGTCCTCGGCTGGTACGGAATCTCCGGCGAGCGGTTCGCCGAGCGCCAGCTGCCCTACCTCGCGTCCTGCACGGTGCCGGGAGCCGCGCTGATCATCGCGGGCGCGGTGCTCCTCACCCACGGCAGGAACGCCCTCGCGGCGGCCCGCGTCGAGGAGCTGTACGGGCTCCTGGTGGCCGCCGATCCCGCCGACGCCGACGAGTCCGGCCAGGCGGCTTCCGCGCCCGTGGCCGTCAGCGGAGACCTGCTGATGGTGCCCGGCGGCACGCTGTGGCACCGCGCGGACTGCCCGCTGGTCTCCGGGAAGGCTGAGGCCCTGCCGGTCGACTCGCGGGTCCTGGCGCGCGGGGAACTGGCCCCCTGCCCGATCTGCGAGCCCGCCGCCTCGGACGCCCGGTCGTCCGGGGCGGACGGCTGATGGCTGGGCTGATGGCTGAGGACCGTGGGCCGGGGACCGAGGGCTGATGGCATCGCTGACGTACGACCTCACGCTCGCCGGGCTCTCCGTCGGCAGCGCGGCCGCGCTCACCGGGATCGGTCTGGTCGTCACCCACCGGGCGACCGGCGTCCTCAACTTCGCGCACGGCGCGATCGCCATGGTGTGCGCCTATCTGCTGTGGCAGCTCACGGTCGAGTGGAACTGGCCGCTGCCGCTCGCCGCGGCGCTCACGCTGCTCGTGGTGGCCCCGGGCATCGGCATGGCGCTGGAACGGTTCGTCTTCCGTCCGCTGTCCGTCCTCGGCAGCGACCCGGCGCAGACCCTCGTCGCGTCCATCGGCGTGTTCGTGCTGCTCGTCGGCGGCGCGGCGCTGATCTGGGGCCCCGGCGCACGCTCCGACGCGCCGACGCTCGTCTCGGCGGACCCTTGGGGGCAGCTGGCGGTGACGCTGGTCCTCGCCGTGGGCGTGGGCGTGGTGATCCGCTGGACCCGCTTCGGCCGGGAGCTGCGGGCCGTCGTTGACGACCGTTCGCTGGCCGTCCTGGGCGGCATCGACGCGGACCGGGTAGCCGCGGCCGGCTGGGCCTTCGGCTCGTTCACGGCGGGCCTGACGGGCGTACTGCTGGCTCCGTACGTACGCCTGGACCCGTACGGCTTGCCACTGCTCGTGATGGAGGTGGTGGCGGTCGCGGTGGCCGCCCGGATGCGGAGCCTGCCGGTGGCCGTGGTCGTGGCCCTCGGCATCGGGGTCGCCCAGAGCCAGCTGACCCAGCTGCACCCGACGGGCTGGCGGGAACCGCTGCTCCAGGCGGTGGGCGCGAACCTCTTCGTCGTCGCACTGCTGATCGCGGCGCTGGTCCTGCCGGGCATCGGCACCCGGGACGCGCTTCCACGCACGGCGAGCGCCCGGGTGGCGACCCCGCCGGGCGCCTGGATCGTGGCCGTGGTCCTGTTCCTGCTCCCCCTGGGCTTCGCGGGCTCGGACCTGCACACGTCCGTCCAGGTACCGGCCCTGGGAGTCGTCCTCCTGTCCCTGGTCGTGGTGACGGGCCGCGGCGGCCAGATCTCACTGGGCCAGGCGGCGTACGCGGGTCTGGGCGCCCTCTTCACCGCACTGCTGGCGGCGGGCCGCTTCCCGGGCCTGCCTGAGCTCCCCGAACTGGCCGCGCTCGCGGTCGCCGTCCTCTTGGTGGCGCCCCTGGGCCTGCTGACCGGCTGGCCCGCCATCGGCCGCCACGGCCTCGCCCTCGCCCTCGCCACCTTCGCGGTGGGCGTCGGCGTCAGCCGCTTCGTCTTCGCCCAGCCGTACGCGACCTCGGGCCTGACCCTGGGCCGCCCGGCGGGCTTCGACGGGGACCGCGCCTACTACGTACTCGAACTCGTCCTCCTCGCGGGCGCGTTGCTGACCGCCCACGCACTGCGCCGGGGCCGGACGGGCCGGGCCCTGGCGGCGATGCGCGACCACGAGTCGGGCGCGTCGGCGGCGGGCGTCCGCGTGCCGACGCTCAAACTGACGGCCTTCGTGGCGGGCGCCGCGCTGGCGGCCCTCGGCGGCGGCATGCTCGGCATGGGCCTGCGCGCCTTCGACCCCGCCGCGTACGACCCGGTCCGCGGTCTGCTGTGGTTCGCCGCGGTAGTCGTCCTCGGCGCCGACAGCGTCCTCGGCGCGCTGCTCGCGGCGGCCCTGCTGGTCGGCTTGGACGCGGGGACGCGCGGCGGCGTCGCGGCGGCCCTGATCGGCCTCCTGGCGGTCCTCGTGGGCCGCTTCCCCGGCGGCCCGTACGAGGCCCTGCGCCTGGCGGCCGAACGCCTGCGGCTGCGCCGCGAGGTGACGCTCACGCCCCTGGGCGCGAGCGTGCGGCGCGGACTCCGGGCGGCGCTCACGGGCCCCGGCACGCGCCCCCGGCCGGCAGCCGCGGCGGGGGCGACGGCACTGGCGGGACCGTCCGCCACCACGGTCACGGGAATGACCGTCCTCGGTGGGCGCCCGCTGGTGGTGCGGCCGGTACGACGGTCCACTCCCGCGGCAGGTGGGTCCGGGGTGCCCTGGACGTCCGGCTCACCTTCGACGTCCGACGCACCGGGGCGTACCAGTGCGCCCGGGACCACGGACTCCGACCTGCCACCGGTGCCCGGCGAAAGCCGGGGCGAAGACCCGGTTCAAGCATCCGCCTCACCCGATGCGGAGGGCGCCGGGCCGGCGGAGGGCATCCGACCGGCCGAACCCCACGAGCGTCCCGCCCCGCCGCCCGGCGCCCCGGAGCCCGGCGCTGCCGACAGTGGCAGCACGCCTGGCACGCCTCGGGCCGCCGTGAGCCCCGCCGAGGGATTCGGCGCGACTCCCACCCCGGACGCGGGTCGGGCCGCAGGCGGTGGCAGACCCGCGTCGCCCGCACCCGGCTCGCCACATGTCCCGCCCTCCGAAGACGGTGAACCGGGCACGGCGGCCGCTTCGAGTGCCCCCGAATCCGACGCCCGCGCCACAGCCGTGCCCCGCGCCGCAGGCCCCACGGCGCGCCGGCCGGCCCAGCCCCGGCTCTCCCCCGCCCTGCCCGTCCTCCCCCTTCTCCGCGCACGCGGCCTCCGCGTCGCCTACGACGGGTTCACCGCTCTGGACGGTGTGGACCTCGATCTGGCCCCGGGCCGGATCACCGCCGTCGTCGGGCCCAACGGGGCGGGGAAAAGCACCCTGTTCCACTGCCTCGCCGGGACCGTGCGGCCGGATGCCGGGCGGATCGGGCTCGGGGAGCGGGACATCACCCGGCTGCCCGCCCACGCGCGGACGCGGCTCGGTATCGCCCGCACCTTTCAGCAACTCGCCGTCTTCCCGACCCTCACGGTGGCCGAGAACGTACGCGTGGGTGCCGAGCAGGGGCACGTGGTGGACGCGGACGCCGTGGAACGGATGCTGCGGCTGCTCGGGCTCGACGGAGCCGTACGGGCGCTCCCGGCGGCGGGCCTGCCGACCGGAACCCTGCGGCGTGTCGAACTCGCGCGGGCCCTGGCGGGCAGCCCTCGTGTCCTGCTCCTCGACGAGCCCGCGGCGGGACTGGACACGGGCGAGGTGGCGGCGCTGGCCCGCGTGCTGGGGGCGCTGGCCGCGGACGGTACGGCCCTGCTCGTCGTCGAGCACGACCTGGACCTCGTGGCCGATCTGGCCGACACCGTGCACGTCATGACGGCGGGCCGCATCGTCGCCTCCGGCCCCGCCGACCACGTGCTCGAAGGTCTCGACCGGCTCGAAGCACACCAGGGAGTCCAAGGGGGCCAAGGAAGTCAGGGGCTCGGAACGGCGGTCGACGGATGAGCGCGCCCGGGATCTCCCTGCGCCGCGCGCGCGTGCGGTACGGCCCGCTGGAGGCGCTGCACGGGGTGTCGCTCCACGCGCCCGCCCACGGCGTCACCGTCCTGCTCGGCCGCAACGGCTCGGGCCGTACGACCGCGCTGCGCGCCCTCGCCGGAACCGTGCCCCTGTCCCGCGGGGCCGTGGTCTGGGACGGCACCGACGTCACGGGAATGCCCGCGTACGAACGGGCCCGCCGCGGTCTGTGCCTCGTCCCGGACCGCCGGGCCGTCTTCGGCTCGCTCACCGTCCGCGAGAACCTCGGACTCGCCGCCCCCGACCATGACTTCACGCCCGCCCTGGACGCGTATCCCCAACTGGGCTCCCTGCTCCCGAGAAAGGCGGGAACCCTCTCCGGCGGAGAGCAGCGCATGCTCGCCCTCTCCCGTGCCCTCCTGGCACGCGCGCGCGTGGTTCTCGTCGACGAACCCGCACAGGGCATGTCCCCGACGGTCGCCGCCCGCACCTACGAGCTGCTGAGCGGCCTCGACGCGTGCGTGATCGTGGCCGAACAGCGCCTGCCGCCCGGCCTGCACGGCAGGACGGCGATCGTGTACGAACTCCGGCGCGGTGCGGTCGTGTTCAGCGGGGAGGCGACGGAGGCTCCGGCCTCGGCAGTGGCGGGCCCATCAGGACCGGCGGACGCGTCGAGGCGGCGCGGCCCCGCGGAGCCTCCGGGTCCGACACGCCCGGGAGACTCGGGGAGCCGGTGGCCGCGTCCTCCGGAGGAACCAGAGGGACCACTGAAGAAGTCGTCGGAGAAGTCGTCGGAGGAAGCGCCGGAGTGACCAGCCGTCCCGGTCCCGCCCCCTTCGGCAGCTTCAGCATGGTGCCGGGACTCAGCCGCTCCGGATGGTCTCCGACCATCTTCCGGTTGAGCTTGTAGAGCGCCTGCCAGCCGCCCTTGATGCGATACCTGCGGGCGATCGACGCGAGTGACTCGCCGGGCCTGACCACATGCGCCCGGCCCTTGAGTTTGTACCTCTTGGCACAGACGGGCCACGCCTCCCATCCCTGGACGCGCAGCACCTCCTCCGCGACCCGGATCTGCTCGCCCCGCGTGGCGAGATCCGCGCGCGGCGCGTAGGCCAGTCCGCCGAACGCCTTCCAGGTGGGCTGCCAGAACTGCAGTCCTCCGTAGAAGCCGTTCCCCGTGTTCGCGTCCCAGCGGCCGCTGCTCTCGCACTTGGCGAGACAGCCCCACGGCCACTGGTCCTTGGCGCAGTCGTACGGCACCCGGCCCGGCACCGGCGGACCGGGTGCCGTGGGCGGTGGTCCCGCGGGCGGTGGTGCCGCGACCGCCACCTCGGGGGCGAGTACGGCCAGGGCGACGGCGACGACAGCCGCGTACCGCATGCGCTTGATCGACATCGGGCCACGCTAGGCAGGCCGGTGACGGCCCTTCGGCCAGCCGCGCAGGCGTCCGACTGGGCCCCACCCGGTCGGAGGACCGGGTGGGGCCCCG
Organism: Streptomyces sp. NPDC033178; assembly: GCF_055577685.1. Lineage (NCBI taxonomy): Bacteria > Bacillati > Actinomycetota > Actinomycetes > Kitasatosporales > Streptomycetaceae > Streptomyces > Streptomyces sp. NPDC033178. The sequence goes on from NZ_JBVIPT010000009.1 coordinate 351,582, forward strand.
GCCCGAGGGCGAGAGTCCGGATCGGAACACCGGGCTCAGAGCCTCGGGCTCAAGGCCTTGGACTCAGGTCCTCGGGCTCAGGTCCTCGGGCTCAGAGCTCCAGACGCTGGCCGGGGACGATCACGTCGGGGTCCCCGCCGATGGCGGCCTTGTTGGCGGCGTGGATCCGCTGCCAGGTGGTGCCGTGCCGGGCCGCGATGGCGCTCAGCGTGTCGCCGCTGCGGACGGTGTAGTCGCCGCGGGACGAGCCGCGGCCGGTGTGGCCCGTCGAACGGTCCGGCGCCTTCGCCGGCTTCGACGGAGCGGCCTTGGTGGTGGGGGTGCCGGGCGTGGACGCCGCGGGCGCACCGCCGGACGCGCCCGCGCGTGACGAACAGGTGGGCCAGGCGCCCCAGCCCTGCCCGCGCTGCACCTTGGTGGCGACAGCGATCTGCTGCGCCTTGGAGGCCTTGTCGGCGGTGGACGCGTAGGCCGAACCGCCGTACGCGCGCCAGGTGCCGGCGGAGAACTGGAGTCCTCCGTAGTAGCCGTTCCCGGTGTTGATGTGCCAGTTGCCGCCGCTCTCGCACTGGGCGATGCGGTCCCACACTCCGCTGTCCGCCGCCGCGGCGTTGCCGGTGGCGGCCAGCAGTCCGAGCGGGGCGAGCAGTGCCGCCCCGGCGAGGACCGCCGTGGTACGGGTCTTACGAGTGGTATCGGCACATTCGGACATGTGGTTCCCTCTCCACGGACCCGGGCTCCCCCAAGGCGGCACGGAAGATCCCGCGTGTCGACGCGGCCCTTCCGTTTCACCCCGTCCGCCGGAGTTGGTGCTGGTGCTGGTGCTGGTGTTTCTGATGGCGCTGGTGTTGCTGGTGGCGCATTTGACTGGCTTGCGATGCGGTCGGCGGACGTACCCGAGCGGTGCTCGTTGCACACGGCGGAGCAATGTAGAGAGCCAGGAGGCCCGGTAACAACCAACTCCTTGTCATTCCAGGCCAGTTCGCCGTTACCGGGAGTATCGTCGAATTTGAGACACCCGCTTCATTCGCTGATTTCCGGATTTGTCGACCAACGGACCTGACGATCTGTGACTCACCTCACCGGATCAACTTCCTTGGAACCCCGAGAAGTTGGCGTGGAGTAACAGATTCCGCAGCCGGGTTAACCCTGTGCGCAGGATGGTTCGATTCCGTTCGCTCCCGGGCGTGACTCCGGCCACAGATCGCCCGTTGTCTTCTTCATGAGCCGGGAACCCATCCGGTTCATGGGCCGGGGGCCACCCGGCCGCACCACGCACCGCATCCCGAGGAGCCACCCGTGCCGCGCATGCTCGACGTCAGCGACGACGTACGCGCCGAGATCGGCGACGAAGAAGCCGACCGGCTGCTCGCCGGAGAGAACGCCCCGGGCAGTTACGACTGCACGTCCTGCCGCACCCAGGGCGACTCCGAACAGGAGCGCACCAGCACCGTCCTGTTCATCGGCGACGAGACCGCCGTACTCGCCTTCGCCCACGCCACCTGCCTGCCCTCGCAGGTCGTCCAGGTGACCGAGGAGCAACTGCAGGGCGCCGTCCGTTCCATCACCGGCGACTCCATCACCGGGGACGAGCGCCCCGCCGAGGCCCTGCCCGAGCAGGCCGTCCTCGGAGTCACCAGCGGGCTCGTCCTGCTTGGCGGCGAGCTGCACCCCGCGCTCGTCGTCGAGCCGACCGGACGCATCGCCCGACCGGGCACGACGGGAGGAGCGGGCGACGACTTCCTGCCGCTCCTCATCGAGCAGGGCTTCATGCCGCTGAGCCAGATCACTGAGGTGCCGCCCGTACTGCACGGTTGGTCCGTGCTGCTCGCCATGGGCCAGCTGCACGCGGTCCTGCAGCCCGGCACCGGCGGCGGCTCGCCCGTCGCCTGGTGGCAGGCCCACCAGCCGCTCCAGGTCACCGACAGCTGGCGGGCGGCCGCCAACAAGCACCAGCAGGTGCTGCTGTTCGCGGCCCCGGTCGGCTCGATCGGCCGCCAGCCCCGCGAGGACCTGCTGCGCCAGGCCCTCGACAAGGCCGCCGCGGGCGGCCAGCTGGTGGCGAGCGCGATGCCGCTGGCCGGCACCTGAGCGCGGGCCCCGGTCCACGAATGCGCCGGAAACACTCCCGGTGACCGGCCAATGCGGACCGTCGGCCGCATCCGAAGGGCGGCGGGGTCGTTGGCACAGACGTGCACACCTACGACTCCCCCCGCCGCCTGCCGTACACGTCCCCGATCCCGGCCATGCGACCGGTACAGGACACCGCGGGCATCCATTCGGCAACGCCGATCTACGACGCGCTCTTCGCGGAGTTCCGCAAGGCGTTCCGGACCCTGCCGGGCGACCGCAGTGGCGAGGAGGAGCTCGGCTTCACGGCTTTCGGGACCGGGCCGCACGGCGGAGGCCTCTACGGCTCGGGGCTGCACGGCTCGGGCCCGCAGGGTTCGGGCCTGTACGGGACGGGACAGCTCAGCACGAGCTCGTACAACTCGGGTGCGTACACGCCGACCGCGTACGGCATGCGGCACGTCGGGCAGCACCAGACGGGGCAGGTGTCCACGCACCAGAGCCAGACGGTCACGTCCGTCTGGCAGCCGGTGGCGCGACAGCACGCCACCGGTCTGATCCCGGCGGCGCTCCCGCCCGGACCACGCCGGGAACGCTGAGGCACCGGGAAGACTGAGGCACATGGGTGAGGGCCCCGCAGTTCTGCGGGGCCCTCACCCATGTGCGTACACGTCCCGTGCGGCTACTTCTTCCTGCCGCGCTTCTCGCGCACCCGCACCGAGATGTGGATCGGCGTGCCCTCGAAGGCGAACTCCTCGCGCAGCCGGCGCTCGACGAAACGGCGGTAGCCGTGCTCGATGAAGCCGGAGGAGAACAGCACGAACCGCGGCGGCTTGGTGCCCGCCTGGGTGCCGAAGAGGATGCGGGGCTGCTTGCCGCCCCGGACCGGGTGCGGGTGGGCGGCGACCAGCTCACCCAGGAAGGCGTTCAGCCGGCCCGTGGGAACACGCGACTCCCAGCCCTCGATCGCGGTCTCGATCGCCGGGACCAGCTTCTCCATGTGCCGGCCCGTACGCGCCGAGACGTTGACCCGGGGCGCCCAGGAGACCTGGGCGAGCTCGGTCTCGATCTCGCGCTCCAGGTAGTAGCGACGCTCCTCGTCGAGGGTGTCCCACTTGTTGAAGGCGAGGACGATCGCGCGCCCGGCCTCGACGGCCATCGTGACGATGCGCTGGTCCTGGACAGAGATGGTCTCGGAGGCGTCGATCAGGACGACGGCGACCTCAGCCTTCTCCACCGCCGCGGCCGTACGCAGCGAGGCGTAGTAGTCGGCGCCCTGCTGGAGGTGGACGCGCTTGCGGATACCGGCCGTGTCGACGAACTTCCAGGTGACACCGCCGAGTTCGATGAGCTCGTCGACCGGGTCACGGGTGGTGCCCGCGACCTCGTTGACGACCACGCGGTCCTCGTTCGCCACCTTGTTCAGCAGCGAGGACTTGCCGACGTTCGGGCGGCCGATGAGCGCGATGCGGCGGGGGCCGCCGACGGCAGTGCCGAAGGTCTGCGCCGGCGCCTCGGGCAGCGCCTCCAGGACGGCGTCCAGCATGTCGCCGGTGCCGCGGCCGTGCAGCGCGGAGACGGGGTGCGGCTCGCCGAGACCCAAAGCCCACAGGTACGAGGCGTCGGCCTCGCCGCTCAGGCCGTCGACCTTGTTGGCGCACAGGACGACGGGCTTGCCGGCCTTGCGCAGCAGGCGCACGACCGCCTCGTCGGTGTCGGTGGCGCCGACCTTGGCGTCGACGACGAAGACGACCGCGTCGGCCGCGTCGATCGCGTACTCGGCCTGCGCGGCCACGGACGCGTCGATGCCGAGGACGTCCTGCTCCCAGCCGCCGGTGTCGACGAGCTTGAAGCGGCGGCCCGCCCACTCGGCCTCGTAGGTGACGCGGTCGCGGGTGACGCCCGGCTTGTCCTCGACGACGGCCTCCCGGCGGCCGATGATCCGGTTCACCAGAGTCGACTTGCCGACGTTCGGACGGCCGACGACGGCGAGGACCGGGAGCGGGCCGTGGCCGGCCGCCTCGATCGCGCCCTCGATGTCCTCGACGTCGAAGCCCTCTTCCGCGGCGAGCTCCATGAACTCCGCGTACTCGGCATCGCCAAGCGCCCCGTGCTCGTGCTCGGCCGAGCCGTCGGGCTGGATGTGGTCGTTCATGAAGTCCGTACCTCGTAGTTCATCGTGGTGATCGGTGGACCGCCCGTATCGGCCGATCCACTACTGGAGTGTCTCTTAACGCCCCGTAAGGTGCCTGGCGTTTTCCAGGTGCGCGGTGAGCTGCTTCTGGATCCGCACGGTCGCCTCGTCGAGCGCCTTGCGCGTACGCAGTCCGCTGCCGTCGCCCGCCTCGAAGGGGTCGCCGAAGACGACGTCGACCTGGCTGCGCAGCGGGGGCAGCGCCTTTATCAACCGTCCGCGCCTCTCCCTGCTTCCCAGCACGGCGACCGGGACGATCGGGGCCCCGCTGCGGACGGCGAAGTAGGAGAGCCCGGCGCGCAGTGCGGCGAAGTCGCCCTCGCCGCGGCTGCCCTCCGGGAAGATCCCGAGGACCCCGCCGTTCGCCAGCACGCCCAGTGCGCGCGTGATGGCCGTCCGGTCGGTGGTGTCACGGTCGACCTTGATCTGGCCGACGCGGGTCATGAACGGGCCGAGCGGCCCGATGAACGCTTCCTTCTTGACCAGGAAGTGCGAGGGCCGGGGCGCCACGCCGATGACCATCGGGCCGTCGATGTTGTGGGAGTGGTTGACCGCGAAGATGACCGGGCCGGTCGCGGGGACCTTCCAGGCACCCAGCACCCGCGGCTTCCACAGGCCGTACATCAGGCCGACGCCGATGCGCCGCCCCACCTCGGCGCCCTTGACCGAGGGCACGGACGCGACGCTCACCTCGGGGCCCGCTTCTCCTCGACGAGGGTGACGACGCACTCGATGACCTGCTGGAGCGTGAGGTCGGAGGTGTCCACCTCGACCGCGTCGTCCGCCTTGGCGAGCGGCGAGGCCTTACGGCTCGAGTCGGCCGCGTCCCGCTTGATCAGGGCCTCGCGGGTGGCGTTGACGTCGGCGCCCTTGAGCTCACCGCTGCGGCGGGCCGCGCGGGCCTCCGGGGAAGCGGTGAGGAAGATCTTCAGGTCGGCGTCGGGCAGCACGGTCGTACCGATGTCCCGGCCCTCGACGACGATGCCCTTCTCGGCCGCCGAGGCGATCGAGCGCTGCAGCTCGGTGATCCGGGCCCGCACCTCGGGCACGGCGCTGACCGCGCTGACCTTGGAGGTGACCTCCTGGGTGCGGATCGGGCCCGCGACATCCGTGCCGTCGACCGTGATCGTCGGCGCCGAGGGGTCCGTACCGGACACGATCTCTGGCTTCCCGGCCGCGTCCGCGATCGAGGAGGGGTCGGTGACGTCGATGCCGTTGGTCACCATCCACCAGGTGATCGCCCGGTACTGGGCGCCCGTGTCCAGGTAGCTCAGGCCGAGCTTCGCGGCGACGGCCTTGGAGGTGCTCGACTTGCCCGTGCCGGAGGGACCGTCGATGGCGACAATCACGGCCGGAGCGGTCCTGGCGGCGGTGGTTTCCACGGGTGCGGGCACCTTCCTGGTACGGGGTGGTGGGCTGTTTCGGGCGCGATCGTGCCCCGAACAAGGTTACTGGCTTCCCGGACCCCGTTTTACGGACCCCGCGGTGCCCCTGTCACAGCCCCCGGGCCACCGCCGCGACGATCACGAGGACGATCACGAGGACGTCCACCGAAACCGGGTTCACGGCGTCACGTCGCACACCGCCCGGCCCTACTGCCGGATCGACCAGCCCCGCTCGCGCAGCGACGCCGTGAGCACGGGCGCCGCCGAGGGCTTCACCATCAGCTCGACCAGACCCGCCTGCTGCCCGGTCGCGTGCTCGATGCGGACGTCCTCGATGTTGACGCCCGCGCGGCCCGCGTCGGCGAAGATACGGGCCAGCTGGCCCGGCTGGTCGTCGATGAGGACGACGACGCTCTCGTACACGGTCGGGGCCGTGCCGTGCTTGCCGGGGACGCGGATCTGGCCGGCGTTGCCCCGGCGCAGGACGTCCTCGATACCGGTGAAGCCCTCGCTGCGCTTGGCCTCGTCGGAGGACTGGAGGGCGCGCAGGGCCTGCACGGTCTCGTCCAGGTCCGCCGAGACGTCCGCGAGGAGGTCGGCGACCGGGCCCGGGTTCGCGGAGAGGATGTCGATCCACATGCGCGGGTCGGAGGCGGCGATCCGGGTGACGTCACGGATGCCCTGACCGCAGAGGCGTACGGCCGCCTCCTCGGCGTTCTCCAGCCGCGCGGCGACCATGCTCGACACCAGGTGGGGCATGTGGGAGACGAGGGCGACCGCGCGGTCGTGGGCGTCGGCGTCCATGACGACCGGCACGGCACGGCAGTGCGAGACGAGCTCCAGGGCGAGGTTGAGGACCTCGGTGTCCGTGTCCCGGGTCGGCGTCAGCACCCAGGGGCGCCCCTCGAAGAGGTCCCCGGTCGCGGCCAGCGGGCCCGACTTCTCGCGGCCCGACATGGGATGCGTACCGATGTACGCGGACAGGTCCAGGCCCAGCGACTCCAGCTCGCGGCGCGGGCCGCCCTTGACGCTGGCCACGTCGAGGTAGCCGCGCGCCACTCCGCGCCGCATCGCGTCGGCAAGCGCCGCGGCCACGTGCGCGGGCGGCGCCGCGATGATCGCGAGGTCGACGGGCCCCGCGGGCTCCTCGTCCGTGCCGGCGCCGAGCGCGGCCGCCGTACGGGCCTGCTCCGGATCGTGGTCGGCGAGGTGCACGACGACGCCGCGACCCGCCAGGGCCAGCGCGGCCGACGTACCGATCAGTCCGGTACCGATGACAAGTGCGGTTCTCACTGGGCGATGTCCTTGCGGAGCGCGCCCGCGGCACCCAGGTAGACGTGCGCGATCCCGGAGCGCGGCAGATCGGACTCGATGTGCGCCAGAACCCGCACGACCCGGGGCATCGCGCCCTCGATGTCCAGCTCCTGCGCGCAGATCAGCGGTACGTCGACGATGCCGAGCTTGCGTGCCGCGGCCGCCGGGAAGTCACTGTGCAGGTCGGGCGTCGCCGTGAACCAGATGCTGATCAGGTCCTCGGTGGTCAACCCGTTCCGCTCAAGGATGGCGGTGAGCAGCTCGCTGACCTGCTCGTCCATGTGGCCGGCCTCGTCCCGCTCCAGTTGGACGGCGCCCCGGACCGCTCGTACCGCCACGGTGATGCTCCTTGCTGATGTACGGCTCTTGGTCCATCCAGCCTAGTCAGCCCTCGGTGGCCCGGTACCGGGCGCCCGCCTGCCGAGACGCCCGGCACGCTGTCCCGGGAAGGGCGCACGGGCACGCCTGGAAGGGCGCGCGGGCACGTCGAGAGCCTCAGTACCGCTGCTGCGTGAGACTCAGAACCTCTGCTGTTTGACGAGGTCTTCGAGCGAGGCGTCCGGCAGGTGTCCGTCGGGGCTCAGCCTGTCGACGACCTGCGGCAGGGTCTGCGCGATCTCGGTGGCTGCCTGGTCCGTGGTGACGCCCGCCTCGTCGGCGACCTGCTTGAGCGTCTCGTCGGGCAATGCCTGCTGGATCTGCGCGCCGGTCACGGACTGGTTCTGGCCGGTGCCGACCCAGGAGTCCTTCTGCTCCGCGAGGCCGGACCGGTTGAGCAGGTCCATCAGACCGCCCAGCGGATTGCCACCGCTCCCGGTGCCGCCGCTCCCGCCCCGGCCGTTCATGAGCGCCTGGAGCAGCGAGCCCAGAATGGCGGCCCCGCCGACACCACCGGTCCCTCCGGTGGCGCCGCTGCGAGTGCCTCCGCCGAGAACACTGCCGAGCAGACTGCCCAGATCGTTACCCGCCATGGTCGTGCCTTTCGTGGAGGTGGCCGATCCGTCCCGTGCGGCTCGTCCCGCACACCGCTCGACCCGGATTGTGTAAATGTCACCCGAATCCCCCCTTCGCACCACTTGGAGTGAAGTCGCCCTCTACGGTGTGATCGTCCTTCAATTTCCGCGAAGTCGCTCCTGTGCGCCTCTGGACGCAGGTGCCGCGGGTCCGCTTGCATGGTGAGGCTGTCCGCGCCACGCCTCGGGGGAGGCTCGATGAAGCGTTCCGGACCACTTTTCACGCTCCTCGCGGGACTGCTGCTCGCCCTGTTCATGCTGTCGCTCAACGTGACATCGGGGACGCGCAGTACGTCGACCGGGAGCGAGTCCTCGGGTGACGTCGTGTCGGCGAGCCCGACACCCACGGCCTCACCCCCGTCGGGCAAGGCGTCGCCCTCGCCCAGCCCGTCGAAGACCGCCGTGCCCAACGCCGACTACGCGGGCCGCACGGACGACGACTCCTCCGCGGTCGCGGTCACCCTGCGCGACGGCAAGGCGGTCGCGTACTTCTGCGACGGCAAGGACCAGGAGTCGTGGCTGAAGGGCGACGTCGAGGCAGACGGCAGCATGCGGCTCACCGGCCGGAACGGCAACGTCCTCACCGGCGAGCTGAAAGGCAAGCGGATCCGCGGCACGGTCGACATGGGGCAGCGGGAGTACGGCTTCACGGCCGACAAGGCCGTCAAGCCCTCCGGGCTGTACCGCGCGACCGCCACCGTGCGCGGCGCCGAGGTCGACGGCGGCTGGATCGTTCTGCCGAGCGGCCGGCAGGTCGGCATCCTCAACCGCGCGGGCAAGCCGGGCCCCGCACCACGTATCGACCCCGAGACCGGCATCGTGACGGTCGACGGGCAGCAGCTCACTGCCAAGCCCGTGACCCCGTGATCCCCTCGCCCGTTCCTCCGCTCCACCCCGCACTGCGCTCTTCGCTCCGCCCCTTGCCCCATGACCCCGTGACCGCAGGGAGCCGACCATGACCGTGGACCCGAACGCCGCCACCCAGAACTTTCCGTCGCCCGGCCCCGCCTCCCGCCGCCCGGGAGCCGCCGCCTATCTCGTACCGGCCCTGGTCGCGGGCGCGGTCGCGGTCGGCCTCGGCGTCTACGGCAATGTGCACGACCCGGAGGGCACCGCCTTCAACCTCGCGGGCTTCAGCAGCACGAGCGCGGTCAAGTCGTGGCTCGCCACGGCCGCGATGGGCTTCGCGGTCGTGCAGCTCGTGTCGGCGCTCATGGTGTACGGGCGTATCCCGGGCCCGAGCTGGTCCGGTGTGCTGCACCGCTGGTCGGGTCGAATTGCGTTCCTTGTTGCCGTCCCGGTCGCTGTGCACTGTCTGTACGCTTTGGGCTATCAGACGTACGAACCGCGTGTTTTGTGGCACTCGGTCCTGGGTTGCTTCTTCTTCGGTGCATTCAGTGCCAAGATGCTGCTGCTCCGCTCGGAGCGTCTGCCCGGCTGGGTACTGCCCATCGTCGGCGGACTTGTCTTCTCGGCCCTGACGGTGGTCTGGCTGACCTCCGCCCTCTGGTTCTTCCGCACGTTCGGAGTGACGACATGACCCACCCCTCCACGCGGCGCGCGGTTCTCGCGACGGGCACGGCCGCGCTGATCGCCGGCTGCAGCAACTACGGGGACGAGAACGGCGGGGGCAGTGAGGAGGGGGCGTCGTCCGTCGCCCCCGAGGAGAGCGGGACCGGGGGCGAGGCGCCCGCCGGTGAGGAACTGACCAAGACCACCGACATCCCGGTCGGCGGCGGCAAGATCTTCAAGGACGAGAAGGTCGTCGTCACCCAGCCCGAGAAGGGCGGCTTCAAGGCCTTCTCGGCGGTCTGCACGCACCAGGGCTGCATCGTCGCTACCGTCTCGGACGGCACGATCAACTGCGCCTGCCACGGCAGCGAGTTCCGCATCGCCGACGGCGCGGTGGCCAAGGGCCCGGCCCAGAAGCCGCTCCCCGCGAAGCAGATCACGGTCACGGGCGACTCGATCAGCGTCACCTGACCCACCACGCGCGGCCCGCCGGACCGGTGGGCCGGTGGACCCGTGAACCGGTCAGTCGTCCCGCGGGCCGGTCAGTCGTCCCAGAGCGCTCCCAACGCCATCAGGTCCCCCTGGTACTCGATCCTGTCGGCCCACTCCGTAGGCCATGCATCGGCACCGAGGTACGCCCCCGCGAAGGCGCCGGCGAGGCACGCGATCGAGTCCGAGTCCCCCGAGGTGCAGGCGGCCCGGCGCAGGGCCGTCACCGGCTCGTCCACGAAGAGCAGGAAGCACAGCAGGCCCGTGGCGAGGGCCTCCTCCGCGATCCACCCGGCCCCCATGGCCAGACAGGGGTCAGTCTCGGGCGACGGCGACCGCAGGGCCCCCTGAAGCCGCTCCAGGACCTCCAGGCACTCGTCCCAGCCGCGCGAGATGAAGTGCGTCGGCGTCGGGTCCTGGGAACGCGTCCACAGGTCGCCGAGCCAGCGCTCGTTGTAGCGCGTGCGGTTCTCGTACGCGTACGAGCGCAACAGACCGACCAGCCCCGTCGGCTCGGCACCCTGCGCGAGCAGGCGCACCGCGTGCGCGGTGAGGTCGGACGCGGCGAGCGCCGTCGGGTGCCCGTGGGTGAGCGCGGCCTGCAACTGGGCGGCGCCCGCGCGCTGTTCGTCGCTGAGCCCTGAGATGAGACCGAGGGGCGCGACACGCATGTTGGCGCCGCAGCCCTTGGAGTCGATCTGGCTGGCGTCCTGCCAGGGCAGGCCTTCACGCCTCAGCTTCTCGCAGGCGACCAGGCATGTACGTCCGGGTGCGCGGTTGTTCTCCGGCGACTGGTACCAGTCCACGAACTCCTCACGTACGGGCCGCTCCAGCCGCTTGGGGCCCAGCAGCCCCCGGTCCATGGCCGTGCGCAGCCCCCGCCCCAGCGCCAGCGTCATCTGCGTGTCGTCCGTGACGCGCGCCGGGTCCGGCAGTTCCAACTCCCGCCAGGGGCCGAACGTGGCAAGAATCGACGGCACGTCCTTGAACTCGGTCGGGTAACCGAGCGCGTCCCCGAGGGCGAGCCCGACCAACGCCCCGGTGGCGGCGTGCTTCCTGACGGTCGTGGTCATGAGGATCGTCCTTCCGGAGACGGGTTCGAAGACGAGGACGGAGATTGGGACGGGGTTGGGGACGGGGCCGGGGGCCGCGCGGATGCCGGTGCCGATGCCGACGCCGGTCGCAGCAATGGCGGGTGCAGTGCGGTGGCATCGCCCGCGCGATACAGCGCCGCCGGCTTCCCCCGGCCTCCGGTCAGCCGGGCCGCCCCCGGGATCTGCTCGACGAACCCGGGCGTGGCAAGAACCTTGCGCCGGAAGTTCGGCCGGTCGAGCGCGGTCCCCCACACGGTCTCGTAGACCTGCTGGAGTTCCCCGAGCGTGAACTCCGGCGGGCAGAACGCCGTGGCCAGGCAGGTGTATTCGAACTTGGCGCCGATCCGCTCGTGGGCGTCGGCGAGGATCCGGTCGTGGTCGAAGGCGAGCGGTCCGAGTCCGTCGTACGCCAGCCAGCGCGCGCTGGCCGCGTCCCCGCCGCCGTGTGGGTCGGGCGGGTCCGGCAGCAGCGCGGTGTACGCCACGGAGACGACCCGCATCCGCGGATCGCGGTCCGGCTCGCTGTAGGTGCGCAGCTGCTCCAGATGCAGCCCCGAGACGTCCGACAGGCCGGTCTCCTCGGCGAGTTCACGCCGGGCGGCCGTCCCCGCGGACTCGTCGGGCAGCACGAACCCTCCGGGCAGCGCCCAGCGGCCCGCGTACGGCTCCTGTCCGCGCTCGATCAGCAGCACCTGGAGCCCGCCCGCCCGGACCGTGAACACCGCGAGATCCACGGTGACGGCGAAGGGTTCGAAGGCGTATTTGTCGTAGCCCTCCATTGCCCCCTCCTCGTGGCCTTCGCGGCCGTCCTGCTCCTCGCCGGGCGACGCCCCGGGGACCGGGACCACCCCCGTGGGCCCTGCTCCATCGGTCGCGCCCGGCGAGGGCGTTCTTTAATGGTCAGTACGACTATAAATAGCGGGACAGGCGGCCACAACCCCCGAACGCACATCGGCCGGCCCCGGGAAGTCCCGGAACCGGCCGATGCCGTACCAAACAGGTCTCTACGTAGGAGACGTTTTCCTCCGGAGGTTCTCCAGAGGTCCAGAGGTCTAGAGGCCGACCTCCTGCATCAGCATCCCGACCTCGGTGTTCGAAAGCCGGCGCAGCCAGCCCGACTTCTGGTCGCCCAGGGTGATCGGTCCGAAGGACACGCGCACGAGCTTGTCGACCGGGAAGCCGGCCTCGGCGAGCATGCGCCGCACGATGTGCTTGCGGCCCTCGTGCAGGGTCACCTCTACGAGGTAGTTCTTGCCGGTCTGCTCGACGACCCTGAAGTGGTCCGCCTTCGCGTACCCGTCCTCCAGCTGGATGCCGTCCTTGAGCTGCTTGCCCAGGTCGCGCGGGATGGGGCCCACGATGTGCGCGAGATAGACCTTCTTCACGCCGTACTTGGGGTGCGTGAGGCGGTGTGCCAGCTCGCCGTGGTTGGTGAGCAGGATGACGCCCTCGGTCTCGGTGTCGAGCCGCCCGACGTGGAAGAGCCGCGTCTCACGGTTCGTCACGTAGTCACCGAGGCACTGACGGCCCTCGTTGTCCTCCATGGTGGACACCACGCCGGCGGGCTTGTTCAGCGAGAAGAACTGGTACGACTGCGTGGCGACGGTCAGCCCGTCGACCTTGATCTCGTCGTTCTCCGGGTCGACGCGCATGCCCTGCTCGACGACGATCTCGCCGTTGACCTCGACCCGGGACTGCTCGACCAGTTCCTCGCAGGCACGCCGCGAACCGTAGCCCGCGCGCGCGAGCACCTTCTGCAGGCGCTCGCCCTCCTGCTCGGCGCCCGGGAAGGTCTTGGGCGTCTTGACCTCGGGCCTGCCCGCGTACCGGTCGCGGTTGCGCTCCTCGGTACGCGTCTCGTACTCACGGGAGCGCGCGTTCTCCGTACGGCCGCCGCGCTGCTGGCCCTGCTTGGGACCGCCCTTGGCACCGCCGCGGGCCGAGCTGCCGCGCCCCGACTTGGGACCGTCGTGGGTGGCGCCGGGGCCTACGTCGTAGCGGCGCTCCTCCGGACGGGGGTTGCCTGCCCGCTTCGGCCTGTCGTCGCGCCCTCCCGCGCTCCTCTGCGGGGAGCCGCCCCCACCGGTTCCCCTGGAGTTGCCGCCTCCGCCGGTTCCCCGGGAGTTGCCGCCTCCGCCGGAACCGCGGGGGCCACCGCCGCCACCGGAGCCGCGAGGGTTACCGCCCCCGCCGGTCCCGCGGGGGTTACCGCGCCCGTTGTTCCTGCCACTGCCGCTGCCACTGCTTCGCATCAAAGTTCCGTCGTCGTCGTGTCGTCTGCATCTGCATCCGGTGCGTCCGGATCGAACGACGGGACCCCTTCCAGCGTCTCTGCTTCGATCGCGTCCGCCTCCGGAAGGAAGGGCGCGAGCTCCGGGAGCTCGTCCAGGCCGCGCAGGCCCATTCGCTCCAGGAAGTAGTTCGTCGTCCTGTACAGGATCGCACCTGTTTCGGGTTCCGCGCCCGCCTCCTCGACCAGACCCCTCTGCAGGAGGGTGCGCATCACGCCGTCGCAGTTCACTCCGCGGACCGCCGAGACCCTGCTGCGGCTGACCGGCTGCCGGTACGCGACGACCGCGAGGGTCTCCAGCGCGGCCTGGGTGAGCCGGGCCTGCTGGCCGTCGAGGACGAAGCGCTCGACGGCCGCCGCGTACTCGGGCCGGCTGTAGAAACGCCAGCCGTCGGCGATGAGCCGCAGCTCGAAGCCGCGCCCCTGGACGGTGTACTCGTCGGCCAGCGCCCGCAGCGCGTCCGCGATCTTCCGCTTCGGCCGCTCCAGGATCTTCGAGAGGTGCTCCACGGTCGCGGGCTCGTCCACGACCATGAGAACGGCCTCCAGGGCGGGCCTGAGGTCGAGATCGGCGACGCCGGGCGGACCCGCCGGGGCCTCGGTGGTGTCCTCGCTCACGCCTTCTCCTCCTTGACCGGTTCCGGCGGCCTGTCGAACTCGTCCGTCACCGTCGGCTGCGCATCCCCGTCCCCGCCCGTCCAGCGCACCATCAGGTCCCCCAGAGCCTCCTCCTGGTCCAGGGAGACCGCCTTCTCCCGATAGAGCTCCAGAAGGGCCAGGAAACGCGCCACGACGGTGAGGGTGTCGTCGGTGTCCTCGACGAGCGAGCGGAAACTGGCCTCTCCGAGCTCCCGCAGCCGGGCCACCACGATCGCGGCCTGCTCCTGCACGCTCACGAGCGGCGCGTGGATGTGGTCGACGTACACCTGGGGCTTCGGCCTGGGCTGCATCGCCTTCACGGCGAGCCTGGCGAATCCTTCCGCCCCGATGCTGATGACGACCTCGGGCAGCAGCTCGGCGTGGTGCGCCTCCAGCCCGACGGTACGGGGGTAGCGGCGCGCCTCCTCGTCCAGGCGCCGGTTGAAGATCTCGGCGATCTGCTTGTACGCCCGGTACTGCAGCAGCCGGGCGAAGAGCAGGTCCCGGGCCTCCAGCAGTGCCAGGTCCGCCTCGTCCTCGACCTCGGCGGACGGCAGCAGCCGGGCGGCCTTCAGATCGAGCAGCGTCGCCGCGACCACCAGGAACTCGGTCGTCTGGTCGAGATCCCAGTCCGGCCCCATCGCCCTGATGTGCGCCATGAACTCGTCGGTGACCCTGGAGAGCGCCACTTCGGTGACATCCATCTTGTGCTTGGAAATCAACTGAAGCAGCAGATCGAACGGCCCTTCGAAGTTGGCAAGCCGAACTTTGAAGACCCCGTCGTCGGGTTCGACGGGTTCCGGCTCACCGTCGGTGTTGTGGGCAGGCGTTCCGCAGGGCGGAACGGGTGGGCACAACGCCCCACGGTCCGCAGCCGAAGTACCGTCCTCAACCCCAGACGGGCTCTCCGCCGCAGGCGGCTCCGGCTCCGCCGCAGGCAGCAAGACCTCGCCCGGGGGCTCAGGCGGGGCACCCCCAGGCCCCCGACCCAGCGCACGCCGACGACCACCGGAACCGCCGGAGGCCGTGGCAGGGACGTCGTTCGAGGTCATAGCCGTCGCAGGCTACCGCTACCGCCCGCGCAACCGTCGTACGAGGATGCTCGCGTCCCCACGGGATTCGAGATCCGCGAGCACCACGGCGACAGCCTCCCGCACGATCCGCCCGCGGTCGACGGCCAGCCCGTGCTCCCCACGGAGCACCAGCCGGGCGTGCTCTAGATCCATGAGCTCCTCGGCGGACACGTACACCGTGATCTTCTCGTCGTGCCGCTCGCGCCCGCTGGGGCGCCGCCCGGAGCCCCGCCCGCGCTTGCGCGGCTGCGCGCCCGCGGAGGGCCCGGCAGAACCTTCCTGCACCCCCTGACGCCGCCCGGAACGGTCCCCGGCGGCGCCCCGACTCCGGGACTCCCCGTCGGAGGACTCGGCGTCGGCGGCGACATGTTCGTCGCCCTCGCCGTCGCCGCCCCGCACGGGTACCGACTGCGGGGCGTCCTCCCCGGCGGCAGCGGCGTCACTCTCGCCCGCCGGAGCCGGAACCCGGGCCTCGCCGTTGGCCTGGCGCCTGGGGCTGGACGCCTGCAGCGCCATTCCCCCGGTCGTACGGAACAGTTCGTCGGCCCCCGGCAGACTCACTCGGCGTGACACCGGGCGAGCACCTCCCTGGCGAGCTGGCGATAGGCGGCGGCACCGACGGAGTTGGAGGCGTACGTCGTGATCGGCTCACCGGCGACCGTGGTCTCCGGGAAGCGGACGGTCCGGCCGATCACCGTGTGGTAGACGTGATCGTCGAACGCCTCGACCACGCGCGCGAGCACCTCACGGCTGTGCACGGTCCGCGAGTCGTACATCGTGGCGAGGATGCCGTCGAGCTCCAGCTCGGGGTTGAGCCGCTCCTGGACCTTCTCGATGGTCTCGGTGAGCAGCGCGACACCACGGAGGGCGAAGAACTCGCACTCGAGCGGCACGATCACCTTGTGCGCCGCCGTCAGGGCGTTGACGGTGAGCAGGCCGAGCGAGGGCTGACAGTCGATCACGATGTAGTCGTAGTCGGCCATCAGCGGCTTCAGGGCCCGCTGCAGTGTGGACTCGCGCGCGACCTCGGACACCAACTGGACCTCGGCGGCCGACAGGTCGATGTTGCTGGGCAGCAGGTCCATGTTCGGGACCGCTGTCTTCAGGAGCACCTCGTCGGCCGCCATGCCCCGCTCCATGAGCAGGTTGTAGACCGTGAGGTCGAGCTCCATCGGGTTGACGCCGAGACCCACGGACAGTGCGCCCTGCGGGTCGAAGTCGACGAGCAGGACCCGGCGTCCGTACTCCGCGAGTGCCGCGCCCAGGTTGATGGTCGACGTCGTCTTGCCCACGCCGCCCTTCTGGTTGCACATCGCGATGATCTTCGCGGGGCCGTGATCGGTCAGCGGGCCCGGGATCGGGAAGTACGGCAGCGGGCGCCCGGTCGGGCCGATGCGCTCACGCCGCTGGCGCGCCGCGTCGGGCGCGAGCGTGGCCGCGTACTCCGGATCGGGCTCGTACTCGGCGTCGGGGTCGTAGAAGTGCCCCTCGGGCAGGTCGTCGTAGTCGGCGAAGTGGGTGCGGTTCTCGCCACTTCCGTTGCCGGCCATGGCGTTCACGTGATGGCCATCCATGCTCTGGTGTGCGGGCTGAGTCGTCCGCGAGGGGTGGAGACTCTGGTGGGCTGCGAAGGTGCGCACAGCAACGGAGCCGACAGCCTCGAGCCCCGTGGGCCTTGAGCCCTGCGCAGGCATTCCTGGTTGACCACCCCCGGGAGTAAATGTCGACTCATTCACAAGTCGTCTTACCTCCTTGGTGACCAGGAAACTTCTAGATAGGTCAGCGTGGCACCATGCCGACGGTTGGCGACTCTATGGCGTGTCACCGGTCCGCAGCAACACAATCCGCCGGACCCGGCCCGATGTGTCGGCAACGGAACACCCCTCTGTCAAGGGCGTAAGGGCGTCGCACGGCAGGTTTCACGGGTGTGCGAAACGGTTCAAGGGTTACGTTCGAGGCGAGTTGAACGAGTCTCGCAAAGTGACTCGACACACATCCGGCCGGACCTTGTGGGACAAGGTCCGGCCGTACGCGCCATGTTGACGACCTGTGTTGACGTATCGCCTTTTATCGGTGGAGAGATCGCCCGTCGGGTCGGGACAGATCGGTCGTATCGTCAGCCGAGCAGGGTCTCCAGCTCGACGTGCTCCAGCCCGTGCGCCTCCGCGACCTCGCGGTAAACGACCTTGCCGTCATGCGTGTTGAGACCCCTGGCGAGCGCCGGGTCACGGCGCAGCGACTCGACCCAGCCGCGGTTCGCCAATTCCACGATGTAGGGCAGCGTGGCGTTCGTCAGGGCATAAGTCGACGTGTTGGGCACGGCGCCCGGCATGTTGGCGACGCAGTAGAAGACCGAGCCGTGGACCGGGAAGGTCGGCTCCGCGTGAGTCGTCGGACGCGAGTCCTCGAAGCAGCCGCCCTGGTCGATGGCGATGTCGACAAGAACACTTCCGGGCTTCATTCGCGACACGAGCTCGTTGGTGACCAGTTTCGGCGCCTTGGCGCCCGGGATGAGCACGGCGCCGATGACGAGGTCGGCCTCCAGAACGGCCTTCTCCAGCTCGAAGGAGTTGGACATGATCGCCCGGACCTTGGTGCCGAAGACCTTGTCGGCCTCGCGGAGCTTGTTGATGTCGCGGTCGAGCAGCGTGACGTGGAATCCCATGCCGACGGCGATCTGCGTGGCGTTCCAGCCGGAGACACCGCCGCCGATGACGACGGCCCGCGCGGGCTGCGTGCCGGGCACGCCACCGGGGAGCACGCCGCGGCCGCCGACCGAGCGCATCAGGTGGTACGCGCCGACCTGCGGGGCGAGGCGGCCCGCGACCTCGGACATCGGGGCGAGGAGCGGGAGCGCGCGGCTGGGCAGCTCGACCGTCTCGTAGGCGATCGCCGTGGTGCCGGACTCGACGAGCGCGTCCGTGCACTCCTTGGACGCGGCCAGGTGCAGGTAGGTGAAGAGCGTCTGGTCCTTGCGGAGGCGGTGGTACTCCTCGGCGATGGGCTCCTTGACCTTGAGCAGCAGGTCGGCGGTGGCCCAGACCTCGTCGGCGGTGGCGATGATCCGCGCACCGGCGGCCACGTACTCCTCGTCCGGGATCGACGAGCCGACTCCGGCGTTCTGCTCGATGAGGACCTGGTGGCCGTGGCGCACCAGCTCGTGCACGCCGGCGGGGGTGATGGCCACCCGGAACTCGTTGTTCTTGACCTCGCGGGGGATGCCGACCTTCACGTCGATCACGGTCCTTGGCTCAGAAGGGGTCTGGGGTCACGCAACGCATGCCAGGACATGGCCCGACATACCGGCACGCACGGGAGCACACCGGGAGACACCACGAAAAGACGCGGCGGAGCCAGTCTAATGAAGGGATTCCCTCTGTCTAGCCTTTCAATGCATCAATCTTCTTCGGATGTACTACGGATTTCGCAGGCGTTAGCGTCGTGTTCCCTGGCTGAAGCGTCCTCTGGGAGCTCGTCACCCAGCATGCGCTCGGCCGCTCCGCGGTGCAGCCCGGCGGCCGCGGGGTCCCCCAGCCGGTCCAGCGTGTCGGCGAGCCGGAGGTGCAGCGCGGCCTGCAGCCGGGGGTCCTCGGCGCGGCGCGCCCACTCGACCGCCTCCAGGCAGGTGGCGAGGGATTCCTCGGGCCGGCCCGCGTACTCCTGCACCCGCCCCATCTCGCTCAACGCCCTTGCCTGACCGGCCACATCGCCGTTCCTGCGGTAGCCGGTGATCGCCGAGCGCCAGTTGCGCAGCGCCTCGCCGTAGCGGCCCGCGTAGGTGTGCGCGGTGGCGATGCGTCCGTGCAGCCGGGCCACGTCCTCGCGCTCGTCGCGCGCGAGCCGCTGGGCGAGGGCGCGCCCGTACCAGTCGGCGGCCCGGTCGTAGTCCCCGAGCTCCTGGTGCGCGCCGCCTACGGATTCCATCGCGCGGCCGGTCGCATACGGGTCGTTCGCCTCACGTCCGGCGTCCAGGGCGGCCCGGTAGCGGGCCAGGGCATCGGTCGTACGGCCGGTCTGGGCGTCCAGGTCGGCGAGGTTCAGCAGCGCGGCGGCCTTCTCGCGGGGCAGGTCCCGGCGCTCGGCCACGTCCAGGACGAGCCGGTGGATGCCGTACAGCTCGGGCGCCGCCGCCTGCGTACCGAAGTGCGCGACCATCGCTCTGACCAGGGCGGCCATGAGGCGGCGGGCCAGCGTGTCCAGCTCTCCGTCGGCGACCGCGAGCCGGGCCGCGGCGAGCAGTGCGGGCTGCCGGATGCGCAGCCAGTCGGCGGCCGCGCGGGGGTTCGGGAAGCGCAGCGCGCGGGGCATCCCTGCGAGCTTCTCGCGGGCCGGGGAACTGTCGGTCTCGGTGATCGCACGGCAGGACACCAGCAGCCGTACGGTCCGCTCCAGCATCCGGGCGCGGGCCAGCTGGAGTTCGGCCGGGCGGTCCTGGGTCTCGGTGAGCGAGCGCAGCAGCGGCAGCAGACAGCCGGGCACCTCGTACTGCGGCAGGGGCGACTCGACGGACCGTACGAGGCCGAGTTTGGTGAAGTCGTCCAGGGTGGTGCGGGCGGCGCCGACCGAGCAGCCGGCCAGCGCGGACGCGGTGTGCGGGTCCACGAGGCCCGCGGGGGCGAGCGAGAGCAGTCGCAGTATCCGCGCGGCGGCCGAGGGCAGGGCCGCGTACGAGAGGCGGAAGACGCGTTCGAGGACGTCGAGAAGACGGCCTTCGTCACCCTCGGTGCGCAGCTGCTTGGCCAGGTCGGCCACGGCCGCCTTGGGCCGGTGGGCCAGCCAGGCGCCGGCGAGGACGAGCGCGGCGGGCTGGGACGCGCAGATCTGCACGAGTCCTTCGGCCGCCAACGGGTCGACGGTGATGCGTACCGAGCCGGTGTACCGGTCGAGAAGTTCGAGGGCGGACTTGGTGTCGAGGCCACCGAGGGTGCAGGGCCGGACGTCGGGGATCCCGGTCAGGGGTCCGCCCGAGACGGCGACGACGAGACAGTCGGGAGTCTCCGGGAGGAGCACGTCTACCTGCTCGGCGTCCGCCGCGTCGTCCAGCAGGAGCAGTACACGGCGAGTGGCGAGCCCCTCGCGCAACCGCTCGGAGAGCTCGTCCTCGTCGGCCCCTGCGGGGGCGGTCAGTTCGAGGGCGGTGAGCAGGTCACGGGCGGTTCGTTCGGTCGCCACGGGCGTGCCGTCGGGCTCGGTGAGCCGGGCCCTCAGGACGCCGTCCGGATAACTGTCCGCGACCTGCCGTACGAGTTCCTCGGCGAGCGCGGTCCTGCCCGATCCGGGCTTGCCCGCGATGAGCAGCACGCGCGCGCGTGGCGCCTTCCGGCCCGCGAGGGTGTCCAGACCGGCCCGCTCGATGTCGGCCCGCAGTTCCTTCAACTCTCGCGTGCGGCCGAGGAACTGACTCTCCGTGGGGGAAGGCTCGGCAGCCGGGCGCTGCTCTTCCTCCGACACCGCCGTGTCGCCGGCGTCCACCGCCTGATCCGTCACGGGCCACACTCCCGTCCCACTGCACGCGCAAGCCCGCCGGGACTCCGGCCGGGGCGTTTCCAGAGCCTAGTTCACGCTCTGCGACGATCTGTGCGGAGCGCGGCGGGCACGTCCCCCGATCGGATCAGGCGATCGTCACACCGGCAGGTCGCACGCGTGGGCCCGAGTGGATTCAGGGTCGGGCCCAGCAGTGGGTTCAGGAGCGGCGTCCGGAGCGTGTGCCGGAGTGGATCACGCCTCGAAGGGGCGTGCGGGCCACGGCGCCTCGGCCGGGCGCAGGGCGTCCAGGCCGTCGCCGTGCTGCGCCGCGATCAGCGAAAGCACGCCCACGACCAGGCAGTTGTTGTGCAGCTCCCCGGTGAGGACGCCTCGTACGAGCTCGTCGACCGGGACGCGGGAGAGCTCCATGTCGGCCTCCTCGTCCTCGACCTCGAAGCGCTGTCCCTCGGCCTCGGAGAGATCGCGGGCGAGGAAGATGCGCACGGCCTCGTCGCAGCCGCCGGGCGTGGTGAACACGTCGGTGAGCACCCGCCAGTCCTCGGCCTTGACGTGGGCCTCTTCGTAGAGCTCGCGCTGGGCGGCGTGCAGCGGGTTCTCGCCGGGGATGTCGAGCAGCCCGGCCGGGATCTCCCAGAGCTTGTGGCGTACGGGGTGCCGGTACTGGCGGATGACCAGGACGCGGCCCTGGTCGTCGAGGGCGAGGACGGCCACCGAACCCGGGTGGACCTGATAGTCGCGGCGGACCACCGATCCGTCGGGCATGACAACGTCGTCGGTGCGCGCGGAGGTCTTGTTGCCCACGAACGGGGTCTCGGTCGCCCTGACCTCCCACTCCTCGGCGGTGTCCTTGATGGTCATGTCGACTTGTCCTCCCACACGCACGAATCTGCGCCCAACGTGAATACGCCCGACAGAAGCGATAAATAAACCGGGGCACGCGCCTCAAAAGACACGCACCCCGGCAACCGTACAACCCGCGTGCTACTTGGCCGTCTTGCGCTCCACGGCGGCCTTGACCAGGCCCGCGAAGAGCGGGTGCGGCCGGGTCGGACGCGAGCGCAGCTCGGGGTGCGCCTGCGTCGCGACCAGGTAGGGGTGGACGTCCCGCGGGTACTCCACGTACTCCACGAGCTTGCCGTCCGGGGACGTCCCGGAGAACTGCAGGCCGGCCTTCTTCTCCAGCTCGGCACGGTAGGAGTTGTTCACCTCGTAGCGGTGGCGGTGGCGCTCCTCGACGTACTCCTTGCCGTCGTACACCTCGCGCACGATCGAGCCCTCGGCGAGCTTGGCGGGGTACATGCCCAGGCGCATCGTGCCGCCCATGTCGCCGTCGCCCGCGACGATGTCGAGCTGCTCGGCCATGGTGGAGATGACCGGGTGGCCGGTGGCGGAGTCGAACTCGGTGGAGTTGGCGTCCGGGATGTCGGCGAGGTTGCGCGCGGCCTCGATCACGATGCACTGCAGGCCCAGGCAGAGACCGAGCAGCGGGATCTTGTTCTCGCGGGCGTACTGGATGGCGCCGACCTTGCCGGACACACCGCGGTCGCCGAAGCCGCCGGGGATGCAGATCGCGTCCACGTCACCGAGCTGCTTCGCGGCACCCGCCGGGGTCTTGCAGTCGTCCGAGGTGACCCACTTGATCTTCACGCGGGCCTTGTTGGCGAAACCGCCCGCGCGCAGGGCCTCGGTGACCGAAAGGTAGGCGTCGGGCAGGTCGATGTACTTGCCGACGAGCGCCATGTTGATCTCGTGGACCGGGCGGTGGACGCGGTCCAGCAGGTCGTCCCAGGTCGTCCAGTCCACATCGCGGAACGGGAGGTCGAGCTTGCGCACGACGTAGGCGTCCAGGCCCTCGGTGTGCAGGACCTTCGGGATGTCGTAGATGGACTTGGCGTCGATGGCCGCGACCACGGCCGCCTCGTCGACGTCGCACATCAGGGAGATCTTGCGCTTGATCGCGGTGGGCACCTCGCGGTCGGCGCGCAGCACGATCGCGTCTGGCTGGATACCGATGCTACGCAGAGCCGCAACCGAATGCTGGGTCGGCTTCGTCTTCAGCTCCCCGGAGGGGCCGATGTACGGAAGGAGCGAGATGTGGACGACGAACACATTGTCGCGACCGACCTCGTGACGGACCTGACGAACGGTCTCCAGGAACGGCTGCGACTCGATGTCGCCGACCGTGCCGCCGACCTCGGTGATGACGACGTCGACGTCGTCGGTGGCCATGCGCCGGATACGGTGCTTGATCTCGTTGGTGATGTGCGGGATGACCTGCACGGTGTCGCCCAGGTACTCGCCGCGCCGCTCCTTGGCGATGACCGTCGAGTAGACCTGCCCGGTGGTGACGTTGGCGGAGCCGTCCAGGTCGACGTCGAGGAAGCGCTCGTAGTGGCCGATGTCCAGGTCGGTCTCGGCGCCGTCGTTGGTGACGAACACCTCACCGTGCTGGAACGGGTTCATGGTGCCCGGGTCGACGTTCAGATACGGGTCGAGCTTCTGCATGGTGACCCGCAGACCCCGCGCCTTGAGCAGCGCGCCCAGGCTGGAGGCGGTCAGACCCTTGCCGAGGGAGGAGGCGACACCCCCGGTGACGAAGATGTGCTTGGTCGTCGTGGCTGTGCTGTTTCGAAAAGCAGCGGGCGGCATGGCCAAGAGGGGGCTCCCGTGGTCGCGGTGTCTGGTGCGGTACGGCTGCCCGACCCGGAGGATTCCGGAGGTGCCGTCGCTGCGGTTCGGGGGTCCCTTTTCCTGCCGGGGCGCCCACCGGTCCACGGGCTACCAGGGTATCAGCGACGGGGCGAGGCTGCTTCCGGCCACGCTCTGCACACGGGTCGACACGGACCACACTCGTGCTCACTCGTTCGGCTCAGACGGGTTGTCGGGAGCGGCGCGCGGATCATCAGCGTGCGTCGTATCCTGCTCGGACGATCGCTGCCGAGTCAGGCCGGCAAACGGCACCACCCACGCCCGTCGCCCGGAACTTCGAGAGCTCGTCAGTTCGTTTCGCTACGACATCACCACGACAATTGACGTCGCGCGACGACGATTTACATACGTTCCCTTGACCGCAAAGAGCGACCGCCCCCTGGGGGGCGACGTGGCCGTTCGACTGGAGTTGCACGTGGCCGGGCGCATCGAAGACTACGCACTAATCGGAGACATGCAGACAGCCGCGCTGGTCTGCAGGGACGGCACGGTGGACTGGCTGTGCCTCCCCCGCTTCGACTCCCACGCCGTCTTCGCAGGACTTCTCGGCACGGAGGAACACGGATTCTGGCGGCTCGGTCCGGCACACGCGGCCGACGCCGAACCGCCTACCGCGGTCCGCCGTCGCTATCGCGGCGACTCGCTGATCCTCGAATCCGAGTGGGACACGTCACGCGGCACGGTCCGCGTGACCGATTTCATGCCTCCGCGTGACGGCGCGCCGCAGCTGATCCGGATCGTCGAGGGCGTCACCGGACGCGTCCCGATGCGCTCGGCGCTGCGGATGCGTTTCTCGTACGGGCGTGTGGTGCCCTGGGTGCACAAGCACGAGGGGCGGACGGTGGCCGTCGCCGGGCCCGACTCTGTGTGGTTCGACACCGAGTGCGAGACCTACGGCAAGGCATTGACGACGTACTCGGACTTCACGGTCGCGCCGGGTGACCGGATCGCGTTCACGATCTCCTGGGAGCCCTCGCACAAGCAGCCGCCCGCGCTGCCGGAGCCGGAGGCCTCCCTGGAGGCCACCGAGGAGTTCTGGCGCGAGTGGGTGGACCAGTGCACGTACCACGGGCCCTACCGCGAGGCCGTGGTCCGCTCGCTGATCACGCTCAAGGCACTGACGTACGGGCCGACGGGCGGCATCGTCGCCGCGCCGACCACCTCCCTGCCGGAGGAGATCGGCGGTGTCCGCAACTGGGACTACCGCTACACCTGGCTACGTGACGCGGCGATCACCCTGTCGTCGTTGCTGCGCACGGGCTACCGCGAGGAGGCTCGCGCCTGGCGCGAGTGGCTGCTGCGCGCGGTCGCCGGCGACCCGGAGAACCTGCAGATCATGTACGGCATCGCGGGCGAGCGGGAGTTGGGCGAGGCGGAGCTCGACTGGCTTCCCGGGTACGAGAACTCCGGTCCCGTACGCGTCGGGAACGGCGCCGCGCACCAGCTCCAGCTGGATGTGTACGGCGAGGTGACGGAGGCGCTGCACCTGGCCCACATGACGGGTCTGGCCCGCAACGACTACGCCTCTCTCCTCCAGCTCAAGCTGATCCGCTACCTGGAGGACCACTGGGACGAGCCGGACGAGGGCATCTGGGAGGTGCGCGGCCCGCGCCGCCACTTCGTGCACTCGAAGGTGATGGCCTGGGTCGCCGTCGACCGGACGATCAAGCTCATCGAGTCCGGCGACGCGGACGGCCCGCTGGAGAAGTGGCGCGAACTGCGCGACGACATCCACCGGGACGTGTGTGAGAAGGGTTACGACAAGGAGCGCAACACCTTCACACAGTCGTACGGCTCGAAGGAGCTGGACGCCTCGCTGCTGCTGATCCCGCAGATGGGCTTCCTGCCGCCGGACGACAAGCGCGTGATCGGCACGATCGAGGCCATCCAGCGCGAACTGTCCACATCGGACGGCTTCATCCTGCGCTACCCGACCTCCGGTGAGGACGCGGGCGTGGACGGCCTGGAGGGCGACGAGGGCGCGTTCCTGGCCTGCTCGTTCTGGATGGCGGACGACCTCGCGATGATCGGCCGCGTGGACGAGGCCCGCAAGCTCTTCGAGAAGCTGCTGGCACTGCGCAACGACCTCGGTCTCCTCGCCGAGGAGTGGGACCCGGTCCTGAAGCGCCAGGTCGGCAACTTCCCACAGGCGTTCAGCCACGTGCCGCTCATCGACACGGCACTGCGGCTGACGGCCTCCGGGGCGTACGGAGGCTGACCGAGGGCCGGGCCGTCACGAGGTCCGTACGGCTGCCCACGGGCGGCCGCAGGGGGGCGCCGCGGGCTCGGCGCGACTGATGGGCCCGGCCCGCCTAGGCTTGAGGTACCTGTATGCCCCTCCTCTGGAAGGGGGGCGGCCATGGCTTCCCTCTCGAAGGCGGGCGCGGCACTCGCCGCGCTGCGCGAGGATCTCGTCGGTGACGTCTTCGCCCCGGGCGATCCGGGCTACGACGAGGCCCGGACGGTCTTCAACGCGATGATCGACCGACGGCCTGCCGTGATCGCGCAGTGCGTGGACGAGGACGACGTCGTGCGGGCCGTGCGCTTCGCACGGGACCTGGACCTGCCGATCGCGGTACGCGGCGGCGGACACAGCGTGGCGGGCATGGCTCTGAACGACGGCGGGCTGGTCGTCGACCTGCGTCATATGCGCGCGGTCAGCGTCCATCCCGCCGCCGAGGCGGTACGGGTCGCAGGCGGCGCCACGATGAGCGACCTGGACCGCGCCACCCAGCCGCACGGCCTCGCCACCACCGGCGGCCGGGCCTCGACCACCGGGGTCGGCGGCTTCGTGTTGGGCGGCGGCACAGGCTGGCTGGACCGCTGCTGCGGTCTCGCCGTCGACAATCTGCTCGGCGTCGAGCTGGTCACCGCCGACGGCGCCCGGCTCCACGCGAGCGCCGACGAGAACCAGGACCTGTTCTGGGCCCTGCACGGGGGCGGCGGAAACTTCGGCATCGCCACCGCGATCACGCTGAAGCTGCACGAGCTCCCCGAGTTCTCCATCGCGATGGTGTTCTACCTCCCGGAGTTCGGCCCCGAGGTCACGCGTACCTACCGCGACCTGATCACGGCCGGCCCGAACGAGGCGAGTGGCGCCGTCCTGTACCTCACCGGCCCGCCCGAGGAGTTCGTCCCGCCGCACCTGGTCGGCACCCTGCTGTGCGGCGCGTTGCTGACCTACGCCGGTGCCGAGGCGGACATGCGCAAGCTGGCCGAGCCCCTGCTGGCGCTGCCGCACGAGGCGGAGGTGGTCGGGGCGATGCCGTACGCCGACGTGCAGTGCATGATCGACGATCCGCCAGGGATGCGGAACTACTGGTCGGCGGAGTACCTGACGGGCGCGCCCGACGACTTCGTGGACGTCTTCTGTGCCCGCGGGGAGGCCCTGCCCGTTCCGACGGGCACCATGCACGCGCTGTTCCCGCAGGGCGGCGCGATCGGCACCGGCCCGCACGAGTACCCCGTGCCGTACCGGGACGCGCCGTGGGGCGTGCACCCCTTCGGGCTGTGGGAGGACCCGGCGGACGACGAACGGTGCGTTCGGTGGGTCCGGGACGTCCGCGCCGACGCGCGGCCCTGGAGCACGGGCGCCGTCTATCTCAACTTCATCGGCGACGAGGGGACCGATCGGATCGTGGCAGGCCTCGGCACCGAGAACGCCGGGCGGCTCGCGGACGTGAAACGGCGCTACGACCCCGACAACGTCTTCCGCTTCAACCACAACATCACGCCCGCATAGGGACCTGTCCGGCACATCACCGCACGTGGAGGACGAGGTAGCGTCCGCGTCATGGACAGCCGTATCGACACGCCGGACACGCACGGTGGCGGGATCACCGTGCAGCGGGCCCTGGAGCTGCCCGGGCTGCGCGGCGGCCTGCCGGAGATCCTCGCGGGCGCCGACCGGCTGGGCCGCACCGTCCGCTGGGTGCACGCGGGCGAGGTACCGAACATCGCGTCGCTCCTGAAGGGCGGCGAACTGCTCCTGACCACGGGGTACGGGCTCGGCACCCGCCCCGCCGACCAGCGCGCCTTCGTCCGCACCCTCGCCGAACGCGGTATCGCGGCCCTCGTCGTGGAACTGGGGCCGCGCTTCACCCGGCTGCCCGCGGCCCTCGTGGAGACGGCCCGTACGGCCGGTCTGCCGCTGGTCCAACTGCACCGCGAGGTGCCGTTCGTGACGGTCACCGAGGAGATCCACACCGAGATCGTCAACGGCCACTACGCGCTGCTCCAGCAGGCCGAGGAGGTGCACCGGCGCTGCACCCAGGCCCTGCTCGGCGGGGGCGGCATCCCCCAGGTCCTCGGCATCCTGGCCGACTTCAGCGGCAACCCGGTCTTCCTGGAGACCCCGGACGGACAGCTCCTGTACGCCGCCGGGACCGGCCCCGCGAACGCCGACCCGCTCCAGGTCTGGGAGGGGCTTCGCGGCCAGCACCAGGACGATCCGCCGGCGGGGTCGGTCCTCGTGGACGTGCCGGGCGGCGGTCCCGGCCCCGGCTCGGTCCGGGCCCGGCTCGTCCTTCTGCCCGTGAACGCCCCCAACGCCCCGCTCGCACCCGTGCACCGCATCGCGGCGGAACGGGCCGCGGGGATCCTCGCCGTGGTCCTGATGCAGGCCCGCCAGGAGGAGGAGCTGGCGGCGCGCGGCCGCGGCGACTTCCTCACCGACCTCGCCGAGGGCCGTATCGCCGCCGAGGACGCGCCCGCGCAGGCCCGAGTGCTCGGCTTCAAGCCCGGTCCCGGACCGCTGCTCCCGGTGGTGATGAGGCTCGCCGACGGACTGCCTCCCGGCGGGGGCTGGGCCGTCCTGGCGCGCGCGGTCGCCGAGGAGCTGGCCTCGGTGGGGGTTCCGGTCCTGCTGGGCGTACGCCCTGTCGAGGGCCGCGTACCACTGCTGCTGGGCCTGCGCACGGAGTCCGAGCGGTCGGCCGTCGCGGACCGGGTCGCGGCGGCGCTGCGGGCCGGTGTGGAGCGGGCGGGCATGCAGCGTCCGGGGGCGCAGCCACCGGTCGTGGTGGTCGGCGTGGCGGGCGGCTGGACGGCCGCGTCGGCGAGCCTGCGGCACGCGGCCGAGACGGCCACGGCGGCCCAGGGACTGTCCGACCGCCCCTGGTACGACGCCCGCCGCCTGGACATCGACCTGCTGCTGTGGCGTCTGCGGGACCACCGGGACCTGGCCGCCTTCGTGGACCGCGCCATCGGCCCCCTCCGCGACCACGACAACCGCTCCAAGCCACCGCTGCTGCCCACCCTGGAGACGTATCTGGCGCACGCGGGCCGCAAGGCGGAGACCGCGCGCGAACTGCACCTCAACCGGCAGACGCTCTACAACCGGCTCGCGAGGATCGGGGAGCTGCTCGGGACGGACCTCGACGACCCTCAGACGGTACTGGCACTCAGCCTGGCACTGCGGGCCCGCAGACTCGTCCCGTAGCGCCAGGCCCCACGTCCGGGCTCACGGCAGCGGCAAGGGCTTGGTCAGTTCGTCGTACACGCTGAGGACCTGGGCCACCGTCTCGTCCTCGGTCGGCCAAGTGGCCACCTGGAGCGTGCCCTTGTCCTTGAGGAGCTCGCGCCGGGCGGGGTCGGCGAGAAGAGCCTCGACGGCCTCGGCGAGCGCTTCGGAGTCTCCGTGCGGGACTAGTTCGGCCGCGTCGCCGACGAGTTCGGGGATGCCTCCGGCGGCCGCCGCGACGAGCGGCACGCGCGCGTGGAGGGCCTCCTGGGCGAGCACGGAACGCGATTCCCAGCTGCCGGGCAGCAACGCGAGATCGGCGGCGGCGAGCAGCTCCCCGATGTCGTCACGCGGGCCGACGAGACGCACGGGCAGCCCCTCGTTCACGATGCGCCGCTGGAGCTCACCGCGCAGCGGCCCCTCCCCGGCGATCACGAGCAGGGGTACGGGGTCGAGCCGCCGCCACGCGCGCGTGGCGTCCAGCAGCGTGTCGTACCCCCGGTGCCGGTCGAGGGAGCCGACGGCCATCAGCAACGGCCGGTCGGTCGCGCCGAGTTCGGCGCGTGCCTTGGGGCGCAGCCGGTCGGCGTCCTCGCTCTCGGCGAGGGGCCGGCGCGGGGCGGGCAGCGCGACCGCGGCGAGCCGCGCGTCCCTGGCGCCCCTGCTGCGGGCCCGGTCCACGAGGTCGGACGAGGATCCGAGGACCACGGAAGCGGCCCTGGCCACGCGCCGCTCGAGGAGGCGCAGCAGATGCGCCCGCGCGCCCTCGGCGTACGGGCGGGAGTGCAGGGTGACGACTAGCGGGACGCGCCGTCCGCTGAGCGCGAGCGCGGCCCGCAGCGCGGAGTGCAGCCCGTGCGCGTGCACCAGGTCGGCGTCCGCGCAGGCCGCCCGCAGCACGGCCATGGAGGTCGGGTCGTTCCGCCTCGGCACGTGCACGTGGTCGGCCCCGACGCCGCTGAAGTCGTACGCGTGGTCGGCCGCGGCCGGGGCGCACACGGTGACCCGCACGCCCCGGGCGACGAGCCCCGACGTCAGCGACCGCACATGGGCACAGCTGCCCGCGCTGCCGCCGCCGAGCACTTGGACAGTGCGCAGCGGCGACTGTCCGGGCGGTGGGTGGCTGCTCACGTGGATCACGTGGCCGGGGCTCCTGGTTCGGCGTCGGGCGGTCACGAAGAAAAGTACAGAAGGAACGCGCGGTGGGGGTGTACCGCTCGGGGTCCTCTTCCAAGGATGCCAGGGCTCGCGGGAGTTGCGGACCATCGAGGGGTGGGGTGGCGGTGGGTGGCGCGCCGGGGAGGCGAACCGTCACTCACATGAGTGATCGGGTCCGCGGGGCACACAAGCGTCTCGCCGCGGAACGGCGCAAAGCCCGCAGCCCCAGCCCTCCGAGCGACTGCCCGTCAACGGCCACCCGTGAACGACTACCTGTCAGCCCGAGCCGTCGCCAGCAGCTCCTCCGCGTGTGCCCGGGCCGTCTCCGAGTCCTCCTGCCCGGCCAGCATCCGCGACAGCTCCCGCACCCGCTCCTCGCCCTCCAGGACCTTCACCCCGGACCGCGTGACCGACCCGTCGTTGGTCTTCTCGACCAGCAACTGCCGGTCGGCGAAGGCGGCCACCTGAGGCAGATGGGTGACGACGACGACCTGCGCGCTCTTGGCGAGCTTGGCGAGCCGCCGCCCGATCTCGACCGCGGCCTTGCCCCCCACACCCGCGTCGACCTCGTCGAAGAGATACGTCGGCACAGGATCCGTACCCGCGAACACGACCTCGACGGCGAGCATGACGCGCGACAGCTCACCGCCGGACGCCCCCTTGGCGATGGGCCGCGGCGGCGCCCCCGGATGGGGGGCGAGGAGCAGTTCGACCTCGTCGACGCCTGCGGGTCCGTACGAGACCGGACGTCCGCCGACCTCCACGCCCTCCGGGTCCTCGGTCTGCCGGATCTCGAACGACACGCGCGCGTGCGGCATGGCGAGCGAGGCGAGTTCGGCGGTCACGGCGGCGGCGAAGCGCTCGGCGGCCTCCGTACGGGCGTCCGTCAACGCCTGCGCCAGCCCGCCCAGTTCCGCCCGCAGCGCGTCCCGCTCGGCCGTCAGTTCGCCGAGCCGGTCGTCGTCGCCGTCCAACTCCAGGAGCCGCGCGGCCCCTTGTTCCGCCCAGGTCAGAACCGTGCCAACATCCTCGCCGTACTTGCGGGTCAGCGCGGTGAGCGCGGCGCGCCGCTCCTCGACCGCCGCGAGCCGCAGCGGGTCCGCGTCGAGGTCGTCGGCGTACCCCGCCAGCTCCCCCGCCACATCGCCCAGCAGGATCCCGATCTCCCCGATGCGGCCTGCCAGCGCGCCGAGCGCCGCGTCGTGGGACCGTACGGCTTCCAGGGCCCGGTGCGCGCCCGCGACGAGCGTCGTGGCGTCGATGCCCTCGGGGTCCTCGGGATTGCCCGCGAGGGCGGCGTGCGCGGCCGTTGCGGCGGACGCGAGCGCCTCGGCGTGCCCGAGCCGCTCGGCCTCGGCCGCCAGCTCGACGTCCTCGCCCGGGCGGGGCTCCACCGCGGCGATCTCGTCGAGCCCGAAGCGCAGCATGTCGGCTTCCTGGGCGCGTTCCCGCGCGCGGGTGGTGATCTCGTCCAGCTCGGTGGAGATGGCGCGCAGCCGTCGGTAGGCGCCCGCGTACTTGGCGAGCGGCACGGCGACGGCGTCGCCCGCGTACCGGTCGAGGGCCTGCCGCTGGCGGGACAGCTTGAGCAGCCCCTGCTGGTCGGTCTGGCCGTGCACGGCCACCAGGTCGTCGGCGAGCTCGGCGAGCAGCCCCACCGGCACGCTGCGCCCGCCCAGGTGCGCCCGTGAGCGCCCCTCGGCGGAAACGGTACGGCTGATGAGCAGCACCCCGTCGTCGAGCTCGGCGCCGGCCTCCTCGGCCCGTACGACCGCCGAGGCCCCGTCGGGTACGGAGATCCGCCCCTCCACGACCGCGTTCTTGGCCCCGATCCGCACGAGGGCCGGGTCGGCGCGCCCGCCCAGCAGCAGGCCCAGGCTGGTGACCACCATCGTCTTGCCCGCGCCGGTCTCACCGGTCACGGCGGTGAAGCCGGGTGACAGCTCGACGACCGCGTCGTCGATGACTCCGAGCGACCGTATCCGCATCTCCTCCAACACGGACATGACCATACGAGGTTTCCCCCACCCGGCGCGACGCCGCCCCAGTCCCTCCACAAACCCGCAGCTGCCCGCGCCGTCCGGGGTCACCCCCAGGCGCCACACCCGTTGACCGGAATGCCCGGCTTCCACGCCGTCGGCCCGGACCGGTCCTGACGCCCCGCATCCGGTACGGGGCGTCCTTCGGCGCCGGCGCCGGCTCCTCCGGTCACCGCTCCGGTCAGTGCGGAGCGCCCCGCCAACCGGCCACCGGCAGCGCGAACTTGGCGACGAGCCGGTCGGTGAACGACGCGTGGTGCAGCCGCGCCAGCCGCACCGGCACCGCGCCCCTCCGGACCTCCACCCGCGCACCGGGCGGCAGCTCGATCGTGCGGCGGCCGTCGCACCACAGCACCCCGGGCGGGATGTGCGGCAGGACCTCCACGGCCAGCACCGAGTTCGGCGAGGTCACCAGCGGCTTGGCAAACAGGGCGTGCGCGCTGATCGGCACCATGAGCAGCGCCTCGACCTCCGGCCACACCACGGGACCACCCGCGGAGAACGCGTACGCCGTCGACCCGGTCGGCGTCGACAGGACGATCCCGTCGCAGCCGAACCCGGTCACCGGCCGCCCGTCGATCTCCAGCACGACCTCAAGGAGCTTCTCGGCCCCCGCCTTCTGCACGGCGGCCTCGTTGAGCGCCCAGTCCGTGTGGACGACATCGCCGTTGCTGTGTACGACGACGTCGACGGTCATCCGCTCCTCGACCTCGTACGCCTTAGTCACCACCCGGTCGACGACCTTGTCGAGGTCGTCGCGCTCGGCCTCCGCGAGGAAGCCGACCCGCCCGAGGTTGACGCCCAGCATGGGCACCCCGGAGGCGCGGGCGAACTCGGCGCCGCGCAGCAGCGTCCCGTCACCGCCGAGGACGATCAGCAGCTCACACCCGTCCAGGCACTCCGGTGTCGCCTCCTTGACGAGTTCCACGCTCGACGGGAGCGGCAGATCGGCCGCCTCCGCCTCCAGGACCCGTACGCCGAGACCGGAACGCACCAGCCCCTGGACGACGAGCTCGGCACTGCGGATGGCTGCGGGCCGTCCGGTGTGGGCGAGCAGGAAAACAGTACGAGCTCGGGTCTGTGTCAACGCGGCCCCTCCGCCACTGCACGGTCAACGTCGGCCGGGTCCAGTGCGGGTGCCCCGGCACGCAGCCACAGAAAGTACTCGACATTTCCCGAGGGCCCGGGCAACGGACTGGCCGTCACGCCGTTCACCCCGAGTCCCAGTTCCCCCGCCTGCCGGGCCACGCCGCGCACGGCGTCCGCCCGTAGCTCGGGGCTGCGGACGACTCCGCCGCTCCCGAGCCGTTCCCTGCCCACCTCGAACTGCGGCTTGACCATCATCACCAGGTCGGCTCCGGGCGCCGCGCACCGCACAAGGGCGGGCAGCACCAGGCCGAGCGGGATGAAGGACAAGTCACCGACAATAAGATCCACCGGCTCCCCATCGATCGCCTCCAACGTCAACTCGCGTACGTTCGTACGGTCCTTGACGGTGACGCGTTCATCACTCTGAAGAGACCAGGCCAACTGCCCGTAGCCGACGTCCACGGCGACGACGTGGGCGACGCCCGCGCGCAGCAGCACATCGGTGAACCCGCCGGTCGAGGCGCCGGCGTCCAGCGCCCGCCGCCCCTCGACCGCCAGACCGAGCGGTACGAAGGCCTCCAGCGCCCCGGCGAGCTTGTGGCCGCCGCGCGAGACGTAGTCGGGATCGTCGTCGTCCTGGGTGACCAGGATGGCGGCGGCGGTCTCCACCTGGGTGGCGGGCTTGGTCGCGAGGGTCTTGCCGACGGTGACCCGCCCGGCGGCGATCAGCTGTCCGGCGTGCTCGCGCGAGCGGGCGAGTTTACGTCGGACCAGCTCGGCGTCGAGGCGGCGTCGTGCCACTCCTGCCACGTTCGGTTCAGCTCCTGTTGCTGTCGTTGCTGCTGTACGGCGCAGGGGGCCCCGGAGGTCCCGGGCGGGCGTCGAGCGCGGTGAGCGCGTCGCGCAGCCCCCTGTGCACATCCTCGTACACCTCCATGTGACCGTCCGTGGCGAGGTGGTCCACATCGGCCAACCGGTCGAGCTGGGCGTCGGTCTCGGCGTTGCCCGTGGGCGTACGCGGCACGTGGAGGGGAGCGGGGGCGGCTGGATCGTCCTCGGGCTGCGCGGCGGGCCCGGCCTCGGCCCGGGCATCGGGCTCGCCTTCGGGCTCGGTCCCGGCCATCGCCTCGGGGTCCGCGGACGGCACCGGCGGCGGCCCGGGCGCGGCCTCGACCGGAAGCCGGGCCTCCGCGCCGAGGGGTCCCATGTCGGGGGCCCCCGTCTCCGGGCCGGTCATGGAGTCGCTCATGCCCCGACGCTACCGCGAAGGGCTGGGGTACCGTCGATCGCGATGGCCACGATTGAGGAGTGCCGCAGCGCACTCGACAAGCTCTCGGACAACATGGCGGGCGCGGACGGCGACGTACGCAGCGCAGCGGCGTTGGACCGCTCGCTGAGCTGCCGTATCACCGACCTCGACATCACCTTCGTGGGCCGTCTCAAGGACGGCCGGATCGAGGTGCTCGACACGCTCCGGGGCCCGCCGCCCGACAAGGCCGAGATCCGGCTCACGATGACCGGCGACGACCTGGTCGCGATGGTCGACGGCGAGTTGAACTTCGCGAAGGCGTGGGGCTCGGGCCGGGTCAAGCTCGAAGCCGGCCTGCGCGACCTGCTCCGGCTGAGAAAGCTCCTCTGAAGGCTCTCCTGCCCACGCCCCGCCCTTCGGCGATCCCGCGGGAGCACTAGCTCTTCACGACACCGGCAGGCGCGGCGGCGGTCGTACGTGCCTTCCTCGCCGCCGGCACCACCAGCGGCGTACCCGTCTCCGGGTCGTCGATGACCTGGCAGCGCAGCCCGAAGACCTCCTCGACCAGCTCGGCCGTGACGATGTCCGCCGGGGCGCCCTCCGCGATCACCGAACCCTCGCGCAGGGCGATCAGGTGGGTGGCGTACCGGGCCGCGTGGTTGAGGTCGTGCAGTACGGCGACCAGCGTGCGCCCCTGCTCCTCGTGGAGCTCCGCGCACAGGTCGAGCACGTCGATCTGGTGCTGGATGTCGAGAAAGGTGGTCGGCTCGTCGAGCAGCAGCAGCGGGGTCTGCTGGGCGAGCGCCATGGCGATCCACACGCGCTGGCGCTGGCCTCCGGAGAGCTCGTCGACGTAGCGGTCGGCCAGTTCGGCGACCCCGGTCGAGGTCATGGACTCGCGCACGATCCGCTCGTCCTCGGTCGACCACTGGCGAAGCAGCCCCTGGTGGGGGTAGCGGCCGCGCCCCACGAGGTCGCCGACGGTGATCCCGTCGGGCGCGATCGACGACTGCGGCAGCAGCCCGAGCGTCCTGGCCACCTTCTTGGCGGGCATCGACTGGATGACCTGTCCGTCGAGCAGCACCCGGCCCTGGTTCGGCTTCAGCATGCGGGACAGCGCGCGCAGCAGGGTGGACTTGCCGCAGGCGTTGGGTCCGACGATCACCGTGAACGAGTTGTCCGGTATCTCGACCGACAGCTGCTCGGCGATGACGCGCTGGTCGTAGGCGAGGGTGACGTTCTCGGCGGACAGGCGGTTCACAGTGCTCCTTCGGGTGTTCGTGCGCGGCCCGCCATCGGAGCCCGTACTCGTCGTGGTCGTCCTGCTCGCCTTGTCTGCGCCGGACGTACTCGTCGTGCCGTCGGCGTTCATATCCGGCCCGCCTTCCGCTCGGTGACCAGGAGCCACAGCAGATAGACACCGCCGAGCACTCCGGTCACCACGCCGACGGGCAGCTGGTCGGCGCCGAAGGCCCGCTGCGAGGCCCAGTCGGCGACGACCAGCAGGGCGGCGCCCATGCACATGGCGGGCACCAGGTTGGGGCCCGGCGAGCGGGTGAGGCGCCGCGCGAGCTGTGGCGCGGTGAGCGCGACGAAGGCGACCGGGCCCGCGGCGGCGGTGGCGGCCGCGGTGAGCAGCACGGCGGCCACCAACAGCACCAGCCGCGTCCGCTCGACCCGCACCCCGAGCGCGTACGCCACGTCGTCGCCCATCTCCAGCATCCGCAGCCCGCGCGCGTTGCCGAGAACCAGCGGTACGAGGACGGCGCACAGGCCGAGCAGCGGCCAGACCTGGGCCCAGTCACGGCCGTTGAGCGAGCCGGTCATCCAGACGACGGCACGGGCCGCGTCGACGAGGTCGGCCTTGGTGATCAGATAGCCGTTGACGGCCGTGACGATCGCGGAGACACCGATACCGACCAGAACCAACCGATATCCGTGCACACCCCGCTTCCAGGCGAGCACATAGATGGCGAGCCCGGTCACCAGACCGCCGACCAGCGCCCCGACGGCGACCTGGGAGGCGCTCCCCGAAAACAGCACGATCATCACGAGCGCGCCGGCCGTCGAGCCCTGCCCGATGCCCAGTACGTCCGGACTGCCCAGCGGATTGCGGGAGATGGCCTGGAAGAGCGCGCCACCGAGCCCGAGCGAGGCCCCCACCAGGAGCCCGACCAGAACCCGCGGCAGGCGCAGCTCGTTGACGATGAACTCCTGGCCCGCGTCACCGTTGCCGAGCAACGTCCTGAGGACGTCGGCGGCCGGTATCGGGAAGTCGCCGGTGCCGATGAGCACGACACTCGCGGCGAGCGCGGCCACGAGCAACAGCACGACGACCGTGAACGCGCGGACATCGAAACGGACCGACATCCCACCGCCGGTACGAACGGTTCGAGCCCGGAAGGCCCGCACCGGACCTGCCTGGTCGTGCACGGCCTGGTCGTGCACGGCCTGATTGCGTAGGGGCTTCACAGCTGCGCCGTCCTCCGCCGTCGTACGAGAAAGATGAAGACCGGCCCGCCGAGGATCGCGGTGACGATGCCGACCTGGAGTTCCGCGGGCCGCGCGACCATCCGGCCGATCACATCGGCGCCCAGCAGCAGCACCGGCGACAGCACGGTCGCGTACGGCAGGATCCAGCGCAGGTCGGGCCCGGTGAAGGACCGTACGACGTGCGGAACCATCAGCCCGACGAAGACGATCGGCCCGCAGGCGGCGGTCGCGGCCCCGCAGAGCACGGTCGCGGCGGCCATGGACAGAGCGCGGGTGCGGTTCAGATGCGCCCCGAGCGCGCGGGCGGTGTCGTCGCCCATGGCCATGGCGTTCAGCGGCCGGGCGAGTGCCAGCGCGAGGACCGTGCCGACCGCGAGGAACGGCAGCACCTGCTCGATGGTCGTGTTCGTGGCCGAGGCCAGCGAACCGACCGTCCAGAAGCGCATCTTGCTGAGCGCGGCCTCGTCCGTGATCATCACGGCCTGCAGATAGCCGTAGAGTGCGGCGCTGATCGCGGTGCCGGCGAGCGCGAGCCGCACCGGTGTGGCACCCCGGCTGCCACCGAGGAAGTACACGAGCGCCCCGACGACGGCCGCCCCCGCGAAGGCGAACCACACATAGCCGCTCAGCGAGGTGACACCGAAGAAGGTGATGGCCGTGACGACCGCGGCGGACGCGCCGGCGTTGATGCCGAGCAGCCCCGGGTCTGCGAGCGGGTTGCGGGTCAGCGCCTGGAGGACCGCCCCGGAGAGGCCGAACGCGGCGCCGACGAGCAGCCCGAGGACCGTACGCGACAGCCGCTCGCCCACCACGACGTCGCCGTACGTCCCCGAGTCCTCGAACAGGCCGTGCCAGACCTGCTCCAGCGACAGCTCTTTTGCGCCGATCGCTATGCTCGCCAGGGCGACGAGCACCAGCACGGCGAGGGACACGAAGAGCCCAGCGGCCCGTATCGCCCGGCGGGTTGGGGGCGCGGGGGCGGTCTCCGCGCTCGGTTCGGGGGGACTGTCGACCAACACCCGGTTAGGTTAGCCTACCCTCGCCGCAAGCCACGATCCCCGTACGCGGTGACCTGCGCAACCACCCCTCCTGAGGCCGCGCGTCGCGGCCCCGCCGAAGGGCTCGCAGAAAGGCCCGCGGAATCCGCCGGGCCCACGCTCAAAGCCCCAGCCGCGCCAGCGCCTTGCCCCCGTCCAGGTCGCACGCCGCGTCCCCGGCAGCCGTCCAGGCGGCGGCACACAGCGCCCGCAGCCCGTCCATCGCCTCGCCCTCACCCTCCAGTTCCAGCCGCTCGGTGCCGGCCGTCGCCGTCCAACCCCCGCAGCCGAACCCTTCGCCCGCCTCGACGACCTCCGGCTGCCCAGTCAGCATCCCCCGCAGATCGGCGTCGACATACGTCGGCCGGTGCTGCGGCGGCGCGGCCAGGAGCTGCGCCCCGTCGGTCACACCCGTCAGCACCAGCAGCGAGTCCACCTCGCCGTTGAACGCCCCCTCGATGTCCGTGTCGAGCCGGTCCCCCACCACCAGCGGCCGCTCCGCCCCGGTCCGCAGGATCGTCTCGCGGTGCATCGGCGGCAACGGCTTGCCCGCCACCTGCGGCTCGGCGCCGGTCGCGATCCGTACGACCTCCACGGCCGCGCCGTTACCCGGGGCGATCCCGCGTGCGCTGGGGATCGTCAGATCGGTGTTGGACGCGAACCACGGCACCCCGCGCGCGATGGCGTAGCAGGCCTCCGCGAAGCGGCCCCACGGCAGATCGGGCCCGCCGTACCCCTGCACGACCGCCACCGGCTCGTCCTCGGCCGACTCGACCGGTTCGAGCCCGCGCTCGCGCAGCGCGACCCGCAGCCCCTCCCCGCCGATCACCAGCACCCGTGCCCCCTGGGGCACCTGCTCGCTGATCAGCCGGGCCACCGCCTGCGCCGAGGTGATGACGTCCGGTTCGCCGGTCGGTATGCCCAGCTCCGTGAGGTGCGCGGCGACCGTGTCGGGCGTCCGCAGCGCGTTGTTCGTCACATACGCGAGCCGCATTCCGCCCGCCCGGGCCGTGCCGAGCGACTCAACCGCGTACGCGATCGCGTTCCCGCCCGCGTACACCACCCCGTCCAGGTCGAGCAGCGCCGTGTCGTACGCCTCGCTCAGGGCCCGGTCACTGCCCTCGGGGCGCGTCCTCACGGTCTGGCTCATTACGCATCGCTCCTCGTTCGATCCCTTTCCCCCGATCATCCCGCATGGCACTGACACACTTACGATGCACCAATGAACACTGCAGGTCCCGCGGACGTACCGGCACGCATGGGCCTTGATCTGACCCCGTTCCGGGGTCTGCGCTACGACCCCGACCGGGTCGGCAGCCTCTCCGCCGTCACGTCCCCGCCGTACGACGTGGTCGTACGGCCCGACGGTCTCCACCACCTCGAATCGGCGGACCCGCACAACATCGTCCGGCTGATCCTCCCCCAGGCCACCACGCCCAGCGTCCGCAACGAGCAGGCGGCGGACACCCTGCACCGCTGGCTGTCCGAGGGCGTCCTGACCACGGACTCCGTGCCGGGCCTGTACGTCTACGAGCAACGCGACGGTGACGGCATGGTGCAACGGGGCGTGATCGGCGCCCTGCGCCTGTCGGAGGCGTCGGACGGCGTGGTCCTGCCCCACGAGGACGTCATGCCTCACGTCGTCGCGGACCGCGCGGCCCTGATGCGCGCCACCTCCGCGAACCTCGAACCCCTGCTGCTGACCTATCGCGGCAACGGCACCTCCTCCGGCACGACCGCCGTCGTGGAGCGCGCGGTCGAGCGCCCTCCCCTGCTGGCCACGACCACGGAGGACGGTTTCAGCCACCGACTGTGGGCCGTGACCGACCCGGCGCACCTGGCCGAGATCCGGACAGACCTGGCCGGCCGCCAGGCCCTCATCGCCGACGGCCACCACCGCTGGGCGACGTACTTGCGTCTACGCGCGGAGCATCCCTCCCCCAGCGACTGGGACTTCGGCCTGGTGCTCCTTGTCGACACCGCCCGCTACCCACTCCGCGTCCGCGCGATCCACCGCCTCCTGCACCGCCTCCCGGTGGCCGACGCCCTGGCGGCCATCGGCGACGCCTTCCGCGTACGCCAGGTCGACGGCCCTCTCCCCAGGGCCCTGGAGTCCCTCTCCGTAGCGGCAGCCGAGGGAAACGCCTACCTCCTTGCGGGCGACGGCACCTTCCACCTCGTCGACCGCCCGTCCCCGGATCTGCTCGCCCGTACGATCCCGGCGGACCGCCCCGAGACCTGGCGCACCCTCGACGCAACGGTCCTGCACGCCACACTCCTCGACCATGTGTGGCAGATACCCGACGTCCCGGAGCACATCGCCTACATCCACGACACCGCCGCCACGGTCGCCAAGGCGGAGCGCGACGGCGGCACGGCCGTCCTGATGCACCCGGTCCACGAGGAGGTCGTACGCGACCTGGCGAGCCAGGGCGTCACGATGCCCCGCAAGTCGACGTCGTTCGGCCCGAAGCCGGCATCGGGCCTGGTGCTGCGAACCCTGGACCCCTGAAAACACGAATGGGCGGGACCCTCTTGGGATCCCGCCCATCTACTCGTATGCACTCGTATGTGCTCGTACTCGTGCCAGTACGACTCCTGCGGGGCTGTCAGCCCTTCAGGTCGCCCTTGTCGCCATCTGCGTCGTCCACGTCGTCGACGTCGTCCAGGCCATCGTCGTCGACGCTGTCCTCGGCGGGCTCAGGCTCCAACTCCGCCTCCGCGTCCGCCTCCGGAGCTTGGGAGTTCACAACCTCGACATCCTCGTCGCTGTCGCTGTCGCTATCGCTATCGCTGTCACCGTCGTTCTCGACGAGGGCGTCGACGAACTCCACACCGTCCAGCTCTGCGAGCCGGTCCGAGGCGTCCGTGCTGCCGTCCTTGTCGGACTCGACGGCCTTGGCGAACCACTCCCGGGCCTCGCCCTCACGCCCGGCGGCAAGCAGCGCGTCGGCGTACGCGTAACGCAGTCGCGCGGTCCAGGGCTGCACGGAGTTGGAGGCGAGCTCGGGGCTCTGCAGCGTGACGATGGCCGCGTCGAGCTGGTCCAGGTCCCGCCGCGCACCGGCGGCCACGAGCCGCATCTCGACCTGGCCGGCCTTGTCGAGCTTCTGCACCTCGGGGGCCCCGGCCATGTCGAGCGCCTTCTCGGGCCGCCCGAGACCACGCTCGCAGTCCGCCATGACGGGCCACAGGTCCACGTTGCCGGTCATGCGCCGCGCGGCCCGGAACTCGGCGAGCGCCTCGCTGTACTTCTGACTCGCGTACGCGGCGAAGCCGGCCGCCTCCCGCACGGCGGCGACACGCGACGCCAGCCGCAGCGCCACCCTGGAGTAGCCGTACGCCCCCTCGGGGTCCTCGTCGATGAGCCTGGCCACCATCACCAGGTTCCGGGCGACATCCTCGGCAAGCCCCTTGGGCAGGCTCTGCAGCTCCTGCCGTACGTCCTTGTCGATCTCCTCGCCCGTGACGTCGTCAGGGATCGGCAGCCGCTTGATCGGCTCGCGGTCGCGCTCCCGCTCGTCACGGAAGCGCCCGCCACCGCGGCGGTCGTCGCCGCCCCGTCCACCACGGTCGTCACGCCCGCGGAACCCGCCGCCGGCGCCGGCGGGACGGCCACGGCTGTCATCGCGACGCGGTCCGCCACGACGGTCGTCTCCGCCTCGCGCACCACGGTCGTCGCGCCGGTCGTCACGACCGCGGAATCCGCCACCACCTGCGGGGTTGTCGTCACGCCGGAACCCACCACGGTCGCCGCCGCCACTGCTGCCGCCACGATTGTCATCGCGCCGGTCGTCACGGCGATCATCCCGACGGACATAACCGGGACGGTCGCCGTCGCGACGGTCGTCCCTGCGGTCATCACGACGGTCGTCGCGACGGAACGGCGGACGGTCACCGCCGCTGCTGCCACCACGGCTGTCATCGCGCCGGTCGTCACGGCGGAACGCCGGACGATCACCATCACGGCGGAACCCACCACGGTCGCCGCCACTACTGCTACCGCTGCCGCCGCGGTTGTCGTCGCGACGCGGGCCGCCCCGCTCGTCGTCACGGCGGAACGCCGGACGGCCACCACGGTCATCGTCCCGACGGAACCCACCACGGTCACGGTCATCACGGCTCGGCCCACTGGGACGGTCATCACGGCGGAACGGCGGACGACCACCACGGTCGTCGTCACGGCGGAACGCCGGACGATCGCCATCGCGACGGAAACCGCCACGGTCACCGCCGCCACCGCGGTTGTCATCACGGCGGAAGCCGCCGCGGTCGCCGCCACCACTGCTGCCGCCACGGTTGTCATCACGACGGTCGTCACGCCGGAAGGGCGGACGGTCACCATCACGCCGAGGCCCACCACGGCTGTCATCGCGACGGAAACCGCCACGGTCACTGCTGCCACCACGGTTGTCGTCACGCCGGAAGCCGCCGCGGTCGCCGCCACCACTGCTGCTGCCGCCGCGGTTGTCATCACGACGGTCGTCGCGGCGGAACCCACCACGGTCGCCGCCACTACTGCTACCGCTGCCGCTGCGGTTGTCGTCGCGACGCGGGCCGCCCCGCTCGTCGTCACGGCGGAACGCCGGACGGCCACCACGGTCATCGTCCCGACGGAACCCACCGCGGTCACGGTCGTCACGGTTCGGCCCACTGGGACGGTCATCACGCCGGAACGGCGGACGAGCACCGCGGTCACGATCATCGCGCCCGCGGAATCCACCGCCACTGCCACCACCACGGTTGTCGTCACGGCGGAAGCCACCACGATCACTGCTGCCACCGCGGTTGTCATCACGGCGGAAGCCGCCACGGTCACCGCCACCACTGCTGCTGCCACGGCTCGGCCCACTGGGACGGTCGTCACGCCGGCCGTTCCCGCCACGGTCGTTGTCGCGGCGC
Source organism: Streptomyces sp. NPDC033178 (assembly GCF_055577685.1). NCBI lineage: Bacteria > Bacillati > Actinomycetota > Actinomycetes > Kitasatosporales > Streptomycetaceae > Streptomyces > Streptomyces sp. NPDC033178. The sequence continues at coordinate 394,279 of NZ_JBVIPT010000009.1, forward strand.
GGACCCCCTCGGTCACCACTGTCCCGGCGTCGCTGGTCGCGCTCCGGTCGCTCGTCGGGAGAGTTGGTGGACATGGGTGACTCCTGTCATCGGTACCGCAAGTCATTCTCGCGCAGCCGGGTACCCAGCGCGCTTCGGAAAACAAAAAAGGACCTCTGGTCCCAGCGAGTCGCTGGGACCAGAGGTCCTCCAAATATTGTTCGGCGGCGTCCTACTCTCCCACAGGGTCCCCCCTGCAGTACCATCGGCGCTGTAAGGCTTAGCTTCCGGGTTCGGAATGTAACCGGGCGTTTCCCTCACGCT
>NZ_JBVIPT010000010.1:0-394122 GCF_055577685.1 Streptomyces sp. NPDC033178
AAACGCCCGGTTACATTCCGAACCCGGAAGCTAAGCCTTACAGCGCCGATGGTACTGCAGGGGGGACCCTGTGGGAGAGTAGGACACCGCCGAACTCCTTTTAGAGCTCCGGTTCTTGGACTTTCAGTCCAAGAACCGGAGCTTTTTTGTTTTCCAGGACGCCGGCCGAACCCCCTCCGCGCTGCGGGCAGATGCCTGAGGGTAAGGTCAGGGGGCATCGTTGGCACGTTCCCACAGGAGGCCCCCGGGTGGAGGTCCAGGAGACCCGCGTCCAGACAGACCGGGTGCTCACCATCCCGAACATCCTCAGCATGGCGCGTCTCGCAGGCGTGCCGCTATTCCTGTGGCTGATCCTCAGGCCGGAGTTCGGCGGTCCCCAGAGTGACGGCTGGGCACTCCTGGTGCTCATGCTGAGCGGCATCAGCGACTATTTGGACGGCAAGCTGGCCCGTCGCTGGAACCAGATCAGCAGCCTCGGCCGGCTGCTGGACCCAGCGGCCGACCGGCTCTACATTCTGTCGACTTTGGTCGGGCTCACCTGGCGCGAGATTCTGCCGCTCTGGCTGACAAGTGTCCTTCTGGCGCGTGAGCTGCTTCTCCTGGTGATGGTGGGCATCCTCAGACGGCACGGCTATCCGCCACCGCAGGTGAACTTCCTTGGGAAGGCTGCTACGTTCAACCTGATGTACGCCTTCCCGTTGCTGCTGCTCAGTGACGGAAGTGGATGGCTTGCGTCACTCGCTGCTGTTTTCGGATGGGCGTTCGCAGGATGGGGTACAACGCTCTACTGGTGGGCAGGGATCCTCTACGTGGTTCAGGTCCGCCGCCTTGTCCGCGCGGACACCATGGCCGATTGAGCTCGCCGAATGGGCGGCCGTTAGTGGCCTCTGATGGCCCGCAAGCAGAATGTGCGGGACAATCTGACGGGTGAAGTCGGCTAGACCGTCGTCTCTTCAAGGAGGACGCTTCCGACATGAAGGCCGTCGTGATGGCCGGAGGCGAAGGCACACGCCTTCGCCCCATGACCTCAAGCATGCCCAAGCCGCTCCTGCCCGTGGCCAATCGCCCGATCATGGAGCATGTGCTACGGCTGCTCAAGCGGCATGGGCTCAACGAGACCGTCGTTACTGTCCAGTTCCTGGCCTCTCTCGTCAAGAACTACTTCGGTGACGGTGAAGAGCTCGGCATGGAGCTCACCTATGCCAATGAGGAGAAGCCACTCGGTACTGCCGGCAGTGTCAAGAACGCCGAGGAAGCGTTGAAGGACGACACCTTCCTCGTGATCTCCGGTGATGCTCTGACCGACTTCGATCTCACTGATCTGATCAATTTCCACAAGGAAAAGGGCGGGCTGGTCACCGTCTGTCTGACCCGCGTCCCGAATCCCCTGGAATTCGGTATCACCATCGTGGACGAGGAGGGCAAGGTCGAGCGTTTTCTCGAGAAGCCCACCTGGGGTCAGGTCTTCTCGGACACCGTGAACACCGGTATCTACGTCATGGAGCCAGAGGTATTCGACTATGTCGAGGCCGATGTCTCCGTCGACTGGTCCGGCGATGTCTTCCCTCAGCTGATGAAGGAGGGCAAGCCGATCTACGGCTATATCGCCGAGGGCTACTGGGAGGACGTGGGCACGCACGAGAGCTATGTGAAGGCGCAGGCCGATGTCCTGGAGGGCAAGGTCGACGTCGAGCTCGACGGCTTCGAGATCTCGCCCGGGGTGTGGGTCGCGGAAGGCGCCGAAGTGCATCCCGACGCCGTGCTGCGAGGACCGCTCTACATCGGGGACTACGCCAAGGTCGAGGCCGACGTCGAAATCCGCGAGCACACCGTGGTGGGCTCCAATGTCGTCGTGAAGGCGGGGGCGTTTCTGCACAAGGCCGTGCTGCACGACAACGTGTACATCGGCCAGCACAGCAATCTGCGCGGTTGTGTCATCGGGAAGAACACCGACATCATGCGGGCCGCGCGCATCGAGGACGGCGCAGTCATCGGCGACGAGTGCCTGGTCGGTGAAGAATCGATCGTTCAGGGCAATGTGCGGGTCTATCCGTTCAAGACCATCGAGGCCGGCGCCTTCGTCAACACGTCGGTCATCTGGGAGTCCCGCGGCCAGGCCCATCTCTTCGGAGCCCGCGGAGTCTCCGGGATCCTGAACGTGGAGATCACGCCCGAGCTCGCCGTACGCCTGGCGGGTGCGTATGCGACGACGCTCAAGAAGGGCTCGACCGTCACGACCGCCCGTGACCATTCGCGAGGCGCTCGTGCGCTCAAGCGGGCGGTCATCTCGGCGCTGCAGACCAGCGCCATCGACGTACGGGACCTGGAGAACGTACCGCTGCCGGTTGCGCGGCAGCAGACCGCTCGGGGCAGTGCCGGCGGGATCATGATCCGGACGACGCCAGGGGTTCCCGACTCCGTCGACATCATGTTCTTCGACGGGCGCGGGGCGGACCTGTCGCAGGGGAGTCAGCGGAAGCTGGACCGGGTGTTCGCGCGGCAGGAGTACCGGCGTGCGTTCCCGGGCGAGATCGGGGACCTGCACTTCCCGGCAAGCGTCTTCGACTCGTACACCGGCTCGCTGCTGCGGAATGTGGACACCACCGGGATCGCCGAGTCCGGGCTGAAGGTCGTTGTGGACGCGTCGAACGGCAGTGCCGGACTGGTGCTGCCCAGCCTCCTGGGCAAGCTCGGGGTCGACTCTCTGACCATCAATCCCGGTCTCGACGAGTCGCGGCCCACCGAGACCGCGGATGCCCGCAGGTCGGGGATGGTGCGGCTCGGCGAGATCGTGGCGTCCGCGCGCGCCGCGTTCGGCGTGCGGTTCGACCCGGTCGGCGAGCGGCTGTCGCTCGTCGACGAGAAGGGGCGGATCATCGAGGACGACCGGGCGCTGCTCGTCATGCTCGACCTGGTGGCCGCCGAGCGACGGAGCGGGCGGGTGGCGTTGCCCGTGACCACCACGAGGATCGCCGAGCAGGTGGCGGCGTACCACGGGACCCAGGTCGACTGGACGACGACGTCGCCGGACGATCTGACGCGCGTGGGACGCGAGGAGTCGACGATCTTCGGAGGCGACGGGCGCGGTGGCTTCATCGTGCCGGAGTTCAGCAGTGTCTTCGACGGCACGGCCGCCTTCGTACGGCTCATCGGTCTCGTGGCGCGGACGCAGCTCACTCTCAGCCAGATCGACGCGCGGATCCCGCGGGCGCACGTCCTCAAGCGTGATCTCGCGACTCCCTGGGCGGTCAAGGGGCTTGTGATGCGGCGCGTGGTCGAAGCGGCGGGCGACCGCTTCGTGGACACGACCGACGGCGTACGGGTGGTGGAGACCGACGGGCGCTGGGTGATGGTTCTTCCGGACCGGGCGGAGGCGGTCACGCATCTGTGGGCCGAAGGGCCCGACGACGCGTCCGCGCAGGCCCTGCTCGACGAATGGTCATCCGTGGTGGACAGCGCCGGTCGCTGAGCCGCACGCGCGCGTGCCGGACGTGCCCCAAAGGGGCACGTCCGGCACGACGGTGGGGCCATTCGGAGGTACTGCCCGCGACGTGCGACGATGTGCGGCATGCCGCAGCAGCCCCCCGTTCGGAGCACTCCTACGCGCCCCCCGCGCCCGGACGCGTCCATGTCGCTGCTCACCAATGTCATGGACCACAGCCTCGACGACGGGTACGCGGAGGCGGCTGCCCGCAAGAAGGCCGACGGGACCGGCGCCCTGCCGAAGACGTTGCGGGCGAAGCTCGGACTCGCAGCCGGTCTGGTGCTCGCGGCCCTCGTGGTGACCGTGGGGGCCGCACAGGCGCGGATAGCGGCCCCGGTCGTCGCCAAGGAGCGCGAGGAACTCATCGACCGCATCGACCGCGAGACGTCGGCGGCCGACAAGATCGAGGGCAGCATCGACAAACTCCGCGACGACGTGAGCGCGCGGCAGCGCGAGGCGCTGAAGAAGCACGGCGGCGGCCAGGGCGAGCTGGTGGGCATCCTGGCCGGGGCGGTCGAAGTGCACGGCCCCGGCGTGAAGCTCGTCGTGAACGACGCCAAGGAAGCCGAGCAGGGCGGCGACGGCGACGCACGCGAGACGTCGGGCTTCTCCGACACCGGACGGGTACGCGACCGCGACATGCAGCGTGTGGTCAACGGCCTGTGGGAGTCGGGCGCCGAGGCCATCTCGATCAACGGGCAGCGGCTGACGGCACTGTCCGCGATCCGGGCCGCGGGTGACGCGATACTGGTCGACAACAAGCCCCTGGTGCCGCCCTACACGGTGTTGGCGGTGGGGGACGGCGAGCGGCTGAGAACAGAGTTCCAGAACAGCGGCGACGGACAGTATTTGGATGCCCTACGGAAGAACTTCCATATCCGGACCGGTATTTCCGTCGAGGACGACCTCCGGCTGCCCGCCGCACCGAGTGTGATCGTACGAACAGCGCAACCGAGCACAGAGAAAGGCACATCGTGATCGCCGTACTGGGCCTCGTCGTGGGAGTCGTGGCTGGATTGTTGGTCCGGCCCGAGGTTCCGGCGGTGGTCGAGCCCTATCTTCCGATCGCCGTCGTCGCGGCGCTCGACGCCGTGTTCGGAGGTCTGCGGGCGATGCTCGACGGCATCTTCGACGACAAGGTCTTCGTGGTGTCGTTCCTGTCCAATGTCGTCGTGGCCGCGCTGATCGTCTTCCTCGGCGACAAGTTGGGTGTGGGCGCCCAGCTGTCCACGGGTGTCGTGGTCGTCCTCGGCATCCGGATCTTCTCCAACGCCGCGGCCATCCGCCGTCACGTGTTCCGGGCGTGAGGCCGATGAGCAGCCAGGACGAGACCCCAGAGACCCCAGAGACCCCAGAGACCCCAGAGACCCCAGAGACCTCAGAGACCTCAGAGAACTCACAGTCCCCTGAGCCCCCCAAGAGCCCGGACGTTCCGGAGACCTCCGAGAACCGCCTGCGCAAGGAACTTCCCGAAGAGGTACGGGCGGAGGAGGCGCGGGGTCGCGAGAACCCCGAGTGGCCTGACGCCGAGGCGGAACCGCGCAAGCCGGTTCTGACCGGTCGGCAGCGGCTGGTGAAGGGGCTTTGGCCGCCGCGCGTGTCGCGTGCGCAGTTCATCGTGGCCCTCCTGCTGTTCGGCCTCGGCTTCGGTCTCGCCGTCCAGGTGGCGTCCAACAGCGACAGCGACGGCGCCCTCCGCGGTGCGCGTCAGGAGGATCTCGTACGCATCCTCGATGAACTGGACGACCGTACACAGCGTCTGGAGGAGGAGAAGCAGGGGCTGGAGGATCAGCGCACCGAGCTGGAGAACAGTTCGGACCAGGCCGAGGAGGCCCGCAAGCAGACGGTCGAGAAGGAGAAGCAACTCGGCATTCTGGCGGGCACCGTGGCGGCGCAGGGTCCCGGCATCACGCTGACCATCGAGGACGAGAAGGGGACGGTCGAGGCCGACATGCTGCTCGACGCGATCCAGGAGCTGCGTGCCGCCGGAGCGGAGGCGATCCAGGTCAACGGCGTACGGGTCGTCGCGGGCACCTATCTGACGGATGTGAGCGGCGGAGTCGCCGTCGACGGGAACAAGATCAGCGCCCCCTATCGTTTCAAGGTCATCGGCAAGCCTCAGGACCTCGAACCGGCGCTCAACATCCCTGGCGGAGTGGTGCAGACTTTGGAGAAGGAGCAGGCCACTGTCACGGTGGAACGATCGGACAAGATCATCGTGGACGCCTTGCGACCGGCGAAGCGGCCTGACTACGCTCGGTCGTCCTCCCAGTGAACAGGGGGTGCTTGGGGGCCGCTCGTCGAGGGCATGAGGTTGCGGGGGGTCGACGCACCGAATGGGTGGTGCGTGGTGGAAACTGTCTGGTGGATACGGACGTTGTGAGGGTGTCCGGCTCGACCGGTGTGTGCAATCAGGGTTCGTCCTGCCCCACGGGCGGGTCTGTTTCGGTCAAGGGGAATCGCCCGTGAAGTTGTTTGCGAAGTTGTTCGGCAAGAGCGCGCGAGAGGGCAGCGACAACGCGACTGCCCGCCATCGTGCACCGCGCCCCTCGGAGGGTGAGGACCAAGGGGACCGCCCCCTGTTCCGAGATCAGGTCGGTGGTCCGGGTGGTGACATTTCCGGTGGTCAGGGCGCGCCGTCTGTTGACCCTGCCCAGTCGGGACGCATAGGTTTCGGCTCCGACCCGTATGCGTCCAACGCCCCGACGGGGCAGCCGCGGCAGGAGGATCCGTCCATGTCGGCCCTGGTGTGTACGAGGTGCGGTAACCGCAACGCGGAGGCGAGCCGCTTCTGCTCCAACTGCGGTGCTCCGTTGCGGGCCGGGGCGACCCCCGAGCGTCCGTCGGAGACCACCTCGACGATCTCCATCTCGGGCCTTGAGGCCTACGACGCCGAGGCCACCGGCCAGACGCAGATGCCGATGCTCTCGCCCGAGGCGCAGGCCGCCGTCGACGCGCTGCCGCTCGGCTCGGCGCTCCTGGTGGTGCGCCGTGGGCCCAACTCGGGCAGCCGCTTCCTGCTGGACGGCGAGCTGACCACCGCCGGCCGTCATCCGCAGAGTGACATCTTCCTGGACGACGTGACCGTGTCGCGCCGCCATGTCGAGTTCCGTCGGGTTCCCGACGGCTCGTTCACGGTGGCGGACGTCGGCAGCCTCAACGGCACGTACGTCAACCGGGAGCGGATCGACTCGGTCCCGCTGTCGAACGGCGACGAGGTGCAGATCGGCAAGTACCGGCTGGTCTTCTACGCGAGCCAGCGGGGTATCTGACCCGCCCCCGGACCCGGTCCGGGGGAACCCTCAGGAAGGTCCATGCTTCGAACACCGAGCGGCGGTGTCGGCCACGGCACCGCCGCCATGGACAACGGACTGATGAGCATCGGCACGGTGCTCAATGTGCTGCGCGACGAGTTCCCCGAAGTCACCATCTCCAAGATCCGCTTCCTGGAGTCGGAGGGGCTCATCGAGCCGCAGCGGACACCGTCGGGGTATCGGAAGTTCAGCCCGGGCGACGTCGAGCGCCTCGGGCACGTCCTGAGGATGCAGCGGGACCACTATCTGCCCCTGAAGGTGATCCGCGAGCACCTGGACGCCGTGGAGCGCGGTGAGGCGCTGCCGTTGCCGTCGGTGGGGCGTCAGCGCGACGGCGAGGTGCTCTGCGAGTCCGAGGGGCCGACCGTGGCCCGGATCGGGCGGGCCGAGCTGCTGGCCGCCGTGGAGATCGGCGAGCAGGAACTCGAGGAGTGGGAGTCGTACGGGCTCATCACACCGCTGCCGGAGGGGGTCTACGACGCTGAGGCGGTGACCGTGGCCGGTCTCGTCGTGGAACTGGGGCGGTTCGGGATCGAGCCGCGCCATCTGCGTGCCGTGAAGGCCGCCGCCGACCGTGAGGCCGGCCTTGTCGACCAGGTCGTGGCCCCGCTGCGGCGTCACCGCAATCCGCAGACCAGGGCGCACGCGGAGGCGCAGACCAAGGAGCTGGCGGGGCTGGCGGTGAAGCTGCACGCCGCGCTGGTGCAGTCCGCGCTCGGGGTGCGGCTGCCCTGACCCGGTGGGTCGCGTGGAGCGCGGGATCGGGCGCCCAATCCGTGCCCGACTACCCAAAGATGCCGGGCACGGCCTAGGGTTGCTGTGTGAACGAGCTCGACGTCGTAGGTGTCCGGGTCGAAATGCCCTCCAACCAACCGATCGTGCTCCTGCGTGAAGTGGGAGGCGACCGTTACCTCCCCATCTGGATCGGGCCGGGGGAGGCGACGGCGATCGCCTTCGCACAGCAGGGCATGGCCCCCGCGCGACCGCTGACCCACGACCTGTTCAAGGACGTGCTGGAGGCCGTCGGCCAGGAGCTCACCGAGGTGCGCATCACGGACCTGCGGGAGGGCGTCTTCTACGCGGAGCTGGTGTTCGCCAGCGGAGTCGAGGTAAGCGCCCGGCCGTCCGACGCCATAGCGCTCGCGCTGCGCACCGGGACGCCGATCTACGGCAGCGACGGGGTGCTGGACGACGCCGGCATCGCGATCCCGGACGAGCAGGAGGACGAGGTGGAGAAGTTCCGCGAGTTCCTCGACCAGATCTCGCCCGAGGACTTCGGGACCAACAGCCAGTGACCTTCCGGTCCGGGCTCCAGTGACCCTCCGGGACCGCCGGACGACAGGCCGTGCGGCGGTTGTCCCGAGAGCATTCGGCTAGCCTTTCCCCGCGGTGGGACACGGGAAACCACTCCTAGGGTGATTATCACTCGGCGTGCCGAGTGTGGCGGTCGTTGACGCACCCCCGGTGGCTGCCTACCGTCGAGAAGGCAGGTCAAGGACGGAGGTCGGCGTGAGAAGCAGCGGCGACGGTACGGCTGGGGGTGCCCCCGGACCCGGTCTGGGGGAGAGCAGCCCGTACCCGCTTCACAGCAGCGCGGCCGATCACGTACAGCGGCCGACAGCGGTGCCCGAGGACGGCGGGGTGGCGTCCGAGGAGGTCGGTTATCGGGGGCCCACGGCCTGCGCGGCCGCGGGCATCACCTACCGACAGCTCGACTACTGGGCCAGAACCGGCTTGGTCGAGCCGAGTGTGCGGGCCGCCTACGGGTCGGGGACGCAGCGGCTCTACAGCTTCCGGGACGTCGTCGTCCTGAAGATCGTCAAGCGGTTCCTCGACACCGGGGTCTCGCTGCAGAACATCCGCACCACGGTCCAGCACCTGCGTGAGCGCGGGTTCCGGGACCTGGAGCGGATGACGCTGATGAGCGACGGCGCGACGGTCTACGAGTGCTCCTCGCCCGACGAGGTCCACGCGCTCCTCCAGGGCGGCCAGGGCATCTTCGGGATCGCGGTGGGCGTGGTCTGGCGGGACGTCGAGAGTGCCCTCTCACAGCTGCACGGGGAGCGGGTCGACACGGGCGAGACGCTTGTCCGGCCCAATCCGGCGGACGAGCTGGCGCGGCGGCGTAATCGCGCGGTCTGAGCCGGCGCGGGCGCCGCCTCGGCCGGCGGGTGCTGTCCGGGCCTTCCGGCCTGGCCCTGTCCGGGTCTTTCCGGCCCTGGCGCCCGCCGCCCGGTGCCCGGTGCCTGCGGCTCGGCACACTGGCGGGTCCGGCTCGGCGCCGGTCCGCAGAGTGCGTGCCGGGGCATTGTCAGTGGCGTAGGGCAGCATCGGACATGTGAGAACCGCGCCCACGATCCTGCATCTCGACATGGATGCCTTCTACGCCTCGGCGGAGCAGGCGGCCAAGCCGAGCCTGCGCGGGAAAGCGGTCATCGTGGGCGGGCTCGGGCCTCGGGGCGTGGTGGCTACCTGTTCGTACGAGGCACGGGTCTTCGGGGTGCATTCGGCGATGCCCATGGCGCAGGCCCGCCGGCTGGCGCCGAACGCCGCGTATCTCGTACCGCGCTTCGGCCTCTACCGGGAGGTCAGCGAGCAGGTGATGGGCCTGCTGCGGGATCTGTCGCCCCTGGTGGAGCCGCTGAGCCTGGACGAGGCGTTCGTGGACCTGGAGGCCGGTCAGACGGCCTGGGACGCGGAGTCGGCGCGGCTGACCGGGGTGAAGCTGCGCGGGGACATCAGGGCCGTCACCGGGCTGACCGGGTCCGTGGGGCTCGCCGCCTCCAAGATGCTCGCGAAGATCGCCTCCGAGCAGGCCAAGCCCGACGGGCTGGTGCTGATAGAGCCCGGCACCGAGCGGGAACTGCTCGCCCCCATGACCGTTCGTACGCTGCCGGGCGTGGGGCCCGCCACGGGGGACCATCTGCGGCGGGCCGGGATCACCACGGTCGGGGAGATCGCCGAGGCGGGCGAGGACGAGCTCGTACGGCTCCTGGGGAAGGCCCACGGGGTCGCGCTGTACGCCATGGCGCTAGCGCACGACGTGCGGCCCGTGGTGGCCGAGCGAGACACCAAGTTGGTGTCCGTCGAGGACACGTACGACGTGGACATCCATGACCGGGTGCGGGTGCGGATGGAGGTCCAGCGGCTCGCCGACCGGTGTGTGCGGCGGTTGCGGGGCGCCCATCTGTCGGGGCGGACCATCGTGCTGAAGGTGCGGCGGTACGACTTCTCGACGCTGACCCGGTCCGAGACGCTCAGAGGGCCCACGGACGACCCCGCGGTGGTGCGGGAGGCCGCCGCGCGGTTGCTGGAGTCCGTGGACACCACGGGCGGCGTACGGCTTCTGGGGGTGGGGGTCTCGGGGCTCGCCGACTACACGCAGGAGGATCTCTTCGCCCAGGCTCGGACGGCTGCCGCCGCTGCCGCCGCCGAGGAGGAGCCGGAGCACGCGGAGAAGGACGAAGCCGAGGAGGTGGCCGAGGAGCCGGTGCCTCCGGCGGAGAGACGGTGGCATGCGGGGCACGATGTGCGGCACGCCGAGTTTGGGCACGGGTGGGTGCAGGGGAGCGGGCTGGGGCGGGTGACTGTGCGGTTCGAGACGCCGGACTCCATGCCGGGGCGGGTGCGGACGTTCCGGAGCGATGATCCCTTGCTGGAGGCTGCGGAGCCGTTGCCCTTGGTGGAGCGGAGGCCTGGGGATGTGGGGGCACCTGCGGGGTCGCCTGCGGCGGGCGGGGAGGGGTGACTTCGGTGCGGGTGCGTGTGTGCGAGCGGGTTGGTTGTGGCTGGTTGCGCCGTTCCCCGCGCCCCTGAAAGCGCGGGGCTGGGGTGTGTTTGCGGGTGCGGGTCAGTTGTGGCTTGCTGCGCAGTTCCCCGCGCCCCAAAACAGACCGGCGTCGCCCTTGCCCCCTTGGAGCCCCTTACTGGGAGTCGTCCTTTCCTGCCAGGTGGCCGAAGTCGTGGTCCGGGAAGGGGGGCGGGGGGGCTATGTCCAGGCCGTAGTGGTGGTAGAGCTGGAGTTCTTGTTCGGGGGAGAGGTGGCGGCCCACTCCGAAGTCGGGGGCGTCCTTGATCAGGGCGCGTTCGAAGGGGACGCGCAGTGCCCCGTCGGCCAGCTCGCTGGGCTCCAGGGGGACGAAGGCGTCTCTGCTGAACAGGCCGGTGCGTATGGCCGCCCACTCCGGTACGCCGGTCGCGTCGTCGAGGTAGACCTCGTCGACCGTGCCGATTTTGGTGCCGTTGCGGTCGAACGCCTTGCGGCCTATCAGGTTGCGCGGATCGATGTCGGTCTGCACGGGCCCTCCAGCTGCTCGCAACTCATCCGTAAGCACTACGAAAGAGCACTTTGAGGAGGGCGGCCACTCGAGGGAACCCCGCTGGTACGCTGGGCAACGGCTGCTGACCCCGTGCGGGAGAGTCCTCCAGGCTTCATCGGAGGCGCCGAAGGAGCAAATCCTCCCCGGAATCTCTCAGGCCCACGTACCGCATGGACGAGGTCACTCTGGAAAGCAGAGCGGTGTTCGAGCTTTTTGACGGGCTCCGCTCTCACCGACGGTGAAAACCGGTGCGCCTTCGCGGGCGGCCCGGTGAAGCTCTCAGGTTGAGATGACAGAGGGGGAGGCCGTCCGGGCACCCATGCAGTGGTGCCCTCGAAGGTCGTCAGACCAGGAGGCCTCCGCAATGACCGCCCATCGTATTCCGCTCTCAGAGCTCGAACAGGGAATCCCCTTCGAGCAGCGCCACATCGGGCCCGACACCGAAGCCCGGGCCAAGATGCTCGCGCACGTGGGGTACGGCTCGCTCGACGAGCTGACGGCCACCGCGGTCCCGGATGTGATCAAGAACGCCGACTCGCTCGAACTGCCGGGCGCCCGCACCGAGGCCGAGGTTCTGGCCGAGCTGCGCTCCCTCGCGGACCGCAACCAGGTGCTGGATTCCATGATCGGGCTCGGGTACTACGGGACGTTCACGCCGCCCGTCATTCTGCGGAACGTCATGGAGAGCCCGGCCTGGTATACGGCGTACACGCCCTACCAGCCCGAGATCTCGCAGGGTCGGCTGGAGGCGCTGCTGAACTTCCAGACCGTGGTCGCCGACCTCACCGGTCTGCCGACCTCCGGGGCCTCGCTGCTCGACGAGGGCACGGCGGCCGCCGAGGCCATGGCGCTGTCGCGGCGCATGGGCAAGAACAAGAAGGGCCTGTTCCTCGTCGACGCGGACACCATGCCGCAGACCATCGCCGTGATCGAGACCCGCGCCGAGCCGACCGGCGTCGAGGTCGTCGTCGCCGACCTGAGCGACGGCATTCCGGCCGAGCTCGCCGAGCGCGAGATCAACGGCGTGCTCCTCCAGTACCCCGGCGCCTCCGGTGCCGTACGGGACCTCAGGCCCGTCGTCGAGCGGGCGCACGAGCTGGGCGCGGTCGTCACCGTCGCCGCCGATCTGCTCGCCCTGACGCTGCTCACCTCGCCCGGTGAGCTCGGCGCCGACATCGCGGTCGGTACGACGCAGCGCTTCGGTGTGCCGATGGGATTCGGCGGGCCGCACGCCGGATACATGGCCGTCCGTGAGAAGTTCGCGCGCAGCCTGCCCGGCCGGCTGGTCGGCGTCTCGGTCGACGCGGACGGCAACAAGGCGTACCGGCTCGCCCTGCAGACGCGCGAGCAGCACATCCGCCGCGAGAAGGCGACCAGCAACATCTGTACGGCCCAGGTGCTGCTCGCCGTGATGGCCGGGATGTACGCCGTCTACCACGGGCCCCAGGGCCTGAAGTCCATCGCGCGGCGCACCCACCGGTACGCCACGATCCTCGCCGCGGGTCTGAAGGCCGGCGGGGTCGAGGTCGTCCACGAGGCGTACTTCGACACGCTGACCGTGCGGGTGCCGGGCAAGGCGGCCGAGACGCTCGCGGCGGCGCGCCGGGGCGGGGTCAACCTCCGGCTCGTCGACGCCGACCACCTGTCCCTCGCCTGCGACGAGACCACCACGCGGGCCCAACTGGGCGCCGTCTGGGCCGCGTTCGGGGTCGACGGCGACGTTGCCGCGCTGGACGGGGCGACGGAGGACACGTTGCCGGCCGTGCAGCTGCGCACCGACGAGTACCTCACGCACCCGGTCTTCCACCAGTACCGGTCCGAGACCGCGATGCTGCGCTACCTGCGCCGGCTCGCCGACCGTGACTACGCGCTCGACCGGGGCATGATCCCGCTGGGCTCCTGCACGATGAAGCTGAACGCGACGACCGAGATGGAGCCGGTGACCTGGCCCGAGTTCGGGCAGCTGCACCCCTTCGCGCCCGCCGAGCAGGCGCAGGGCTATCTCACGCTCATCCGTGAGCTGGAGGAGCGGCTCGCCGAGGTCACGGGCTACGACAAGGTGTCGCTGCAGCCCAACGCCGGTTCGCAGGGCGAGCTGGCCGGTCTGCTGGCCGTACGCGGCTACCACCGGGCCAATGGCGACGAGCAGCGCACGGTCTGCCTCATCCCGTCGTCCGCGCACGGGACGAACGCCGCGAGTGCGGTGATGGCCGGGATGAAGGTCGTCGTCGTGAAGACCGCCGACGACGGCGAGATCGACGTCGAGGACCTGCGGGCCAAGATCGAGCAGCACCGCGACGAGCTGTCGGTGCTGATGATCACGTACCCCTCGACGCACGGGGTGTTCGAGGAGCACGTCGCCGACATCTGTGCCCAGGTGCACGAGGCGGGCGGCCAGGTGTATGTCGACGGCGCCAACCTCAACGCGCTGGTGGGGCTTGCCAAGCCGGGGCACTTCGGTGGCGACGTCTCGCACCTGAACCTGCACAAGACGTTCTGCATCCCGCACGGCGGCGGCGGTCCTGGCGTGGGTCCGGTCGGGGTGCGCTCGCACCTGGCGCCGTATCTGCCGAACCACCCGCTGCAGCCCGCCGCCGGCCCGGAGACCGGCGTGGGCCCGATCTCGGCCGCTCCCTGGGGCTCCGCGGGCATCCTGCCCATCTCGTGGGCGTACGTCCGTCTCATGGGCGGTGAGGGGCTCAAGCGGGCCACCCAGGTCGCCGTGCTCAGTGCCAACTACATCGCCAAGCGTCTTGAGCCGCACTACCCGGTGCTCTACACCGGTCCCGGCGGGCTCGTGGCGCACGAGTGCATCATCGATCTGCGGCCGCTGACCAAGGCGACCGGTGTGAGCGTCGACGACGTCGCCAAGCGGCTGATCGACTACGGGTTCCACGCGCCGACGATGTCCTTCCCGGTGGCCGGCACGCTGATGATCGAGCCCACGGAGAGCGAGGACCTGACCGAGATCGACCGGTTCTGCGACGCGATGATCGCCATCCGTGCGGAGATCGAGAAGGTCGGCTCGGGCGAGTGGGCGGCGGACGACAACCCGCTGCGGAACGCCCCGCACACGGCCGCCGCGCTCGGCGACGCCTGGGAGCACGCGTACAGCCGCGAGGAGGCGGTGTTCCCGGCCGGTGTCTCGGCCGCGGACAAGTACTGGCCGCCGGTGCGCCGGATCGACCAGGCGTACGGCGACCGGAACCTGGTCTGCTCCTGCCCGCCGCTGGACGCCTACGAAGAGTAGTCACCGGCGGACATGCGTCGGGGCCGGTTCCGGGATTGCTTCCCGGGCCGGCCCCTCATGTGTCCGGACGGCCTGCCACGCCGCCCTTGGTGCACCGCGCCGCTCAGGCGGCGGTCATCACGTCCAGGGCCACAGGGCGATGTGGAGCGATGATCCGGCCGTCCGGCAGGAGCTCACCGGTGTCCTCGAAGAGGAGAACGCCGTTGCACAGCAGGCTCCATCCCTGCTCCGGGTGGTGCGCCACGAGAAGCGCGGCCTCCCGGTCGGCGGAGTCGGCTGTCGGGCACGGTGGCTGGTGCTGGCACATTGATGGGATCTTTCGCTTCGGTGTGAGGTCGGTGATCGGTGTCGTGTCTGTTCCGCGGCTCGAACTGATGCTCATTGCCGCCCCCCGTTTGTCAGATGGTCCGGAACCCAGTGTTGCCCTACGGGCGTCAATCCGCAGGGATTTGGCGTCAGCGCTCCTCACAGGTTGATGACGCATCACCCGTGCGGACGGTTCATTCCAACTGGGCTGCCTCTTCGGGTGGTTCGCAATGGTCGGATGGGGCTAGTCCGGACGGGCCGGGGGTGCGCAGCGTCCCCCGGTCGTCACTCCACGCAACACCGCCCCCAAAGCAACACCGTCCCCAAAGCGACACCGTCCCCGCGCAGCAGCGTGCCCCGCGGCCGGGGTGGGGCCGCGGGGCACGGAAACCGGGGGGGCGCTCAGGCGGGTGAGCCGAGCAGCGGGGCGGGCGTCGGTGTCGGCGTGAGCCGATGGGTCAGCACGGGCAGCAGCTCGGCCACGCGGTGCGGTCGGTGCGCGGCGATGCCGGGCGGGGCCGGAGCCAGCGGCACCAGCAGGTCGGTGGCCGCGGGATGGCCCTCGGCGCCGTCGGCCGCGCAGTCGCCGTGCAGCCAGAGTGTGAGCATGTAGAGCTCGGGTACGGACAACAGGCGGGCCTGGTATGACCCGGTCATCGTCTCGGCCTGGCGCAGGGCGCGCTCGGTGGCGGTGACGTACGGGCCCTCGAAGAAGTGCGAGAAGGCCCAGCCGTCGGGGGTCAGCCTCGTTTCCGCGGCCGCCACGGCGCGTTCGCCGCAGCGGATCAGGAAGCGCCACCCGGCCAGGCGGGTGGCCGAGGCGCCCGCCGGGGTGATCCGGTCGAGCACGTGGACGGGCAGCGGCAGATCGGGTGTGGCGGGTCCCTGGGCGTTGCGCAGGGACGGGGTACGCGCTTCACGGACCGCGGTGGGGGAACCGAGGGCGGTGAGGACGGTGCGCAACGCGGGCGCGGGAGCCGGGGGCACATGCAGCGGCATGGTGGGTCGCCTCTCGTTCGACAGGCATGGTGGTGCGAGGGCGGGGGCGGACGGCGCTGTCAGCTCTCGGGTCGGAGGAGCGAGGGCCCAAGGTCCGGTCGTCAAAGTGACGTCGTTCGCACGAAGGGTCGGCCGCGTGGCGGGCGGCACTTTGACGGCAGGACCTACCATGGCCAACGCCAACTCTCTGCCTCGTTCGCGGAGTTTATACGACACGTGTTCTGACGGTGTTTCGTCTAGCCGTTCCGCGCATTAAGGGCAAGAGACAATTCGGTCGGCGTGACGTGCGTTTGGTCCTGGTTCTCCAGGGGTACCCGCCGATGACCTCGGAATATGCCACCGGGGTGGACGGCCGGTTCCTGTCGGCGTTTTTCACGACAGGGCAGATCGTCGAAAGCGAGCACTGACCCATGCCTGGTGAATGTGCCTGCGGGTATCTGCGTTCGGAGTAGCGCCCGGGGGGTCTGTTCCAGGGCGTTATCGATCACACTGCCTGGGCATCATCCCACGTGACCCGGGACATCAGCGGCCGGTTCGTCGGGCTGCCCAGTCGAGGAGGGACACTTCGATGGGGGAGAAGGTCGTGGCTGGGCCGATCGGTCTGTCCGATCGGCAGCGCTACCGCGAAAAGCTCCAGCGGTGTCTGGCGGGGCTGGAGCGGTTGCTGGCGGAGAAGCGGTTCGACCGTCCCAAGAATCTCATGGGCCTGGAGATCGAGCTGAATCTCGCCGGTCCTGACGGCATGCCGAGAATGATGAATGCGCAAGTACTTGAGCGTATCGCGAGCCGGGATTTCCAAACAGAACTCGCCATGTTCAATCTGGAAGTCAACATTGCTCCCCATCGGCTCGGCGGCCGTGTATTCGACCGGCTCGCCGAGGAGTTGCGCACGTCACTCGCATATGCCCACCGGAAGGCGAACGAGGTCGATGCCGGAATCGTGATGATCGGTATTCTGCCGACGATCGCCCGTGACGACCTGGTCTCCGCGAACCTTTCCGACGTGGACCGCTACACGCTGCTCAACGACCAGATCGTGGCCGCACGCGGCGAGGATTTCAGGCTGGACATCGAGGGGGTGGAGCGGCTCAGCTGCACCTCGGCGTCCATCGCGCCCGAAGCCGCCTGCACCTCCGTGCAGTTGCACCTCCAGGTCACGCCGGGACGCTTCGCCGACGTGTGGAACGCGGCGCAGGCGGTGGCCGCCGTCCAGGTCGCGGTGGGCGCCAACTCGCCCTTCCTGTTCGGCCGCGAGCTGTGGCGCGAGTCGCGGCCCCCGCTGTTCCTGCAGTCCACCGACACCCGTCCGCCCGAGCTCCAGGCACAGGGGGTCCGTCCGCGGACCTGGTTCGGGGAGCGCTGGATCTCGTCGGCGTACGACCTGTTCGAGGAGAACCTGCGGTTCTTCCCTCCCCTGCTGCCCATCTGCGATGAGGAGGATCCGCAGAGCGTCCTCGACAAGGGCGGCACGCCCAGGCTCGCCGAACTCGTGCTCCACAACGGCACCATCTACCGCTGGAACCGCCCGGTGTACGGCATCGACGACGGCGTCCCGCATCTGCGCGTGGAGAACCGCGTGCTGCCCGCGGGCCCCACGGTCACCGACGTGATCGCCAACGCGGCCTTCTACTACGGGCTCGTACGGGCCCTCGCGGGCGAGGCGCGGCCGGTCTGGACACGGCTGCCCTTCGAGGCCGCGGCCACCAACTTCGACCAGGCCTGCCGGTACGGCATCGACGCCCGGCTGGAGTGGCCGCGACGCGGCAGGTACGGCGGGACCACGCGGATGCCCGCTACACAACTGGTGCTGGACGAACTGCTGCCGCTCGCGGCGGCGGGCCTGGACGCGTGGGGTGTCGAGCCGGCCGACCGGGACCTCTACCTCGGCGTCATCGAGGAGCGCTGCAAGCGGGGCGTCAACGGGGCCTCCTGGCAGTCCCGTACGTTCCACAAGGCGCTGGAGGGCGGCATGGGGCGCGATGCCGCCCTGGCCGCCACGACGAAACGGTACGCCGAGCTGATGCACCTCGGTGAGCCCGTGCACACCTGGCCGGTCGGGTTACCGGCGCCCGCCGTTTCGCTCGGGTGAGGTCGGCGGGGTGACGTGTGGTGGTGCGGTGAGTGGACGTGTGGTGGCGCGGTGAGTGGGTGATCAGTTCTGGTCGCCGGCCCGTACGACGGCCTTGAGGATCACCGAGTGGATCTGGGACGGGTCGGTGACCAGGTGGGCCGAGCCCCCGGTCGCTTCGGCGATCTCGTCGAGTTCCTTCTTGTCGGCC
Source organism: Streptomyces sp. NPDC033178 (assembly GCF_055577685.1). NCBI lineage: Bacteria > Bacillati > Actinomycetota > Actinomycetes > Kitasatosporales > Streptomycetaceae > Streptomyces > Streptomyces sp. NPDC033178. Next base: position 17,952 of record NZ_JBVIPT010000010.1, read on the forward strand.
TCGGGACCCACCGCGATCGCGATCAGCGGTACCGGGCGGTCCGGATCGGTCAGCTGCCGGAGCTGGGCGACGAGGGCGGAGCGCGAGATGCTCCCCGGGTCGTCGTTCGCGCCGTCGGTCAGCAGCACCAGCCCGTTGAACTTGCCCTTCGTGTAGGAGGCCGTGGCCTCCTTGTACGCCGCCAGCGTGGTGTCGTACAGGCCTGTGGCGCCGTCCTCGACCGGCTTCAGGCTGTCGAAGGCCGCCGACAGAAGGTCCCGCTGGGTGCTGCCGGCCGCGCGGCCGGCCAGCCGCTCGGTCGGGACGAGCACGCGGTAGTCGCGCTCGCCGTCGACCTTCCTGGAGAACGTCCAGAGCCCGACCTCGTCCTGAGGGGTGAAGGATGCCAGCGCCTGGGACAGCGCCGCCTTGGTCACCTCCAAACGGGACTCGCTGGTGCCCGGCACCGGCTTCGACATGGACGCGGAGATGTCGACGACCGTGGTGAGCCGGGCGCTCCGCACGGTGATCGTCCACATGCCGAGGGCTTCCTCGATCTCCTTGTCCGTGACCGGTTCCTCCGGCAGCTCCTTGTACGGCTGCGGGGCGCGGCCGCCGGCGAGGGTCACCAGCTTGTCCGGGATGTCGTCGTCATCCGTACGGAAGCCGTGCTTCTCCAGGATCCGGCGCCCGTCGGGCTCGCCGAGGAGGGTCATGAAACGCAGCGCGGCCCGGCTCTCGTCCGTGGTCAGCGCCGGTTCGTCGACCAGCGCGAACGGGTAGTCGAGCAGGGGCGAACCGTCCTTCGGATAGAAGAGGTCGAGGTCGTCGCCGCTGTCCGCGGTCGTGTTGTACGCGAACGCCGCCTGCTCGGAGAGGATCAGCGCCTGGTTGCGCTTCGGGTTGCCCTGCTCGGTGCCGGAGAGGTCTCGCGGCAGGGTGTCCAGGACCTGGCTGTCGCTGTCGGAGGCGCGCAGCGAGAGGGCCTTCGCGGTGGCCGCCGCCAGGATGTCGCCGTCCTCGGCCTTGTCCACCGCGTGCGTCAGGCGGGTCAGGGCGAGCAGACCGGTGGCACTGCGCGACGGGTCGCCCGCCCCGAGTCTCAGCCGCTCGCTCGTCGTCGTCGCGTCCGCCAGCTCGGTCCAGCTGTACGTCTTGAGGGGCCACCCGAGCGACTTCGCGGCCGTGGGGATCATGGCGACACCGACGGGTGACGAGGCGACGTTGCCCGCAGGTGTGACCGGAGTCGACTTGCCGTCCGCCACGATCCGGTTCACCCACACACCCGAGTCCGGCACCCATGCCTCGAACTCGGTGGCGCTCTTCTCCTTCGAGCGCAGGGCGTCCGTGACCTTGTACGGGTCCCGGGCGGTCACCTGCACGTCGAGGCAACTGCCGTCGGACGTCACGTCGTTGTCCCGGGCGTAGCCGGCCGCGTCCTTGAGCGCGGGCGCGATGCCGGGGGCGGCGGCGATCCTCAGCCGTACGGCACTGTCCCAGCAGGACGAGCCGAAGGAGAGCACGCCACCGTCGACCGCGGCCGCCGTGCCCGCGGCGAGGGCGAAGACGAGAGCCGTCGTGAGCGCCACGTTGCGGCGCCGCGCGCGCCGCCGGGGGCCGGTCGCGCCCGTCCGGAACCCGTCGGGCAAGCTGTGACGTCCCATGGCGGTCGTGCCCTTCCCTGGTCGTGCCGGAGTCGTTGGAGCCGTGAAACGGCCGAATGCTATGGCATCGGGGGAGGGGTGCCCGCGGGGCGTCCGTCCCCCCGACGGCTTGTCGCGCACGATCTTCGCAACTTCTTTCGAGACCCTAGCGGGGCGAAGATGGGGATGAGGCGGGATTGCTCAACTGGAGGCAGGAGTGCACGTGGAGGCTGGGTCGGTGGCTGATTCTTTTCCCGAGGACCGGCCCGCGCGGCGGATTCTCCGCGACGAGACACTACTCGTACTGGGGGTCTCGCTCGGGGCCAGCGGGGTCTCGGCGCTGATCAGCTTTGTCGGTTCGGTCACCAAACCGGGAGGTCTCAAGGACCAGGCGGCCACGCTCAACGCCTCGGCCGCGCCCGGCCGTCCATGGCTCGATCTGGCGTGGCAGCTGTTCGGGATCGCCTCCGCGCTGGTCCCGGTCGCCCTCGTCGCACACTTCCTGCTGCGTGAGGGGAAGGGGCTGCGCACGCTCGGCTTCGACCGCACCCGTCCGTGGCCGGACCTCGCCCGGGGTGCCGCGATCGCCGCGGTGATCGGCAGCTCGGGTATCGCCTTCTATCTGGCGGCCCGCGGACTCGGCTTCAACCTCACCGTGGTGCCCGAGGCGCTGCCCGAGGTGTGGTGGAAGTACCCCGTGCTGATCCTCTCGGCGATCCAGAACTCGGTCCTGGAGGAGGTCATCGTCGTCGGGTATCTGCTGCGCCGACTCGACCAGCTGGGCTGGACACCGGTCGGCGCCCTGGTGGCCAGCTCGGTGCTGCGCGGCTCCTACCACCTCTACCAGGGCATCGGCGGGTTCATCGGCAACATGGTGATGGGCGTGGTCTTCGTCTACCTGTACCGCCGTTGGGGCCGCGTGGGGCCGCTGGTCGTCGCCCACTCGCTGCTCGACATCGGGGCCTTCGTCGGGTACGCGCTGCTGGCGGGGAAGGTGGGCTGGCTACCCACCGCGTGAACAGCGGGAAGCGTGAACAGCGCGAAGGGGGCGTACGAGATCTCGTACGCCCCCTTCGCGCTGTTCAGGCGAGCAGTTCGCCCTCGATGACGGTGACTGCGCGGCCGGTGAGCAGCGTGCGGTCGCCGCGGAGGTCGGTCCGTACGAGGCCGGAGCGGGAGGACGCCTGGCGGCCGGTGAGGGCGGTGCGGCCGAGGCGCTCGGACCAGAAGGGCGCGAGGGCCGTGTGGGCGCTGCCGGTGACCGGGTCCTCGTCGATGCCGATGTTCGGGAAGAAGCAGCGGGACACGAAGTCGTAGCCCTCGGAGGGGTCTGAGGCTCGGGCCGTGGCGATGATGCCGCGTTCCGAGTGGCGGGCGAGGGACGCGAGGTCGGGGGAGAGACCCAGGACCGTCTTCTCGTCGGCGAGTTCGATCAGCAGGTCGCCGACGTTCGGGCCCGTGTCATGGGCGGTGAGCGGCTCGGCTCCCAGTGCCTCGGCGACGCCCTGCGGGACCTCGACCGGGGTGAGCGGGGCCGTCGGGAAGTCCAGGGTGATCGAGCCGTCGTCGTGCGCCGTGGCGATGAGCACGCCGCTCCTGGTCGCGAACCGTACGGGTCCCCGGGCGGCGCCCGTCGTGGCCAGTACGTGCGCGGTGGCGAGTGTCGCGTGGCCGCACATCGCCACCTCGGCGACGGGTGTGAACCAGCGCAGCCTCCAGTCGGCCTCTCCGCCCACAGGCAGGGGATGGGCGAACGCGGTCTCGGCGTGGTTGACCTCCAGGGCCACGTTCTGGAGCCAGGCGTCGTCCGGGAAGGACGTGGAGGCGTCGAGGAGGAGGACCCCGGCCGGGTTGCCGGCGAAGGGGCGGTCGGTGAAGGCGTCGACGATTCGAATCCGCATGAGGCAGACGTTAGGCGCTGGTCAGAGGCCCGGGCCAAGGCCAATCCGGGGCGGGTGGACCGGTGGTGGGGCGTGGGGGATCCATGGGGCTCGTGGACGGGCGTGGGTGGCGGCGGCGCCCTCTTTCGTCGGCCTCTCGTCGGCCTTTCGTCTGCGGGCCTTGTCAGCCGAACTGTTCCGATATATCGTTGACGCATCGCGACAGATCAACGATCGAATGGAGTGATTGCGATGCGTTCCCATGGAGAGGAATACGGACCGGGGTTCGGCCCCGGTGAAGGACGTGGCCGCGGACGCGGCGGACCCGGACACCCTGGTCGGGGTGGCTTCGAGGGTCGGCGTTCCGCCTTCGGTCCCTTCGGTCCCGGTTTCGGTGGTCCCGGCTTCGGCCCGGGCCCCTGGGGCGGGCGCGGAGGCCGGGGCGGACCGCGCGGCAGGGCTCGGCGCGGTGACGTACGCGCGTCGATCCTGGCCCTGCTCAAGGACCGGCCGATGCACGGCTACGAGATGATCCAGGAGATCGCCGAGCGCAGTGGCGGGGCGTGGAAGCCCAGCCCCGGTTCGGTGTACCCCACCCTTCAGCTTCTGGAGGACGAGGGGCTGATCAGCAGTGCGACCGAGGGCGGCAAGAAGCTGTTCTCGCTCACCGACGCCGGCCGTACAGCGGCGGACGAGGGCCCCGACGCGCCCTGGGAGGACGCCGGGCGCGGGGTCGACTGGGAGGCGCTGAGCGACATCCGGCAGGCCGGCTTCGGTCTGATGGAAGCGTTCGGGCAGGTCTGGAAGACCGGCAGCAAGGAGCAGCGCGAGAAGGCGCTGACCGTCATCAACGACGCGCGCAAGAAGCTGTATCTGATCCTCGCCGACGAGGACTGATGGTCCGCCAATGGGGGGTACTTCGACTTCGAGGTACCCCCCTTTAGCGTGTGACGTCGAGTGTGTGGCGGCCTGTTCCGGGCCGGCTCTAGGTCACCAGCCCGCCCAGCTTGCGCAGGGACTCGTGCAGGGCCGCCGTCGCCGAGTCCTTCAGCTTGCCCGCCATCAACGAGACGGCGGCGCCGGTGAACTCGCCGTCGATACGTACTGTCGTGGCCTCGCCGTCCGGGGTCAGCGTGTAGCGCGTGGCGACCGTCACGCCCATCGGGCCCTTGCCGCGGATCGCGAGCAGACGGGCGGCCTCCAGTTCCTCGATGGTCCAGTTGACCTCGGCAGGGAAACCCATCAGCTTCATGTTCTCCTCGAAGGTGCCGCCGACTTCGAGGGAATCGGGACCGCCCTTCGGGAAACTGGTGTGGGTGGAGTTCCACTCGCCGTACGAGGAGAAGTCCGTGAGCTGTGCCCAGACCTTCTCGGCGGGCGCCTCTATCCGTGCTTCCGCGCTGACTTCGGCCATGCGACCACCCCTCGTCTCGGGTGCTGCGCCGGGCGCAGCTGGCTACGGTGTCGCGGAACGTAGCCGCAGGGCCGTCAACATTCAATACTGATGAACCGTCAGGAAGTGTGGAGACGGGAAGCGTGGAGACGGCAGGGGACGGGCGCTTGCGGCGGGTGCTCGCGGCGGTCGCTCAGCCGACCCGCCGTATCACCGCCGCGTCGAACAGGTCCCAGGCGCGCGGGTACGGCCCTTCGTCGTGGCAGTGCCAGGCGTCCCAGAACAGGTCGGCGAGCAACGCGTCGTCGGGGGCGTAGACCCGGTACACGTACTGCCTGCCGTCGATGGCCGGCAGGACCACCAGCCAGCACCTGCTCTCCATGCTGCGTTGGACGAGCGCCGGTGCGATGCGGTTGCGAGAGGGGCGCAGGGCAAGGCGGCGCGCGCCGGTCGGGGGAAACGGCGTGATGTCATCCGTAAGGAGGAGGAGCCGGACAGTGATGCCCACCCTGTGTCGGACGCGAGAATGCTTCCCCGCGAGGATGACTCGATCCGAAGGGGCTGATGGGGTAAGGGATGTGCAATCCCGTACTTCCCACCAGCAGGCCGCCGGGCACAACCCGGTCCGCGTGGACATCGAGGCCCGGCTCAGCGCGGAGCTGGCAGCGGTGGTCATCGGTGCGCGCAGACGAGCGCTGCGGGACGGGGACCGGCAGATCGACACCGCCCATCTGCTGCACACGCTCCTGGAGTCCGACCCCGAGGTGCGCGAGGCCTTCGAGAGCGGCGCTCAGGTCGCCCGGCTGCTCGGCTACCTCGTCCAGCGCAGCATCGGTTACGGACTCCGCTGGCAGAGCTCCGTCGAGGACTCCGGTGCCATCCCCGTGGTGACCGAGGACGGGTGGTCGCCGGTGGCGGCGGGCGCCCTGGAGGTCGCCTGCGAGCGGGCTCTGCGGCGGGGCGACGAACGCGCGGGCGCGGTCGACCTGCTCGCGGCGATCGTCGCCGAACCCGAGTCGCGGGCGGTGGAGGTGCTGGGACGCGCGGGGGTCGACGTACCGGCGCTGCTCGCGCGGATCGATGCCGCGGCGGGCCGGGGCATCGAGGCCTGAGCCGGCAACGGGGCGTGCGGGGGCGTCACCGGTCCACTCGGTGAGACAGGTGTCATTGGGGGTGACGCTCATGTCGTCGCCTGTCATCATGTGCCGGTGCATACGTCTGAGAGCAGTCAGGGCAACTGCGGGAGGGGCTTCGGGCTCGGCCTCGCGCTCGCGTCGGCGGTCGCCTTCGGGGGATCCGGTGTCGCGGCCAAGCCGTTGATCGAGGCAGGGCTCGACCCGCTGGACGTGGTGTGGCTGCGGGTCGCGGGCGCCGCGCTGGTGATGCTGCCGCTGGCCGTGCGCCACCGGGGGCTGGTGCGCAGGCGGCCGGCGCTGCTCGCCGGGTTCGGACTGCTCGCCGTGGCCGGTGTCCAGGCCTTCTACTTCGCCTCGATCTCGCGCATCCCCGTCGGGGTCGCGCTGCTCGTCGAGTACCTCGCGCCTGCACTGGTCCTCGGCTGGGTGCGGTTCGTGCAGCGGCGGCCGGTGACCCGTGCCGCGGCCCTCGGGGTCGTCCTCGCCGTGGGCGGTCTCGCCTGTGTCGTCGAGGTGTGGTCGGGGCTGAGCTTCGACGTCCTCGGTCTGCTGCTCGCGCTCGGCGCCGCCTGCTGCCAGGTCGGCTACTTCGTCCTGTCCGACCAGGGCAGCGACGCGGGCGAGGAGGCACCGGATCCGCTCGGCGTCATCGCGTACGGACTGCTGGTCGGCGCGCTCGTCCTGACGGCCGTGGCGCGGCCGTGGGGCATGGACTGGTCGGTGCTCGGAGGCACCGCGGACATGGACGGCACGGCGGTCGCGGCCTCCCTGCTGCTGAGTTGGATCGTGCTGATCGCGACCGTCGTCGCCTACGTGACCGGCGTCCAGTCCGTGCGCAGGCTCTCGCCGCAGGTGGCAGGAGTTGTGGCCTGTCTGGAGGCGGTCATAGCGACCGTGCTCGCCTGGGTCCTGCTCGGTGAGCACCTGTCGGCGCCGCAGATCATCGGCGGCGCGGTCGTCCTGTTCGGCGCCTTCATCGCCCAGTCGTCCACGCCCGCCAAGGCCTCGCGGACACCGGTGGCGGGCGGCACGGGCGACGCCGAAAGGGAGTTGTCGGCGCGAGGCACCGCCGTCTAGGCTCACGATCATGCATTCGGACGCACTCGTTCTTCCGCCTCCGGCCGCCTGAGGCGGGCCCTCCGGAATCACCGCCCGGCCACTGGCCGGGCGGAACGGTGCTGCCCGCGGATGAAGTCCGAGGACCATCCGCGCCGAGACGACCGACCTGGTCGCGGCGACTCACCCGCCTGACGAGGCTCGTACGCCCCGTCCGGCCGGTGTGCCGCGCGTTCGGCGCGCGACGTGGTCCTTTCCCGAACTTCTGCGGATCTGCGGAGAGAACACGTGTCGCATGCTGTCTCCGGCCTGCCCATCGGGCGAGGCCTCCTCTATCTGACCGTCGCCGGCGCCGCCTGGGGCACCGCGGGCGCGGTCGCCTCACTTGTCTACCGCGCCAGCGACATGGGCCCCGTCGCCCTGTCCTTCTGGCGCTGCGCGGGCGGCCTCGCCCTGCTGCTCGCCGTCCGGTCGCTCCGGCGCCGGCCACGCCCCACCGCACGCCCCCTCCTTCGTACGCGGCTGCTGCGGACCGGAGCCACGGGGGTGGGGCTCGCGGTCTTCCAGACCGCGTACTTCGCCGCCGTCGAGGCCACCGGACTCGCCGTGGCCACGGTCGTCACCCTCGGGGCCGGTCCCGTGCTCATCGCGCTGGGAGCCCGGCTGACCATGGGAGAACGGCTCGGACGTGCTGGATACGCCGCCGTGGCCGGGGCGCTCGCCGGGCTCGCGGTGCTCGTGCTGGGCAGCGGTGGCGTGGCGGTCCGGCCGTCGGGCGTCGCGCTCGCGGTCGTGTCCGCCGCCGGGTACTCCGTGATGACGCTCCTGACCCGCTGGTGGGGCCGCGACGGCGGCACCGACGTGTCCTCCACCACCGTGGGGGCGTTCGCCGTCACGACCCTGTGCCTGCTGCCGTTCGGGCTCGTCGAGGGGCTGGTGCCGCACACCGCCGAACCCGCCCGCGTCATCGCGCTGGTGGCGTTCATCGCCGCGGTGCCGACGGCCCTCGCCTACGCCCTGTACTTCGCGGGCGCGGCCGTCGTCCGCTCGGCCACCGTCTCCGTGATCATGCTGCTCGAACCGGTGAGCGCGGCGGTCCTGGCCGTCGCCCTGCTCGGCGAGCGGCTGACCGCGGCCACGGTCGCGGGCACGCTGTTGATGCTCGGGTCGGTGGCGGGGCTCGCGCTCGCGGAGGCGTGGGGCACGGGGACCGTGAGGACGGCTCCGGAGGAGGAGCCCTCGCTGCTCTGAGGAACTGCGGGCACCGGAGAACGTCGGTACCGGCCGTGTGGGCCCCGCCCCGTAGGGTCCACACGGCCGGTCACCTGTGAGGGAGTCCGTGCCACCTCGGCGTCACCTGCTGCCGCGTCGCCGCAGCAGGTGTTCCCGCGCCGCCGTGTCGCGCGGACCGCCTCTTGTGGTCAGTTCGGCCACAACGCGGTTCTGGATTTCCTCCGGCCGGTGATTCGCGTACTTGAACTTCGCCCGTACGTCCGTCACTTCGAGCCGCAGGCCGCGGATCCCGGAGAGGAGGCGGCCGTACGGGGCCTCGCCGACCGTCGCACGGGCGGAACCGCCCTCGGACTGGAAGTGGCCGACCTGGCGGTTGAGGAGATCGGCCTTCTCCGCCGGATCGTCCACCACATGGGCGGTGCACCGGAGCTGGACCGCCGCGTAGAAGCTCGTCGGAGTGCCGTGCTCGGGCGGGGAATCCGGCGGAGCCTGCCAGGGACCGGGTACGTACACGTAGTCGTCGACCACGCTCAGGGTCACGACCGGGTTCGCCTCAAGGGCCGGCCACACCGGGTTCGGGCGGGCCAGGTGGGCGAGGACCAGTCCGTACGGTCCGGGCTGGGCCTCGTGGACGAAGTGCATCGGCTGGACGTGCGGCGGTTCGCCGGGCAGGCCGTTCACGGAGAGCTGGCCGAAGTCGTGGACGGCCAGCCACAGCTGCCACTCGGCGTCGTCGTGGGGCGCGTCCCAGGGATGGATGAGCATCAGAGGACCGCCAGGTAGTCGGGGACCTCGATCCCGGGGGCGAGGTCGGCGGCGGGGACCGGCGTGCCGTATCCCTTGCGGAGCGGGAGGACTCCGGTCCAGTGCGGCAGGCCGAGGTCCTCGGGCTCGTCGTTCGGGCCGCCGGTGCGCAGCTTGGCCGAGACCTCGGCGAGGTCCAGGCGGAGCACGGCGGTGGCGGCCAGCTCCTTGCCGTTGGCGGGCCGGGAGTCGTAGGAGCGGCCGGGCACCACGTGGTCCACCAGCGCGTCCAGGGCCTCCCGCTTCTCGTCGGGGTCCGTCACCTGGTGGGCGACGCCGTGCACCACCACGGAGCGGTAGTTGATCGAGTGGTGGAAGGCCGAGCGGGCCAGCACCAGCCCGTCGACGTGCGTGACGGTGACGCACACCGGCAGGCCCGGGTCGGCCTGTCCCGCCATCCGCAGCGGGCGCGAACCCGTCGAGCCGTGCAGATAGAGGTGCTCGCCGACCCGCCCGTAGAGCGTGGGCAGCACGACCGGCGCCCCGTCACGGACGAAGCCCAGATGGCAGACGTACCCCTCGTCGAGTATCGAGTGCACCATCTCGTGGTCGTACGCGGCGCGCTCCTTGGAGCGGGTGGGGACGGTGCGGTCGGTCGGGGTGTAGGTGGCGGGGTGCGGGGCGGACGTCTCCGTCATGGTGCTCTCCAGGTCTCTGTCGTCGTCTGTTCTCGCACGTACGCCGTGCTCGCCTTGCGTGGCTTATCGCACTAGTGCATACTCTGCTTTGTGCTAGAAGAGTATCGGATCGAGGGTAGACGTGCAGCCGAGATTGCGGCCAGCGTCGAGCGTGCGGTGGGTTCGGGGGAGCTGGAGCCCGGTCAACTGCTGCCGCCGATGCGGGAGTTGGCGGGACGGCTCGGAGTGAATCCCAATACCGTCGCGGCCGCCTATCGCACCCTGCGCGAGCGCGGGGTGATCGAGACGGCGGGCCGGCGCGGCAGTCGCGTACGGTCCAAGCCGGTGACGACAGCTCGGGAGATCTCCCGCCTGGATGTGCCGCCGGGAGTGCGGAACCTGACCGACGGCAATCCGGACCCGGCCCTGCTGCCCGCGCTCGCCGGAGTGTTCGCGGCGGCCGCGGCCCACGCCGACCGGGAGCCGGTGCTCTACGGAGAGGCCGCCGTGGAGCCGGAGTTGGCGCGCCTCGCACGTGCGGACCTGGATGCGGACGGCGTTCCGGACGGGCCGGTCGTGGTCACCTCGGGTTCGCTCGACGCCATCGAGCGGGTGCTGGCCGTGCACCTCAGGCCCGGTGACGCCGTCGCCCACGAGGATCCAGGCTGGCGCAGTGTGCTCGATCTGATCCCGGCGCTCGGGCTGCGGGCGGTGCCGGTCGGTGTCGACGACGAGGGGCCGCTGCCCGACGACGTACGAGCCGCGCTGGAGGGCGGGGCGCGGGCCCTGATCGTCACCGACCGCGCGCAGAACCCGACCGGCGCCGCGGTGAGCGCCACGCGCGCGCGTGCCCTGCGTTCCGTACTGGCCGACCACCCGGAGACTCTGCTCGTCGAGGACGACCACGGGCATCGCATCGTCGACCTGCCCTTGCATCCGCTGGCAGGCGTGACCCGGCACTGGGCGTTCCTGCGCTCGGTCGCCAAGGCGTACGGGCCCGATCTGCGGCTTGCCGTGCTCACCGGGGACTCCGTCACCATGGACCGTGTCCAGGGGCGGCAGAGGTTGGGGCCGGGGTGGGTGAGTCGGCTGCTGCAACGGGCTGTTGCCGGGCTGTGGGCCGAAGGCGCGGTGGACACGCGGATCGTGGCCGCGGCCTACGGGCGGCGGCGGGACGCGTTGATCGGGGCGCTCGCGGAGCGGGGCGTCGAGGCGTACGGGCGCAGCGGGATGAACGTGTGGGTGCCCGTGCCGGACGAGACCGGGGCCGTCGCGAGGCTGCTGCACGCGGGCTGGGCCGTCGCGCCGGGGGCCCGCTTCCGGATGAACGCGCCACCAGGACTGCGCATCACCGTCTCGACCCTCACGCCGGACGAGGTCGGGGCCGTGGCGGACGCGGTCGCCGCCGCGGTCGGGCCGGCACCCGAGCGCCGCTACGTCTGAGTCCGGGACGCGGTGACCTGGTGACCTGGCGACCTGGTGACGGGGTGATGGGGTCGCGCGGTGGGCTCAGGACTTGGCCTGAGTGAGCTTGGTCCGGGTGGGCCTGGACTGCGTGAGTGCCGCGCCCGCCAGCACGATGACCGCGCCCACCGGTGTCGACCAGGCCAGCGATTCGCCGAGTATCGCGACGCCCGCGGCGGTGGCGATGACGGGGATGAAGTACGTGACCATCTGGGCCGTTGTCGGGCCGACCTCGGCGACCAGGCCGTACTGGATGAGAAGGGCGAGGCCCGTACCGAGCGTGCCCAGTGCGATGACCGCAAGCAGCGGTATGAGCGGGAAGCGGGTCGGCAGTGTCGTGAACAGCGGGGTGACGACTGCCAGTTGGACCGTCGCGAGCAGCAGTTGCGCACCGGTCAGCGAGAGGTTGGAGTCGCTGGAGCCGGCCAGCGTGCGGCGGATGTAGATCCAGCCGATCGGGTAACTGAGCGACGCCAGCAGGGCCATCGTGGTGCCCGCGGCGTCCAGCCCGTGGAAACCCTGCCAGGCGCCGAGCACCGTCAGCACGCCGAGGAAGCCGATGCCGAGGCCCGCGACCCGGCGGCGGGTGGGCCGGTCCTCGGAGAGCGCTACCAGCGAAAGGGCCATGCCCCACAGGGGCGAGGTCGCGTTGCAGATACCCGCGAGCGTGGACGGAATCGTCAGCTCGGAGTACGCGAACAGCGAGAACGGCAGGGCGTTGAGGAGCAGGGCCGAGACCGCCAGGTGCCCCCAGGTGCGCGCTCCGCGCGGCAGCCGGTCCCGCTTCCAGGCGATTGCGACCGCGAGCACCAGCGTGCCGAACAGCAGGCGGCCGAACGTCACTTGGAAGGGGGCGTAGCCATTCGTGCCGACCTTGATGAGGAGGAAGCTGAAACCCCAGACCAGTGACAGACCGGCGAAGCGGAGGCGCCAGTCGAGGGCTCGGCGGGGGCGGGGAGGGGTGGTTTTGAGCGAGCCCGGGGGTGCGGTGGACAAGGAGGCGGGAGGAGTCCGGGGCTCGGTCGCGGCGCTCATGCCGACCACGATGACGGATCACGATCTCGTAGCACAAGCGAGATTTTTGTGGTGGTACCTCGTAGTATTGCTTACATGTTGAACCTGGAGCGCCTGCGTACCCTCGACGCCCTGGCCCGGCACGGCTCGGTCAGTGGCGCGGCCGAGGGGCTGCATGTGACGACCTCGGCGGTGTCCCAGCAGATGTCCAAGCTGGAGCGGGAGGTGGGGCAGCAGCTGCTCGCCAAGAACGGGCGGGGGGTGCGGCTCACCGACGCGGGGCGGCTGCTCGCCGACCATGCCGCGCGCATCCTGTCCCAGGTCGAGCTCGCCCAGTCGGATCTGGAGGCGCAGCGCGGGCAGGTGGTGGGGGAGTTGAGGCTCGCCGCCTTCCCCACGGCGGCGCGCGGGCTGTTCCCCACGGCGCTCTCCGCTCTGCGTGCCGAGCATCCAGGGCTGCGGGTTCGCTCGCGTGAGCTGGAGCCGGAGATCGGGGTCGCCTGGGTGACACGCGGTGACCTCGATCTGGCGATCGTTCTCGACTGGTACAACAAGCCGTTGCCGCTGCCGGACGGTCTGGTCAAGGCCTCGCTCCTCGACGACCCCACCGATCTGGCGCTGCCGGTGGGGCATCGCCTCGCCGATCGTTCCGAGGTGGACCTTGAGGACTTCGTCGACGACGAGTGGATCGCCTGGGACGAGGGGGAGTTCTGCCACGAGTGGCTGCTCTTCACGTTGCGCGGCAAGGGGATCGAGCCGGTCATCGCGCATCGGGCGGAGGAGCATCACACGCAGCTCGCGATGGTCGCGGCGGGGCTCGGGGTGTGCGTGGCGCCCCGCCTCGGGAGGGATCCCGTTCCGGCCGGGGTGCGGACCGTGCCGGTGCGGCCGCGTGTCACGCGGCACGTGTATGCGGTGTGGAGGGCGGATGCGGATCGGCGGCCGGCTATCCGGGCCGCCGTGGATGCGTTGCGCTCCGCGGGGGTGCGGGTTTCATAGGCGGGGTTGGTTGTTTGGGTGCGGGTCGGAGGGGGCTGGTCGCGCAGTTCCCCGCGCCCCTTAAGGCGCCGCCCGCCCTCGCAAAGCGGCACCCGCGCCCTTTAAGGGCGCCGCCCCGCCCTCGCGAAGCGCCCCCCCCGCGCTGCTTAAGGGGCTCCGGCCCACCCTCGCGAAGCGGCACCCTGCGCCACGGCACCCCCCTCACAGTGCAGCGAGCTTTCGGAAATCCCATGAGGCTGTTGCTTCCGGGGTCAGGCGCGTCCAGGCATGTCTGCCGTCGTGGGGCATTTCGTCCAGGCCGAAGTTCTTGCGGGCGAACAGGCGCTCCACGGAGTCGAGTTCGGGGTGGGGCTCGCCCGTGCGCGGGGCCTCGCCGATGAACTCGACGGTGCCCGAGAGTTCGACGCCCCGCAGTTCGTCGTACTCCTCGCCCGTGTCGACGACCACGGCGACGCGGGGGTCGCGGCGCAGGTCGGCCCAGCGCTTGCTGCGTGTGATCGAGTACAGCCAGAGGGACTTGCCGTCCCAGGCGAACCAGAGCGTGCTGACGTGCGGCGCGCCGTCGGCCGACACGGTCGCCACCCGGCAGGTGCGCTGGGTGGTCAGGAACTCGTCCAGCTCCTCGGGTGTCATCATGATCCTTCGGCCCCGGCGCTGAGTGACGGCCATACGGTTCCCCTCATTTCTGACGTGACGTCAGAAAAGCATGGGCCGTCTTCCGTCCGTGCGCAATGGTGGCTACGCTCGCGCGCCACCGCAGACCAGGTCGACCGGGCCGCACCGGGGCCCGGGGACCGCCCGTGACAGGGGGAGCCCATGCCGTCGTACGAGCAGCTCAGTGAACTCCTCGACCCCGCGACCACGGTCCTGCTGACCGTCGAGTGCCAGCAGGGTGTCGTCGGCCCGGACAGCGCCCTGCCCGAACTGGCCAAGGAGTTCCGTGCCTCGGGCGCGCTCGCCCAGGTCGCCCGACTCGTCACGGCGGCCCACGAGAGCGGCGTACAGGTGATGCACGCGATCGCGGAGCGCCGCCCCGACGGCCGGGGGGCCAACCACAACGCCCGGTTGTTCCGCGCGGCCGAACGTCTGCCGGTGCGGCAGCTGTCGGGAACCACCGCGGTACGTGTCGCGCCGCCCATCGAGGTCGCCGAGGAGGACTTCGTCGTACGCCGGCTGCACGGTCTGTCACCCCTCGCCGGTACCGACGTCGACGCGCTGCTGCGCAACCTCGGCTGCCGCACGCTGATCGTGACCGGCGTGTCCGCCAACGTGGCCGTGCCCAACGCCGTGTTCGACGCGGTGAACCGCGGCTACACCGTCGTCGTCCCCGGCGACGCCATCGCGGGGGTGCCTTCCGACTACACCCCCGCGATGATCCGCAACACGCTCGCCCTGGTGGCCACCGTCGCCACCACGGACGAGGTACTGGCCTGCCTCAAGCGACCCCGCCGGGTCAGCCGAGCGTGATCGAGTCCCCGCTGACGGTGATCTTGGCGGCGGTGAGGCCACTGGTCGCGGGCCCCTTCTTGACGCTGCCGTCCGTGACGTTGAACTGACTGCCGTGGGCGGGGCACGTGATGGTGCCGTCGGCGACGCTGTTGACCTGCTGCTTCTGGTGCGGGCACACCGTCGAGTAGGCCTTGAACTCACCGGCTGTCGGCTGTGTGACGACCACACCCTCGTCGGCGAACACCTTGCCGCCGCCCTCCGGGATGTCGGTGGTCTTGGCCAGCGCCGCACCTCCGCCGGAGCCCGACGACTTGGAAGCGTCGGAGGAGCCGGACGAGCTGTCGTCGGAGCCCCCGCAGGCGGTCAGCGTGGCGGCGATCCCGGCCCCGCCTAGCGCCGCCAGGAGGGTGCGACGACAGAGTGCCGGCGCAGGCTTGAGCGATTCGCTGGACATAGTGGCGGTCCCTTCCACAGATGTGCAGATGCGCGTTTGTAAAGTTGTGTGTTGATCCAACAGGGGGTACGGGTACGTCACCCGCGCAGTTCAGACGGTTCAGGAATTGAGCGACTTCTTGATGAAATCGAGATCCAGCCTGAGCAGGGTGTCTATCACGCCCTCCTGTGTCACCAGGTGGGTGGCTCCCGGCAGCGGGAGCACGGTGTGCGGCCGGCCCGCGGCGAGCAGTGCCGCCGAGAACCGCAGCATGTGTGCGGGCGCCACATTGTCGTCGGCCATCCCATGGACGAGCATCAAGGGGCGCGTGAGCTTGTGTGCGTGTGCCACCAGGGAGCAGCGTTCGTAGTTCTCCGGCTGGACGTCCGGGTGGCCCATGAACCGCTCCTTCCAGTGCGTGTCGTACAGCCGCAGATCGGTCGGGGCTGCGCCCGCGACCGCCGCGTGGAAGACGTCGGGCCGGTGCAGCACGGCCCCCGCCGCCAGATAGCCGCCGAAGGACCAGCCCCGGACGGCCACGCGTCCCGTGTCCAGTTCGGGGAAGAGCTCCGCGGCCGCGCGAACGGCGTCCGCCTGGTCCTCGATCACGGGCATGAGCTGGTCCCCGTGGATGGCGGTCTCCCAGGCCCGGTCGCGCCCCGGAGTGCCCCGTCCGTCGACGCACAGGACCGCGAAGCCCTGGTCTGCGAACCACTGGTTCACGGCGTGGTGCCAGGCGGCGGCCTTCACGACCTTCTGCGCGCCGGGCCCCGAGTACGAGTGCACGATCACGGGCAGACGGCCCGCCCCCGGTTCGTACGACGTCGGCAGGTACAGCGCCGCCCGCAGCTCCCGCTCGCCGAGGGTCAGGAAGCGGGGGCGCGGCTCGGTCACGGGCCGCTCGGCCAGCACCCGGATCCGCCCGGCCGGTCCGCCGTCCCGCAGCACCCTCACCGTCTGCCCGTCGAGGGTGGTGCTGTCCAGGACGACGGTGTCGCCCCCGACGGTGGCGCGGTGCACACCCGGCTCGTCGGTCAGCCGCTCGAAGCCCTTCGACGGGTCGTACGACCAGACGTGCGTCTCCGTCGGCTCCTCGGACGCCGTGAAGTAGAGCCGGTCGCCCACCACGGCGAGCAGTTCGTGGACGTACATGCCCTCCGGTGTGCGCGCTCCCGTCCCGGTCATCAGCAGTCCGCGCGAGCCCTCCTGTGTGGTGAGGACGAGACCGGCGGTGGCGGTGGTGGCCGGGGTTCCGGGTATGAACTCCAGCCAGGCGGCGTCCCGGAGATGGTGGAGCGTCGTGCTCAGGCCCGTGGAGGAACCGATCCCGAGCAGATACGCCGAGCGCTGGTCCCTGGTCTGCACGACGGCGGAGGGTCCGGAGCCGTCCCAGGCCGCGTGCACGACGTACTCGAAGGCCGGGTCGGTCCACTTACCCGCCGGATGCGGCTCGGAGGCCTCCTTGGGGAGCCGTACCTCGACGCGCTCGCCGTCGAGACCCACCACGTGCAGCGACAGCTCGGCGTTGGCGGTGCCCGCGGCCGGGTAGCGGATCGCGCGCGGCGGACGGGTCGGGTCCGCCGGATCGCTGATGTACCACTGCTGGACCGGTGAGTTGTCGACCCGCACCACCAGCAGCGCGTCCCCTTCCGGTGACCACCAGAACGCCCGCGTGCGGTGCAGCGACTCGGCCGAGACGTGATCGGAGAGCCCGTACGTGATCTCCGGGCCCTCCGGCCTGGCCAGCGCGCGGTCGGCCGTGCCGTCGATGCGTACGACGCGCAGGGCGCCGTCACTCACGTACGCGATGCGGGAGCCGTCGGGGCTCGGGCGCGGGGCGACGACCGGGCCCGCGGTGCGGATCCGGCGTGGGACGCCCTCGTCCGTGCGTACGGCCCACAGGGCGCCCGAGAGGGCGAACACGACCAGGCGGACGGCCGCGTCGGTGGCGTACGAGACGACGCCCGCGCTCGTCTCGCGGGCCCGCTCGCGGCGGATCCGCTCGGCCTCCGGGACCTCCCCGTCGTCGCCGAGCGCGAGCGGGTCGGCGAGCAGCCGCTCCTCGCCGTTCTCGTACAGCCAGAGCAGGCCCGTCGTGGAGCGGCCGCTCGTGGTGCGCAGGAAGACGACGCGGTCGCCGTCCGGCGAGACGGTGAAGCCGCGCGGCACACCGAGGGAGAAGCGTTTCGTACGGGCGTACTGCAGGGGCAGGTCTTCGGCGGTCACAGGTGATCCCTTCGTGCGAGTGGACGGGGAACGCCCCAGTAACCTGGGGCGATGCTCAAGGAAGTCAGCGCGACCCGCTATGTCACGCCGTTGCGTGAGGGCGGCTCGCTGCCGGGGCTCGTCGAGGCCGACGATCTCGGCACGTACGTCATGAAGTTCACCGGCGCCGGACAGGGGCGGAAGACCCTCGTCGCGGAGGTGGTCTGTGGTGAACTCGCCCGTCGCCTGGGCCTGCGCGTACCCGGCCTGGTCACGATCGGGCTCGATCCGGTCATCGGGCTCGGTGAACCGGACCAGGAAGTGCAGGAGTTGCTCAAGTCGAGCGGGGGGCTGAATTTCGGGATGGATTTCCTCTCCCGGGCGATCGGCTTCGACGCCCTCGCGCACCAGGTGAGCCCGGAAGAAGCCGGGAAGATCGTCTGGTTTGACGCGCTGGTCAACAATGTCGACCGATCGTGGCGAAACCCTAACATGCTGGTTCGGCACGGCGATCTGTGGCTCATCGACCACGGCGCCACCATGATCTGGCACCACAACTGGCCCGGCGCGGCGGCCTCCGCGGCCAAGCCGTACGACGCCTCCGACCACGCACTCGCGCCGTTCGGCCCCGACATCGCCTCCGCCGCCGCGGAGTTGGCGCCCCGGGTCACCGAGGAACTGCTCGCCGAGGTGACCGCGGCGATCCCGGAGGAGTGGCTGCGGGACGAACCCGGGTTCGAGTCGACGGACGCGCTCAGACGCGCGTACGCGGAGCCGCTCCTCGCCCGCGCCGCAACCATTCACGAACGCGTCCGGACGAGCCAGGAGGGCACGAAGTGAGCGAGCGCGACGGCCGTGACGGTCGTGACGTCTACGAGTACGCGCTGCTGCGGGTCGTGCCGCGGGTCGAGCGGGGCGAGTACTTCAACGCGGGCGTGCTCGTGTACTGCCGCGCGAAGTCCTTCGTGGCCGCCCACACCCATCTCGACGAGACCAAGCTGCTGGCCCTCGATCCGGAGGCGGACGCGCCCGGGGTCCGGGCCGCTCTGCGGGCCGTCGAGGGCGTCTGTGCCGGGGGAGCGGCGGCGGGTCAGGCCGCGCGCGACGACGCCGGGCGGCGCTTTCGCTGGCTGATCGCGCCCCGCTCCACGGTCGTCCAGCCAGGGCCCGTGCACACCGGTCTCACGGCGGATCCCGCCGCCGAGGCCGTGCGGCTGCTCGACCTGCTGGTCAGGTAATGGATCACACCGGCCGAGCAGGCCGTTGACACTGGGTGCCAAGGCTTCTAGCGTCTCGTCTGCCGAAGGTACTAAGCGGTCGCTCACCAGAGGGGCGTACCGTGAGAGCCGCAGGTTTGGTCTTTCAAGGGCTTCCCAAGGGCGAGGAGAACCAGCAATGTCCACCTCAGAGCAGCGCGTCGCCGTAGTCACCGGTGCCGCGCGCGGCATCGGCGCCGCGACCGCCGTACGACTGGCCGCCGAGGGCCGCGCCGTCGCGGTGATCGACCTCGACGAGGCCGCGTGCAAGGACACCGTGGAGAAGATCACCGCCGCCGGCGGCAGGGCGATCGCGGTGGGTGCCGACGTCTCCGACGAGGCGCAGGTCGAGGCCGCCGTGGCACGGGTCGCCGAGGAGCTCGGGGCGCCGACCATCCTGGTGAACAACGCGGGCGTGCTCCGTGACAACCTGCTGTTCAAGATGAGCGCGTCCGACTGGGACACGGTCATGAACGTGCATCTGCGCGGCTCCTTCCTGATGACGCGAGCCGTCCAGAAGTACATGGTGGACGCCAAGTTCGGCCGCGTCGTCAACCTCTCCTCCTCCTCGGCGCTCGGCAACCGCGGCCAGGTCAACTACTCCGCCGCCAAGGCCGGTCTGCAGGGCTTCACCAAGACCCTCGCCTTCGAACTCGGCAAGTTCGGCGTCACGGCGAACGCCGTCGCGCCCGGCTTCATCGTCACCGACATGACCGCCGCCACCGCCGAGCGGGTCGGCATGGGCTTCGAGGAGTTCCAGGCCGCGGCCGCCACCCAGATCCCGGTCCAGCGCGTCGGCAACCCGGACGACATCGCCAACGCGATCGCCTTCTTCACGGGCGACGCGGCCGGCTTCGTCTCCGGCCAGGTGCTGTACGTGGCCGGCGGACCGCTCAACTAGGGCCGGGGGACAGGAACATGACCACTGTGGAACTCTCGGGCAAGGTCGCCCTCATCACCGGCGCGAGCCGCGGTATCGGCTACGGCGTCGCGGAGGCGCTGCTCGCCCGCGGCGACCGGGTGTGCATCACCGGCCGCAACGAGGACGCGCTCAAGGAGGCCGTCGAGCAGCTCGGCGCCGACCGCGTGATCGGTGTCGCGGGCAAGGCCCACGACGAGGCCCACCAGGCCATCGCCGTCGAGCGCACCATGGAGGCGTTCGGCCGTGTCGACTTCCTCATCAACAACGCCGGTACGAACCCGGTGTTCGGGCCGATCGCCGACCTCGACCTCAACGTGGCACGCAAGGTGTTCGAGACGAACGTCGTCTCCGCGCTCGGCTTCGCCCAGCGGACGTGGAAGGCGTGGCAGAGCGAGAACGGCGGCGCGATCGTCAACATCTCCTCGCTCGCGGGCGTCCAGGCCTCGCCGTTCATCGGGGCGTACGGCATCAGCAAGGCCGCGATGATCAACCTGACCCTTCAGCTGGCGCACGAGTTCGCGCCCAGGGTGCGGGTCAACTCCATCGCGCCCGCCGTCGTCAAGACGCAGTTCGCCAAGGCCCTGTACGAGGGCCGCGAGGAGGAGGCGGCCGCGGGCTACCCCCTCGGCCGGCTCGGCGTTCCGTCGGACATCGGCGGCACCGCCGCCTTCCTGACCTCGGAGCAGTCGGACTGGATCACCGGGCAGACGCTGGTGGTCGACGGCGGGAAGTTCCTCAACGCCGGAGTCTGACAACGGATCTCGATCGTGGACGCCCGGGCGGCTTGGCCGAAAATCGCCCGGGCGTCCGCCTGTCCAGGGTGCTACCAGGAAAGAGACCGTTCCGATACGTTCCGCGATATCTGCTGATCAAGGGCCCTGCCAGTGTGAAGGCCCATGCGGCCTGGCGCTGCGGTATCGTGCGCCCACCCTTGTGGTATGGCCGATCGAGGAGCGTGCGCGTGTTCAAGCGGGACAGATACCTGCGTCAGATGGGGGCGATCACGTCCATATCCCTGGTCGCCGGATGCGGAGTATTCTCCTCGGACTCTTCCGACGAGGGGAAGTCGATCCTCGTGGGAACGACCAGTGAGCCCAGCACACTGGATCCGGCGGCCTCCTGGGACAACTCGTGGGAGTTGTTCCGCAACGTTCACCAGGCCCTCCTGAACTTCCCCGCCGGCGCGTCCGAGCCCGAGCCCGACGCCGCCGAGAGCTGCCAGTTCACCAACGGTTCCAGCACCGTGTACAGCTGCAAGCTGCGCCAGGGGCTGAAGTTCTCCAACGGGCACAAGCTGGACGCGAAGGCCGTCAAGCACTCCATCGACCGGATCAAGAAGATCAACGTCAACGGCGGCCCAGCCGGTCTGCTGAACAGCCTCTCCCGGGTCGAGGCGAAGGGCGACCAGGAGGTCGTCTTCCATCTGAACCAGCCCGACGCGACGTTCCCCTTCGTGCTCTCCACGCCTGCCATGTCGATCGTGGACCCCGAGGAGTACCCCGCGAACGCGCTCCGCAAGGACGGCAAGATCACCGGCTCGGGGCCGTACAACCTGGAGTCCTACGAAGAGGGCAAGCAGGCCGAGCTCGTCAAGAACGGCAACTACAAGGGCATCGCGGACCGGAAGAACAACGCCGTCACCATCCGCTACTTCCGGGACTCGGCCGCGATGGCCGACGCCCTCAGGGACAAGCAGATCGACGTCGTCTACCGCGGTCTGCGCGCCTCGGACATCGTGGATATCCAGGACAACAGTGGGGACGAGGGCCTCCAGCTCGTCGAGAACCCCACCACCGAGATCAGCTACCTGGTGTTCAACCCCAAGGACCCGTGGGCCAAGAAGGTCTCGGTCCGCAAGGCCATCGCGCAGATCGTCGACCGGCCCGCGCTCGCCCACAACATCTACAAGGACACCGTCGAGCCGCTGTACTCGATGATCCCCAAGGGCCTGGTCGGCCACACCACGGGCTTCTTCGACGACTTCGGGAACCCCAGCGCCAGCAAGGCCAAGCAGATTCTGGCGGAGGACGGCATCACCGAGCCCGTCCCGCTCACCCTCTGGTACACGACCGACCGCTACGGTTCCCAGACCAAGCCGGCCTTCGAGGAACTGAAGCGCCAGCTGGAGGCCTCCGACCTGTTCAAGGTCACGCTCAAGAGCCGCCCCTGGAAGACGTACGTCGGGGGCTACCAGAAGGGCGAGTACCCGGTGTTCGGGCGCGGCTGGTTCCCCGACTTCCCGGACGCCGACAACTTCATCGCCCCCTTCGTGGGCGAGCAGAACGCGCTCGGCACGCCGTACGACACCCCTGAGATCACCGGCAAGCTGATACCCGATTCGCGCCGGGAGAGCGACCGCGGGGCGGTGGCCCCGGAGTTCGAGAAGGCCCAGCAGATCCTCCTCGACGATGCGCGTCTGCTGCCGCTGTGGCAGGGCAAGCAGCACGTCGCCGCGAACGAGGAGATCGGCGGCGCCGAGAACGCCATCGACCCGGCGACGATGATGGCGATGTGGGAGCTGTACTGGAAGACCAGCTGGTAGCGCGGGCACTTGGGCACTCGGGCCCGATTGTCAGTGGGCGCCTGTAGGTTCTGTGCTCTGACGGTGGCCGTGCCTCGCGCGGCCGCCCACGGCCGTGTGTTCCGCGGCCGTGAAGTGAGCGCACACCGGAGGAAGTTGACGTGACCGACACCGCCATGCTGCCCGAGTCCTGGCGCGGCGTCCTGGGCGAAGAGCTCCAGAAGCCCTACTTCAAGGAGCTCACCGAGTTCGTCGAGGAGGAGCGCGAGAAGGGTCCCGTCTACCCGCCGCGCGAGGAGGTCTTCGCCGCGCTCGACGCGACGCCGTACGAGAGCGTGAAGGTGCTCGTCCTCGGCCAGGACCCGTACCACGGCGAGGGCCAGGGCCACGGCCTGTGCTTCTCCGTCCGTCCGGGTGTGAGGACCCCGCCCTCGCTGCGCAACATCTACAAGGAGATGCAGGCGGAGCTGGGCACGCCGATCCCGGACAACGGCTATCTGATGCCGTGGGCCGAGCAGGGCGTCCTGCTGCTCAACGCGGTGCTGACGGTCCGCTCCGGCGAGGCCAACTCGCACAAGGGGAAGGGCTGGGAGAAGTTCACGGACGCGGTGATCCGGGCGGTGGCCGACCGGCCCGACCCGGCGGTCTTCGTCCTGTGGGGCAACTACGCGCAGAAGAAGCTCCCGCTCATCGACGAGGAGCGGCACATCGTGGTGAAGGGCGCGCACCCCTCTCCGCTGTCCGCGAAGAAGTTCTTCGGCTCGCATCCGTTCACGCAGATCAACGAGGCGGTCGCCGAGCAGGGTCACGACCCGATCGACTGGCGGATCCCCGACCTCGGCTGACATCACGTCACCACGTCGTCCCCATCGCCCCACCGTCACCACGGCGTGCGCCACGAGCCGCCGTCACGACCTGCCGTTACGAGGACCCGGTCCGGCCGCACGCCGGGCCGGGTTCTGTTGGTTCGGGGGATCGGTCCGACTGGTCGGCGGACCGGTTCGGCCGGCCGGTGCACCTGGTCCGGCGGTCGGCGGGTCCGGTCAGGTCGGCCGGTGGATCGTTCGTCACCGTCCTGGCCCAGTGGCGCGCGGGGCCCTCGGGGCTGCCTGAGCTCGATTGTCCGTGTCTGCCGTTAGCGTCGGGAGAGGTGACGGAACGACCGGCGCGGGCGCTGCGGCCGGCGGACGAGCGTGGAGGACGATCCGGTGGCGGAGCAACAGGAACAGGCGGCGGCGGACGCGATGATGACCAGGATCGGGCAGGTCGCCATGCTCCTCCACGGCGGTGACCGCGAAGAGGCCCGAGGCCGCTTCCTGGACCTGTGGGCCGAGATCGGCGAGGACGGCGACGCGCTGCACCGCTGCACACTCGCGCACTACATGGCCGACGCCCAGGACGACCCCTCGGACGAACTGGCCTGGGACCTGCGGGCCTTGGCGGCGGCGGACGCACTGACGGACGCGCGGATGGCGGAGCACCAGCAGTCGCTCGCGGTGCGGGCCTTCTATCCCTCCCTGCATCTGAGCCTTGCCGTCGACTACGCGAACCTCGGCCACTCCGAGGCCGCCCGCAGCCATCTGCGCAGAGCCCGCGACACCGTGGGCGTACTCGGCGACGACGCGTACGGGGACGGTGTCCGGGCGGGCATCGGCCGCCTGGAGCTGAGGCTCGACGAGGAGGGGCCGTCGGGCGGGGACCCCGAACCGGCGCCGGGTCAGACGCCGGGTCAGGGGAGAGGGCCGGGTGGCGAGACGCTGGGGCCGCCGCGGCAGCGGCCCTAGAGGCCGTCGCGCTGTCGTCCGGGTGTACGTCGCCAGGTCAGGTCCGGGCCGCTACGCCGCGCGCAGCCCCGTGGATCGGCGCCCACGTGGACCAGCGCCCCGGTCGGTCAACGTCCGTACACGTCCTTGCAGATGGTCGCCTGCGGGCTGTCCGGGTTCCAGCCGCCGTACTGCCTGCCCAAGGCGCACACATCCGTGCCCACCGGAGCCGTCGCCCTGGGCTGACGGGGAACCGCGGGGCGCTCCGGCCGCTGGGGCTCCGGGTGCCGCGGCGGATCGGCGGCGGCGCGACGGGGAGGGGCCGCCGGTGCCGCGGCGGGTGCCGAAGGGACCGTACGGCGGGGCGTGGACGCGGGTGCCGACGGGCGCCGGGACGGGCCGATCATCTCCAGGGCCTCCCGGGCCGGCGCCTGCACGATCTGGGGCTCGGCCCTGCCGTCCTGGCGCGGTTCCGAGGCCGGAGCGGGCCCGGACGGGGCGCCGGGAGCGAGCGGTCGCTGGACGGTCACACAGCCTGAGACGGCCGAGACAGCTACGGTGACCAGGAGCGTTGCGGTGGTCGCGGTTCGATGCACCCGCGCAACTCTGCTGTGTCAGCCCCCATTTGGGGAGCTGACAAGCGGAGAATGCCCCGCATGGGTGAACGACCGGCGCCCGAGCCCTGGTGCCCAGCCCGCGGTGCCCAAGTCCGATGGTCGTCGGCCCCGTCACCCCGTGGTACCTCAGCGCCCCGTGTGCACCTCAGTCGCCCGTGACCCCGTCGATCCGTTCGCGGATCAGGTCGGCGTGACCGTTGTGGCGCGCGTACTCCTCGATCATGTGGGTGTAGATCCAGCGCAGGTTGAACGGCTTGTCGGTGGACCTGCTCCTGCCTGCGGACAGGTCGTCGAGTGCGAGGCGCGCCGTGTTCCGCCGGGCGACCTCGATCTCCCGCTGCCAGGTGCCGTACGCCTCCTCCCAGGTGTCCTCCTCGGTGAGGTGGAACTCGCCGTCGCGGTCCTCGTCGCTGTAGTAGATCGGCCCGGGATCGTCGCCCACGAGCACCTTGCGGAACCAACTGCGCTCCACCTCCGCCATGTGCCGGACGAGCCCGAGCAGGGAGAGCTCGGACGGCGGCACCGAGGCGGTCCTGAGCTGGGCGTCGTCCAGGTCCTGGCACTTCCAGGCGAGGGTTTCGCGGTGGTAGTCGAGCCAGCCCTCCAGCATCGCTCGTTCGTCGGCGTCGATCGCGGGTTCACTGCGTTCAATGGTCATGCCCGCATCATCGCGGAGGGCCGACCGGCGGCCCACTCCTTATCCGGGACGTGATCCGGGACGTGCCGCCTGCTGCCCTTTGCGGGCCGTGCCGCCCGCCGTGGCTGTCAGCGCCGCAGCATGCCCTCCAGGACCTCCCGCAGTCCGGCCCGCACCTCGCCGAGGGCCGGCACGTCCGCGTGGTACGAACCCGCCGCGCACGAGAACATCAGGCCGTCCGCCCAGGCCACCAGCGACAGCACGTGCCGTGCCGGATCCCGCGAACCCGCCGCCGTCAGCATGCCGGTGAGCGCGTCCCGGAACTGCCGCCCGGTGGCGTCGAAGAACTCCCGCAGTTCCGGCCGACGTGTCGCCTCCAGCGCCAACTCATAGCGGGCGATGAGTAGTTCACGGTTTCCGGTGAGTGAGCGATGCACCGCCAGAGCCAGCCCCTCCGCCAGCGAGTCGAGCCCGCCCTGCGGATCCGGCATCTCGTCCAGACCGAGCACCCGCGCCTCGCGCTCCGCGAGCCGCCGCACCGCCGCCTCCAGCAGGGCGAGCCTGGTCCGGGCGAGATTGGACGTGGACCCCGGCGGAAGTCCGGCCGCCGTGTCGACGGCGCGGTGCGTGAGGCCGCGCATGCCGAGCTCGGCGAGCAGGTCGAGAGCGGTGTCGGCGATGAGATCGGCACGGGCCGCGCCGGTGCTGCGTACGGGCATGACAGCCAATCTACCCTCGGAACTACATCTGTAGTACGGTCGAGAGGTCCGGTCACTACAGGTGTAGTGACCGGGAGGTCGGGGGCCGTCAAGGTCGCCGGAACCGGCGCGAACCGGCCGAGTGGCCGGAATCGCCGGACCGAGGGAATGGGTCGAATCGTTGGAGGAGCCATGGCACAGTCACCGCGCGCCGTCGTCGTGGGCGGCGGCATCGGGGGCCTCACCGCGGCGGTGGCGCTGCACCGGTGCGGCCGGCGGGTCACCGTCCTGGAGCGGGCCGGTTCGCTGGAACCCGTCGGCGCCGGCATCTCCCTCGCGCCCAACTCCCTGCGCGCTCTTGACGTCATCGGGCTGGGCGACGAGATCCGTGACCTCGCGGCCTGGCAGGGCGACGGCGGACTGCGCACCCCGGGCGGCCGCTGGCTCTCGCGGAGCAGCACCGCCGCCCTGGCCGAGCGATTCGGCGGCCCGCTCGTCCTGCTGCACCGGGCCACTCTCATCAAGAGCCTGGCCGCGCAGCTGCCCGAGGGCACCGTGCACACCGCGGCCGAGGCTGCCCTGGCGGATCCGGGTGACATCGACCGCCCTGCCCGTGTCAGCACCCCCGACGGCGACCTGGAGGCCGAACTGGTCGTCGGCGCCGACGGCATCCACTCCGCCGTACGCCGGGCGCTGTTCCCGGACCACCCGGGCCCGGTCTACTCCGGGTTCACCACCTGGCGGGTCGTGATCCCGGTGCCCGGAGCGACCTTCGCCTCGCACGAGACATGGGGCCGGGGCCGTATCTGGGGCACGCATCCGCTCAAGGACGGCAGGGTGTACGCGTACGCCGCGGCCCGTGTTCCCGCCGGAGGCAGGGCGTCCGACGACGAACGGGCCGAGCTCGTCCGGCTCTTCGGCGACTGGCACGACCCGATTCCAGCCGTCATCGACGCCGCGCGTCCCGAGGACGTCCTGCGCCACGACGTCCACCACATCGCCGAGCCCCTGCCTGCCTTCCACGCCGGCCGGGTCGCGCTGATCGGCGACGCGGCACACGCCATGCCGCCGACCCTGGGGCAGGGCGGCAACCAGGCCATCGAGGACGCGATCGTGCTCGCGTACCACGCTGATCCGCGCGAGGACCTGCTCGGCGCGGGCCTCGCCGCGTACACGGCGGCGCGCAGACCGCGTACGACTGCCATCGCCCGCAAGGCGGTCCAGGTCGCGCGTCTCAACATGATGCGCAGCCGTCCCGGCATGGCCCTGCGCAATGCCACGGTCGCCGCGGTGTCGAAGGCCGGACCCGGCCTCTTCCTGCGGAGTTTCGACGGAATCGCCGACTGGCGGCCGCCGCAGGCGCCGTATGCTTCCGAGGAGACACGGGTGAGCGCGCCCTAGACATGTCGGTTCCCCGGAGGAGACCCCTGTGAAGGTCGGCTGCATCGGACTCGGAGACATCGCGCAGAAGGCCTATCTGCCGGTGCTCGCCACCCGGCCGGGGCTCGAACTGCATCTGCACACACGGACGCCCGCCACCCTCACCAGGGTCGCCGACAGCCTCCACCTCCCGGCCGGGCAGCGCCACACCGACCTCGCCGAGCTGCTCGCGCAGGACCTCGACGCGGCGTTCGTGCACGCGCCCACCCACGCGCACCCCGAGATCGTGACCCGTCTCCTCGAAGCGGGCGTGGCCACGTATGTCGACAAGCCGATCGCGTACGAACTCGGCGACTCCGAACGACTGGTGAAGCTCGCGGAGGAGCGGAACACCAGCCTGGCCGTCGGCTTCAACCGGCGTTACGCACCCGGTTACGCGCAGTGCGCCGACCACCCGCGCGAACTGATCCTGATGCAGAAGAACCGCATCGGCCTGCCGGAACAGCCCCGCACGATGATCCTCGACGACTTCATCCACGTCGTGGACACCCTGCGGTTCCTGGCACCGGGGCCGGTCGACGACGTGACCGTGCGGGCCCGGGTCGAGGACGGACTGCTGCACCACGTCGTGCTCCAGCTCGCCGGGGACGGGTTCACGGCGCTGGGCGTGATGAACCGGCTGAGCGGCTCGAACGAGGAGATCCTCGAAGTCTCCGGGCAGGACACCAAGCGTCAGGTCGTCAACCTCGCCGAGGTCATCGACCACAAGGGCCAGCCGACGATACGCCGGCGCGGCGACTGGGTGCCGGTGGCCAGGCAGCGCGGGATCGAGCAGGTCGTGCTCGCGTTCCTCGACGCGGTGCGCGCGGGCAAGGTGCTCAGCGCCCGGGACGCGCTGGCGACCCATGAGCTGTGCGAGCGGGTGGTACGCGCGGTGACGGACCGGCCCGCCTGACCCGCAACGACCGGGCACCCTCCGTGGCACCCAGGGCGGCCAGGATCAGCAGCGCCGCGTACACCGGCCACTCGCCGAACCGCGCGTACGGGGTGACACCGTGTGCCAGCGGTACGTCGTACACCTCGGAGGCGCCGGCATCGGTGCCGAGCCAGGAGCCGACGCGCTCACCGCTCGGGCCGTAGACCGCGGAGACGCCGGTGAGCGTGGCGTGCACCATCGGCCGCCCCGTCTCGGCGGCCCGCAGCGCCGCCAGCGACGCGTGCTGCTCGGGCGCCCAGCTCTGCTGGAACGACGAGGTCGCCGACTGGGCGAGCAACAACTCGGCGCCGTCCCGCGCCAGATGACGGCTCATGTCGGGGAACGCCGACTCGAAGCAGACCATCGGGCCGATCCGCAGTCCGCTCCCGACGTTCATCACAACCTGCTTCGAGCCGCGCATACGGTCCTCGCCCGCCGCCTTGCCCACGGACGTGGCCCAGCCGAGGAGGGAACGGGCCGGAACGTACTCGCCGAAGGGCACGAGCCGCGTCTTGTCGTAGCGGTCGCCGGTCGGACCCTCGGGCCCCACGAGCACCGAACTCTTGTATATGCCGGGCCGGTCGGAGCGGCGCGCGTCCACGTTGACCAGGATGTCCGCGTCCACCTGGCGGGACAGCGCGGCGAGCCGGTCCGCGAGGTCGGGCCGGTCGGCGAGGTCGAAGCCGACACTGCTCTCCCCCCACACCACAAGGTCCACGTCCTGCCCGGCCAACTGCCTGGTCAGCGTCTCCTCGCGTGCGAAACGCTTCCCCGGGCTGCCGATTCCATCGATGACACCGGGCTGCACGACGGCGATCCGGACGCGGTCGTCGACGTCCGGACGCGGGGACCACACCCAGGCCGCCGAGGTGGCGGCTGCCGTCGCGACCAGCCCGGCCACAGCGGGGACACGGGACTGCCGTACGGCGACGAGGACGGCGACCGCGACGTTCACGGCGACGAGCAGGAAGCTCAGCAGCCACACCCCGCCCACCGAGGCCAGCCGCAGCGCGGGCTCCACGTCCCACTGACTCGATCCGAGCAGCCCCCAGGGACCGCCCAACCCCTCCCAGGAGCGCACGAGTTCGACCATCAGCCAGGCGGAGGGCAGCACGAACAGGGCGGCGACGACCTGGCCCGCCGAGGGAACACCGGCGAGGAACCTGCGTGTCAGCCAGCCCCACGGTGCCCAGAGCACCCCGAGCAGCGCCGCTATCACGAGCGTGAAGACATGCAGACTCGGCAGCAGCCAGTGATGCACGGCCAACATGAAACCGAGCCCGCCGAGCCAGCCGTCGTACGCCGCCCGCCGACCCGTCGGGGCCGAGCGGACGAGCAGGATCCACGGCACCAGCGCGACATACGCGAACCACCACAGGGACGGCCACGGGAAGCTCAGCATCGGCAGCGCACCGGCGAGCACGGCCGCGATGCCCCGCCACCAGGGGGAGCCGAGGCGTCGGCGCCAGTCAGCGGCGGACAGCTTCATGCAGCGCCTCCCTCGACCCCCGAAGCACGGTGCGTGACTCCAGTGTGCGCGCACCGGGACGATCTACGTAAGGGGGTATCCACTCAGGTGGCACGCGCGAACAGGCCGACCGTGGGCTCAATGGGCGGCGGGTTCCTGCCGCGCCTGCGTGGCCCGGCGCCACTTCTCGTGGACGACCACCTCACGCAGCCGCCAGCCGTTGTACGTACGCACCAGCCCGAAGTCGTACCGGCCGCCGCACACGAAGTCGGGCTCCGTCGATCCGCCGTCGTGTCCCGCGAACCGCATCGGATTGACGTAGTCCGCCTGGATCCTGGCCGTGTCGCCCGTGTCCTGCTCCAGCGCCCCAAACCGCACCCGCCGGTTCACGATCAGATGCTGCCGCATGGGGAACAGCTCCATGGTCTGCGCGAGCCATCCGGCGATCTGCCCCGCGTCGCCCTCGATTCCGCCCGCCGACCGGTAGTCCGCCCGCCCGTCCGGCGCGAACAGTCCGCGGTACGCCTCCCAGTCCCCGTCGTCGACCGCCACCGCGTACTCGGTGACCAGTCCGTCGACCGCGAGCCGGTCCATTACCGTAGCCAGTTCCACGCGCTGCGTCATCGGCTCAGTGTTGGCCACGGGAAGGTCCGAGCCAAGGGGCGTGCAGTGATATTCACCGGTCGTGCGCCGTATGGACGTACGAACCCGGTCCTGAGAGACGATCACCGTCCCGTTGCGAGCGACACGGGCGGGATCACGGATCACGAAGGAGCGCGCATGTCTCGTCCCGTCACGGTCGTCACGGGTGGCAGTCGGGGGATCGGTGCCGCGACCTGCCTGCGGCTGGCGGCGGACGGTCACGACCTGGTGGTCGGGTACGCGCGTGACGACGAGGCTGCGGAGCGCACCGCGGGCGCCGTGCGCGAGGCCGGGGCGCGATGCGTGACGGTACGTGCGGACACCTCGGACGAGGCGGACGTCGAGCGGCTCTTCGACACGGCGGTCGAGCGGCTCGGGGCGGTGACGGGCCTGGTGAACAACGCCGGAGTGACCGGCACGCTCGGCCGGCTCGCCGACACGGACACCGCCGAGCTGCGCCGGGTCGTGGAGGTCAACCTCCTGGGCACGCTGCTGTGTTCGCGCCGGGCCGCGCGCGACATGGCGCTCCGGGGCGCCGGCGTCATCGTGAACGTGTCGTCGGCGGCCGCCACGCTCGGCAGCCCCGGGGAGTACGTCCACTACGCGGCCACCAAGGCGGCGGTCGACGCGCTGACGGTGGGGCTGTCGAAGGAACTCGGCCCCGACGGCATCCGCGTCAACGCCGTCGCCCCGGGCCTCATCGACACGGAGATGCACGCCGCGATGGGGGATCCGGACCGCCCGGCCCGGCTGGCGCCGTCGATTCCGCTCGGGCGGCCGGGGGATCCCGCGGAGGTCGCGGCTGCCGTGGCGTGGCTGCTGTCACCGGATTCGTCGTACGCGACGGGAGCGGTGCTGCGGGTGGCAGGGGGCCGGTGAGGCGAGAGGGCTCCGGCCGGGTGGCGGGCCCGCACGCTCAGGAAGTCCTCACTCCGCGGATACCACTCCGAGGACATCACGCCACGGGCGTCACGCCGCCTCGATGACCTCGTGACGGATCGCCGCGGCCCACTGCACGACCAGCAGTTCGTACTCGGCCCTCTCCTGGGCCGACAGGGAACCGCCGGCGCGTATCCATAACGCGCGGATCTGCTCATTCAGCACGGCGGCAGACCGCGCGGAACCAGGGCTCACGGAATTGGGGGACATGCGCACAAGCGTAGGGCCAAGGACTGACAGTGCGCTACCAAACGGCTACCCATGCAGTATGTGGTTGGTCACGCCAAAAACGTTTGAGGGTCGACGGGTTGGGAAAAGAGTCGGCCGCTGTTCCGTATCACCGCTGTTCGGCCCAGGTGCGGGACCAGTCGAGCAGGGGCCCCATCGCCGTCACGAGGTCCTCGCCGAGAGGTGTGAGGCGCCAGGTCGTCTCGTCCGTGGGCGCCGCGATGCCCGCCTCGCGGAGGTCGGTGAGGCGGGCGGACAGGACGCTGGACGACATGGCGTCGCAGCGGCGCTGGAGGTCGCGGAAGCCGATCGGCGCACCGCTCCGGTGGAGCTCCCAGATCACGCGGAGCGTCCAGCGGCGGCCCAGGAGGTCCAGAGCGGCCATGACGGGACGACCGGTGGCCGAACCGCGCACGGGCCGACCGGGACGGGGTGCCGTGCCCAAGATGCCATCCCTCCCCGTCGGTTGCCTCGCCGCGGTTCGCAGCCAAAGCGGCGCTCGCGGTGTCTCGGCGCGCCTCGGCGAACCGGCGACTGTTCCTCACCGAACCGACAACTGCCGGTGCGTTCCTTTGCGTTCCCACTCTTGCGCTTCGATTTCAGAAGCGCAAGAGTCGGAAGGCATGAAGCAACGCATCGAGGGCGTCACGCCGCCCTATGACCCCGAATCCGAACGTGAGTTGCGCCGCTGGATGCCGCCCGGCGTCACCCATGAACCCCTGATGCTCTTCAAGGTCCTGCAGCGCCACCCCGACCTCGCCTCCCGTATGCGGACCCTCGGCGCGGGCCTGCTCGTCCACGGCCGGCTCTCCGACGCCGACCGCGAGCTGGTCATCGCCAGGGTGGCGGCCCGCTGCGGCTGCGCGTACGAGTGGGGCGTCCACATGGTCGCGTACGCCGAAGCCTCCGGTCTGGGTCCGGAGCGGATTCCCCTGACGGTGACCGGGACCCCGGCCGATCCGGCCTGGACGCCACGCCAGGGGGCCCTGCTCCGGGCCGTGGACGAACTCCACGACACGGCCCGCCTGTCGGACGACGGCTGGACCGTTCTCCGCGCCCATCTCGACGAACTCGAAGCCCTGGAGTTCCTGGTCCTGGCGGGCTGGTACCGCACCATCGCGTACGTGGCCAACGGGCTGGAGATCGAACAGGAGCCGTGGGCGCGGGCGTTCCCGGAGGGGTGAAACGGTCCGGGGTCGCGGACCCTGCGGATGGCCGTACAGCCCCGCGGACAGCCGTGGAACCCCGCGGATAATCGAGTGCCCCCAAGTGCCCGTCCCGCTACGGTGGTTCACGTCCGGGTGCGAAGGCTGCGGCTACTTCTCCTGTCAAGAGAGAGACGCGGGTTCGAATCCCGTCGCCGGCGCGAGCCGGTGTCGTCCAGCGGCCGAGGACACTTACGTCGCCGCCGCCGAGTCAGACCTCTGGACACCGAGCACGAGCCGCCCGCCACGGGGGAAATCAGGCGGGCGGCTTCGTCATGTCGGGAGTGCCTGCGAGTGCGGCGGTCGTCAGCCCGCCGACTCGGCCGCGTGCGGGCTGAGCGCGCCCATGCTGACCAGTACGATGATCAGGATGCCGAGCAGGATGCGGTAGTAGACGAACGGCATGAAGCTCTTGGTCGTGATGAACTTCATGAACCAGGCGATAACGGCGTAACCCACCAGAAAAGCGATGATCGTCGCGAAGACCGTGGGGCCCCACGAGACATGGCCGCCCTCGCTCGCGTCCTTCAGCTCGAAGGCGCCGGACGCGAGGACCGCCGGGATGGCGAGCAGGAACGAGTAGCGGGCCGCGGCCTCGCGCGTGTAGCCCATGAGGAGACCGCCGCTGATCGTGGCGCCGGAGCGGGAGACGCCGGGGACGAGGGCCATCGCCTGGCAGATGCCGTAGATCAGGCCGTCCTTCACACTCAGGTCCTGGAGCGACTTGCGCTCCTTCGCGGCCCGGTGCTTCCCGCCCGTCTCGTCGCGCGCCGCGAGGCGGTCGGCGACACCGAGGATGATGCCCATCACGATCAACGTCGTCGCGGTGATGCGCAGATCGCGGAACGGCCCCTCGATCTGGTCCTTGAGGGTGACGCCCAGCACGCCGATCGGAATCGAGCCGATGATCACCAGCCAGCCCATCTGCGCGTCGTGATCACTCCGCATCGCCTTGTTCGTGAGCGAGCGGAACCACGCCGAGATGATCCGGGCGATGTCCTTGCGGAAATAGATCAGTACCGCCGTCTCCGTACCGATCTGGGTGATCGCGGTGAAGGCCGCTCCCGGGTCCTCCCAGCCCGCGAACGCCGCGGTCAGCCGCAGGTGCGCGCTGGAGGAGACGGGAAGGAACTCGGTCAGCCCCTGGACGAGTCCGAGGATGAGGGATTCAAACCAAGACATGAAGTTACGTGATCCAAGTGCTGATGGCGGGAGCGGAGCGAATGGCCGGACGGACGTGCCGTGTTGTCGTCTGCGGTGATCAGGCGCGCCCGGGGCAGCGTAGCGCCCCTCGGGGAGCGTGTGACGACAGGGCCTCCCCGTCACAGGCCCCGCCACGGTGACCAGGGTGTTGACCCGCCGCGATGCCGACGCTTACGTTTCCGCGAGGAGTGAAAGCGCTTGCTGCCCTCGGTGGCCATCCAGTGGTCGCCGAGGAGGGCAGGCGTCCGCCAGAACCGCTGTCACGTCCGATGGAGTGCTGATCACGTCCATGCGTACCTCACGCGACGCCACCACCAGCAAGACGACCGAGCACGAGGACATCGAGCACCCGAGCAACCAGTACGAGAGCACCGAGCGCGAGACCCGGCCGGCCGTTCCGTTCGACGGCCGCCGGATCAAGGCCGCCGTCATCGGCACCGGAGCCATCGCCTCCGGCAGTCATCTGCCCGCACTCGCCGCGCTCGCCGCGGAAGGCGAGGTGGAGATCGTCGCCGCGGTCGACATCGACGCCGACGCGGTGAAGCGCTTCTGCGCGGACGGCGGTGTTCCGCACGGCTACACCGATCTCGACCGGATGCTGGCGGAACAGCGCCCGGACCTCGTCTCCATCTGCACCCCGCCGACCCTCCACCGCGACCAGACCGTCGCCGCCCTGCGCGCCGGTGCCTGGGTGTGGTGCGAGAAGCCGCCCGTGCCGACCCTCGCCGACTTCGACGCCGTGGAGACGGAGGAGGGCACCGAGGGCGGTCCGTACGCCTCCATCGTCTTCCAGCACCGGTTCGGCTCGGGCGCCCGGCACGTACGCCGTCTGATCGCCGACGGCGCCCTGGGGCGGCCCCTCGTGGCGCACTGCCAGACCACCTGGTACCGCAACGCCGCCTACTACGCCGTGCCCTGGCGCGGAAAGTGGGAGACCGAGGGCGGCGGGCCCGCCATGGGACACGGCATCCACCAGATGGATCTGCTGCTCGACCTGCTCGGGCCGTGGAGCGAGGTGCGGGCCATGGCCGGGCGTCTGGTGCACGACGTGCAGACGGAGGACGTCTCGACCGCGCTCGTACGCTTCGAGAGCGGCGCGCTCGCGACCGTGGTCAACAGCGTGCTCAGCCCGGACGAGGTCAGCCGGATCCGCATCGACTGCGAGCACGCGACGGTCGAACTCACCCATCTCTACGAGCACAGCAACGACAACTGGCGCATCACCCCGGCACCGGACGCGCCCGTCGAGGACGTGGCGGCCTGGCAGAACTTCGGCGCCGACGTGCCGAGTTCGCACCTGGCCCAGCTGCGTGACCTGGTCGCCAGCATGCGTGCGGGCGAGCGGCCGCGCAGCAGCGGCGCCGACGGGCGCACCAGCCTGGAGCTGATCACCGCGCTCTACAAGTCGGCCTTCACGGACGTCACCGTCCGCGCCGGCGAGATCGGGCCCGGCGACCCCTACTACACCGCCCTGCACGGCGGCGCGCCCGGCTGGGCACCCACGACGCACGAGGAGGCATCGGCATGACCGCACACGACGGCCTGCGCATCGTCCACGCCCACGGCGACCGCATCACGATCACCGAACCCACCACCGGTGTCGACCTGTTGAGCTACGTGTACGGCCCCGAGGCGGCCTGGGAGGCCCCGAAACCGTATCTGCACCCGCTCAGGACGCTCGCGGGCAACGTTGTCACGGACTACCGGCCCAACGACCACCGCTGGCACAAGGGTCTGCAGATGACCGCCTCGCATCTGTCGGGGGCGAACCTGTGGGGCGGCAACACATACGTTCACGGAGAGGGGTATCTCGAACTCCCTGAGCGGGTCGGGTCGATGACGCACGTCTCGTTCGACGAGGTGCGCGCCGACAACGACCGTGTGGTCATCTCCGAGCGGCTCACCTGGCATCCGTACGACGGCTCGCTCTGGGCGGACGAGGAGCGCCGCGTCGAGGTGCACGACGTGGACCCGGTGTCCGGATCCTGGGCGCTGACCTTCTCGACCTCCGTCACCAACCGCCGTGACGAACCCCTGCGGTTCGGCAGCCCCACGACGGCCGGGCGGGAGATGGCCGGCTACACGGGCCTGTTCTGGCGCGGCCCCCGCGGCTTCCGGGACGGCCGGATCATCGGGCCCGACGGTGAGGGTCCCGACCTGATGGGCGAGCAGGCACCGTGGCTCGCGTACTCCGCGGAGCACGACGTCGTCGACGGGTACGCGACGCTCGTCTTCGCGCACGCCCCCGAGAACGACCACACGGGCGAGGGCGGTGCCCATCCGGCCCACTGGTTCGTGCGCAACGAGCCGTTCGCGGCCGTCGCCCCCTCCTTCGCCTTCTTCGACGAGCTGGAGCTCGCACCCGGCGAGACCCTCGCCCGTCGTTACCGCGTCGTCGTCGCCGACGGTGCCTGGGAGCGCGAGGAGATCGCCAAGTACCTGGCGGTGCACCCGTGGTGAGCGCGGGCCCCGACTCGACCGGATTCGCCGGGCTCCCCGGAGGCGTCGCAGTCTCGCACCTGTCGGTCTACGACTGGCCCGCCGACGACGGGGTGTGCGGCGGAACTCCCCATCTGCACCTGACCTGTTCGGAGGCGTACGTCGTCACCGGCGGGCGGGGCTCGGTGCAGACCCTGACCACGTCCGGGTACGAGGTCACGTCGCTCGCGCCCGGCACGGTGGCCTGGTTCACGCCCGGCACGATCCACCGGCTCGTCAACGAGGACGAACTGCGCATCACCGTCCTCATGCAGAACAGCGGGCTTCCGGAGGCCGGGGACGCGGTGCTCACCCTGCCGCCGAAGTACCTGACCGACCCGGAGACGTACGCCGCCGCGACCGTCATCCCGGCGGACGCGCCCGAGGAGGAGAAGGAGCGGTTCGCCCGCGCCCGGCGCGATCTCGCCCTGGAGGGCTACCGGGCACTGCGCGAGGCGGACGGGCCCGAGCCGCTCGCCGCGTTCCAGCGGGCCGCCGCCGAGCTCGTACGCCCCCGGCTCGCCGAGTGGCGCGAGCGGTGGCGGCGGGGTGCCGAGGCGGCGGCCGCGGCGACCGGGGAACAGCTCGACCGGCTTGAGCGGGGGAACGTGTCCCACCTCGCCGACGCCGTCGTACGGGCCGAACAGCCGTCCGCGTACGGGAAGTTCGGGATGTGCGGGCGGCTCGACGTGTACCGGGGGGCGTAGCACCGGCTCCGGCGGGAATGAGCTGCCGGTTCTGCTTGGGGACATGCTGCCGGTTCCGGCGGGAAGGTGCCTTCGGTGCTGGTGGGGCCTGCTCCCGGTTTCGGCGGGGAACGTGAGCGGCGGTGTCCGGACTACGCCGCCGAGGGCCCCGTCGCCGTCCACCCCGGGGCCTGCGGGTGGGCCGTCAGGTCGTCGTGCCGTACCGCCTCGCCGCACTCGGCGCAGGTGACGACCGGGACCAGTTCGTGGCCGCCCGCATGTCCCGGGCCGCCGATGTGTTCGAGCACCATGGGGCGATCACCGTCGTTGAGATGGCGGTCGCCCCACGCCATGAGTGTGAGGAGCACGGGCTCCAGCTCCAGACCGGCCCGCGTGGGCCGGTACTCGAACCGTGGCGGCTTCTCGCTGTACGCGACCTTCTCCAGCACGCCGGCGTCCACCAGCCTCTTCAGGCGGCTCGTCAGCACGTCGCGCGGGGCGCCGATGTTGCGGACCAGCTGGTCGAACCGTGTGGCGCCCAGGGTCACCTCGCGCAGGACGAGCAGGGAGTACTTCTCGCCGACGAGCGCGAGGGTGTCGGCGATCGAGCAGGGGCGGGCGTCCTTCATGCGATCCAGTCTATGGGGGTGGGTTGGTTCTTCCAACCCACTGGGTTACCGTGGAGTCACATGGTGGGTTTGGAAAGCAAACCCTATGACTTCGAGGGGCCGGACCATGCGTGACGCAGTCATCGTCGAAGCCGTACGCACTCCGATAGGCCGGGGCAGGCCGAACGGCTCGCTCGCCCACGTCCATCCCGTGGAACTCCTCGCCCACACCCTCCGCGCCCTCGTCGAGCGCTCCGGCGTCGATCCCGCGCTGATCGACGACGTGATCGGCGGGACGGTAGACCAGGTCGGCGAGCAGGCCATGAACACCACGCGGTACGCGGTCCTCTCGGCGGGCTTCCCCGAGTCGGTGCCCGCGACGACGGTCGACCGCCAGTGCGGCTCCTCCCAGCAGGCGGTGCACTTCGCGGCGCAGGGCGTCATCTCGGGGGCGTACGACTTGGTCGTGGCCTGTGGAGTGGAGTCCATGAGCCGTGTCCCGATGTGGTCGAACGTGCCGGAGGGCAAGGACCCCTTCGGGCCGGGAGTCGCCGAGCGGTACCCCGAAGGGCTGATTCCGCAGGGGATCAGCGCCGAGCTGATCGCGGCCAAGTGGTCGATCTCGCGCGAGGAGATGGACACCTTCGCGGTGGAGTCGCACCGCAGGGCCGCCGAGGCGTGGGAGAGCGGGCTGTTCGCCGACGAGGTCGCGCCTCTCGACGGAGTGACGCGGGACGAATGCGTCCGGCCCGGCAGCAGTACGGAGGTCCTGGCCGGTCTGAAGCCCGCCTACTACGACCCGGGCTTCGGTGAGCGCTTCCCGCAGATCGACTGGAACGTCACCGCGGGCAATGCCAGCCCGGTCAACGACGGCGCCTCCGCCGTGCTCATCACGTCCAGCGAGACCGCCGCCCGGCTGGGTCTGCGGCCCCTTGCGCGGCTGCACAGCTTCGCCGTCACCGGGTCCGACCCGCTGCTGATGCTCACCGGTGTCGTTCCCGCCACGGAGAAGGTGCTCCGCAGGGCCTCGCTCACCCTCGACGACATCGACCTCTTCGAGGTGAACGAGGCCTTCTCCAGCGTCGTCCTCGCCTGGCGGCAGGAGACGGGCGCGGACCTCTCCAAGGTCAACGTCCACGGCGGCGCGATCGCCATCGGCCACCCGCTCGGCGCGAGCGGCGCACGGCTCACGACCACGCTCGTGCACGCCATGAGGGCGCGCGGCGCCCGCTATGCCCTCCAGACGATGTGTGAGGCGGGCGGCCTGGCGAACGCGATGGTGCTGGAGGGGCTGTAGGCAGGTACGTAGGCGCGGCGTCGGCCCACTGCGGGAGGCCGCACCCGCGCCCGACGACGACGGTGTCTGCCGGGTCGCCACGCGGTTCCGGGCGTCCCCGGGCAGACACCCGGGGAGCCCGACTCAGCGGTCCCGGAAGTGGTGGCGTTTGCGCCAGGCGATGATCGCTCCCGCGAGGGCGGGGAGTGCGATGAAGGCCATGGCGATCAGGAAGGCGGGGGACGTCGGGGTAGAGGCGCGGGCGCCGGCGACGACGTACGCGGCGGTGTTGGGGATCGAGCCGAGGCCCGTGGCGAGGAGGAAGGGGAACCAGCCCATGCGCGAGACGGACGCGCAGTAGTTCGCGGCCCAGAACGGCACTCCGGGGAAGAGCCGCGCGGCCATCATCGAGCGGAATCCGTGACGGCTGAGCTGGCCGTCCGCCGCTGTCAGCCAGCGGCCCCGGAGCAGCGGTCGCAGCGCGTCCTGCCCGAGTATCCGGCCGAGCCCGAAGGCGATCCCGGCCCCGAGCACCGTACCCGCGAGCGAGGCACCGAGCCCGAGCTGCGAGCCGAACAGGGCGCCCGCGGCCAGATTGAGGAGCGGCCGGGGCACGAACGCGACCGTGCACAGCCCGTACGCCACCGCGAAGACCACGGACGCGGCCGCGCCGTTCAGCTGGGGCGGCCAGCCGTCGGCCAGCAGCTTCTGGGGCTCGAACAACAGCACCGTCGCGCCCGCCGACACCAGCAGCGACACCAGCAGCGAGAGCCGGGACCACGGAGAGAGCAGTGCTCTCGTGCAGCGGGCGGTCAGACCTCTCGGCGCGGTGGCGAACTCGGAGGTGAACTCGGTGGGGACGAGTTCCGTTGCGGGGACCGGGGGAGCGGCCGTGGCGGTGCCCCCAGAGCGGGTGGTGGCATCGAGCATCCGGTGACACTAACTGACCAAGGTGTGTGATCGCCGTATGGTTCGTCTCATGGGCGGCACAGCTTCCGGAACGTCAGATGGCCACTTGGAGCTGCCGCGCAGCGCCCTCGCGGACACCGTGCTGGAGCGGCTCACGGCCACCTACGCCGCGGCGGCCGATCCGCGGCGGGCCGGCGAGATGCGCGCGTACATGAAGGACATCGCCCCTTTCCTGGGCCTGACCACGCCTGATCGCCGTGCGCTCTCCCGGACCGTCCTCGACGGAACCCCGCGTCCGGACGAGGCCGACTGCACGGCGGTGGCGCTGCGGTGCTGGCGGCTGCCGGAGCGCGAGTACCAGTACTTCGCCGTCGACTATCTGCGCCGGCATGTGAGGCGTCTCTCGTCCGGTTTCCTGCCCGTGGCACGTCAACTCGTCTCCACGGTCCCTTGGTGGGACACCGTCGACGCACTCGCCGCCCATGTGGTCGGAGGCCTCGTGGCGGCCGACCCGAAACTGAAGTCCGACATGGACAGGTGGATCGAGGACGACGACCTGTGGGTCGCGCGGACCGCCCTCCTCCACCAGCTCCGCCACAAGGACGCCACCGACACCGAACGCCTCTTCAGGTACTGCGTCCGCCAGTCCGCGCACCCCGACTTCTTCATCCGCAAGGCGATCGGCTGGTGTCTGCGCGAGTACGCCAAGACGGATCCGCAGGCGGTACGGGACTTCGTCGCCGGCGAGCGGGAGCGGCTCTCACCGCTGTCCGTGCGTGAGGCGCTCAAGAACGTCGGCCCCTGACACACCGGATCCGCCGGATCATCGGCACCTGACAGACCAGAACACCTGCACCCCACGCACCAGAACACCTGCACCTCCCACACCGGAACACCTGCACCTCACACCGGAACATCGGCACCTTACGCACCAGCGGAAAGCCCCGACTCACCGCGGCTCACGGCCGCGAAAAACCATTCGACGAGGCCATCCGCGTCGGCGATGATCTCCTCATGTTCCGGTACGCCTTCCACCTCGCAGCATCCGCAGTCGCGGACGCGCCGAAGGCTGCCGTCCTGATCAACTTGGCCGCCGCAGACGGCGCCCGAAGCTGACCCTTCCCGGATCGTCCGGCGGACCCCGCAGGGGGAGGGTCGGCAAGTCCTTGGGGTCCCTGTCCCGGCCGCTGTGACGCCGGGGCCATCACTCAGCTCCGCTGACACCGAAGAGGCTTCGAGGTACTGCCATGCCCAAGACGGCTTACGTGCGCACCAAACCACATCTGAACATCGGCACCATGGGTCATGTCGACCACGGCAAGACCACCCTGACCGCCGCCATCACCAAGGTCCTCGCCGAGCGCGGCTCCGGCACGTTCGTTCCCTTCGACCGGATCGACCGCGCGCCGGAGGAGGCCGCGCGCGGCATCACCATCAACATCTCGCACGTCGAGTACGAGACCGACACCCGGCACTACGCGCACGTGGACATGCCGGGCCACGCCGACTACGTCAAGAACATGGTCACCGGGGCCGCGCAGCTCGACGGGGCGATCCTCGTCGTCTCCGCGCTCGACGGGATCATGCCGCAGACCGCCGAACACGTGCTGCTCGCCCGGCAGGTGGGCGTGAACCACATCGTCGTAGCACTCAACAAGGCCGATGCGGGCGACGAGGAGTTGACGGACCTCGTCGAGCTGGAGGTCCGCGAGCTGCTGACCGCGCACGGCTACGGGGGCGACTCCGTACCGGTCGTACGCGTCTCCGGACTCAGGGCGCTGGAGGGCGACCCCCGGTGGACCGAGGCGATCGGCGCGCTGCTCGACGCCGTGGACACGTATGTGCCCATGCCCGAGCGGTACTTGGACGCCCCGTTCCTGTTGCCGGTGGAGAACGTGCTCACCATCACCGGCCGGGGCACGGTCGTCACGGGAGCCGTCGAGCGCGGCACGATCCGCGTGGGCGACCGTGTCGAAGTGCTCGGCGCCGCCGTGGACACGGTGGTCACCGGCCTGGAGACCTTCGGCAAGCCCATGGACGAGGCGCAGGCCGGCGACAACGTGGCGTTGCTGCTGCGCGGCGTACCCCGTGACGCGGTGCGCCGCGGACACATCGTCGCGGCGCCCGACAGCGTCGTACCGAGTCGTCGCTTCTCCGCGCAGGTGTACGTCCTGTCGGCGCGCGAGGGCGGTCGCACGACACCGGTGTCCACCGGCTACCGGCCGCAGTTCTACATCCGCACCGCGGACGTCGTCGGCGATGTCGACCTCGGCGAGCGGGCGATCGCGCGGCCCGGCGACACCGTCACCATGACGGTCGAGCTGGGGCGCGACGTGCCACTGGAGCCGGGCCTCGGCTTCGCGATCCGTGAGGGCGGCCGCACGGTCGGCGCCGGAACGGTGACCGCTGTCGGCTGACTCCGGCGCGGGCGCCCGCCTTTCGTTGTGTACGGGAGGCGGGCACCGGCGTGTCCGAGGGCACCGGCACGATGCCGAAACGCGGGTGCGCCCATGCCGCGCCGCGGCCGAGGATGGGGGCCATGACGACCCAGCAGCCCCGCCGAAGAGCCGAGACATTCGCCGTCGCCGAGGCGGACGACCTTCGTTTCAGCACCTCCGCCACCGCCGACGAACGCACGCTCCTCCTCGACATCCTGGGCGCTCAGCGGTCGACACTGGAGATGAAGTGTGCCGGTCTGGCAGGTGAGTTGGCCCGGCGGTCCGTCGAACCCTCCACCCTCTCGCTGCTCGGTATCGTCCGGCATCTCGCCGACATGGAGCGCCGCTGGTTCCGGCGGGCACTGGCCCGGCAGGACGCGCCCGCGCTCTTCTCCTCGGAGGCGTGCCCGGACGGCGATTTCGACGGAGCGTCCGCCGACCCCGCCGTGATCGCCGAGGCCTGGGGAGCCTGGCGCGCCGAAGTGGCCTTCTCCGACGGCTTCGTCGCCGACGAGCCCGGCCTCGACCTGGCGGGTGAGGACCCGTGGCGCGGGCCGGTGTCGCTGCGCTGGGTCCTCATCCACATGGTCGAGGAGTACGCCCGCCACAACGGCCACGCCGACCTGCTCCGCGAGCGCATCGACGGAGCGATCGGCGTGTGAGGCGGGCGACGCGGGTGAGACGCGGGGCGGGTGGCACGGAGCGGGTGGCACCGGGCGGGTGGCACGGGGCGGGGATCGGGCGGAGTCCGGCCCGGCCGTGCCCGTACGGGCACAATGGACCTGTGGACGAGCCGATACCCGTGACGCGAGCCGTGGATCACGGGACCGCCAAGCTGATGCCGGACGTCGACCGGAAGCGGGCGTGGCTCCTGACGGTCGACGGGGCGCCTCAGTCGTACGTGGATCTCGACGCGCCGACGCACCTGGAGTTCGAGTACGCGCGACGGCTCGGGCACGTCCTGGACACCCTCGCGGAACCGGGACGGGCGCTGGACGTGCTGCACCTCGGCGGCGGCGCGCTCACCCTTCCCCGCTATCTCGCGGCGACCCGGCCGGGCTCCCGGCAGGACGTGGTCGAGGCAGACAGCGGGCTGCTCGACCTAGTCGCAGAGCATCTGCCCGTCCCCGACGACGCGGGCATCACGGTGCACGGCGCGGACGCCCGGGCCTGGCTCGAATCCGCGCCCGCCGACTCCGCCGACGTCCTGATCGCCGACGTCTTCGGCGGTTCCCGGGTCCCCGCGCACCTGACCTCGGTGGCGTACGCCCGCGGGGCCGAGCGCGTCCTGCGCGCCGACGGCGTGTACCTGGCCAACCTCGCCGACGCCACGCCCTTCGCCTTCCTGCGCTCCCAACTGGCCACGTTCTCCACGGTCTTCGACGAGCTGGCGCTGATCGCCGAGCCAGGCGTGCTGCGCGGCCGCCGCTTCGGCAACGCGGTACTCGTCGCCTCGCACCGCCCGCTCGACACCCCCGC
This sequence comes from Streptomyces sp. NPDC033178, assembly GCF_055577685.1. Taxonomy (NCBI): domain Bacteria; kingdom Bacillati; phylum Actinomycetota; class Actinomycetes; order Kitasatosporales; family Streptomycetaceae; genus Streptomyces; species Streptomyces sp. NPDC033178. Next base: position 61,586 of record NZ_JBVIPT010000010.1, read on the forward strand.
CCTCACCCGCCGCACGGCCGCCGACGCCTTTCCGGCCCGGGTCGAGTACGGGGACACGCTCCGGGTCTTCGTGGGCGACGCGCGGCCCGTACGGGACGAGGACGCGGTGCCGTCGCCCGAGCCGCCCGACGGGGCGTTCAGCATCGGCTGAGTACTGACCCGGATCGGCTGAGGACCGATCCGGTACGCGCGGCGGTCGATCTCGGCCTGTTGGCCGCGACCATCACGCGGTGCCGGGGCAGCCGGTCCGCGACCGTGCCGCCGATCAGCAGGAAGAGCACCAGTGGGAGGGTGCGGGACGCCGCCACCAGACCCACGTCACCGCCGTCGCCGCCCTCGTCCAGGACGGCGAACGCCGCCGCGATCAACGCTCCTTGGCTGCCAAGGTTCGTCACCGCCGCGGCGGCGGTCAGCAGGGTGTAGTTGCGGCCCGTCCAGGCAGGGCGGCGCAGGCGGCGGGGGAGTCGCCGGCAGGTCTCACCCGGCGACTGTCTCCGCCGCGGGACCGGCTTGCCAAACGACTTGTCGGCCTCTTCCTGTCGTCTGTTCAGCCTGTTCCGCTGTTCAGCCTGTTCCGCCCGCGTCGGCTGTCACGCGTCGGACGTCACGTGTCCGTGGGCGCGGCCTCGGTGAGGCGCACGGTGTTGAGGATCTTCTGGACGGTCGCCTCGGGGATCTCGTCGCCGACCCCCTTGGCGCCGTACAGGTTCCAGGTGACGAAGTCGCCCGCGCCGTTCTTGAACGCGAAGGTGATCGCCTTGCCCTCGCTGTCGCACTTGCCGTTCTGCGGCGTGTTCTTCGAGTACGCGGTGGCGATGCTGCCTTCGAGGCCCGACTTCGTGGTGTAGGGCTTCGCCTTGTCGAACTTCACGCTCTTCTTGTCCGGCTGCGTGTAGCCGCCGAAGATCCACCACGGGACACGGGTCTCGGCCGCCTCGGCCGAGTCCTTGGCGCCGTTCTCGCCGCGCGTTCCGGCGGTGGCCAGCGCGGTGTCCTCGTCGCGGCCGTCCTTGTCGCTGTCCGTGGTGCACCACTTGGACTTGAGGTAGGCGGGGGCGGTGACCGTGGTGCGGTCGGTCTTGCCCTTCTCCTCCCACTCGAAGCCCACACTGGTGTCGGTGCTCTCGATCTCCCAGTCGGAGGGGACGTCGAACATCGTGCCGAAGCGGGGGTTGATGACGACCTTCCAGCCCGCGATGGTCGCCTTCTCGCCGTCGGTGCCGCGCGGGTTGTCCTCGCCGGTGGAGGGGGAGGCGCTCGGGTCCTTCGACGCGCTCGACGACGGTGACTGCTTCGCCTTGCCGCCCTTGTCGCCGTCGGCCTCGTCGTCCTTGTCGCCGCCCAGGACCAGGAAGCCCGTCACACCGGCCGCGATGACGACGGCCGTGGCCGCCACGATCGCGACGAGCTTCGTCCTGTTCCCGTTCCCGTCACCGCCGCCCTGAGGCGACTGCGGAGGCTGCGGCACACCGGGCGCACTCCAGCCGGGCTGCCCCGGCTGCGTGTACGGGTTCGGCGTCTGAGGTCCGGTCTGCTGGAATCCGGGTTGCTGATACGGATTCGGCTGCTGGTACCCCGGCTGCTGGTACGGGTTCTGGTTCTGGTCCTGCGGGTTCTGCTCGCCCCCGGGCGGCTGGTTTCCTGGCCACATGGGCAGTAACCCTAGTGCCGCCCCGGACACGGTTGGGTCACTGCCCTTCGTCAGGGACGTACCGGATCAGGGCCCAGATGGGTCCTTATGGAGACGTACCGTACGAACGAAGCCCCTCCGGCATTCTCGAACGCGAACATCCGCGCGCCGCGGGCGAGTTCCCCGGTGTTCCCGGCGATCACTTTTCCGCCACTGGTCACGGCTGGCTACTCGCGGGTAACGTGCCCGCCATGAGCGCAGACCAGATGTCGATCGGCGAGATGCTCGCCGCCACGGTTCCCATGGTGCGGACCCTGAAGCTGGAGTATCTGGAGACCACTCCGGAGAAGGCCGTCCTCGCGCTGCCCGACCAGAGCGAGTACCACAACCATGTGGGCGGGCCGCATGCCGGGGCGATGTTCACGCTGGGGGAGTCGGCGAGCGGCGCCGTCGTGCTGGCCGCGTTCGGAGACCAGCTCGCACGGGCCGTGCCGCTGCCCGTGACCGCCGAGATCGCGTTCAAGAAGCTGGCCAGGGGGCCTGTCACGGCCACCGCAACGCTGGGGCGCTCCATCGAGGACGTCGTCGCCGAACTCGACGCCGGGCAGCGGCCGGAGTTCCCCGTGGCCGTCGCCATCCAGCGCGAGGACGGTGCCGTGACCGGCGAGATGACGGTCATCTGGACCCTGCGGCCCAACGGCTGAGGAACTGCCCGGGTCTCGTCGCCGTCGGCCTCTGAGGGGGCCCGGGGCGTCGTGCGTACAGCGGCGGGGGGAGCGGGCCGGGTGTCCTCGTCCGCAATTGCCGGGAGGGTGGACCCGTCGTGCGGGGCCACCCTCCAGAGAGTTTTCTCGTCCGGTCAGCTGTAGAAGGCCGGCCGCTCGACGAGGTCGACCTCGATCCGGCCGCCCTCGGTCTGGGCGCGGACGCCCGCCTCGCAGACCGCGGCCGTGGCATAGCCGTCCCAGGCGCTGGGCCCGGTGACCTCACCGCGGCGGGTGGCGTCGACCCAGGCCTGCACCTGGCGGTCGTACGCGTCCTCGAAGCGCTCCACGAAGTCCTGGGCGATGGTGCCGCCCCAGCGGCCCGCCTGGTTGGTGACCAGGGCGTGCCCGTCACCGATGCGGGCCGTGCCGCGTTCGCAGACCACCTCGGCCTGTACCTGGTACCCGAAGCCGCAGTTGACGTTGATCTCGACGTCGACGATCGCGCCGTCGGCGGTCTCGAACACGACGAACTGCGGATCCTGCAGGCCCTCCGGGGCGTTGCCGGACGGCGTCGGCTTCAGCACGGTGACCGCGGTGATCTCCTGGCCGAGCAGCCAGCGCGTGATGTCCATCTCGTGCACGACGGAGTCGTTGATGAGCATCTCGCTGGTGAAGCCGGGCGGGGTCGCGACATTGCGGTGCCGGTTGTGCAGCATCAGCGGCCGGCCCAACTGCCCTGTGTTCAGCAGGGCCTTGAGCTTCGCGTACTCGGTGTCGTACCGGCGCATGAAGCCCACCTGCACCAGGCGGTGCCCTACCTTCTGCTCGGCCTCCAGGACCCGCAGCGCCGAGGCCGAGCCCGGGGTGAGCGGCTTCTCGCACAGGACGGGCAGGTCGTGCTCGAAGGCGGTGAGCAGCGCCGCCTCGTGGGCGGGGCCGGGGGAGGCGATCAGTACGGCGTCGACGCCGTCCGAGGCCATCGCGGCGGCCGCGTCGGTGTGGGCCGTGCAGCCCTCGATGCCGTCGGCGATCCGCTTGACCCGTTCCGCGTCGACGTCCACGACCGCGGCGACGCGTGCCCCGTTGGTCACTTGGCCGAGACGCCGCACATGATCGGCGCCCATCTTTCCGGTGCCGATGACGGCCACGCCGAGCGTTCCACGCTGAGCCATGGTCGGTTGATCCCTTCTCAGGCGCCGCAGGAGCGCAGGAACTGGCGGGTGCGCACCGCGATGGGCAGGGGCTTGTCCGGCGGGCAGGGGTACATGTCCTGCTCGACGATGGCGAACAGATCGACACCGAGGCGCTGCGCGGCGTCCAGCACCGGCTCCAGGGCGGGCACGCCGTTGGGCGGCTCGCACATCACACCGCGCTGGACGGCGGGGCCGAACGGGACCTCGTTCTTGACGACGTCCGCGAGTATCTCCGGATCGACCTGCTTGAGGTGCAGATAGCCGATGCGCTCGCCGTACGTCTCGATCAGTTTGACGTTGTCGCCGCCGCAGTAGGCGTAGTGCCCGGTGTCCAGGCAGAGACTGACCAGGCCGGAGTCCGTCGAGTCCAGGAAGCGCTCGACGTGCTCCTCGGTGTCGATGTGCGTGTCGGCGTGCGGGTGCACGACGATGTCGAGACCGAAGCGCTCCTTCACCTCGTGGCCGAGGCGCTCCATGCCCTTGGCGAGGTACGACCATTGACGGACCGTCAGCTCCGGCGGCTCGATCAACGCGGCGGTCTTGTCGTCGCGCCAGAAGGACGGGATGACCACCAGGTGCTTCGCGGCCATCGCCCGGGTCAGTTCGGCGACCTGGCTGACGTGCTCCCAGGTGGCGTCCCAGACGTCGGGGCCGCGGTGCAGCGCGGTGAAGACCGTGCCGGCCGACACCTTGAGATCCCGCTTGTTCACCTCGTCGGTGAGCTTGGCCGGGTCGGTCGGCAGATAGCCGTACGGGCCGAGCTCGATCCAGGAGTAACCGGCCTCGGAGACCTCGTCCAGGAAGCGTTCCCAGGGCACCTGCTGGGGGTCGTCGGGGAACCAGACGCCCCACGAGTCCGGCGCGGAGCCGACGCGGATGCGGTCGAGCGCGTTGGCCATCAGGAGGCCTTTCCTTCCGAGGAGGCGGCGGCGGTGGGTGCTTTGAGGTCTGCCTCTTCGGGGAGTTCTTCGACGTCGACGCCGCGGACCTGGGCGAGTTCGTGTTTGAGTGCGGCGAGTTCGGCGCCGCCGGCCATGTGGTTGGTGAGTTCTTCGAGGCTGACGTCGGCGCGGGCGGCGGAGAGTTCCATGGTGCCCAGGCGCAGGACGCTGAAGTGGTCGCCGACCATGTAGGCGTGGTGGGGGTTGTGGGTGATGAAGATGACGCCCAGGCCGCGGTCGCGGGCGGCGGCGATGTACTTCAGGACCACACCGGACTGTTTGACGCCGAGCGCTGCGGTGGGCTCGTCCAGGATGAGGACGCGGGCGCCGAAGTAGACGGCGCGGGCGATGGCCACGGACTGGCGCTGGCCGCCGGAGAGGGTGCCGATGGGCTGGTCGAGGTCGTCCAGGACGATGCCCATATGGCGCAGTTCCTGGTCCGCGGTTGCCTTCATCTTCGCGATGTCGAGGCGGCGGACGGGCCAGGGGCCCTTGGTCATCTCGGAGCCGAGGAAGAAGTTCCGCCACACCGGCATCAGCGGGACGGTGGCGAGGTCCTGGTAGACGGTGGCGATGCCCTTGTCGAGGGCCTCGCGCGGGTTGCTCAGCTGCACCGGGTGGCCGTCGATGAGGAACTCGCCCTCGGTGTGCTGGTGCAGCCCGGAGATGATTTTGATCAGCGTCGACTTGCCCGCGCCGTTGTCACCCAGCACACAGGTGACCTGGCTGGGGTGGACGGCCAGGTCGACGCTGTGCAGGGCGCGGACGTTGCCGTACGCCTTGCCCGCACTCTTCAGCTCGACGATCGGCTCGGTGGTGTCGGGCTTGTCCTTGACCGCTGCGCCGTTGGGGGAGGTTTCGTTGGTGGTCATGGCTTTACCTCCGGGTGGCCTGGCGGCGGACCCACAGATTGACGAGGGCGGCGAGCAGGAGCATGACGCCGAGGAAGGCCTTGAACCAGTCGGGGTTCCAGTTGGCGTAGACGATGCCCTGGGAGACCATGCCGAAGATGAAGGCACCGATGACCGGGCCGATCGCCGATCCGTAGCCGCCGGTGAGCAGGCAGCCGCCGATGACCGCGGCGATGATGTACAGGAACTCGTTGCCCACGCCCTCGCCGGACTGGACGGTGTTGAACGAGAACAGGATGTGCATCCCGACGAACCAGGCACCCGCCCCCACCCCCATGAACAGGGCGATCTTGGTGAAGGTGACCGGCACACCCACGGCACGGGCCGATTCCTTGTTGCCGCCGGTGGCGAAGATCCAGTTGCCGAACTTGGTGCGCAGCAGCAGCCAGGTCGCCGCCGCGGCGAACACGAACCAGTAGAACACCGTGATCTTCACATCGACGCCGCCGATGCTGATCTCGGAGGCGAAGACCTGCTTGGCCTGGTCGAAGCCGTCCATGTCACTGATCGAGTCGGTCGCCACGTTCCCGGTGAAGATCTTCGTGATGGCGAGGTTCGCGCCCTGCAGGATCAGGAACGTGCCCAGTGTGATCAAGAAGCTGGGAAGGCCGGTGCGTACGAGCAGGTAGCCGTTGAACGCGCCGATCGCCAGGGACACCAGCAGGGCGACGATGACGCCGGTCCACACGTTCATGGAGAGCTGGAAGCTCCACATGCTCGCGGTCAGCGCCGAGGTCGTCACGGCCACACCGGCGGAGAGGTCGAACTCGCCGCCGATCATCAGCAGGGCCACCGGCAGGGCCATGATGCCCATCACCGAGGACTCGTAGAGCACGTTGGCCAGCGAACCGGCCTCACGGAAGGGGGAGGCGACCGCGAAGAAGAAGACGTACACGGCGATCGCCGCGATGAGTGCGCCGATCTCGGGGCGGGCCGCCAGCCTGCGGGACAGGGACCGTTGTGAGGTCCGGCCGTCCTTGGGGGCGGCCGGCGGAGCCGGCGACGAGGAGCTCGTCGCCGGTGCCGTTGCCTGGGACATGGAAATCACCGAGTGCCCTTCGCGGCGAACTTCGCGATGGCTTCGACGTTGGACTTGTCGACGAACGCGGGACCGGTCAGGACCGGTTCCTGGCCGCCGCCGCTGAAGTTGCCGTTGGTCTTGTAGAGCCACAGGGAGTCGACCGAGAGGTAGCCCTGCAGGTAGGGCTGCTGGTCCACGGCGAACTGGATGTCGCCGTCCTCGATGGCGCTGACCATCTCCTTGTTGAGGTCGAACGTCGCGACCTTGGCCTTGCTGCCCGCGTCGTCCACGGACTGCACGGCGGTCAGCGCGAAGGGGGCACCGAGTGTGACCACGTAGTCGATCGACGAGTCCTGCTTGAGCTTCGCGGTGATCGTCGACTTCACGGCCGGCATGTTCGTGCCGTTCACGTACAGGTTCGTGGTCTTGCCCTTGAACGTCTTCTTGACGCCCGCGCAGCGCGCCTCAAGGGCGACGTGGCCCTGCTCCTGGATGACGCAGATGTTGTTCTTGGCGCCGAGTTCGTTGAGCTTCTCGCCGAAGGCCTCGCCGGCGACGGACTCGTCCTGGCCGAAGTACTCCAGGAGTCCCTGGTCCTTCCAGTCGTCGACGCCTCCGTTGAAGCCCACGACCGGGATGCCCGCCGCCTTGGCCTTGGCGACCGCGGACTTCATCGCGTCCGGCTTGGCCAGCGTGACCGCGATGCCGTCGACCTTCTGGTCGATCGCGTTCTGGACCAGGTTGGCCTGCTTGGCCGAGTCCGGATTGCTGGAGTACACCAGCTCGACGTTGTCCTTGGCGGCGGCGGTCTCCGCACCCTTGCGGATGAGGTCCCAGAAGGTGTCGCCGGGGGCCGCGTGGGTGATCATCGCGACCTTCATGCGGGGGGTGTCGGCCTTGCCGGCAGACGCGTTGCCCGTGTCCTCCTCGGCCTTCTTGCCGCCGGAGTCGCTGGAACAACCGGTGACTATCAGGGCCGCCGCGGCGGCCGCGGCGACGAGGGCGAATCTGCGGGAACGGGTGCGAAACGTGCGGTCCATCTTTCCGGCACCTCACTGTGCGACAGGGGAAAGGGAGCAGGGGCAGCGGTCCGGGCGGGTGCCCGGTCCTTCGGCCCGTACGGAAGGAGACCGCAGGGCCACGTACCGACAAACTCGGCTGTGCTGTTGGGAGGGGATGTAAGTCCCTGACGGACCCCGCTGTCAATACTTTGTTAAGACATCATTTCAGGATCACGTGAGAATGTAAGTACAAAGTCTTGACATGGCTCGGCCTCGGTCTTACACCTAGGACACACCGGTCCCCTGCATCCCGCACCCCCGGAAGCCCGCAGCCACCATGAGGAGCGACGCGTATGACCGAGTCCTTCGACCTGATCACCATGGGTCGCATCGGGGTCGATCTCTACCCTCTGCAGACCGGAGTGCCGCTCGCGCGTGTCGAAACCTTCGGTAAATTCCTTGGTGGTTCGGCGGCCAACGTGGCGGTCGCCGCGGCCCGTCTCGGCCGTTCCACGGCGATCGTCACCCGAACCGGCGATGATCCCTTCGGAGCCTATCTGCACCAGGCTCTCAAGGAGTTCGGGGTCGACGATCGCTGGGTCACCCCCGTCGAGGCCTACCCGACGCCGGTCACGTTCTGTGAGATCTTCCCGCCCGACGACTTCCCGCTGTACTTCTACCGGCAGCCCAAGGCGCCCGACCTGGAGATCCGCACCGACGAGCTGGACTTCTTCGCCGTCCGGGCGGCGAAGATCTTCTGGATCACCGGCACAGGTCTGAGCGAGGAGCCCAGCCGCTCCGCCACGCTCGCGGCCCTCAAGGCGCGCGCCAAGGCCGGCACCACCGTCTTCGACCTCGACTGGCGCCCCATGTTCTGGAAGAACCCGGCCGAGGCCCGCCCGTACTACGCCGAAGCCCTGCGGCACGTCACAGTCGCCGTCGGCAACCTCGACGAGTGCGAGGTCGCCACGGGCGTCCGCGAGCCGCGCGCCTGCGCCGAGGCCCTCCTCGAAGCGGGCGTGGAACTGGCCGTCGTCAAGCAGGGCCCCAAGGGCGTACTCGCCGTCCACCGCGACGGCACCACCGCGGAAGTGCCGCCCGTACCCGTCGAGGTGGTCAACGGCCTCGGCGCGGGCGACGCGTTCGGCGGCTCGCTCTGCCACGGACTGCTGGCCGGCTGGGAGCTGGAGAAGACGATGCGGTACGCCAACGCGGCCGGTGCCCTGGTCGCCTCCCGCCTCGCCTGCTCCTCCGCGATGCCGACCGCCGCCGAGGTCGAGGATCTCGTCGCCTCCCGCGCCTGACGCCGCCACCCCTTGAACGGAGCCAACCCTTGAGCATCACCATCCCCGACCTCGTCAGGGTGCGTGCCCGGCACCCGGAGGCGGTGGCCGAAGCGGCCGCCCGCCGTACCCGGCGCCCCCTGGTCGGCGACAGCGGCCGCCTGATGATCGTGGCGGCCGACCACCCGGCACGCGGCGCGCTCGGAGTGGGCGATCGCAGGCTGGCGATGGCCAACCGCGCCGACCTGCTGGAGCGTCTGTGCATCGCCCTGTCGCGGCCGGGCGTGGACGGCGTGCTCGCCACCGCCGACATCCTGGACGACCTGCTCCTGCTCGGCGCGCTGGAGAACAAGGTCGTCATGGGCTCCATGAACCGCGGCGGCCTGGCCGGTGCCGTCTTCGAGATGGACGACCGGTTCACCGGACACCGCGCCGAGGACATAGCCCGGCTGAACTTCGACGCGGGCAAGCTGCTGCTGCGCATCGACTACGACGACCCCGGCTCGCTGACCACCCTGGAGTCGACCGCCCGCGCGATCGACGACATGGCCGCGCACCGGCTTCCCGTGTTCGTCGAGCCGTTCATCTCCCGCCGCGTCGAGGGAACGGTCCGCAACGACCTCACCGCCGAGGCCGTCACCCGCTCCATCGCCATCGCCTCCGGGCTGGGCGGCACCTCCGCCTACACCTGGCTGAAACTGCCCGTCACCAGCGACCCGGACGACATGGCCGCCGTGCTGGAGACCTCGACCCTGCCCGCCGTCCTGCTCGGCGGCGAGGTCGGCAGGGACCAGGAGGGCGCGTACGAGAGATGGCGCAAGGCCCTGCGACTGCCCACCGTCCAGGGCCTGGTCGTCGGCCGGTCCCTGCTCTATCCCGCCGAGGGCAGCGTGGAGACCGCGGTGGACACCGCGGTCGGCCTGCTCTGACCGGAAGGACCCACTTTTCATGACCAGCGCACACCACCTGCCCGCGGGCAAGGCCGCGAGCGGTCCGTACGCCGTGGACATCACCCCGGAGAGCGCCGGCTGGGACCACTCCAGCCTGCGCGTCCTCGAACTGGCGCCCGGCGGCACGCACTTGTTCACCGCCGGGGACAGCGAGTGGATCGTGACCTCGCTCAGCGGCGGCTGCACGGTCACGGTCGGCGACGACTTCGGCCGCGACGAGTTCGAGCTGCACGGCCGCGCGAGCGTGTTCAGCGGTGCCAGCGACTTCGTATACGTTCCGCGTGACGCGACCGCGACGCTCACCTCGGCCGACGGGGGACGCTTCGCGCTCACCGGGGCCCGCTGCTCCCGCCGCCTGCCGGCCCGTTACGGCACCGCCGAGTCCGTCCCGGTCGAGCTGCGCGGCGCAGGCAACTGCTCCCGCATGGTCCGCAACTTCGGCGCGGCCGGGGCCTTCGAGTGCGACAAGCTCATCGCGGTCGAGGTGATCACCCCGGGCGGCAACTGGTCCTCGTACCCGCCGCACAAGCACGACGAGAACCGGCCCGGCGAGGAGTCGGAGCTGGAGGAGATCTACTACTTCGAGATCGCCGCCCACGAGGGCACTCCCGGCCTCGGCTACCAGCGGGTCTCCCCGTCCGGCCACGGCAACGGCACGGACGTGCTCGCTGAGGTGCGCGACGGCGACATCGTCCTGGTCCCGGACGGCTGGCACGGCCCCTCCATCGCGGTGCCGGGCCACGACATGTACTACCTCAACGTCATGGCGGGTCCCGGTACCGACCGGGCCTGGCTGATCTGCGACCACCCCGACCACGCCTGGATCCGCGACACCTGGCCGAGCCAGCCCGTCGACCCCCGGCTGACCCGAACCACCCAGTGAGGAACCGATGAGCCGCTCCACCCTTCGCCTGACCGTCGCCCAGGCACTGGTGCGTTTCCTGGCCGCGCAGTACACCGAACGCGACGGCGTACGGCACCGGCTGATCGCCGGAACCTGGGGGATCTTCGGCCATGGCAACGTCGCCGGGATCGGTCAGGCGCTCCTGGAGGCCGGCGAGGAGACCATGCCGTTCCACCAGGGCCGCAACGAACAGGCCATGGTGCACGCCGCGGTCGGCCACGCCCGCCAGCTGAACCGGCTCTCCGCGCAGGCGGTCACCACCTCCATCGGCCCCGGTGCGACCAACCTGGTCACCGGCGCGGCCCTGGCCACGGTCAACCGCCTCCCGGTGCTGCTCCTGCCCGGCGACTACTTCGCGACCCGCGCCGCCGACCCGCTGCTCCAGCAGCTGGAGCACCCCGTCGAGGCGGACCTGTCGGTCAACGACACCCTGCGTCCGGTCTCCCGCTACTTCGACCGGATCACCCGCCCCGAGGCGCTGATCCCCTCCGCCCTGAACGCGATGCGCGTCCTCGCCGACCCGGTCGAGACCGGCGCCGTCACCCTCGCCCTGCCGCAGGACGTCCAGGCCGAGGCGTACGACTGGCCCGAGGAGTTCTTCGCCGACCGGATCTGGCACGTACGCCGCCCGGCGCCCGAACCGGCCGAGCTGGCGGCCGCCGTGGAAGCCGTACGAGCCGCGAGGCGCCCCCTGATCGTCGCGGGCGGCGGCATCCACCACAGCGAGGCCGAGCCGGCCCTCAAGGCGTTCGTGGAGGCCACCGGCATTCCGGTCGCGTCCACCCAGGCCGGCAAGGGATCCCTGCGCTACGACCACCCGGCGGACGTCGGCGGCGTCGGCCACACCGGCACCGCCGTCGCCGACGAACTGGCCCGCACCGCCGACCTGGTCATCGGCGTCGGCACCCGCTACACGGACTTCACCACTGCCTCCGCCACGCTCTTCCAGGAGCCGGACGTGCGGTTCGTGAACCTCAACGTGGCCGCCTTCGACGCGCACAAGCTGAGTGCCCGCACCCTGGTAGCCGACGCCCGCGCGGGTCTTGAGGCCCTCACCGAGGCGCTGTCCGGCCACCGTGTGGACGCGGCGTACGAGGCCGGGTATCGCGCCGGCAAGGAGCGCTGGGAGGAGGTCGTGGACGCCGTCTACCGGGCGGACGACGAACACGCGGTGCCCACCCAGACCCAGGTCCTGGGCGCCCTGGACGCCGTGGTCGGCGACGACGACGTCGTCATCAACGCGGCCGGCTCGCTCCCCGGCGACCTGCACAAGCTCTGGCGTGCGCGAAGCCCGCGCCAGTACCACCTGGAGTACGGCTACTCCTGCATGGGCTACGAGATCCCGGCGGGCATCGGCGTCCAGCAGGCCGCCCCCGGCACCCCCGTCTGGTCACTGGTCGGCGACGGCACGTACCTGATGATGCCCACCGAGATCGTCACCGCCGTCCAGGAGGGCCTGCCCGTCAACCTGGTGCTGATCCAGAACCACGGGTACGCGTCCATCGGCGGCCTCTCCGAGGAGACGGGCGGCGAGCGCTTCGGCACCGCCTACCGCTACCGGGCGGCCGACGGCACCTTCACCGGCGCCCCGCTGCCCGTGGACCTGGCCGCCAACGCCGCCAGCCTCGGCATGGACGTCCTGCGCGCCAAGACCGTCCGCGAACTGCGCGACGCCCTGGCCACGGCCCGCGCCTCGGACCGGCCGACATGCGTGTACGTCGAGACCGACCCGACGCCCACCGCCCCCGCCGCCGAGGCCTGGTGGGACGTACCGGTCGCCGAGGTCGCCACCCGCGACGCCGCCTCCCGCGCCCGCGAGAGGTACGACCGGCGCGTCGTCGACCGCCGCCGCCACCTCTGACCTCCCCCGCTCACGAAAAGGATCCGCACCATGACGAACATCAACCACTGGATCGGGGGGAAGCCCGTCGAGGGCGCCTCCGGCCGCTTCGGCCCCGTCTACAACCCCGCCACGGGCGCCCAGGAGAAGCAGGTGCCCTTCGCCTCTGTGGACGAGGTGGACGCCGCCGTCGCCTCCGCGAAGGCCGCCTTCGAGAGCTGGGGGACCGCCTCGCTGGCCAAGCGCACGACCGTCCTCTTCAAGTACCGCGAGCTGCTCGACGCGCACCGCGACGAGATCGCCGAGCTGATCACCGCCGAGCACGGCAAGGTGCACTCGGACGCGCTCGGCGAGATCGCCCGCGGCATGGAGATCGTCGAACTCGCCTGTTCCGTACCGCAGTTGGTGAAGGGCGAGCTGTCCACGCAGGTCTCCACGCGCGTCGACGTGGCCGCGATCCGCCAGCCGCTCGGTGTCGTCGCCGGCATCACGCCGTTCAACTTCCCGGCCATGGTGCCGATGTGGATGTTCCCGCTGGCCATCGCCTGTGGCAACACCTTCGTGCTCAAGCCGAGCGAGAAGGACCCCTCCGCCTCCTACCGGCTGGCCGAACTCGCCTCCGAGGCGGGCCTCCCCGACGGCGTGCTCAACGTCGTGCAGGGCGACAAGGTCGCCGTGGACCGCCTCCTGGAGCACCCGGACATCACGGCCGTCTCCTTCGTCGGCTCCACGCCCATCGCCAAGTACATCCAGCTCAAGGGCATCGAGCACGGCAAGCGAGTACAGGCCCTCGGCGGCGCCAAGAACCACATGCTCGTACTGCCCGACGCCGACCTGGACTTCGCCGCCGACCAGGCCATCAACGCCGCCTACGGCTCGGCCGGCGAGCGTTGCATGGCCGTGTCCGTGGTCGTCGCGGTCGGCGACACCGGCGACGAGCTGGTCGACAAGATCGCCGAGCGGGCCAAGGGTCTGAAGATCGGCCCCGGCAACGACGCGGCCAGCGAGATGGGTCCGCTCATCACCCGCGAGCACCGTGACAAGGTCGCCTCGTACGTGGCGGGCGCGGCCGCCCAGGGCGCCGAGGTCGTCGTGGACGGCACCGGCTTCACCGTGCCGGGCCACGAGGACGGCTTCTTCATCGGCGTCTCGCTCCTCGACAAGGTGCCGGTCACCGCGGACGCGTACAAGGACGAGATCTTCGGCCCGGTGCTCTGCGTGGTCCGCGCCGAGACGTACGACGAGGCCATCGCGCTGATCAACAGCTCCCGCTGGGGCAACGGCACCGCGATCTTCACCCGGGACGGCGGCGCCGCCCGCCGCTTCCAGCTGGAGGTCCAGGCCGGCATGGTCGGCGTCAACGTGCCGATCCCCGTGCCCGTCGGCTACCACTCGTTCGGCGGCTGGAAGGACTCCCTGTTCGGGGACCACCACATCTACGGCAACGACGGCATCGCCTTCTACACCCAGGGCAAGGTCATCACCACCCGCTGGCCCGACCCGGCCGACAGCGGCGGCATCAACCTCGGTTTCCCCAGCCACTCCTGACGGAAGCCACACCCGAAGGAGGCCGTGCCCGACCCGGGCACGGCCTCACCGAAGCGGTACGGGGCACCGGCACGACCTGACCGGACGCCACGCACCGACGGACACGTGAAGGGAGAGGGCTCCGTGGCAGAGACCGAGACCGTACGTCAGGCGAACGCCGCCGCGTTCGACAGCCTGGAGGTCGCCCTGGACCGGGGCAGCCCGATCCCGCTCTACTACCAGCTCGCCCAGCAACTGGAGTCCGCGATCGAGCACGGGGCGCTCGCCCCGGGCAACCTGCTGGGCAACGAGGTGGACATCGCCGCCCGGCTCGGCCTGTCCCGGCCGACCGTCCGCCAGGCCATCCAGTCCCTGGTGGACAAGGGCCTGCTGGTGCGCCGCCGGGGCATCGGCACCCAGGTCGTGCACAGCCAGGTCAGGCGTTCGCTGGAACTGAGCAGCCTCTACGACGACCTGGCGGCTGCCGGGCAGAGCCCCGCCACCCGGGTGCTGCGCAACGAGATCCAGTCGGCCTCGCCGGAGGTCGCCGCGGCCCTCGGCATCCCCGAGGGCCGGGACGTCATCGTGCTCGAACGACTGCGCTCCACCCACGGCGAACCCGTGGCCCACCTGACCAACTACCTGCCCGCCACGCTCCTCGACCTGGACACCGAACGGCTGGAGACGACCGGCCTCTACCGGACGATGCGGGCCGCCGGAATCACCCTGCACAGCGCCCGCCAGACCGTGGGCGCCCGCTGCGCCACCGCCGACGAGGGGACCCTCCTCGACGAACCGGAGGGAGCCGCGCTGCTCACCATGTGCCGCACGGCGTACGACGACACCGGGCGGGCCGTAGAGTACGGGACCCACGTCTACCGCGCCGCGCGCTACACGTTCGACTTCCAGCTGCTCGTACGGCCCTGATCGGGTACGGTCGCCGGGGCCGCGAGGCCGTCGCGGCGGTACGTTGGGCCCGTACGGCACGGGTGCTCGGAGCGTGGCGTACGGGAACGGACCACTCCCCGGGACGGAGGGGGTCAGAGTGGCGACGAGCGAGGAGAGCGGCGTGGCACGGCGGCGGTTCGACATGGCGGACGCCGCGGTGGTGCTGCTCGACGCGCGCATGGCGGTGGCCGGCTGGACCGGCGACGCCGAGCGGCTGTTCGGCTATCGCCGGGCCGAAGTCGTCGGCCGGGCCGCGGCCGACCTGCTCATGCCCGAGGACGCCGCGCGCCTGCCCGACCTGACCCGCCGCTGTGGCCGCAACGGCGGCTGGACCGGGCTCCTCGCGGTGCGCCACCGCGACGGGCACCCCGTCGTCACGACGCTGCGGGTCGTCCCGGCGGTGGAGGCCGCGGAGGGCCCGCCGCGCTGGGTGGTCCTGGCCGCCGACTCGACCGGCGCCGCGGGCTGGGCCATGAGCCGCACGGTGCTGGAGCGGATGGCCTCGCACTCACCCATCGGCATAGCCATCGTCGACGCTGACCTGCGGTACGTGTGGTCGAACGCGGCCCTGGAGCAGTTCGGCGGCGGACCCGCGCACCAGCGGATCGGGAAACGGCTCGCGGACATCCAGCCGGGCCTGGACGCCCAGGCCCTGGAGGCCGTGATGCGCCAGGTCCTGGAGACCGGCGAGGCCGTCGTCGGCTACGAACACGTCGGTACGGTCCGCTCGGCGCCGCACCGCGACACGGCCCACGCGATGTCGTTCACCCGGCTCGACGACGACAACGGCAACCCGATCGGCGTGTACTACACGGTGGTGGACGTCACCGAGCGCTACCGGGCCCGCGAACGCCTCACCCTCCTGGACCAGGCGGGCAAGCGCCTCGGCCGCACCCTGGACGTCATGCGCACCGCCCAGGAGCTGGCCGACGTGGCAGTGCCGGGACTCGCCGACTTCGTCGCCGTCGATCTGCTGGAGACCGTCCTCGAAGGGGACGAGCCCGTCTCCGGGCCACTGAGCGGGACGGACGTGGTGCCGTTGCGGCGGGCCGGCCACCAGTCGGTGAACGAGGGTGTCCCGGAGGCCGTGGTCGAGATCGGTGAGGTGGCCGCCTACCTGGCCGGAGCACCCCCGATCCGTGCGCTGACCGGCGGCCGGTCCTGGATCGAGGAGCGGCTCGACCCGCTGGCCCCGGAGTGGGCCACAGACATCGCCGGCGACCGGGCCGCCACCTTCCTCGAACTCGGACTGCACACCGCGATGATCGTGCCGGTGCGGGCCCGCGGCACCACGCTCGGGATCACCACGTTCTTCCGGCGCCACCGTCAGGACCCCTTCGACCAGGACGACCTGGGCCTGGCCGAAGAGTTCGTCTCCCGTGCGGCCCTGTGCCTCGACAACGCCCGCCGCTACACCCGGGAACGCGACGCGGCCCTCGTACTGCAGCGCCATCTGCTGCCGCACCGGCTCCCCGAGCAGGACGCGATGGAGGTCGCCGCCTGCTACCGGCCGGCCGATGAGCTGACGGGACTCGGCGGGGACTGGTTCGACGTCATCCCGCTGTCGGGCGCGCGGGTCGCCCTGGTGGTGGGCGACGTCGTCGGCCACGGCATCGAGGCCGCCGCGGCCATGGGCCGTCTGAGAGCCGCCGTACAGACCCTCGCCGACCTGGACCTCCCGCCCGAGGAGGTGCTCGCCCACCTCGACGACCTGGTCGACCGGGCCGGATACGAGGACGACTCCGAGGCGGCCCCGCGCGCCGACGGCGTACGGGCGAAGGGCGCCAGCTGTCTGTACGCGGTGTACGACCCGGTCGGCGGCCGGTGCTCCATGGCCGCCGCGGGCCACGGTCTGCCCGCGATCGTCGCCCCGGACGGCACGGTCGACTTCCCCGAGCTGCCGCCGGGACCCGCGCTCGGTGTGAGCGGCCCGCCGTTCGAGTCGGTCGAACTGCCGCTCGCGGAAGGCAGTGTGCTCGCCCTCTGCACCGACGGCCTGCTCGCCGCCGAGGGGCCGGCGCCGCAGCGGGACGCAGCCGCCGACCGGGAGCGGCTGCGCCGGGTGCTCGAACGGCGGGCGCCCAGCCTCGACGACCGCTGCCAGGCCGTGGTGGAGGCGCTGGTCCCGGCCCGTCCGCCGGACGACGTGGTGCTGTTGATGGCCCGCGCCCGCCGGCTGGACGCGGAACGGACGGTGTCCTGGGAGCTGCCCAGCGACCCGGCGGCCGTCGCCGACGTGCGCAAGCGGACGTCACGGCAGCTGTGCGAGTGGGGCCTGGACGAGCTGACCTTCACCACCGAACTCGTCGTCAGCGAACTCGTCACCAACGCCATCCGGCACGCCTCCGGGCCGATAAGACTGCGGCTGATCATGTCGCGGACCCTGGTCTGCGAGGTCTGGGACGCCAGTCCCACCGCCCCGCACCTGCGGCACCCGAAGACGACCGACGAGGGCGGCCGCGGCCTGTTCCTGGTCTCCCAGTTCACCCAGCGGTGGGGCACCCGCTACACCCAGGACGGCAAGATCATCTGGACCGAGCAGTCACTCACGGGCCCGGAGATCTGAGCGGGCCGGGAGCTACGAGCGGGCCGGCGCAGCGGCGCGACATGGCGGCGCGGAATGGCCGTGATGCACCGAGGTGCGACATGTTTTCGCCCTGCCCGTTGTGCCTAACGGTGTATTAAGTAACTTTTGTCGCATAGTGCGTCCGGAGGTCTACCCCGGACTGGCCGCCCGCGCGCCCCCGCGGTTCGCCTCCTCGTGCCCGTACCCAACGAGGAGTGACGCCTCATGTCCGACACCGTGTCCCGGCGGTCCGTCCTGCGCCTGCTGAGCGGCGCGACCGCCGTCGCCCTGGCCGCGACCGCGGGGCCCCCGTCCCTCGCGCACGCGGCTGCCACCCGCCGACCACCGGCCGCGGGCCCCCGCGTCGAGGGACTGCTCACCAAGCTCACCCTGGACGAGAAGCTCTCCCTGCTGCACGGCGCCACCGACCCCAAGGCCCTCGGCCAGGCCGGCTACGTGCCCGGCGTGGAACGGCTCGGCATCCCGCCGCTGCGCCTCGCCGACGGCCCCGCCGGAGTCCGCGTCAAGCAGCACGCCACCGCCCTGCCCGCGCCCGTCCTGCTCGCCGCTGCCTTCGACCCCGGCCTCGCCCGCCGCTACGGCCAGGTCATCGGCCGCGAGGGCCGCGCCCTCGGCCAGGACGTGCTGCTCTCCCCGATGGTCAACCTCATCCGCACCCCGTACGCGGGCCGCAACTTCGAGACGTTCAGCGAGGACCCGCTGCTCTCCGCCGACCTCGTGGCCGAGGAGATCAAGGGCATCCAGGGCGAGGGTCTCATCGCGACCGTGAAGCACTACGCGATGAACAACCAGGAGAAGGACCGCGACTCCATCGACGTACGGGTCGACGAGCAGACCCTCAACGAGGTCGAGCTGCGCGCCTTCGAGGCCGCCGTCGGCGCCGGCGCCCGCGCGGTCATGGGCGCCTACAACAAGGTCAACGGCACCTACGCCTGCGAGAGCAAGGAACTCCTCACCGGCGTCCTCCGCGACCGCTGGGGCTTCGAGGGCTGGGTGATGACCGACTGGCACGCGGCCCACAGCACGGTCGCCTCGCTCACCGCGGGCCTCGACATGGAGATGCCGAACGGCAAGTACTTCGGGGCCGCGCTGAAGACGGCCGTCCAGAACGGGAGCGTCTCCGAGGAGTACGTCGACCGGGCCGTGCGCCGCATCCTCACCACCATGGACGACTTCGGGATGCTCGACGGCAGCGCCCCGCCCCGCCCGGCACGCAACCCGTCGGCGGGCGCGGCGGTCGCCCTGGAGGTCGCCAAGGCGGGCGCCACGCTCCTGCACAACAGGAACGGCATGCTGCCCCTGACCGGCGAGGCCGCCCGCAGCATCGCCGTCGTCGGCCCCACCGGCTCGCTGCCCTTCGTCAGCGGAGGGGGCAGCGCCCACGTCGTCCCCGACCACGCCGAGCGCCCGCTCGACGCCATCAAGTCCCGTGCAGGACAAGGCGCCCAGGTGTCCTACGCGCTCGGCGAGGACCTCTTCGGCAAGCCCCTGCCCGAGGACGCGCTCACCGAGGGCATCGACTCGGAGGGCCAGCAGGTCGCCGCCGGGAAGACCTGGACGTACAAGGGGACGCTCACCGTCGAGGACGACGACGAGTGGACCTTCGTCGTCCACTACTCCGGAACGCGGCCCAAAGTGCTCCTCGACGGAGTCGACCTCTTCCCGGTGGCGACCGGGCTCGCGGAGTACTTCGCGGGCGGTCTGGTGTCGGCCGCGCCCGACGGGCTCGCGGTGCGCCGAAGGGCACTCGCTCTCTCCGCCGGAGAGCACCGGGTCGAGATCACCGCGAAGGGCGGCGCCCAGGGGCAGACGTTCCGGCTGCGGCACGTCACCGGTGCGACCCGCGCCCAGGACGTCGCCGAGGCGGTGAAGGCGGCGCGGGCCGCGGAGAGCGTCGTGCTCTTCGCCTACGAGGACGCCACCGAGAACCAGGACCGCACGACCCTCGCGCTCCCCGGCCACCAGGTCGATCTGATCGAGGCGGTGACAGCGGTGAACCCCCGTACGACCGTCGTCCTCAACACCTCCTCCTCGACGTCGATGCCGTGGCTGGAGCGCACCGCCGCCGTGCTGCAGATGTACTACCCGGGCCAGGAGGGCGCGGCCGCCACCGCCGCCGTCCTGTTCGGCGACTGCGACCCCGGCGGACGGCTCACCCAGACCTTCCCGGCGGACGACGACCACCACCCGGTCGCGGGCGACACGCGCCGCTACCCGGGCGTGAACGGCGTCGAGGAGTACTCGGAGGGCGTCCACGTCGGCCACCGCTGGTACGACGCCGAGAACGTGCGGCCGCTGTTCCCGTTCGGGCACGGACTCTCGTACACCTCCTTCGTGTACGAGGGCCTGGGCGTGCAGCGGACCGGGGACGGTCTTGAGGTGGTGTTCACCGTGCGGAACACGGGACGGCGGGCCGGGGTCGACATCCCGCAGGTCTATGTGGGCCCCTCGCCGGACCTCCAGGTCGACCAGGCCGCAAGGGTGTTGGGCGGCTATCAGCGGCTCACGCTGACGGCGGGGGAGTCGCGCAGGGTCACCGTGCGCGTCGAAGAGCGCACGCTCTCCTCGTGGAACGCCGAGCGGCACAGCTGGGTGCTCGGCACCGGGCGGCGGACCGTGTGGGTGGGGGCCTCGGCGGGTGAACCGCGGCTCAGCGGGAGCGTGCAGGTGTGAGGCCGACGGGACACCGTGCAGTCCAAGTGACCGGGTAGGCTGCCCGGCGTGCGCCCGGCCCCGGGCGCACGCCGGGCCAGCCCCGGATCGCGGTGAATCGGGAGGAACCGGCGTTGCACGTCCAGGAGTGGCTAGAGACCGTGCCTGCGGTCAGCATCTACGCGCTGGTGGGCCTGGTCATCGGCCTGGAGAGCCTGGGCATTCCACTGCCGGGCGAGATCATCCTCGTCTCCGCGGCGCTGCTCGCCTCGCAGCACGGTGACATCAACCCCGTCGTCCTCGGCGCCTGCGCCGTCGCCGGCGCGATCATCGGCGACTCCATCGGCTACGCCATCGGCCGCAAGGGCGGACGCCCACTGCTGGCGTGGCTCGGCGCCAAGTTCCCCAGGCACTTCAGCGAGGGCCATATCGCCACCGCCGAGAAGTCCTTCGAGAAGTGGGGCATGTGGGCCGTGTTCTTCGGCCGCTTCGTCGCCCTGCTCCGGATCTTCGCGGGCCCGCTCGCGGGTGTGCTGCGCATGCCGTACTGGAAGTTCCTGACCGCCAACGTCCTCGGCGGCATCCTCTGGGCCGGCGGCACCACCGCGGTCATCTACTACGTCGGCGTGGTCGCCGAGTCCTGGCTCAAGCGCTTCTCCTGGCTCGGCCTGGTCCTGGCCCTCCTCATCGGCCTCACCTCGATGCTCGTCCTCAAGCGCAAGGCGAAGAAGGTCTCGGCAGAGCGAGAGGCCGAGCGGTCGGCGGCAGAGCGCGAGCCGATCCCGGCGACCGACTAGGCGACCGAGCGGCTGCGCCCTGTGACGGGGCGCAGCCCCTGTCCAGGGGCGCGGGGCTGTGACATTTGCGGCTCCGCCGCGGGGCGCGACCAGCCACGCGAACCCGCAGACCGCCGACTCGCTCTACTCCCCGTGTGCTTCTCGGTGCGTCTTGGCGAGTTCCACATAGAACGTTCCGTTCAACGAGATCCCCTCCCGCTCCTCCTCCGTGAGTTCCCGCTTCACCTCGGCGGGAACACCCGCGACGAGCGACCCCGGCGGAACCCGCATCCCCTGAGGCACCAACGCCTGCGCGGCAACCAGCGACCCCGCCCCGATCACCGCCCCGTTGAGAATCGTCGCGCCCATCCCGACCAGGCAGTCGTCCTCGACAGTGGCACCGTGCACCACGGCGTTGTGCCCGATCGACACCCGCTCCCCGACGGTGACGGGGAACCCGGGGTCGACATGCAGCGTGCAGTTGTCCTGCACGTTGCTGTCCGCGCCGATGACGATGGGCCCGCACTCGGCCCGCAGCACCGCCCCGTACCAGACACTCGCGCCCGGGTGCAGCGTCACCTCGCCGAGCACCACGGACATCGGGGCGACGAACGCCTCCTGATCCACCTTCGGATCCTTGCCGCCCACGCCCGCGATCAGCGCCTCGTGCGTCATCGCCGTCTCCTCGTTCTCGTTGGTACCGGCACCGTAAGGGATCCGGCCACCGCACGGTGGGGCGAAGATCACAGGCGCCCGAGCTCATGGCCGGGCGTCACGCTGAGTACGGTGAGCGGGTGCCCAAGCGCAAGAACACGTTCTCATCCCGGCGGCGCCGACTCGTCCAGCGCGCCGTCCACGCGGGCTGGTCCTGGGTGCAACGAACGGGCGCGGTGACCGCCGAGCGGCCCGGACGACTGCACTTCGGGGCGATGGGAACAGGTACCAGGCTGGCGTTCCCGCAGGGCACCGTCTTCGGCGAGCCGTGGATCCATCTCGGCGACCACTGCATCATCGCCGAACAGGTCACTCTGACCGCGGGGTTGATGCCCGACCTCGACCTCGGCCCCGAACCCATCCTCCGCATCGGGGACGGTGTCGTCCTCGGCCGCGGCAGCCACGTCATCGCCGACACGACGGTCACGATCGGCAGCGACTGCTACTTCGGGCCGTACGTGTACGTGACGTCCACCAACCACTCGTACGACGACCCCCATGAGCCCATCGGCAAGCAGTGGCCGCGGATGGAGCCGGTGGAGATCGGCCCGGGCTGCTGGATCGGCACGGGCGCGGTCATCCTGCCCGGCGCGCGCATCGGGCGGAACGTCGTGGTGGCGGCCGGCGCGGTCGTGCGCGGTGTCGTGCCCGACCACGCGGTGGTGGCCGGGGCGCCGGCCAGGGTCGTACGCCGCTGGACCTCCGGCGAGGGCTGGCAGCCGCCGCTGCGCACGCCCGCGCCGGTGCCGATTCCCGACGGGGTCACACCGGAGCAGCTGCTCGCGCTGGCGGAGCTGGACGCGGAGAGCATCGCCGGGCTGCGGGCCGTCGAGGACGCCCACGAGGACGTACGAGCCGAGTCCTGACCGGCCGGGTCCGGTCGGGGACGTGGCTGTCCGAGGCCGGTCGGCCCTCGGCACGTCACCCCGTGGGAAAGGGGTGCCCGGTCGTGACTCAGCCCGTGGCGAGCAGCACCGTGCCCACCAGCGCCAGGCCCGCGCCCGCCGCCTGGATCCCGCGCAGCCGCTCGCTGAGGAAGCCGCGTGCGGCGAGGGCCGTCACCACCGGGCAGAGCGAGGCGAGGACGGCGGCCACGGTGACCGGGCCGCGCTGGGCGGCCAGCGAGTACGTGCCGTTGGCGGCCACGTCCGCGAGACCGACGAACGCCAGGGCCGGAACGGACTCCCACGCGATCCTCGGGGGAGCCACGCTGCCGCGCCGGACGGCGACGTACAGGGCCGTGCCTCCCGTGACCACGTTCGTGACGCGCTGTACGAACAGGGCGAGGAAGAGGCCGGTGAGGGTGGACGACGCCTCGGCGATCAGGGCCATCACCGCACCGAAACCGAACGCCGCGACCAGGGTGAGCAGCACGGCCTGCCGCTGCACGGGTGCGCCCCTGAAGTGCGGTCCGCCCGCGAGGACGACTCCCACGACGGCTACCGCGATGCCCGCGAACTGCACTAGGCCGGGGCGCTCGCCGAGGACGAGGCCCACCGCCACGGGGACGGCGATGCTGAGCGAGGCGAGCGGCGAGACGACGCCCATCGGGCCGAGGGCGAGCGCCTTGTAGAAGGCCAGCATTCCGACAGGCCCGACGAGTCCCGCCGCCACCGCGAACCACAGCTGCGGACTCGCCTCGCTCCAGGCGCCGGTGACGAGGACGATCGCACCGAGCACGACGGCGGCGATCGACTGCGAGACGACCACGACCGTCAACGCGGGCGTACGTCGTGCCAGCAGACCTCCGCCGAAGTCGGCCAGCCCCCACAGGAGGCTTGTGGCCAGGGCGAAGAGTGCTGTCATCGGATGCCTCGCAGTACAGTTCGATGAACGATTCGGTGCACCACACCGTAGTGTAGTTCATTGAACTCTGTCATCCAGAATATTGAACGAGCCTCATGGGAGCCGAGCCTCATGAGAACCACGAGAACATTGGACGGAAAGTGTCGGACCTCGACCTGCTGACCCAGTCCCTGGCGCGTAACGTCAAGCGCTGGCGCACCGAGCGCAACTTCACCCTGGACGCGCTCGCCGCCCGCGCGGGGGTCAGCCGCGGCATGCTCATCCAGATCGAGCAGGCCCGGACCAACCCCAGCCTGGGCACCGTCGTCAAGATCGGTGACGCGCTCGGCATCAGCATCACCACACTGCTCGACTACGAGCAGGGCCCGAAGGTCAGGATCGTCCCGGCCGACCAGGCCGTGCGGCTCTGGCACACCGACGCGGGCAGCTACAACCGGCTCCTCGCGGGCACCGAGGCGCCCGGCCCGCTGGAGATGTGGGACTGGCTGCTGATGCCGGGCGAGGGCAGCCCCTCCGACCCCCACCCCGCGGGCACGGTCGAGCTCCTCCACGTCACGAAGGGCGAACTGACGCTGACCGTCGACGGCGCGGAGTACCGGGTCCCCGCGGGCGCGAGCGTCTCCTTCGAGGCCAACACCCCTCACACGTACGCCAATTCGGGCGACGAGCCGCTGGAGATGGTCATGGCCGTGTCGGTCCCGGGCGTGCACTGAGACCCTCGTCCGGCGCCGTGCGCAGGGCTGTTAGCGTGCCGTCATGCGCGCACCCATCGGACAGTTCGACGACGCCACCCCCGCTCCCGACTGCCTCGACACACTGACCCGCCCGGTCGCCGACGCCGTACGCCAATGGCGCGGCACCGTTCCCGCCGACCGGATCGTGTACGTCGACACCGAGCCGGAGTGGGCCGACACCGCCACCTTCGTCGAGCACTACGGCAAGGACCTCCTCGACCGGTCGGCCAACTGCGTGGTCGTCGCGGGCAAACGCGGCGGGGAGAGCACGCTCGCCGCGTGCGTCGTGCTCTCGACCACCCGAGTCGACGTGAACGGCGCCGTGCGCCGCCAACTCGGGGCGCGCAAGGCCTCGTTCGCCTCCATGGACACGGCGACCGGCGAGACCGGCATGGAGTACGGCGGCATCACGCCGATCGGACTCCCCGCGGACTGGCCGGTGTTGGTGGACTCGGCGGTGGTCGACCTCCCGTACGTGCTGGTCGGCAGCGGCCGCCGACGGGGGAAGCTGCTCGTTCCGGGCAAGGTGTTCGCGGAGCTGCCGAACGCCGTGGTGCTGGAGGGGCTCGGGGTCGCCTGACCGCTTCCCTCAGGCGGCCGTGTGGTGGGCCAGCGCCAGGTGGGGGTCCGTCTCGCCCGGCGCCGGTGACGGGTCCGCGTGGACCAGAGCCGCGGTGAGCCCCGGGACGGCGTGCAGCAGGGCGTGCTCGGCCTCGACCGCGATGCCGTGGGCCTGCCGTACGCTCGCCTCGCCGTCGACGACCACCGCCACCTCGGCCCGCAGGCGGTGACCGATCCAGCGCAGCCGCAGCTCACCCACCGCCTGCACGCCCGGCACCTCGTGCAGCGCCCGCTCGGCCGTGTCGACCAGCTCCGGGTCGATCGCGTCCATGACCCGGCGGAAGACCTCGCGCGCGGCGTCGCGCAGCACCAGCAGCAGGGCGGCCGTGATCGCCAACCCGACCACCGGGTCGGCGAGTTGCCAGCCGAGCGCCGCGCCGCCCGCGCCGAGGAGCACGGCGAGCGAGGTGAACCCGTCGGTGCGCGCGTGCAGCCCGTCCGCGACGAGCGCGGCCGAGCCGATCTCGCGGCCGACGCGGATGCGGTAGCGGGCCACCCACTCGTTGCCCGCGAAGCCGATGACGGCCGCCGCGGCGACGATCGGGATGTGCTCGACCGGGCGGGGTACGAACAGCCGGTCGATCGCGGTCCAGCCCGCGAAGACCGCGGAGGCGGCGATCGTCAGCACGATCACGAGTCCCGCCAGGTCCTCGGCCCGGCCGTAGCCGTATGTGAACCGGCGGGTCGCCGCCCTCCTGCCCAGCACGAAGGCGATGCCGAGCGGTACGGCGGTCAGCGCGTCCGCCGCGTTGTGCACGGTGTCGCCCAGCAGCGCGACCGAACCGGAGACCGCGACGACCGCCGCCTGCGCCACCGCGGTCACGCCGAGGACGGCCAGCGAGATCCACAGGGTGCGGATGCCCCGGGCCGAGGATTCGAGGGCCGGGTCGACCTTGTCGGTGGACGCGTGGGAGTGGGGCTTGAGGAGGTGGGCGACGCGGTGGGTGAGACGGTGACGGAGATCGTGGCGGAGGCCTTGGCGGGCGCGGGGCGGGTGCCCGGCACCGTGCGCGTGGCCGGGGGCGCCGAGGCCCTGCCGGTGCCCGTGGTGGTGGTGCTCGTGCCCGTGCCCGTCCTGGTGGCTGTGCCCGTGGTGCCCGGAGCTCACAAGGGTCCCCTTTCCGGTTTCCGGTGCGCTCGGTTTTCCGGTGTGCTCGGTGGACTCGACGACGTCCACGGGCCCATTATGTGCGTATGAGCGCACGCATGCACCTATCACCTGCGAACGATGAGCATCCGCGCACGCCGGGCGAGGAGCAGTTCGCCCTCGCCGCGGAGGTGCTCGCCCTCCTGGGGGACCGCACCCGGCTCGTCCTGCTGCACGCCCTGGCCGCGGACGAGGCCGACGTCACGACGCTCACGGAGCGCTGCGGCGCGGCCCGTCCGGCCGTCAGCCAGCACCTGGCGCGGCTGCGGCTCGCGGGTCTCGTCAACACGCGCAAGGAGGGCCGCCGGGTGATCTACTCCCTGCGCGACGGCCACCTGCGCCGGGTCGTGGACGAGGCCCTGAACCTGGCCGATCACCGGCTGAGCGACCGGCCGGCGCACGACTGAGGCGGCCTGTTTCGGGCCGGGCCCTCGGGTACTCGGGGCGTGAGCCGGAAACCGCCTCCGGGCGCGGGGCGCCGATGCGGGTGATGCTGGAGGTGACGCAACCACGGCCCCGAGGGTGCTTCCGACGCTGTCGGACGTCCGCGTGCGCCGGTCAGCCCGATTCAGGACGGTACTGCCATGAACCGCGACGCAACACTCCGAAGCGACGTCATCTCCAGCCATGCGGTGGTCGGTGCCCCGTGCTGGGTCAGCCTGACGGCGCGCGACCAGCAGGCCGCGGAGGACTTCTACCGGGCGGTGCTCGGCTGGCGCTTCCGGGAGGCCAGGCTGATGGACCGGTTCCGGATCGCGTACGCGGAAGGGGTGCCCGTCGCGGGCATCGCCGCCGTGGCCTCCATGTGGCAGATGGCCGTCGCCTGGACCCCGTACTTCGCCGTGGGCAGCGCGGACGAGGCCGTCGCCCGGGGCCAGGAGCGCGGCGGTACGACGGCGGTCGGGCCCATCGGCTTCCCGCCGGGCCGCGCCGCCCTGCTGGCCGACCGCGACGGCGCCGTCTTCGGCATCTGGGAGGGCCAGCTCGTCGCAGGCTGGGAGACCTGGCGCCGGGCGGCCCCGGCCTTCCTGCGGCTGCACACGCGCAACGCCTTCGACGCCGCGATGTTCTACGGGGAGGTCCTGGAGTGGGCGACCTCGGAGCCCGGTTGCATCGAGGTCCACTACGACGGCGACGAGGTCGTGCTGCGCAGCGACGGGGACGTGGTGGCCCGTATCCACTCCGGTGCGGTGGAGGCGGCGCCCGATCCCACGGTCCGGCCGCACTGGCAGGTCCACTTCGCGGTCGACGATGTCGACGCGTGCGTGCGTGCGGCGCTGGCCCACGGGGGCACGGTCCAGGAGGGCGCGTCCGCGCTGGAGGCGGTGCTGCGGGACCCCGACGGTGCGCAGTTCACGGTGGCTTCGCGGAAGGAGCGGTGAGGCCGTTCCTGCCGTAGCGGTGGGGCCGTGCCCGACGGAGCGATGGGGACCGCACTGCCGGAACGGTGGTATCGCGTCACCAGAATGAATGCCTCCGGCTGAAAAAAGCCCATCGATGACCGGAATTGATGGACGCAGCATGCAGTTCACTGCGAATCGATCGAAAACGCTTGCTCCCGCCTGTCACGGCGCGTACATCTGTCCCCCGCAACACTTGTTTTCCGGGGGGATTCTGGCATATGCAAGGAACTGTCGACGGATTCAGCTACGGACTGATCACGCCGCTGGCCGCCTACGTCATGGCGTGCCTGGGAGCGGCCCTGGGGCTGCGCTGCATCACCCGATCACTGCGCAACGACCAGTCGTGGAAGCCGGGGTGGCTGGCGCTGGGAGCGGCATCGATCGGATGCGGAATATGGACGATGCATTTCATCGCCATGATCGGATTCCAGGTGGAGGAAAGCCGTATTCGCTATGACGTCGGCCTGACTGTTCTCAGTCTCGCCGTGGCGATTGTCGTCGTCGGCCTGGGCGTCTTCGCCGTCGGTTACCGCGGCGCGAACACGGCGACCCTGCTCATGGCGGGCACCTTCACGGGCATCGGGGTCGCGGCCATGCACTACATAGGCATGGCGGCCATCCGAGTGAACGGCAGCCTGGAGTACGACGTCCGCACAGTGGCACTCTCCGTCGTGATCGCCGTCGTCGCCGCGACCGCCGCGCTCTGGGCCGCGGTCGCGATCCGCGGCTTCATGACCAGCCTGGGGGCCAGCCTCGTCATGGGCGTCGCAGTCTCCGGCATGCACTACACGGGCATGGCGGCCGTCAGCGTGCACCTCCACGGCGCGACCGGCTCGCCCGGCGTCGGCGGCTCCGCCCACTCGCTCCTGCTCCCCATGCTCCTCGGCCCGGCCCTCTTCCTGCTGCTCGCGGGAGTGGTGGTCATGTTCGACCCGATGCTGGTCCTCGGGGACGGCGACTGGCGGCGACCCGTCGTCGGCCGACGCGCGCCCACACCACAGGCGAGCTGGGCCCAGGAGCCCGGCTCCCTGTTCGAGGCGCCGTCCGATGCGGGTCACCGCTCGTACGGACAAGACGAGGGTCACCGCTCGTACGGACAAGACGAGGGTCACCGCTCGTACGGACAAGGGGCGCCGGTGCCGCGCAACTGGTGAGCGTGCGCCGGCTCCGCCTCAGCGAGTAGTGGTCACACCGGGTCGATGCGGGAGACGGAGCCACCGATGGCGAGGACGTACAGTTCGCCATCGCCGTCCTGCACGAACGAGATGACCTCCCCGCCGTTGACTCCGAGGTCGCTCTCGCCGGTCACCTTCCCGTTCTTCATCCGCAGCGTGCGCAGGGTGCCGTCGCAGTAGTCGCTGAACACGTACTGCCCCTTGAGGGCCGGGATCGCCTTGCCGCGGTAGACGTATCCGCCGGTCACCGAGCAGCCCAGTCCGGTGCGGTCGTACTCGTGGACCGGCGGCACGTGGTTCGCGGGTTCCGTTCCGCCCCGGAAGGGATGGGTGCCCTCCATCTGGGACCAGCCGTAGTTCTCGCCGCCCCCGCTCCTCGCCGGGGCCCAGTCGATCTCCTCCCAGTCGCTCTGGCCGACGTCGCCGATCAGCAGGTCGCCGGTGCGCGCGTCGAAGGAGAACCGCCACGGGTTGCGCAGCCCGTACGCCCAGATCTCGTCCTTCGCGTTCGGATCGTTCACGAAGGGGTTGTCCCGCGGGATCGCGTACGGCTTGCCGCCCAGCGGGTCGATCCGCAGCATTTTGCCGAGCAGCGTGTCGAGTTTCTGTCCGTTGCCGTGCGGGTCGCCGCCCGAGCCGCCGTCGCCGAGCGCGATGTAGAGGTAGCCGTCGGGGCCGAACCTGATGTCACCGCCGTTGTGGTTCGGGTAGGGCTGCGTCTGGGTGATGACCGTGCGCCGGGTGCTGGGCCGGATCTTGCCGTGCCGCACGGCGAACTCGTCCACGGTGCTGGTGCCTTCGAGATTCGTGAACGAGATGTAGAAGTGCGCGAACCTCTTGTCGAACGCGATGCCCAGCAGGCCGCGTTCGCCGTCGGTGGTGGTCTCGCCGGATATGTCGAGGACGGGCTCGCCGAGCCCCTTGTCGTCCAGGACCCGTACCGTGCCCGCGCGTTCGGCGATCCAGACCGTGCCACCGGGCCCGGCGGCGCCGGCGATCGGGTTCTGGGCTTTGGCCACTTCCTTCAGCGCGACCTTCGCCGCCTGACGTGGGGCGGTGGGCTCGTCGGCGGACGCCGTGGTCAGGGCGAGGGATGCGACGAGGCAGATGGTGCCGATGAGCGCCGTGCTGCGGGTGCGAACTTTCACCGTGACCCTCCATGAGGCGGGGAATGGGGAAGTCACCCGGCTGCCTGGGGCAGGGTTGTGTGGGTGTCGCCCGAGCCAGCACGCAACCTGGGTGGGGGGATCGTGTGCCGCTGGCCACGGATGAGGATACTGGGGCAGGGCGGTTTGGCCTAGACCAATAACCGGCCCAACTGCCCCTGTTCTGCTGTGGGTTCACATCCCGCTCTGCTGTGGGTTCACCTCCCGCACCCACCGTGCACGTCAGCCCAGGCGCGGGATCTCGATCGCCGGGCAGCGGTCCATGACCATGTCGAGGCCGGCCGCGCGGGTGCGGTCGTAGGCGGACTCGTCGATGACGCCCAGCTGGAACCAGACCGCCTTGGCACCGATGGCGACCGCCTCGTCGGCGACGGGGCCGGCGAGGTCGCTGTTGACGAACACGTCGACGACATCGACCTCGAAGGGGATGTCCTCCAGCGAGGCGTACCCCTTTTCGCCGTGGACCGTCTCTGCCTTGGGGTGGACCGGGACTATGCGCTTGCCGTAGCGCTGGAGGACGTTCGCCACGCCGTACGCGGCGCGCCGCTCGTTCGACGACAGGCCCACGATCGCCCAGGTGTCGCCGAGCTCGCTGAGGATCTTGCGGATCGTTGCCGGGTCGCCGTACACGGTCGGCCTCCTTGGGATGCGTACGAGAGCTGCTGCGCGCGACAACAGTGAGAGCGGCGCGGTGATTCCCCCCGCCACCGGGCTCGCGCCGAGGCGGCCACCGGGCTCGCGCCGGGCAGCGGCCTCGGCGCGACGGCCTCAGCGTGTCGCGGAGGCGGCCACCAGCAGTTCCACGTTGCGGTCGCCGGGACCGCCGGCCCAGCTCTCGTGGACGCCCTTCGTCATGCCCGTGGCCAGGTCGGGAGCGTTGTACGACAGCTCCCGGTACAGGGAGGCGAGGCCCACCGCCGACAGGTCGGCGAAGTCCGGGTCGGTGCGGTGCGGTGCGGCGGACTCGACGAGGGTCGCGAACAGGGACACCGTGCCGTCCCCGTTGTCGGCGAGTTCGATCACGCGGGCGTGGTGCGGATAGTCCAGGTGGGAGGCGGTGTTGACCTCCCAGAAGGACCGGGCGGGCGTGGCGTGCGCGTGGGGCGTGATCCGGTTGACATGGCTGTGGCCGTTGATCCAGGCCACCACGTTCGGGAACCGGTGGAGGAGGGCGAGGACCTCGGCGCCGTCGTGCCGCGGCTCCTCCGTACGGGCGGCGTCGGGGCGGCGGGTCATGCTCGGGCTGTGGTGGTGGCTGAAGACCAGGACGTGGGCGTCGTCGGCCCCGGCGTTGCGTACGAGACGGCCGTCGGCGTCGTAGGACCGGGAGCTGTGCGCGGCCAGCGTCCGCTCCAGCCAGCGGAGTTGATCGGTGCCCAGCGAGCCCTCGTAGTGGCCGCTGCGGTACGTCGTGTCGATGCTGATGCCGATGACGTTCTCGGCCACCCGGAAGGTGTAGTACATCCGGTCGCCGTCGAGGTTGTTCTCCGTGTAGCCGTGGCCGACCGGGCCCGCGCCGGTGCGCGCGGGGTCGAGATGCGCGGCCAGGTAGTCGTGCGGGGTGCACGGGCGGCGCCGTTCGTCGGCCGTCACGGTCCGCGCCGAGGCCGTGTGCCGCTTCAGGATCGCCGTGAGCACCTCGCTCTTGGGGTCGTCGCCGGAGTTCAGCGCCTTCGCGTAGGCGGCCGCGTCCGTGTCCGGGACCGACAGCAGCTTGCGGGAGCCGACGGCGAAGTCGCCCAGCGCGGGTGACAGACAGCCGCCGGGTATGTCGTCGTGGTTGCCGACCGTGGAGTACCAGGGGATGTCGAGCCCCGGGCTGGTCACGGGCCGTATCGCGGCGTCGAGGAAGCCGGGGATGCGGGGCAGCCCGCGCCGCTTGTCGAGGTCGCGCAGGGCCGCGTCGTCCGGATGCCAGTAGAGGGGCAGGCCGGAGTTCTGGACGCCTTCGTACGCCGACGGATCCCCGGTGTTGGGCGTGATCCTGCCGCCGCTCATCAGCGTGAGGAACCACTCCAGTTCGATCGCGGAGTTGTTGTCGATGTTGTCGCCCGTCGTCATCACGAACGAGGGCGCGAGACCGGTGTACGGACCCTCGCCGAGCGCGTTCACCTGCTCCACGAGCGCCACCGCCCCCGCCACCGTCAGCGCCTCCTGAGCTCGCCACGCGGCAGGCTTGCGCGACCGCAGGAACTCGGTGCGCAGCGGGTTCTGCACGTCGGTGAGGTGGAGGTCGGTGAACTGCACGAAGCACGCGAGGGGTGTACGCCGGTCCTGGCGGCCGGTGGCGGCAGGCGCAAGGTCTCCGCGTACGACCACGGGCCAGCCGGGGCCCGGGACGAGCCGTCGGTAGGTGCCGGCGTGCGCGCGGCCTCCGAGGCGGGCCGTCGTCTCCAGGGTGGTCGTCGCGTACGGGGCCGCGCGTCGCGGCGTCGGCCGTCGGGTGGCGGGGGCCGGCTGCGGGGCCGCACTCTCCGACGCGGGCTGCACGGAGGGGGCCGGGCGCTGCCGTGGGAGGACGGCCGCCGCTCCTCCGGTCGCTCCCGCCGCGACGGCACCGGACGCGAGCAGAAAGCGGCGACGGTTGATCGAGGATGCGGGCGAGGACGAGGACGAGGACGGGGGCGGTGACGGTGACGGGGAAGCGGGTGTGGACGAGGGCGGGGGAGTGGGTGCGGTACCCGCCATTTCGATCCCGGTCATGGGGTGGCCCTCCGGTGCCTCCGAGAGACTCAGCTAGCGGAACCACTCATTCAGGCCGCGGGGGCAGGGCTGTGGGCAGGGGTGTGGCGTAGCCGTGAACACCGCCGGAACAGGTGGAGCGGCTGCTGGGCCCCGCCCTGCCGGTCCGTCCGCCCATCCGTTCGCCGATCTGTCCGCCAGTCTGTCCGCCAGTCTGTCCGCCAGTCTGTCCGCCGGTCCGTCCGCCGGTCCGCGAGACCCGCCGTGATAGCTTGCCGAGGCCAGTCGAACCCATGTACGTGGGTCAGGGAATCCGGTGGGAATCCGGAGCTGACGCGCAGCGGTGAGGGTGACGGGCGTGGCATCGGCCACTGGACCGGCATGACGGTCCGGGAAGGCGCCTCGTCCGGGTGACCCCGAGTCCGAAGACCTGCTGGCGGCCTCCGCGGTCACGCGCCGACGGGGGAGCACCGTACGACCGGGCTCCGCGTTCGAGCCCTCGACGCCTGAGGAACTCCCGTGCCCGTAGCACGTCTTGCTGCCCGTCCCGCTGCCCTGGTCCTGTCCGGGGCTCTCCTGCTGACCGGCTGCGGTTCGGGGGACTCGTCGTCCGACACGGACTCGGGGGCCGCCGTCACCCTCGACAACTGCGGCGAGACCGTACGCGTCGAGTCTCCGCCCGAGCGGGCCGTGTCCCTCAACCAGGGCACCACCGAGATCATGCTCTCGCTCGGCCTCGCCGACCGCATGGCCGGCACCGCCACCTGGACCGACCCGGTGATGAAGGGCCTGGAGAAGGCGAACGCGAAGGTGGAGCGGATCGCCGACAACAACCCCTCCTTCGAACGGGTCCTGGACGCCGACCCCGACTTCGTCGCTGCCTCGTTCGTGTCGACACTCGGCAAGGGCGGCGTGGCCACCCGGGAGCAGTTCGAGAAGCTCGGCGTGCCCGCCTACGTCTCGCCCTCCGACTGCGTCGGCAAGGACAACGACTCGGGCGGCGACGGCGCGCGGAAGAAGGCCCTCGGCATCGACGCCGTCTACGGCGAAGTGCGCGACCTGGCCCAGGTGTTCGGCGTCGAGAAGCGGGGCGAGCAGCTCGTCGCAGACCTCAAGCGGCGGACGAAGAAGGCCACTTCGGGGATCGACGCCTCCGACGTCACCCTCCTGTACTGGTTCGCCAACTCCGACTCGCCCTACATGGCGGGCTGTTGCGGCGCTCCCGGCGTCATCACCCGGACCCTCGGCGCGAAGAACGTCTTCGACGACACGCACGAGGAGTGGCCCCAGATCAACTGGGAGACCGTCGCCGACCGCGACCCCGACGTGCTCGTCATCGGCGACCTGACGCGCAAGTCGCAGACCGCCGAGTCCGCGAAGAAGAAGATCGAGTTCCTGGAGTCCGACCCGGTCACCAAGAACATGACTGCAGTAAAGAAGAAGCGGTACGTCCTGCTCAGCGGGCAGGCGATGAACCCGACCATCCGCACGGTCGAGGGCGTCGAGCAAGTCGCCTCCGCCCTGCGGGAGTTCGGGCTCGCCGGGTGACACGGCCGCGCCTGGGACTGCTCATCGCCGCGGGCGTCGCCCTGCTCCTCCTGTCCGTCGCCGTCGCGATCACCATCGGCCCCGCGGACATCCGGGTCGGCGACGTCTGGTCCGTGGTCGCGTCCCATCTCGGCTGGGGCAGCTCGGAGTTGACCCCGATCCGGGAGGGGATCGTCTGGGAGCTGCGCTTGCCGCGCACGCTCCTGGCGGCCGTGTGCGGGGCCGGACTCGCCGTGTGCGGCGCGGTGATGCAGTCCCTGCTGCGCAACCCGCTCGCCGACCCGTTCGTCCTCGGTGTGTCCTCGGGCGCCTCGACGGGCGCCGTGACCGTGGTCGTCCTCGGCGTCGGCGGGGGCCTGGTATCGGTCTCCGCGGGCGCGTTCCTCGGCGCGGTGCTGTCCTTCGGGCTCGTGCTGCTGCTCAGCCACACGCTCGGCGGGGCGACGGACCGTGTGGTGCTGAGCGGGGTCGCCGCGATGCAGCTCTTCTCGGCGCTCACCTCCTTCGTCGTGATGACCGCCGCCGACGCCGAGACCACCCGCGGGGTGCTGTTCTGGCTGCTCGGTTCGCTGAGCGGGGTCGGCTGGACCGACGTCTGGGTGTGCTTCGCGGTGCTCGCGGTGACGCTGCTGGTGTGCCTCGGGTACGCGCGGACGCTCGACGCGTTCGCCTTCGGCCAGGACGCCGCCGCGACGCTCGGGGTCTCCGTCGCCCGTACGCGACTGGTGCTGCTCTGTGCCACGGCGTTGCTGACCGCCGCGCTCGTCAGCTCGGCGGGTGCGATCGGCTTCGTCGGCCTCGTACTGCCGCATGCGGCAAGGGCGTTGGTGGGGTCCGGGCACGCCCGGCTGCTGCCGGTCACGGCCCTCGCCGGAGCGGTGTTCCTGGTGTGGGTGGACACCCTGGCCCGTACCGTCCTCGATCCCCAGGAGGTACCGGTGGGCGTGGTGACCTCACTGATCGGCGTACCGGTGTTCGTGCTGGTGCTGTACCGGACGCGGAGGGCGTGATGACGACGGAGGACATCAAGAACACCGGGCCCACGCGGGCGGCACCGGGAACCGGGCGCACGCAGGCGGCACAGGGCGCTGGGCCCGCGCTTGCCGCGCAAGGGGCCGGGCACGCGCAGGCGGCACCCGGAGAGGGCCTCCGCGCCCACCGCGTCACGCGCACCGCCGACGACCGTGTCATCCTCGACGGCGTCAGCATCACCCCAGCCCCCGGCACCACCGTCGGACTGCTCGGCCCGAACGGCTCCGGCAAGTCCACCCTCCTGCGTCTCCTCGCCGGCGTCCTCGCTCCCGCCTCCGGTGTCGTCACCCTCGACGGCAGCCCCCTCGCCGAACTGGGCCGCCGCGACATCGCCCGCCGTGTCGCCGTGGTAGAGCAACAGGCGGACACCCAGGTCGAGTTGAGCGTCCTGGATGTCGTACGGCTCGGCCGCACACCCCATCGCCGCGCCTGGACCCCCGCGTCCGAGGCGGACGAGCGGGCCGTGCGCGACGCGCTGGAGCGCACCGGCCTGACCGGACTCGCCCGCCAGTCCTGGCACACCCTCTCCGGCGGCGAGCGGCAGCGCGTGCAGATCGCCAGAGCCCTCGCCCAGGAACCCCGCGAACTGCTCCTCGACGAACCGACCAACCACCTGGACATCCAGCACCAGCTCGACCTGCTGACCCTCGTCACCTCGCTCCCGGTCACCAGCGTCGTCGCCCTGCACGACCTCAACCTCGCGGCGATGTACTGCGACCGGCTCGTCGTCCTGCGCGAGGGGCACGTCGTGGCCTGCGGCAGTCCGGGCGACATCCTCACGGAAGAGCTCATCGCCGAGGTGTACGGGGTCAGGGCCGCCGTCACACGGGAGGGCCCCGACGACCGGCCGCACGTGCGCTTCCTGGGCACCGTGAGTTGACCGGTGCACCGGTGAATCATGCTGGCCGCACCGGTGATTCGCGAACACGTGTCCGGAAATGACGTCCGCCTCCCTGCGCCGGACCCCGCACGCGCCTACGCTCACCCCGTGCTGCGTATCACCGACGCCCGAACCGGCGAGCCCACCGACGCCACCCCCGCCCGCCGGGGCCTGACCCGCGTCGAGGCCCATGTGCCCCGCCCCGACACCACAGGCCTGCGCGTGCTCCTGGTCGCCGACGTCCTCGTACGCGCCCTGGAGATCAGCGGGACGCCCGTCTGGACCGTACTGACCGGCACGGAGGGGCGTACGGAACTCCGGGCCCGCGCCGCGGCACTCGGTATCCGGCCGTTCGAGGACGAACGGGACAGCGGATCAGGCCTCGGCGAGGCCCAGGTGCTGCACGTGAGCGCCCCGGAGGTTGGTGCGGTGGACGGGGCGGGTGAGGACGGCGAGGCGGCGAACGGTCTGCGGGTCGAGGTCGCCCCGGCCGACGCCGAGAGCGGAGTGGCGGACGACGACGAGCGCGCCTCGGCCCTCCGCCTCGCCCTGCTCGCATGCCCCCGCCGCGAACCCCTCCGGCTCGACGAGACCGCCCTCACCGACGCCGAGGACACCCTGCGGCGCTGGCGAGGCGCCGTCGCCACCTGGGCGACCCGGCCGTCCGGCCCCATCCCCGATCCCGTACGCCAACAGCTGCGCGCCGCCTGGGAGGACGACCTGGACGTGCCCGCCGTACTCGCCGTGCTGCGCAAGGTGGAGACGTCGGGGACCGTCCCGGACGGCGCCCGATTTGAGACGTACGCCTACGCGGACCGGCTCCTCGGGCTCGAACTCACCCGTGACATCGGCCGCGGGACCCCCTCGTGATCGCGCGCGCCGGAACGGGCCCGCTGCGCCGCCTGGTCGTCCTGCGGCACGCCAAGTCGGCCTGGCCGGACGGCGTCCCCGACCACGAGCGGCCGCTCGCCCCGCGCGGGCGCCGCGACGCCCCGGCCGCCGGACGCGCGCTGGCCGACATCGACTGCCTGCCCGACCTGGCGCTCTGCTCCACCGCCGTACGCGCCCGGCAGACCTGGGAGCTGACCGCCGGACAGTGGGGCACGCCGCCTCCCGTACGCCACGATCCGCGGTTGTACGGGGCCGACGTTCCCGAGCTGCTCGAAGCGGTGCGCGAAGTGTCCACGCACACCAAGACGTTGCTGCTGATCGGGCACAACCCCGGGCTGGAGGACCTGGTGCTCGCCCTAGCCGGCGACAGCCTCGACGACGCGCTGGCCGACGTACGGAGGAAGTTCCCCACGTCGGCCATCGCGGTCCTCGCCTGGCACGGCGACGAATGGGGCTCCCTCGGCACCGGCACGGCACTGCTCACCGACATGATCGTGCCGCGGGGACAGAGGCCGGGACGGAGGCGGGGATCAAAGGGGAGCTGATCCCCGCCCGCGAGGAGGGCCGGTCGCGAGGAGAGCCGTCCGCGTGGGAAGCCGGTCGCCACGGACCGGTCGGCCGCACGCGCGCGTGCAGCGCATACGCTGGCCCGATGCAGGACGAGTACCGCACGGTGGCCCGCGCAGGCGTGCACGAGACCGAGATCAACCGCTCACGCTTCCTCTGCGCACTGGCGCCGGCGGCCACCGAACAGGAGGCCCAGGCCTTCCTTGCCGCCGTCCGCAAGGAGCACGCCGACGCGACGCACAACTGCTTCGCCTACGTCATCGGCGCCGACGCCTCCGTCCAGAAGGCGAGCGACGACGGGGAACCGGGCGGCACGGCGGGCGTCCCGATGCTCCAGATGCTGCTGCGGCGCGACATGCGGTACGTCGTCGCGGTCGTCACCCGCTACTACGGAGGCGTCAAACTCGGCGCGGGCGGGCTCATCCGGGCCTACGGCGGCGCGGTGGGCGAGGCCCTCGACACCCTCGGCACGATCACACGTAAACGCTTTCGTCTGGCGACCGTGACGGTCGACCACCAGCGGGCGGGCAAGGTGGAGAACGACCTGCGGTCGACCGGCCGCGAGGTGCGCGACGTGCGCTACGGGGAGGCCGTCACCATCGAGATCGGGCTGCCGGACGCCGATGTCGAGGCATTCCGGGGCTGGCTGGCCGACGTCACGGCCGGGACCGCCGGTTTCGAACTGGGCGGAGAGGCGTACGGGGACGCCTAGGGCCGAGCGCATAGCCGCCCGGCCGGACCGGGGCTTACGAACCTGCCAGGGGTCTCTAAAATAAGTCGACGGCATGACCACCGCGACGTCACAACTTCCCTACAGCGAGCGGTAATTCGGGCGTTTGCCCAGGTCCGCACTTCACGAGCATCAGGCGTTTGATCATAATGTGGAGGGGCTGTGTCCTTCTCGGTCGGCGGCGTGGTCCGGCGGTACGTCCGGCCGAGGCCGGACCGAAGGGACCCCGCCCCGGCAGGTCAAGGATCGGACGGGGGCGTCGCCACTCCTCGGCCGTTCGCCAAGGACAAGGAGTAACGGCCCTCATGCCACCACAGAACACGGCGTCGCCCGACGCGGGTGCCGAACGGCTGGTCGCCGGTCGCTACCGCTTGTTTTCCGTTCTCGGCGAGGGCGGTATGGGCACCGTGTGGCGCGCCCGCGACGAGGTGCTGCACCGCGAGGTCGCCGTCAAGGAAGTACGCGCTCCCGTCGGACAGACCGTGGCGCAGGTCGAGCGGATGTACACCCGCTTGGAGCGGGAGGCCTGGGCGGCGGCGCGCATCAGTGCTCGCGGAGTGGTGACCGTCCACGACGTCGCCACCGACGACGACCGACCCTGGATCGTCATGGAGCTCGTCCGCGGCCGGTCGCTGGCCGACCTGATCGGCTCCCAGGGTGCCGTTGCGCCGCGGGAGGCCGCGCGCATAGGTGCCGAGGTGCTGGCCGCGCTCCGCGCGGCGCATGGCGCCGGAGTGCTGCACCGTGACGTGAAACCCGCCAACGTCCTGCTCGCGGACGACGGCAGGGTGGTGCTCACCGACTTCGGCATCGCCACCGTGGAGGGGGATTCCGCGCTGACGATGACCGGTGAGCTCGTCGGCTCTCCCGAGTACCTGGCGCCTGAGCGGGCACTGGGCCGGAACCCCGGCCCCGCGTCGGACCTGTGGTCCCTCGGAGCGTTGCTCTACACGGCCGTCCAGGGCCGTTCGCCCTTCCGTCGGACCAGCCCGCTGAGCACTCTGCGTGCCATCGTCGACGACGAGTTGCCCCCGCCGCACCGGGCCGGACCCCTCGTGCCCGTCATCGAAGGCCTGATGCGCAAGGACCCCGACGACCGGATGTCGGCCGTGGAGGCCGAGCGGGAGCTGCGCCTGGCCGGCGCTGACGGCACCTCGGGCGCCGACACGGCCACGGCGTCCGCCCCGCTGCCCACGGCGACCAGCGAAGAGCTGCCCACTGCCGAGTCCTCGCTCGGGGAGACCGCACCCACGGACGCGGCCACGACCGGCGTCACGGCCACGGCTGGGGTGCCGACCGTCTCGGCGTCCTCGCCTGCCCCGGAAAACGCCACGGGCGCCACGGGCGTCACGGGCGCCACGGACCCCAGGGTCACGGCGGCGGCAGTCGGCGTTCCCACGGCAGAGGAACCCGCAGCGAAGGAACCCACGGCTTCCGGGGCGTCGGCGAACGCGGCCGCCAGGGCCGCCGCACCGGAAGCGGGTGCGACGGCCGCGGCCGACACACCCACGGCCACGGCCGCCATACCCCCGGCCGCGGCAGACCCCCGTACCCCCTACGCCCAGGCGCAGCCCTCGCCTCCCGGTGCCGTACCTGCGGCCACCCACAAGACAGCCACCCCGGCGCCCCGCACTTCCGTCGACGCCTCCTCTCGGTCCACCGCGGACAGCCCCACCGCCCCCGGCGACCTCACCGCCCCCACCGCCCCCGGCGCCCCCGCTTCTCCCGCGAGGCGGAGACGTCGCATCGGGTACGCGACCGCCGCGGGAGCCGTCGTGCTCGCGCTGCTCGTAGCCGGCCTGATCTACGGGCTCGGCGGCGACGGTGAGAGCAGTAAGGGCAGCGGCTCGCCCACGGGACAGGCGCAGGCCCCTTCCTCCGGGGCGGCGAGCAGCGGGTCGGACGACACCGCCGAGCAGCCCGTCACGGTCACCGCGACCGGGGGCGCGACCACGTACGTCGGGGACTGCCCCCCGGCGGACTCGCAGGCTCCCTGGTTCACCGCGACCTTCACGGTGGCCGAGCTGCCCTTCCAGTTCTCGTACCGGTGGGTCTCGACGAACGGGTCCGTGATCGACCGGCAGTGGCGGACGCTGTCGTTCCCGGACGGCGGCCCCCGCAGCCACAAGGAGACGGTACGGCTGTCGACGTATGCGAAGTCCGGAACCCTCCGCAGCGAGATGGCCGTGGAGATCCGCTCACCGTTCGAGGCGGTGTCCAACTCGGTGCCGTTCTCGGTGACTTGCTCCTCGACGAACGGCGGTTAGTCAACCGGGCGTCAAGGCCGGTGCCGAGCAGCCGAGCCATCCCCGGGCATCGGCCATACTTCAACAAGCACGAGTCGGACCGCTGCCGGGCCGACTCGGACATCACCGGTCAAGTGAGCTTTGCTGGACCGGAGTTCGGTGGGAGTGACGTACGACTCCCACTCTCGTAGCGGATCAACCGCAGGGTGCGGTTCCTCTGTCCGCACCCGTGACGTTCGCAAGGAGTTTCTGTGTCGTCGGTCATCGTGGGACGCACGGGTCCCTTCGCCGGTCAGAGCGTGGTTCTGGGTAGCGCTCCGCTGCGATTCGGACGCAAGAGCGACAACGACGTGGTCATCGTCAGTGTCAGCGCCTCCCGTCTGCACACCGAGATCGTGACGGAGGACGGCGGGTTCGTCCTCTACGACCGCAGCAAGAACGGCACCTTCGTAAACGACCAGCCCGTTACCCGTCATGTGCTCGTGCCCGGCGACTCCATACGCATCGGCGACGAGACCTTCCTGTTCGAGACGCAGGAGGCCGTGGAGACGGTCATGGACCTCTCCCAGCTCGACCTGCCCCGCGCCAACGCCTCGGCGAATCCGGGCGAGTTGCGGGTCACCGTGACCGGCGGAGGCCCGGTCGGCCTCGCCTTCGCCCTCCTGCTGGAGGACGCCCTGCCGGGGAAGGTGTCCATCACCGTCTACGACGGCCGGTGGATCAGGAGCGGCTCCACCGTGGTCTGGAAGGACGAGACCCACGGCAACAACCGGCGCATGCAGGTCGTCACCGCCCAGAGCCGTCAGTACCTCGCCCTCACCGCGGAGATGCAGTCGGCGCTGTTCGACGCGGGCGGCTTCTCCGAGATGTGGCCCCTGGGACCTGACTCCGTGGAGGGCCGCCCGCCCCGCAACATCCGGATCGCCTACATCGAGGACCAGCTGCTGGAACTGGCCAACGCCAAGTCCGCGATCCGCCTGGTGCCGAAGCGATTCGATCCGTCGGAGCAGCAGCACCGGCTCTCCCAGGAACACGTCCTGGTGATCGCCGAGGGCGGCGGGTCGCGCACCCGGGAGCACTTCGCGCACCGTTTCGGCGCGGCCGACTCCTCGATCTACTCCCTCGACGGGGAGCACCTCCAGGACCTGGTGCTGGGACTGCGGGTCAAGTCCCGGCTCTCGGACCCCATGAGCGTCCTGCTGACCGTGGCGCAGAACCGCTTCCTGCTCAACTCGCTGCGTGGCGAGGGGTTCCTCAACATGAGGCTGACCCGCGAGGAGGCCGGCAACGTGATCGGCATCGACCCGGTCCGGCAGGTCTTCGAGGAGTGCGTGGCCGCCCGGCCCTGCCTGATGAGCCGTCAGGAGGACAACGAGTTCGTCTGCCCGACGCACGGGACCCTGTTCCTGCCCGCCCTGCTGCGCAGTTCGCCGCTGTGGAAGCGGATCCAGGAGGGCCTGAAGATGTTCGGTGTCCCCGAGGACGATCTCACCGCGATCACCTCGTTCCGGCTGGACATGGTGCAGCGCCCCCGGTTCACGGCCCAGCTCAGCCGCCCCACCGCCAAGAGCCCCGGAACGTACGGCTTCCTGCTGGGTGACGCGGCCAACGCCATCCACTTCTGGCCCGGGCGCGGCCTCAACAGCGGCCTCGCCTCGGCTGTTTCGCTCGCCCGCTCCCTCAGCCGGGTCTGGCAGGGGCGTCCGCTGCGCGACGCCGACTTCATCCGGCACGAGGCGGCGATGTCCATGCTCCAGTACCGGCACAAGAGCCGGGCCTGGAACGCCATGGTCACCACCGACGAACGAGGCGTGACCCGCGCAATCAAGGACATCATCGCCGACAGCATGGAAGGGGAACGGGCCGTCGCCAAGCCCGACGCCGAAGGGTCCGATCTCGACCTCCTGCTGGACAGGATGCGCGCGATCCGCGAGCGCCTCGCCCCCCGCCTCCCCGGAATGCCCAGCGACGAGGAACTGCGCAGCCACCTGTCCACCCTCGCTCCGTCGACCCTGCGGTCCCTGCAGGAGAGCGGCGCCTGGGACACGCTGATCGTCGGTGGCGAGGAGGCCGACATCGACATCTTCTACCAGTCGGACGCCCCGGTCTTCGTCGGCCGCCCCATCGATCCGCGCACCACCGGCCAGACGGCGGGACCGCGGCAGCCGGGGGCGCTCGACCCGGCGTGACGCGGACTCTCCGCCCCTGAGACCGAAGGTTCACCTCCTGTCCCGCCGGCGGAAGAAGAGGCGTCAGCGGAAGAAGAGGCGCCGGCAGAAGACAGAAGAAGAGGGCCCGGCGCATCCGGGCCCCTTCCGCGGTCTGCCGTGCTCTTGCGGTGAGAACAGCGGCTCCGGCGTCGGACTGCCGGACGGACTCGTACGGCACCCTCGAAACCAAGGTGTGTGCGGGCCCGGTGACGCCTATCGTGCCGTCCATGAACGTGACGCCGGCCTGGCGGCCACTTGTGCTGGACGACGCCCCGGCCCTGGCCGAGCTGTTCGCCGCGGTCGAGGCGGCCGACGGCACCGACGAGCACTACGACGCCGAGGACCTCGCCGAGGAACTGGGCAACCCACACGTGGAACTGGCCCGCGACTCCATGGGGGTGTGGTCCGGTGGCGAGCTCATCGGATACGCCAAGTCGATGGGGTTGCCCGACGCGACCGACGT
Source organism: Streptomyces sp. NPDC033178 (assembly GCF_055577685.1). NCBI lineage: Bacteria > Bacillati > Actinomycetota > Actinomycetes > Kitasatosporales > Streptomycetaceae > Streptomyces > Streptomyces sp. NPDC033178. Next base: position 104,472 of record NZ_JBVIPT010000010.1, read on the forward strand.
GCACCGGGTGTACGTCGAGGGGGCGGTGCGCCCCGACGCCCGCGGCCGAGGCGTGGGCACCGACCTGGTGGACTGGCTGGTGAATCGGGCGACGCAGCAGCATCGCGAGCGGTTCCCGGACCTGCCCGGCGAGGCGCACATCCAACTCCACGCACCCAACACCGCCAAACGCGACCTGTACCAGCAAGCCGGGTTCGAGGCGCGGCGCTGGTTCTTCGACATGAGTCGGCCACTGGACGGCGACGCGATCCCGGCGACGACCCCGGCGGGCGGGCTGCGCGTAGTGCCCTTCACCGAGGCGTACGACGACGCGACCCGGCTGGCGCACAACGAAGCGTTCCTCGACCACTGGAGTCACACCCCGAGTACTCCGGACCGGTGGCGCCACCAGAGCACCGGCGCCCGGTCGTTCAGGCCCGACGCGTCGTTCCTGGCACTGGACGCGGGCGAGGTCGCGGGCTACCTCCTCAGCCACGAGTACGACGCCGAGACGGCGATGACCGGCATCCGCGAATGCTGGATCGACAGGCTCGGCACCCGGCCGGCCTGGCGCGGCACCGGCGTGGCCACCGCGCTGCTCACCACCTGCCTGCGAGCCGCCCAGGAGCAGGGCTGTCGCAGGGCGGGCCTCAATGTGGACAGCGCCAACGCCACCGGCGCTCTGGGCCTGTACGAGCGGTGCGGCTTCCGCACCCGGCACACCTGGATCGGGTACGTACGGCCGCTGTAGCGGTGGGGCGGCCGCTGTTCACACCGACATCCAGGGACAGAGCTTCCGGTGGGTGGCATGCCCCAACGCCCGCCCGGTGAAAGGGCGGTGGCGGGGTTCACGGTGGACCCGAAGAAGGTCAGGGGCCGCTCGTCCGGTGGCCGGGGACTGGCACCGATCCGGTGCCGGAGGGATGATCCGGTGCCATGGGATCACGGGGACGCTGGGGGACACGCGCCGTCATCGCGGTGTGCGTGGCGGCTGTGGTGTGGCTGCTGGTGACGGCGGTGCGCGATGGCTGGGGGGTCGCCGACCCGGTGGCGAGTGTCTTCGGTTCGGCGGCGGGACTGGTCGCCCTGGTGGTCTCCTTGCGGGCGGTCCCCGGCGGACCGTCGGCCCTGATCAGCCGTCCGGTGCCGCCCGAGGTGCCGGATTGGTGGGTGAACAGAGACGAAGCGGCCACTGTCATCAAGGCCGTCCGCAGGCGTACGGGACGCTGGGGGAGCAGCGCACCGGTAGCGATCACAGCCGGGTTGCACGGCGCCGGCGGGTTCGGCAAGACCAGTCTGGCGAGATACGTGGCCGCCCAGCGTTCGGTCCAGCGCCGGTTCCCGGGCGGCGTTCATCTGGTCACCATGGGCCGGGAGGTGCGCGGCCGTGCGGCCATCGCCGCGAAGGTCGCGGAGGAAACCCGCCTGATCACCGGCGACACCACCGAGAGCGGTTCGGACCCCGAGCGTGCCGGAGCCCATCTCGGCAGGCTCCTCGCCGGGCGGCCGCGCACGCTGCTCATCATCGACGACGTCTGGGAACGCGAGCAGCTCACTCCCTTCCTGCGGGGTGCCGAGCGGTCCTGTGTCCGGCTGGTGACCACGCGCAGGTCCGATGTGCTCCCGCCCGCCGCGGTACGCATCGAAGTCGACCGCATGACGATGGATCAGGCCCGGCACCTGCTCACCCACCGTCTCCCCGCCTCGCCGCGGCGCGAGGTGCTGGAGGAACTGGTCAAGGCGACGGGACGATGGGCGCTGCTGCTGGGCATCGCGAACAAGTTCCTCATCGAGCAGACAGCCACCGGAGCCGATCCCACCGACGCCGCCAGAACGCTCCTGCGGCGGCTGCGCGCCGACGGGCCCGCCGTCCAGGACCCCGACGGCACCCTCGACCTCAACGACCCGGACCAGCGCAACACCGCCGTACGGGCCAGCATCCGCGCCGCGTCGACGCTCCTGCCGCACGAGCAGGCCGAGCAGCGTTTCAACGAACTCGGGGTCTTCGCCGAGGACGAGAGCGTGCCCATCGAGGTGGTGGCGGCGCTGTGGCACGCCACTGGCGATCTCGACGAGACCGCCACCCGCACCCTGTGCAAGCAGATGGCCGATCTGTCGCTGCTCGGCATCGAGACCGCCGTGGCCCGCGGAGCCGTCACCGTCCACGATGTCGTCCGCGACTACCTGCGTACGGAACTGGGTCCCGCGGGACTGAGCACCGCGAACGCCGCTCTGCTCGACGCCGTCGCGACCTCCCTGCCCGCGGCCGAGGACGGAGCGGTGGCGTGGTGGCGGGTCACGGCCGGCTACCTGCTGGACCATCTCATCGAGCACTTCCTCGACGCTCGCCGTTCCGCACAGGCACTCACCCTCGCAGGGGATTTCCGGTGGGTCCGCACGCGCCTGCACCAGCGTGGCCCCACCGCTCCCTGGCGCGATCTCGACCGCCTGGGAGCTCCGGCTCAGCCCCTCGCACGTCAACTGGCCCAAGCCGCCCACCTACTCACCCCCACCGCCCCGCCGCACGCCCTCGACACGGTCCTGCGCAGCCGTATCACCGGCGCCCCGCACTGGCCCGCCCGCCCGCTTCCCGCCGGCACGCCCGCGCTCATCGACCGCTGGCCTCCTCCGGACCTGCCCGATCCCGCTCTGATGCGCACCCTGACCGGCCACCGTGGTCCGGTGTACGCGGTGGCGTACAGCCCGGACGGTGCCCGCATCGCCACGAGCAGTCGTGACACGACCGTACGGATATGGAGTTCCGTCACCGGGGAGTCCCTTCACACCCTGACTGGTCACCAGGGGCCGGTTCGCGCCGTGGCCTTCAGCCTCGACGGCCGTCTGCTGGCCACCGGTGGCCGCGACGCGACCGTACGGATCTGGGACGCGGCCACCGGCCAGGCAGTGCGTACCGTGCGGGGACACGACGGGCCGGTCCTCGCCGTCGCGTTCAGCCCGGACGGCTCTCGCCTGGCCACAGGCAGCAGTGACGCGACGGTGCGGATCTGGGATCCGGCGACCGGCAAGGCGCTGCACACGGCGACTGGCCACGAGGGCCCCGTGTTCGCGGTGGCGTACAGCCCGGACGGCGCTTTCCTGGCCGGCGGCGGGGTGGATACGACCGTACGGATCTGGAACGTTGTGTCTCCCGGCCCCGACCGCAGGCCGGGAGACGGGCCTTCCAACGTCCGGGCGTCACGCGTGCTGAACGGTCACCGCGGGCCGGTGCGCGCGGTGGCGTTCACCTCCGACAGTTCCCGCCTGCTGACCTGCAGCAATGACCGCACACTGCGGATCTGGGGGCCCAGTGGGGAGGAGGTCGTACATGAACTGTCCGGGGTGGTTCGGGCGGCCGGCTTCAGCCCGGACGGCTCCCGCCTCGCCACCGGCAGCCATGTGGCCGTGGTGCGAATCTGGGACACCGTCACCGGCCAGGCGGTGCACACCCTTGCCGGGCATCGCGGGGCGGTGCTCACGGTGGCATTCGGCCCGGACGGTGCTCGCCTTGTCACTGGCGGAAACGATCGCATCGCCCTGGCCTGGGACCCGACCTCCAGCGGCACACCGGTACCCCTGACCGGCCGCACCGAGCAGTTGCACGCTGTCGCGTCCAGCCCGGACGGCTCCTGCGTTGCCACCAGCAGCCGCGACACCGCTGTGCCGATCTGGGACCCCGTCACCGGTGAGATCACACGCATGCTGCGCGGACACCAGGGTGCGGTGCTGGCGGTGGCCTTCAGCCCTGACGGCACCCGTCTGGCGACCAGCAGCAGCGACAAGACACTGCGGTTGTGGGACATGGCCACCGGCGAAACGGTACGCATCCTGCGGGGACGCACCGACCAGCTCCGCACGGTGGCGTTCAGCCCGGACGGCGCACGTCTGGCCACCGGCAGTCGCGATACGACGGTACGGCTCTGGGACCCCTCGACCGGCGCCATGATGCGCATGCTGAACGGTCACCGCGGGCCGGTGTGCGCGGTGGCCTTCAGCCCGGACGGGGCGCTCCTGGCCACCGCCAGCCACGACAGGACGGTGCGGCTCTGGGACCCGTCCACCGGCGACCTGGTTCGCATCCTGGCCGGCCACACCGGCCAGCTGCACACGATGGTGTTCAGCCCGGACGGCTCGCTTGTGGCCACTGGCAGCAGCGATACGACGGCGCGGCTCTGGGACCCGTCCACCGGCGCCGTGGTGCGCGTGCTGAACGGTCACCGTGGGGCGGTGCGCGCGGCGGCCTTCAGCCCCGACGGCTCCTGCCTCGCCACCGGCGGAGCGGATGAGACCGTACGGATCCACGCCCCGTCGAGCGGCGAGATCCTGACCATGATGCGCACCGACAGCGGCGTGTGGTCGTGCGCCTGGTCCGCCGACGGCCGGGCGTTGTTCGCCGGAACAGCGGCGGGGCTGTTCGCCTTCGAGTACCTGGCCGCCTGATGCGGAGAGGGCTCGGTGATCTGTTCGTGCGGCCATGAGGTTCGCCGCTGGTCCAGCGGCTGGATCAGCGACTTCCAGGGGGCGACATGCGTTAGCGTGGCGGGCGTTGACAGCGAGCCCCGTGCTGGTTCTTGCTGGTTTCAGAGGCGCAGTAGGGGTAAACATGCAGGTCGGAGCAGTACTGTGAGAATTCTGCACACTTCCGACTGGCATCTGGGCCGGGCGTTCCACCGGGTGAACATGCTCGGTGCCCAGGCCGGGTTCATCGACCACCTCGTCACGACCGTGCGCGAGCGCGAGGTGGACGCGATGGTGGTGTCGGGGGACGTGTACGACCGTGCGGTGCCCCCGCTGGCCGCGGTCGAGCTCTTCGACGAGGCCCTGCACAGGCTGGCCGACCTCGGCGTGCCCACGGTGATGATCTCCGGGAACCATGACTCGGCACGCCGCCTCGGCGTCGGCGCCGGACTCATCGACCGCGCGGGCATCCATCTGCGGACCGACGCCTCGGCGTGCGGCACACCCGTGGTCCTGGAGGACGAGTTCGGTGAGGTGGCCTTCTACGGGCTGCCGTATCTGGAACCGGCGCTGGTGAAGGACGAGTTCGGCGTGGAGAAGGCGGGTCACGAGGCCGTGCTCGCCGCCGCCATGGACCGGGTCCGCGCCGACCTCGCCACGCGCGCGCGTGGCACCCGTTCAGTCGTCCTCGCCCATGCCTTCGTCACCGGCGGCGAGGCCAGCGACAGCGAGCGGGACATCACGGTCGGCGGAGTCGCCTCCGTCCCGGCCGGGGTCTTCGACGGAGTCGACTACGCCGCGCTCGGGCATCTGCACGGCAGCCAGACCATCACCGAGCGCGTGCGCTACTCGGGATCGCCGCTGCCGTACTCCTTCTCGGAGACCGACCACCGCAAGACCATGTGGCTGGTCGACCTGGGAGCCGACGGCTCGGTCGGGGCCGAGCGCATCGACTGCCCCGTGCCGCGGGCGCTTGCCCGTATCCGGGGACACCTGGAGGACCTGCTCGCAGACCCGGACCTCGATCGGCACGAGGAGGCGTGGGTCGAGGCGACTCTCACCGACCCGGTGCGACCGGCCGACCCCATGGCGCGGCTCAGCGAGCGCTTCCCGCACACGCTCAGCCTCGTCTTCGAGCCCGAGCGGGCACCGGACGACCCCGACGTCTCGTACGCCCGGCGGCTGGCCGGCCGCAGTGACCAGGAGATCGCGGAGGACTTCGTGGCCCATGTGCGCGGCGCCGGGCCCGACGCGCGCGAACAGGCCGTGCTCCAGGACGTGTTCGACGCCGTCCGCGCCGACGACACGGTCCGTGAGGTCGCCCGGTGAAGCCGCCGTACGAGCCGGCCGGCGAGGCGCGACCCATGGGGCGCCCGGTGAAGGCGCAGTGCGAGCCGGCCGGCGGAGCGGGACTCGTGAGGCGTCAGGTGAAGGCGCAGTGCGAGCCGGTCGGCGGAGCGGGACCCATCGGGAGCTCGGTGAAGACGCATGACCCGTACATCGAGGGGGCGGGGGCCCGATGAGGCTGCACCGGCTGCACATCACCGCCTTCGGGCCGTTCGGCGGCGCCCAGGAGGTCGACTTCGACGACCTGTCGGCCGCCGGGCTCTTCCTGCTGCACGGGCCGACGGGCGCGGGCAAGACGTCCGTCCTCGACGCCGTCTGCTTCGCGCTCTACGGATCCGTACCGGGCGCCCGCCAGGGAGGTTCCCTGCGCAGCGACCACGCCCTGGCCACCACCCGCACCGAGGTGACCCTCGAACTCACCGTGGCCGGACGCCGGTTGGAGCTCACCCGGCAGCCACCCTGGGAGCGTCCCAAGAAGCGCGGCACGGGTACGACGACCGAGAAGGCACAGAGCTGGCTGCGCGAGTACGACGCGCCGACGGGCTCCTGGAAGGACCTCAGCCGCTCCCACCAGGAGATCGGCGAGGAGATCACCCAGCTGCTCGGCATGAGCCGCGAGCAGTTCTGCCAGGTCGTGCTGCTGCCCCAGGGTGACTTCGCACGTTTCCTGCGGGCCGACGCCGAGGCCCGCGGCAAGCTCCTCGGCCGGCTCTTCGACACCCGCCGCTTCGCCGCCGTCGAACAGCGACTGGCCGAGCTCCGACGCGCCGCGGAGACCCAAGTACGTGCGGCGGACGCGGAGTTGCTGGCCGACGGCCACCGTATGCAGCAGGCGGCCGGTGACATCGTGGAGCTGCCGCTGCCCGACCTGTCGCCGGGCGACCCCGGCCTCGCCGAATCCGTACTGGAGTGGGCGGCGATCGCCAGGAGCACGGCCCGCGAGAGGTTCACGGTCGCCCACTGTGCGCAGGCGGCCGCCGAGTCGGCCCAGGCCGCCGCGCATCACGTACTGGACGACGTACGCGAAGTGGCGCGGCTCCAGCGCCGGTTCGCCGAGGCACGGGAGCGGGCCGCCCGGCTGGAGGAGCGGTCCGGGGCTCACCGGGAGGCACAGGCGCGCATGGAGCGTGCCCGCAAGGCCGAGGCGGTGGCGCCCGCGCTCGGGCTGCGGGACGCGACGGAGGCCGAACACCGGCGGGCGGCCGGTACCGAGGCACGCGCGCGTGCCCTCCTGTCGGAGACCTTCGCCGACTCGGGGGCGACGGGCCTCGCGGCCGCCGCGCGGAAGGCGGCCGAGGAGCTGGGCGGGCTGGAGTCGGCCCGCCGCGCCGAGCACCGGATCGCCGAACTCGCCGAGGAACGCGACGTGTTGGACCGGCAGGAGCGCGCCGACGAGGACGTACTGCACGACGCCGGGACCTGGCTCGCCGAGTGGGCCGCGACCCGGGCGGACCTGCAGACGTGTATCGAGGCGGCCCAGGAGGCCGCCACCCGTGCCGAGCAGCTCGCCGTCCAGCGCGAGCCCGCGCAGGCGAGACTCGCCGCGGCCAGGATGCGCGACCAGCTCGCCGGGGACACGGACGAGGGCCACGCGCGCGTGCTGGCCGCACGCGAGCGCGCCACGGACGCGCGCGCCCACTGGCTGGACCTCAAGGAGCAGCGCCTGAAGGGCATCGCCGCGGAGCTCGCCGCGGGCCTGGTGGACGGCGAGGCGTGCGCCGTCTGCGGTGCCACCGAGCACCCGGCACCCGCCCGGAAGGTCGACGGACACGTCGGCCGGCAGGCCGAGGAGGCCGCGCTGGCCGCGTACCAGCGCGCCGATGAGCAGCGCACCGAGGAGGAGCGGCGCCTCGGGGTCGTCCGCGAGGCGCTGGCGGCCGCGACGGCCGAGGCGGGGGACCTGCCCACCGGGCAACTCGCCGAACTGGTCGAGGAGTTGGAGCGGCGACACGCCGAGGCGCACGGCGCCGCTTCCGGGCTGCACGCGGCTCGTGAAGCCCTGGAACAGGCCGAGCGCGAGCGTGAACGGCGACTCGCCGCCCAGCAGGAAGCCGCTCGCCGGGTCGCGTCCCGAGCCTCGCTGCGGGACGCACTCGATCGCGAACGAGCCTCCCTGGAGGGAGAGTTGACGCAGGCCCGGGGCTCCGCGGGCAGCGTCGCCGCGCGGGCCGCGCAGCTGGAGCGGCAGGTCGCGCTGCTCACCGAGGCCGCGGACGCCGCCCGTGTCGCGGCGGACGCCGCCCAGCGGCTGAAGGACGCCGACGCGCGACTCGCCGACGCGGCCTTCCGCGCCGGGTTCGACACACCGTCGGCCGCCGCGGCCGCCCTCCTCGACGACGCCGCCCATCGCGACCTCCAGCACCGGCTCGACGCCTGGCAGCAGGAGGAGGCGGCGGTCCGCGCGGTGCTCGCCGAGGCCGAGACGACGGCCGCCGCCGGGCAGCCGCCCGCCGACCTCCAGGCCGCCGAGCAGGCCGCGTCCGCCGCCGGCCGACGGGTGCGCGAGGCGGGCTCCGCCCGCGACGCGGCCCGCCGCCGCTGCACGGAACTCGACCGGCTGACCCACCGGGCGGGCGGTTCCGTGCGCCGACTGGGGCCGCTGCGCGAGGAGTACGACCGTGTGGCCCGTCTCGCCACGCTCGCGGCCGGCACGTCCGCGGACAACGAACGCAAGATGCGCCTGGAGTCCTACGTCCTCGCCGCCCGGCTGGAACAGGTCGCGGCCGCCGCGACCACGCGCCTGGCGCGCATGTCCTCGGGGCGCTACACCCTCGTCCACTCCGACGACCGGGCCGGGCGGGGCCGCAGCGGCCTCGGCCTGCACGTCGTCGACGCCTGGACCGGCCGTGAGCGCGACACGGCGACCCTCTCCGGCGGCGAGACGTTCTTCGCCTCCCTCGCCCTCGCGCTGGGCCTCGCCGACGTGGTCACCGACGAGGCCGGGGGCGTACGCCTCGACACGCTCTTCATCGACGAGGGCTTCGGCAGCCTGGACGACCAGACGCTCGACGAGGTCCTCGACGTCCTCGACTCCCTGCGGGAGCGGGACCGCAGCGTCGGCATCGTCAGCCATGTCGCCGATCTGCGTCGCCGGATCCATGCGCAACTGGAAGTGGTGAAGGGGCGGTCGGGGTCGGTTGTGCGGCAAGGGGGCGGCTGACCACTCGTTCGTGTGGCTGTGGGTCTTGGGGTCTTGGGGTCTGGGGGTCTGCAGGTTGCGTGGCCGTCGCTTTGCTTTCAGCGGCCGACGGGGCGTCGTGGCAGGGGTGATGAGTACACGACGCTCGTCGTCACCGAGCCGAGTGTGCCGATCTTGCCCGAGACCTCCTCCAGGTGGCTCATCGAGCGCGTCGCGACCTTGATGACGAAGCAGTCGTCGCCCGTGACGTGGTGCGCCTCCAGGATCTCGGGGGTCGCGGCGACGAGGTCGTGGAACGGCTTGTAGTTGCCGTTCGGATAGCGGAGCCGCACGAAGGCCAGGATCGGCAGACCCAGGCTCTCCGGGTCCACGACCGCCGCGTAGCCCTGGATGACGCCTGCCTCCTCCAGGCGGCGCACGCGTTCGGTGACCGCGCTCGCGGACATCGAGACGGCACGGGCCAGCTCGGCGAAACTGGCCCGGCCCTCGCGCTGGAGGACTTCGAGAATGCGCCAGTCGGTGGCGTCCGGGGAATAAGCGGTCATAGTCGATGGATAGCAGGGGAATCCCCGGTGGATCAAGGGCAGGGCCGTGGATTGCTCCTTCAGGAAGGGGATCACCCGCCGTAGATTTCTGGTCATGGAGTCCCGCGCGGATGGTGCGGAGAAGGCACCCGGCCGTCGTACGACGGTGTCGGCGGGACCGGGAGGAAGGCCGGACCATGACCGCGACCAGCACCACCACGGGCGGCACCAGCGCCACCGGGAACAGCAGCGCCGTCGCCGCCACGCGGAACGCCGTCGCCGTGAACCCCGTTCTGCGAGTCGCCCCGGCGTCGCCCGCCGCGGCCGCCGCCTACTTCGGAGCGAGCCTCGCCTTCCACGCCGACGTGTCCGACGTCGCCGCCGCACTGGCGGCAGGCGGCGACCCCGGCTTCGTCGTCCTCGACTCCCGCTCCACGGAGTCCTGGGACCAGGGGCATGTGCCCGGTGCGATCCATCTGCCCACCGCGCTCATCCCCGAGCAGGCGGAGCAACTCCTCGACAGGGCCGTGCCGGTGGTCACGTACTGCTGGGGTCCGGGCTGTAACGGCGCGACCCGTGCCGCCCTCGCTCTCGCCGAACTCGGCTTCCAGGTCAAGGAGATGCTCGGCGGCTTCGAGTACTGGGCGCGCGAGGGCTTCGAGTTCGAGACCTGGGAGGGCCACGAGCGGCGCAGCGCCGACCCGTTGACCGCTCCGGTCGGCGCGGAGGACTGCGGATGCTGACCGCCGTACCGCCGTCGTCGAGACGTCGTACGGACTCAGTCGTGTATCACCTCGCCCGGAGTGCAAAGGAATCGTCAATTCTGGGTCGCCGCGCCATGTAGCTTCTGGGCATGGCGAGTTACGCGGGTCCCAGTTCGGTCGAGTGGGTGGAGTCGGGCGGTGGACCGCTCATAGCGATACCGGAAGTGGTGCTGCCGTTCTGGACGGGGGCCGACGGCGACGAGCTCGCCTCCGACTACGACAGGGCGTGCGAGGTGGAGGGTTTCGTCGGCCTGCTGCCCGTCGGCAACACCACCGCCCTCGTTCTCGGCGACGATCCCGCCGCGACGGCCTATCTGCCGGAGCACGGCACCTTCGTACGGTGGTGTGCCGGGGAGTCCGAGCGCGAGCTGCTGGCCGGGGTTCCCGCCGCCCTCGCCGGGGCGGCGTGGGAGCGGGAAGTACTGTGGGAGATCCCCGGGCCCGTCGTGCTGTTCGACGCGGCATGGCCGGGGGAGGAGTCGACGAAGACGGGGCATCTGCGGATCGAGCTGGCGCCGGGGCGGTACGCGGTGCGGGCGGCGCACGCGGAGCCGGGGCCGGAGACGTGGATCGGGCTCGTGCAACTGAGGCCGCTCGGGCAGTGACGCGTGGCCTCGGGCCGCGACGCACGGCCTCAAGCAAATGACGCTGGGCCTCGGCCAGTGATGGATGGCCTCGCCCAGTGATTGAGGGCGGGCCTGCGACCTGCCCCGGCCGAGGGGCGAGGGAGGGGCAGGCGACGGGCGGGCCAGGGGCGGGCGTGATATCCCGGGCCCCGTGCCCGGCGGCCCGCCTGGCCTGCGCGAGCTGAACCGCCTGGCCTGCGCGAGCCGAACCGCCTGGCCTGCGCCAGCCGAACCGCCCGGCCCGCGCCAGCCGAATCACGATGTCCGCGCGTACCGGACCGCCGCCCCACCCGCCGCGGAAAATGACATGCGGCGCGCACTGGCACCGCCCATCATGGTCCGCCATGCCACCCCAACTCCCTTCCCCCACACCCGAAGCGCTGCGCCGCGACCCCCTCCCGCTGCGTGGCCGTACCGCCCTGGTCACCGGCGCCAGCCGACGCGGAGGGATCGGCTACGCCGTGGCCCGACGGCTGGCCGCGTACGGGGCGAGTGTGTACGCGCATCACCACGTGCCGCACGACGCCGACATGCCCTGGGGTGCGGACCGCCCCGAGGAGGTGGTCGCCGGGATCCGCGAGGCGCTCGCCGACTCCGGAGCGCGGGTCGTCGGCGGACCGGGCGACCTCTCCGACCCGGCGGCCCCCGCCGAACTGATCGCCACGGCCTCCGACGCCCTCGGCGGACGGATCGACATCCTCGTCGCCAACCACGCGCTCAGCGGCTCGGACGGCCCGCTCGACACGATCGACGCCGCGATGCTCGACGCGCACTGGGCCGTCGACACCCGTTCCGTGATCCTCCTCGTCCAGGCCTATGCCCGGCTGCGTGCCGCTCTGCCACCGCGTACGGCGGGTGGGCGTGTGGTGATGATGACGTCGGGCCAGGACATCGCGGGCGGCATGCCGGGCGAGATCGCGTACGCCCTTCAGAAGGGCGCCCTGGCCTCGGTCACCCGCTCGCTGGCGACCACGCTCGCCGAGCACGCGGTAACCGTGAACGCCGTGAACCCCGGCCCCGTCGACACGGACTACATGACGGGCGACGAGTACGCGGCCATCGCCGCGATGTTCCCTGCCGGGCGCTGGGGGATGCCGGACGATCCCGCGCGGCTCATCGCCTGGCTCGCGACGGACGAGGCCGAGTGGGTCACCGGGCAGGTGATCGACTCGGAGGGCGGGTTCCGGCGCTGAGGCGTTCGTCGAGATGCGGTTGGTCGGCGTGCGGTCCGTCGACATTCGGTCCGGCGACCGGGCTCCTTGTGGCGCACTCGACTGCGCTGCCGGGCCCGGTCGCCGTCGCGGTACCCGATCAGAGTTGGGAAAGCTCGTCCACCAGGTCGTCCAGACCCAGCGAACCCTGGGACAGGGCCGCCATGTGCCAGGCCTTCGCGTCGAACGCGTCGCCGTGCCGCTTCCTCGCGTTCTCACGGCCCAGCAGCCAGGCGCGCTCGCCGAGCTTGTAGCCGATGGCCTGGCCGGGGATGGAGAGGTAGCGGGTCAGCTCGCTCTCCACGAAGTCCGCCGGGCGGCTGCTGTGGGCGCCGAAGAACTCCTCCGCCAGCTCGGGAGTCCAGCGCTCCCCCGGGTGGAAGGGCGAATCCGCCGGGATCTCCAGCTCCAGGTGCATGCCGATGTCGACGATGACGCGGGCCGCGCGCATCATCTGGGCGTCCAGATAGCCGAGCCGCTCCTCCGCGTCCTTGAGATAGCCGAGCTCGTCCATCAGCCGCTCCGCGTACAGCGCCCAGCCCTCGCAGTTGGCGCTGACGCCGCCGATGGTCGCCTGGTAACGGGAGAGGTTCTCGGCCACGTGCGCCCACTGGGCCAGCTGGAGGTGGTGGCCGGGGACGCCCTCGTGATACCAGGTCGACACCAGGTCGTACACCGGGAAGCGGGTCTGCCCCATGGTCGGCAGCCACGTACGGCCGGGGCGTGAGAAGTCCTCCGACGGTGCCGTGTAGTAGGGGGCCGCGGCGCTGCCCGGCGGGGCGATGCGGGACTCCACCTTCCGTACCCGCTCGGCCAGTTCGAAGTGCGTGCCGTCCAGTTCCTCGATGGCCTGGTCCATCAGGCTCTGCAGCCACTCGCGGACCTCGTCGACGCCCTCGATGTGCCTGCCGTGCTCGTCCAGGTGCGCGAGCGCGACCCACGGGGTGTCGGCGCCGGGCAGGACCTTCTCGGCCTCCTTCCTCATCTCGGCGAGGAGCCGGTGGTACTCGGCCCAGCCGTACGCGTACGCCTCGTCCAGGTCGAGATCCGTGCCGTTGAAATAGCGCGACCAGCGCGCGTACCGCTCGCGGCCCGCGGTGTTCGGCGCGCCCTCGATCGCGGGCGCGTAGACGTCGCGCATCCAGTCGCGCAGGGCGACCACGGCGGCGGTCGCCGCTCCGGCGGCCTCGTCGAGTTCCGCACGCAGCGTCTCGGGGCCGGCCGAGGCGAAGTCCTCGAACCAGCCGCGCCCCGAACCGTCGGTGTCCGACCATTCCGTGAGCTGCTCGATGAACGTCGCGGTGGGGCGCGGGCCCGCGTACAGCTTGCGCTCCAGGCCGAGGGAGAGGGATTCGCGGTAGCCGTCGAGGGCCGTCGGCACGGCACGCAGCCGCCGGGCGATCGCGGCCCAGTCCTCGTCCGTGTCCGTGGGCGTCACGGTGAACACCTCGCGCACCGCGTGCGCGGCCGTGCTCATGTTGCCGACGGCCCGCAGGCCCTCCTCGGCATCGTGCACGCCGAGTTCGGCGGTGAGCCGCTCGCGGAGCAGGCGTGCGCAGCGGCGCTCGATGTCACTGTCCGCGCCGGGCTGCCGCTCCGCCTCGTCGAGCCGCGCCAGGGTGGCCCGCGCGAGTGCCGCGAGCGCGTCCTGGCCGGCGGGCGAGGTGTCGGGCAACGAGCCCGAACTCTCCTTCACTCCGAGATACGTTCCGGTGACCGGGTCGAGGGCGATGAGCTCGTCGACGTAGGTGTCGGCGACCTCGCGGGGCAGCGGGTTCTTCGTCTGTGACATGCGGCCATCCTCATACGATGACGGGCGCCGCGTCAGCCCGGTTCTCCGCGCCCGGTGCCGCGTCAGCCCGATTTCGCCGTGGGCGTGATCCCCGCGGGCTCGGGCGGCAGAAGGGGCCCGCAGTCCCACTGCTGGAAGATCAGCCGGGTCTCGACGCGGGCCACCTCGCGGTGTGCGGTGAAGCCGTCGAGGACCAGCCGCTGCAGATCCGCCATGTCCGCGACAGCCACATGGACGAGATAGTCGTCGGGCCCGGTGAGGTGGAACACGGTCCGGGACTCGGGCAGCGCCCTGATCCGCTCCACGAACGGGCCGACCAACTCCCGCCGGTGCGGCCTGACCTGCACGGACAGCAACGCCTCCAGGCCGCGCCCCAGCTTGGCCGGATCGAGGCGCAGCTGATGGCCCAGGATGATGCCGGCCCGGCGCAGCCGCGCCACCCGGTCCAGGCAGGTCGAGGGCGCGACACCCACCTGTGCGGCGAGGTCGCGGTAGGTGGCCCGGGCGTCGTTCTGCAGCAACCGCAGAAGATGAAGATCCACCGGGTCCAGTACGACTGATTCGGCCATGGCCCGAACGTAACACGGACGTCCGCGTCAATCGCCCGTTCGGTGTTCAGGCTGCTGTCCATGGACTTCGCCAGCGTTGATGTACGCGACACGTGTGACGACGTAGAGGGAGCGGGCCGGGCGACGGCCGGGGAGACGACGGACAGGAAGGGGACACCGGCCGGGGAGGCGGCGCTCGGGGTGAAGGAGAGCGGCGGCGTGCGGGGCCCTGCCATCGACGGCCGACGGGGCCCGGACACCGACGGCGTGCGGGGCTCGGCTTCCGGAGGCTTGCGGAGCCCGGCCACCGGAGGCTTGCGCGCGCTGGCCACCGAGGCCGTGCACGCCGGGCGGGACGATCTCGCCCGGCAGGGGCTGCACGCCGTACCGATCGATCTGTCCACGACCTATCCGTCGTACGACAGCCGGGGCGAGGCGGCCCGGATCGACGCGTTCGCCACGGACGGGGCCGAGCCGGAGGGTCCGCCGGTCTACGGCCGCCTCGGCAACCCGACCGTCGCCCGCTTCGAGACCGCCCTCGCCCGTCTAGAGGGCACCGAGAGCGCCGTCGCGTTCGCGAGCGGCATGGCCGCCCTGAGTGCCGTGCTGCTCGTACGGATCGCCATGGGCCTGCGCCATGTCGTGGCCGTACGACCCCTGTACGGCTGCAGCGACCACTTGTTGACGGCCGGGCTGCTCGGGTCCGAGGTGACGTGGGTCGACCCGGCGGGCATCGCGGATGCCCTGCGGCCGGACACCGGTCTCGTACTGGTCGAGTCGCCCGCCAACCCGACACTCGCCGAACTCGATCTGCGGGCGATCGCCCACGCCTGCGGAAGCGTTCCGCTGCTCGCCGACAACACGTTCGCCACACCGGTGCTGCAACGCCCCGCCGAACAGGGCGCTCGGCTCGTGCTGCACAGCGCCACCAAGTACCTGGGCGGGCACGGTGATGTGATGGCGGGGGTGGTGGCCTGCGACGAGGAGTTCGCCGGTCGGCTGCGGCAAGTCCGGTTCGCCACGGGGGGTGTGCTGCATCCGCTCGCCGGATATCTGCTGCTGCGCGGGCTGTCGACCCTGCCGGTACGCGTGCGTGCCGCCTCCTCGAACGCCGCCGAACTGGCCCGGCGGCTTGCCGCCGACCCGCGTGTCGCCCGGGTCCACTATCCGCGGCTCGGCGGCGCCATGATCGCCTTCGAGATCCACGGCGATCCGCACGAGGTGATAGGCGCCGTCGGCCTCATCACCCCGGCGGTGAGCCTCGGCAGTGTCGACACGCTGATCCAGCATCCGGCCTCGATCAGCCACCGCATCGTGGACGCGGAGGACCGGCGCCACAGCGGGGTGAGCGACCGGCTGCTGCGGCTGTCGGTGGGGCTGGAGGACGTGGAGGATCTTTGGCGGGATCTGGACGGGGCGTTGGGCCGCGGGTGAGGGCTCCGCGGGTGAGGGCTCCGTGGGAACGGCGGCAGGCCCGGCGGAGCTCGCCGGGCCTGCCGCCGTCGCGGGATGATCTGTACCGGGACAGCCGTCGTGGGACGAAGCGGGCGCTCGCCTCCTCGTCAGTCCCGCACGGAGTGCTCGGGCTGGTGCTGCTGGACCTCGTCGTACGGCAGTCGTGAACTCACCCGCGCCGCGTCGAGGCGGGCCGTGATGACGAGCGTGCCCTCCTCGATCTGGTAGTCGAGGGGGAGGTCCAGGCCGCGCATCGCGGCGACCATGCCGGTGTTGGACGACTGCGTGACGGCGTACACGCTCTCGCAGCCGGCCTCGACGGCCATCGCCACCAGTCGGCCGAGCAGTTCGCTGCCGATACCGCGCCGCTGCCAGTCGTCCTCGACGAGCAGCGCGATCTCCGTCTCGTCGCCGTCCCAGAGGAGATGCCCGAGCCCGACGATGCGCCCCGACGCGGTCTGCACGGCGAGGGTGCGCCCGAAACGGGGGCTGAGCAGGTGGTTGAGGTACTTGTCGGCGTCGCCGACCGGCCCGTGGTAGCGCATGCTCAGCGTGCGCGACGAGCACCGCTCGTGCATGGCCTTCGCGGCGTCGACGTCACCGGCGTCGGCGCGGCGCACCGTGATGTCGTTGCCCTGCGGCAGCGTCAGGACGTCCTGGCTGCGCGGGACGCGCGGACCGAGCCGGGCGTCCAGCTCGACCAGCGCCCGGGCCCGCGCGAACTCGGTGGGCGTGAACGGCAGATACGGCCGCTCCACAGTGATCACTCCGCCTTCCGGGGCACGCAGCCGCATCACAGTGTCCTCAAGTGCCCCCTCGACGGGCGCCGCTTCGTCCGCGCGATCACCGCGCACCGACCCGGCGGGCAGCGACCGGATCGTGCACCGACCCAGCAACTGCCGCAGCGCCAATGGTAGTTCGGCCGCGTCCAGGGCCGTGCGGGTGGCCAGGCCCAGTACCCGGGTGGGCGCGTCGACCAGGTCGTGGGCGTCGGCCCGCTCGATCCAGGTGCCGGCGCCGCCCGCGTGCGACACCGCCCGGGTGACGTCGGCGGCCGAGACCTGCGCGGGAACACGCAGCAGGAACTCGTCCACGGTGCCCTCGGTCAGCGGATGCGTCTGGAGGCTGAGGATGTCGACCCGCTGTCCCGCCAGCGCCGCGCACAGCGACGCCAGTGATCCCGGCTCGTCGCGAACGGTGGTCCGCATCCGCCACAGCACGGTCTCCCCGGCGACGGCCTCGGGTGCGGTCGCGTCCGCTTCGGACGCCCCGGCCTTCCGCGCGGCGGCGGTCGGCCGGGAGTCGGTATCGCCTGTCGGAGGAGCATGGCCGTGGCGGCGTGACCACCATGTGTGGAATCCCGCCGTGGCGACCAGCACGACCGCCGAGACGAGGAGGAGGGTGGGGCCGTCGGGGCCGTGCCCGATGAGGTTCGCCACGGCGTCCGCCACCGCCACCGCCGTGAACAGCGCGGCCAGTTCCACGAGATCCCGGCGCCAGTGGTGGACCGGCCTGCCGTTTTTCGCACGCATCACTTGAGACATGTCTTGAGTCATACAGTCACTGTGAAGGATGGGTGTTGCGTGATCACGAACGCTTTGTGACTGATCGGTTAAGTGTGTTTCTGCCCTCTTTGTTGCATTTTTTACGACCCCTTGACGTGAGCCGACAGCTCAGGCGGCCACCCCGTGATCCAGCGTGGCACGCAGCCGGCGGGCCTGGGTGACGAGCCGGGACGAACCGCGCCGGTCCGCCGCCTGGGCGAGATGTGCCATGAAGCCGCGCGCTCCCGTCCGTTCGGCGCACTCCGCGGCGACGGCCAGCAGCTCCCCGAACCCGCGGGCGGACGCGGCGGCGCCGTCCGTCGCGAGATCCGCGAGCAGCACGGGCAGCGCGGCGCGGAGTATCTCCCAGACGGTGGCGTACGCGCCGGTCGTCGCCGCGGTCCGCACGGACTCGGCGAGCCGCAGCGGCTTCACCGCCCCGCGGCGCATCAGCTGCCCCAGATCCGCGCCGAGTCCCTCGGCGTCCAACTGTCCCCGCGCGGCCAGCACCAGCAGCGCGTCCACCGCGCTGAGCCGGTCCTCCGGGTGACGCGCGCCGAGCCCGTACGCCACACCGAGATGCACGGCCTCGCCCGCCTCGCCGGGCGCCTCGGCGAGCAGCGGCAGTACGGAGGCATCGCCACGGGTGCCTTCCACCGCGACCGAGGAGAGTTCGCGCAGCAGTCGCGCGGCCACCAGCTCCCGCTGCCCGGGCACCACGGCAAGCCAGTGGTGTCGCTCGGTCTGGTCCCAGTAGTGGGCGCAGTATGCGCGCGCCGAGAAGAGACCCACAGGTCGACCGAGCCGTCGGAACGCCGGGGGGAACTCTCCCGGCATCCCGTCGAGTTCGCCGAGTTCGAGCAGGATGCGGACCCCTGAGGTCCGTCGGCTGCTCCAGGGCAGGGACGGGCCGTCGGTGGTGAGCCACAGCGCCAGCCTGTTGCCCTCCGCCGTGCCGAGCGAGGCCGCCTGTTCGGCGGCGGCAGCGGTCGCGGTGGGGTCGTCGCGCCGCACGCGGAGCAGTGCCTGGGTGAAGTCGGCCTTCCCTGGCCGGGCGCCCAGCCGGTGGTACTCGTCGAGGCGGGCCACCAACTCGTCCGGCTCCAGAAGGCCCGACCCCCAGGTGGGCGTGGCCAGCAGGAACGGCAGCGGGTCGGTGCGCAGCCGGTAGGCCGCTTCCCACAGGCGGGCGTTGAAGGCGGCGGCCACCGCGCTGTGCACGCAGGGGTCCGTCATCGGCCCGTGCTGGTCTGCTCGGTGCAGCGTGGCCGTACTCACCTGGCCCAGCAGGGTCGCCAGCACCACCTCCAGGCCGTGCGGGTCCTGGCGGAAGTGCTTCTCCACCGAGGTGTACTGCGGGTCGGCGTCGACCCACCAGAGCCGGGTGACCACGGGCTTCAGCGCTTCGGCCAGCGCGTCCCGGTCCCGGTACCCGTGCCGCACCAGACCGTCCAGGCTCCGCTCGAACGCCGCCACGTCACCATCGGACGCCAGCAGGGCGCCGACCTCCTCCGCCAGCTCGACCGCCGAGTCCGGCGCGGACGGGACCCGAGCCGGCTCCGGCGCGGGCGGGAGCAGCTCCACATAGGGCTCCGGCACCCGGTCGGCCTCGTCCAGGCCCAGCGCTTCCGCGGCGCGCACTCGCAGTCCCGGGCTCAACTCCCCGGCCGCGTCGGCCACTTCGCCCCGCACCTCCGGGGATGCCGCGGTCAGGTGGCGTTCGACCAGCTTCAGCGCGCGCTCCTGTACATCCGTGTCCTCGTGCCCGAAGGCCTGGGCCACCGCGGGGAGCAGCTCGGCCGCGCTCGACGGGTCGCGCCGGAGCGCCTTCCCGAGGAGTACGAGCTGAGCCCGGACCAGCTTCTTCTCCGGGCGGAAGAGCACACCGCCGGACATCTCCGCGAGTTGCCGGGCCGTCAACTCGCCGTCCAGTGCGAGGGATCCGAGCACCGACTGGGCGTGCGACGCCACCGTGGACACCGCGTCGGAGGCGAGCGCCAGCCAGTCGGCGGCCCGCTCCCGCTCCTCGTCCCGGGTCAGCTCCAGGGCCGTCAGCAGCCGCAGGAACACCCGGCAGTCGGACGGCACACCGCCGCGCAGCAGGCGGGCGACGCAGGCGTCCACCGTGGCCCTCCGGTCGAGGGCGCCCTCCCGGGTGAGCTGCGCGAGCGCGTTGAACCAGCTGTCCGGTCCGTCACCGAACAGCCAGTCCAGGCGGCTCCCGATGTCCGCGATCTCGAAGACGGCGGCGACCAGCTCCGCCGTGTACGGGTCCTGGCGAAGCCGCTGAAGGATCGTGTCACCGCGCTGCCACAGGCTGCCGACCTGCTCGATCCAGCCCACCACATAGGTCTCGGTCGTCGGCACCGGGCACCCGGAGAGCCGTACAAGGCCCGACATCAGCTCGTACGGCACCTGGGCGAGCGGCGGGCGTTCCGCGAGCCGGTGCGCCACGTCGCCCAGCCAGTCGCGCTCCCGGTCTCCCAGCACATGGAGCAGCACTCCGGGCGATGCCTGGGACCAGCGCAGGTCGGCGGCGGTGAGCCAGGTCGCCGTCCCGGCCGCTCCGGTGTGGCAGGCGGCTCCGGCCGCGTGCAGCGCGGGATACGCCTTCCTCGACGCGGCGTCCCAGGGCGCGGCCCGCAACTCCTTGCGGAGGTCCTTCAACGCGGGCAGACAAGCCCGTCGTTCGGCATCCGTCATGCCGTCCAGCAGCCCCGCGGCCTCGCCCATCCGCCCCGCCCGCACAGCCCTCAGCAACGCCTCGTCCGCCGATACCGCACCGCTCATCGCGCACTCCCGTCGATCAGAACCTCTGTCTGTCCGGCCACCGCTCCCCGGCGGGCCATCCGCACGGCCAGTGCGTGCTTGCACGGCCCGCGCCCTCCCCGGTACTTGGCCCACCACAGGCAACTGCAGCTCAGCGCTCCCGCGTCGTCGCGCACCCGGTGTGTGTGCCCGTCCTGCGCGGTCACCGTGCCGAGCACACCGTCCAGGACCACCGCGCCCTCCGCGACGAGCGCCCGGGCCGCCCGCAGGCGCGGGTTGTGCCGCTCCACGCGCTCGGCGTCGTAGGGCAGTTCGCGGTGGAAGTAGGCCGCTTCCGCCGTGTCGTACCCCACGCGCCCCGAGGTGCCCAGGCGGACCAGGGCGGCCCGTACACGGTCGGCCGGCAGGCCCGAGGCGGCGGACAGGTCCCCGATGTCGATCCGGGGCTCCCAGGCGAGGAGCACCGAGATCAGCTCCGCGTCCTCGGCGGCCTCGTCGGTGGCCAGCGCGTCCAGGACGCCACCCTCACCGGAGAATCCCCGCGAAGCCTCCGGGGACAGTGTCAGAGTGAGCCGCATCCCGGGCAGCACGACCTCCCAGGCACTGGCCGCCACGGTGTCCCCGGCGGGCGAAGGACCGTACACCCGCAGTGCCGTCGCATGGCGGAGCACCCTCTGGAGGGCGGCCAGCCGCTCAGGGCCCGGCAGGCACACGGCTCCGGGCACCGGCCTGGTCGTGGGCCGCAAGCCCCGCCCGGCCGGCACGACCCACGCCGCGCTCCGGGAGGCGCCACGCGCGGTGGAACGGGGCAGGGACCGCAGGAACCGCACAGCCTCCGCCGCGGGCAGTTCGGCCCGCAGGTCGAAGCCGGCCGCTGTCACCTGGGCCTCGGCGAACCCCCGCAGCCACCGGTCCGGCAGCGGCACCTTCTTCTCCACGACCGGCCCGCCGAGCGTGGTCACGGCCATCTCGTCCGGGCCGACGCGCAGATGCAGCGGATCGTCCGAGCCGATCCTCGACAGGGCTTGCCGCAATGGGTTGTTGACGTCGACGTTCGTCGTGCCGTGGCCCACCTCCCCGCCGTCCAGCCCCGTGTCCAGCACGTCCAGACGCGCGTACACCCCACCGCACCCGGAGAAGGACTCGAAGCGGAGCCGGTCGCCGTTGCCCGTGACCACCGGGTCCAGCGAAGCCCGCAGCTGCCGCTGGTAGTACCGCGCCCCCGCCACGTCGGCCACCGCGAGCAGACCCGCCGAGGCCACCTGAGGCGACGTCAGGAAGCCCGCGAAGAAACGCGGATGGTCCTCGACCCCGCGGGGCGTCGCACCCCGCGAGGTCTCAAGTCCCAGGCGCCGTCCGTCCGGTGCGGACTCCAGCGCGGAGGGTCGGGTGTAGGCCACGGCCTGCAAAGATCGCGTCATGGAAAAACCGTAGAGGCGACCACTGACAATCGGCTCTGACCTGCGAAAACGCAAGAAATGGGCCAACGGTCGTGCCGCGCACCGGGGGATGACTCCGGTACGCGGCACGAGGTTCGAGAGTACGGGACCCGCCGACCGGCACAGACGCGATCTCGCCGGTCCGCGCGCACGCGAACTACTGGCCCACACGCCCCGGCTGCAGCACCTTCGTGAACAGCACCGAACCTCCCGTAGC
Source organism: Streptomyces sp. NPDC033178 (assembly GCF_055577685.1). Lineage (NCBI taxonomy): Bacteria > Bacillati > Actinomycetota > Actinomycetes > Kitasatosporales > Streptomycetaceae > Streptomyces > Streptomyces sp. NPDC033178. Next base: position 126,281 of record NZ_JBVIPT010000010.1, read on the forward strand.
CCGCAGACGGACGGTCAGTTCGCCGCTGTCACCGTCGATGTCGACCTCTCCGAAGTACTGCGGGGACTCCATCGGCGAGACGTTCGCCGTCGTCGGCGCCTTGATGAAGACCCGGTCGGGACCGAAGGTGCCGTCCAGCGCGTTCGCCGGGAAACCACCGGCCGCCAGCGGACCGGAGACGAACTCCCAGAACGGCGCGAAGTCCTTGAAGGCCGCGCGCGACGGGTCGTAGTGCTGCGCCGAGGTGTAGTGCACGTCCGCCGTCAGCCACACCGTGCCGGTGATCCGGCGGTGCTTGACGAACCGCAGCAGCTCCGCGATCTGGAGCTCGCGGCCGAGCGGCGCGCCCGGGTCGCCCTGCGCGACGGCCTCGATGTCCGTCGCGCCGTCCGGCACGACCAGACCGAGCGGCATGTCCGAGGCGATCACCTTCCACACGGCGCGCGACCGTGCCAGCTCACGCTTCAGCCAGACCAGCTGCTCCGCGCCCAGGATGCCGTTGGTGTCGTCGGGCTGGCGGTCCGGAGAGTTGGCGTTGCGGAACGTACGCATGTCGAGCACGAACACGTCCAGCAGCGGACCGTGGTGCACGACGCGGTGCACCCGGCCGTCCTCGCCCGTGGACGGGAGCGTGGAGATCGGGAAGTACTCGCTGAACGCCTTGCGGGCGCGGGAGGCCAGCGTGTCGACGTCCTTCACGGTGTAGCGGGCGTCGGTGAGGATCTCGCCCGGGTACCAGTTGTTGACGACCTCGTGGTCGTCCCACTGGGTGATCGTCGGCACCTGGGCGTTGAACCGGCGTACGTTCTCGTCGAGCAGCGAGTAGCGGAAGTTGCCCCGGTACTCGGCGAGGGTCTCCGCGACCTTGGACTTCTCCTCGGTGGTGACGTTCCGCCAGACACGGCCGTCCGGGAGCGTCACCGACGCCGACAGGGGGCCGTCCGCGTAGATCGTGTCACCGCTGCACAGGAAGAAGTCCGGGTTCAGACGGCGCATCTCCTCGTACGCGTAGAGGCCGCCGATGTCCGGGTTGATGCCCCAGCCCTGGCCCACTATGTCGCCCGACCAGAGGAACCGGACACCCTGGCGCCGCTTGGCGGGGGCGGTCCGGAAGGTGCCCGGTACGGGCTCACCGGTGCGGCGATAGTCGTCCGGGTCGGCCAGCGTCACGCGGTAGTGGATCTGCTCGCCCGCGGGCAGGCCGCGCAGCGGGACCGTCCCCGTGAAGTCGGTGTCGGCGCCCAGGAGGGGGCCGTGCCACCGTTTCGGCCTGCGGAACGACTCGGTCGCGGAGGTCTCCACGATCATCCGCGCGGGGCGGTCGGAACGCACCCATACGAGGCCGGAGTTCGTGGTCACGTCTCCGGCCTGCACACCCCACAGCGCCTTCGGCCGACCCGACAGGGCGAACGCGGGGGCCGTGCCGACCGAGGAGGGCAGGGCGAGCGCCGCCGACGCGGCGAGCGAGCCGCGCAGGACGCTGCGGCGGCCGGGGAACGGGTTCGGCGGGCGGTGTGACATGGGACGCCTCCTGGGACGGGTTCGACCAGTGTGCACGGCCACACTTACTGGTGTGCCGCAGCGCGCACACAAACCACAAGTGAACAAACGCGATCCGCTCCGCTGGGTTGAGCCGGGGTGTGCGGGTCGCAGGACGACGTCCGGTTTGTGGGGGCTGGTCGCGCAGGTCCCCGCGCCCCTTATGGGGCCGGTTTCACTGCCGCCGCCATCAGGCGCACGCCCTCTCGGATGCGTGTCGGAGAGACGTGGGCGTATCCCAGTACCAGGCGCACCACGTCGTCCTGCGTCGGGGCGCGTGTGTAGTCCGTGAGGGGACGGAGGGCGATGCCTGCCGTGGCTGTTCGGTCCAGGAAGTGGTTCTGCGGTCCGTAGCGGTCGGGCAGGGTGGCGATGACGTGGAGGCCGGCGGCGATGCCGGAGATCTGCGCGCCGGGAAAGTGGTCCTCCAGGGCCGCGACCAGCGTGTCGCGGCGCTCCTTGTACGCGCGCTGGCAGCGGCGGAGTTGGCGGTCGTAGTCGCCCCGCTCCACGAAGCGGGCGAGGAGGGCCTGGTCGACGACGGGATTGCCGAGGTCCATCGTGCGTTTGCGCTCGACGACCTCCTCGGCCAGTGCCGCAGGCACCAGCAGCCAGCCGAGCCGCAGCCCCGGTGCCAGGGACTTGCTGACCGATCCCGTGTACGCGACGTGCTCCGGATCGAGTCCCTGAAGGGCGCCCACCGGTGCCCGGTCGTACCGGAAGTCGCCGTCGTAGTCGTCCTCCACGACGAGTCCGTCCACGGCGCGTGCCCAGTCGAGGAGTTCGGCGCGGCGCCGCGCCGAGTAGGCGATCCCCGACGGGAACTGGTGCGCCGGCGTCGTCACCACCGCCCGCACTCCCGACGCCCGGAGCGGCCCGGTTGCCAGCCCTTCGTCGTCCAGGGGCAGCGGTACGGTGCCGATGCCCGCCGACGCGTACAGGGTGCCGTGCTCCGGGCTCGCGGGATCCTCCACACCGACGGTGCGCACCCCGCGCGCGTGGAGCACGAAACCGAGCAGCGTCATCGCCTGTGCCACACCGGAGACGACCATCACCCGCTCCGGATCCGCGACCACGCCCCGGCGACGGGCCAGCAGCTCCGCGAGAGCCGTACGCAGTTGGGGCAGCCCGCGCGGGTCCGGGTACCCCAGTGTGTGGTGCGGCAGTTCGGCGAGCACCCCGCGCTGTGCGGCCGACCAGGCAGCGCGCGGGAAGAGCGACAGATCGGGCGTGCCGGGCAGGAAGTCGGCCCGGGCGCCGGGGGAGCGGGGAGCGAGGTCCCGCGCGCGGGGGAGGGCGGCCCGGACGGCCCCGCCGACCCACGTTCCGGCACCCCGGTCGCTGCGCAGGTAGCCCTCCGCGGTCAACTGCTCGTACGCCTCGGTGACCAGGCCCCGGGACACTCCGAGATCGGCGGCGAGTTCACGGCTGGACGGCAGCCGGGTGCCGGGCGTCAGCCGCCCCGAACGGACCGCCTCGCGCAGCGCGGCCTGCAGGGAACGGCCACGCGCGCGTGCCGGTGCCGAAGCGGCCGGCAGAAGCAGCTCCCACGCGGCGGCCCACTCCGCCGCTCCGGGCGTATCCGGATTGGTCCCCGATGACGTCATGGAAGTGGACCTTAAACCGGGCCGCCGCCCTTCATAACGTCACGAGCATGAACGCCACCACCACCCGCGGGGCCCTGCTCGCCGCCCTCGCCTGCGTCCTCGTCGGAGGCTCCTTCACCGCCAACAGCGTCCTGGGCCACTACCCGTACGCGGGCGGGCAGTTCGTCCGCTACGGCCTCGCCTGTCTGCTGCTCCTGCCCCTGGTCGGACGGGGCGGCGCGGCACCCCTGCGCACCCTGACGCCGGCCCAGTGGACGCGGCTCGCGCTGCTCGCGGCCGTCGGCATGGTCGGGTTCAACCTCGCCGTGATCGCGGCCGAACGCACCGCGGAACCGGCGGTACCGGGTGTCTTCGTAGGCTGCGCCCCGGTCGTCGTGGCCGTTCTCGTACCGCTCCTGGAGGGCCGTCGGCCCCAACGGATCGTCCTGTACGGGGCGTTCCTCGTGGCCTGCGGTGCCTTCGCCGTCCAGGGGTGGGGACGCGCCGACGGAGCCGGAATCGCCTTCTCCTTGTGCGCGCTCGTCGGAGAGGTCGGCTTCGCGGTGCTCGCCGTGCCCGTGCTGCGGCCGCTCGGGCCGCGGCTGCTGTCCGCCACCGTGTGCGGAGTCGCGGCCGTGGAGTCGGCGGTGGCCGGGGTGATCGTCGACGGCCGCGCCTGGCTACGGACACCCGACACCACCGAGACCGCCGCCCTGCTGTGGCAGGCGGCGATCGTCACGGTCATCGGCTTCGTCTGCTGGTACATGGGCATGCAGCGCATCGGCGCGGAGCGCGCCACGCTCTTCTCCGGGCTCATCCCCGTCGCGGCGGCCTGCACGGCCCCACTCGTCGGAACGGGCTCCTACGGGGCGCCCCAGGCCGTCGGCAGCGCCCTGGTCGGTGCCGGAGTCGCCCTGGGATCGGGCGCGTTGGGCCGGTGGACGCGAGGCGGGTCAGCGGCTGCCGTCCAGGACGACCCGGGCGACCAGCGCCGGGTCGTCGTTCATCGGGACGTGCCCACAGCCGGGCAGCCGCACCAGCCGGGCCCGCGGAATGATCTGCTTGGCCCGGATCCCCTGGCGGCGCACCAGAATCCGGTCCCGGGTGCCCCACGCGACGGTGACGGGAAGTCCGGGGACGTCGTCGGAGAACTGCACCGACCCACCGGCCCTGAGCGTCTCGGCGAAACCCTGGGCATTGGCCAGCGCGAGGGTCTCGGCGACGACCGCCTCGGGTGAACGGCGGCCCGGGCGCGCGTAGATGCTGCTGGTCAGCACGGTGCGGCCCGCCGCCGACCGGGACAGGCGCTCGACCATCGGCAGCGGCATGCTTCGCGCGGCCGCCCGCATCGCCTGCAGCAGACCGAACGCGTACCGCCGCTCGACGGGGGACCAGAACCCGGCGGGCGACAGCGCCGTGACGGACCGTACGAGCTTCTCGCGGCCCAGCTCCAGGGCGAGCAGCCCGCCCAGGGAGTTGCCCGCCACATGCGGCCGGTCCAGGTCCAGCGCCTCGCACAGCCCGCTCAGCGCTGCATTCATCGTCGGCAGGTCGTGGGCGAGTCCGTCCGGCAGCGCGGGCGACTCGCCGAAGCCGGGCAGGTCCACCGCGATCACGTCGCGTTCGGCCGCCAGGATGTCGACGACCGGGTCCCAGGCCTGCCGGTGGTGGCCTATCCCGTGCAGCAGCAGGAGCGGTTCGCCGCTGCCCACGCGCGCGTACGCGAGGGTCACGGTCCGCGGGCCGAGCGGAGAGGGGACGCTGAAGGAGACCGTGGCGGACATGGAGCTGCTCCTCGTCTGATGACCGGCTGACTCCTAGACACCTTGTCAGCAATTGCTACCCACGGGTAGCCCCCCGGATGCCGTCAACCTCCCGGGCGTACGGCCCTCAACGCCTTCCGCGCACCTCCCGATCGGTCCCGTACGCAGGCCACGGTGTGCGGGACCACCCGTTATTCGCCTGGACACGACCCGGCGCGCCGGGTTGGGATGGTGCCGTGGCTACCGACACCGTGACCGAGGTCTTCGAAGAACACCGGCCCGTCCTGACGGGCGTCGCCTACCGCATGCTCGGCCGGGTGGCCGACGCCGAGGACGTGGTCCAGGAGGCATGGCTGCGCTGGTCCGGCGCCGACCGCTCCGACGTACGCGAACCGCGCGGATACCTGGTGCGCGTCACGACACGGCTCGCCATCGACCGGCTGCGGCTCGCCCAGACCCGCAAGGAGGCCTACGTAGGGCCCTGGTTGCCAGAGCCGTACGTCACCGACTTCGGGGCCACCGTCCCCGACACGGCGGAGCGGGCGGTGCTCGCCGACTCCGTCTCCCTGGCCGTTCTCGTCGTCCTGGAGTCCCTGTCGCCCCTGGAACGCGCGGTGTTCGTGCTCCGGGAGGCCTTCGGCTATCCGTACGCGGACATCGCGGTCACGCTCGACCGCAGCGAGTCCGCGGTGCGGCAGCTCGCAGGCCGGGCCCGTCGGCACGTCGAGGAGAAGCGGCCGCGCTACGAGGTCGACCCCGCCGAACAGCGCGATCTCACCGAACGGTTTCTCGCCGCCGCGACAGAGGGCGATTTCGAGGGGTTGATGTCCCTCCTGGCCCCCGACGTACGCCTGGTGGGCGACAGCGGCGGCCTGGCCCAGGCGCCGCTGCGGGTCCTGGAGTCGGCCGACAAGGTGGGCCGGTTCATCGCCGGAGTCACGCGGAAGGGCGTTGCGGACGCATCGTTCCGCTTCCTGGAGGTCAACGGCGGACCGGCACTCCTGGTGCTGTCCGGCGACAAGCCCGACAGCGTCCTCCAACTCGACGTCGTGAACGGCCGGATCCAGTGCGTCTACATCATCCGCAACCCTGAGAAGCTGCTGTCGCTCGCCGTCGACTGACACGCTCCGCCCGGCCCGAGCCCTCGTCCACCAGGCGGGGGCTTTGCCTTTGTGTCACGAATACGGCGCATCGCGAACACCGCATGAACGCTCTGTGTAAACACATCTGTGCGAGCTGTAACGGATCGAGGATTGGTCTTGACCAAGGGTTGGGGCCGCCATATGGTCGCAGGGATAGTGCAGGAACCTTTAATAAACAAGGGCGTTAAAAGCCGCCGGGACACGGCGATTGCGGAGGACACGGTGGGGACCACGCAGTTGGATACGGTGCCGGAGCCCAAGTACTGGCATCTCAAGACCGTGCTGAGCGAAGCACTCGACTCCGAGTTCTCGGTGGGCGAGATCCTGCCCAACGAGCGTGATCTCGCAGCCCGGTTCGGCGTCGCAAGGGCCACGCTCCGCCAGGCCCTGGAGCAGCTCGAACTGGAAGGCCGGCTCCAGCGCCGCCGCGGCGTCGGCACGACCGTGGCACCGCCACGCATGGGCGTGGCCGTCGGATCCGAGCAGCACACGTGGCCGGGCGCGGTCGGCGACGCCTGGCAGCTCGCGGACTGCACGCTGGCGGTCCCGCCCTCGGCGGTGGCACAGGCCCTGGAGACCGACCCCGACGAGCAGGTGCACATCGTGCGCCGCTCCCGGATGACGCACGGTCAGCCAGTCGCCGCCGAACTCCTCTACATCCCGGCCTCGTCGGTGCCCGACCTCTCCGGCATCGACGCGCCCTCGGGAGCCGCACGCGCGCGTGCCGTGCTGCGCGAGCTCCAGCGCCTCGGCCTGGAGAGCCAGGACCGTTCCGTGGAGCTGGGCTCGGCCCGCGCGGACGACGCCAAGGAACTCGACCGACTCCCCGGCGCGCCCGTCCTCGTCGTTACGACCCGCTTCGTCGCCGAGGGAGGCACGGCCGCGGTCTCCGTCGCCACGTACCGCGCGGACACCTGCCGGCTGACGTTCGGGGACTCCGGCGGCGTGGAGATCCACCACGACCCGGAGCGTCGGGCCTCCTGACGACCCTCCACCCGTACGCGTCGCAGCCCGGGACCCCGGGCCGCGACGCGTTTCGTTTTCCGCGTGGGGGAGCCGTTCAGCGGCGCGCCGTCACGGTGCCCTCCACCGCGAAGAGCTGCTCCTCCACATGGTCGAGCGCCAGCCGCAGCGCGCCCGTCGCCACCGCGGCCTCGCCCAGGAGCGACAGCGTCACCCGGGGCGGCCGCAGACAGTAGCGGGCCAGCTCCTTGCGCAGCGGCTCCAGTACGCCGTCGATGCCCGCCGCCCAGCCGCCGATCACCACGAGCTCGGGATCGAGTGCCAGGACGAGCGCGGCCACGTCGTGGACCAGACGCTGGATGAAGCGGTCGACGGCCGCCAGGGCCCGTTCGTCGCCCTCACGCGCGTGGGTGAACACCTCCGCGACGGCCTGCTCGTCGAGGGGATGCAGCGGCTCGTCCGTCGTGGACAGCAGCGTCTCCGGAGTGACCTCGCGGCCCAGCAGGTGGAGCGCGCCGATCTCGCCCGCCGCGCCCCCGAAGCCGCGGTGCAGCCGCCCGCCGATCAGCGATCCGGCGCCCGGGCTCAGTCCGGCCAGCACGAAGACCATGTCGTCGGACTCGGTGGCCGCGCCCTTCCAGTGCTCGGCGACCGCCGCCGCGTTGGCGTCGTTCTCGACCAGCACCGGACACTTGAAGGAACGGCGCAGCCGCTCGCCCAGCGGAAGCCCCGTCCACTCCGGCAGCGCCGTACCGAGGCGTACGGTGCCGTCGGCCTCCACTATCCCGGGCGAGGCCACGCCGACGGCACGCAGGGAGCCCCGCGCGACCCCGGCGCGGCGCAGCAGCTCCGCGACGGCCGTACGCAGCCGATCGAGCCGTTCGTCCGCCGACGCGGTCTCGCACACGTCCTTGGCGAGCGAGCCGAGAATCCGGCCGTCCAGGTCCGAGAGGAGCGCGGCAACGCGGTGCGGGCCGATCTCCAGGCCCAGCAGATGGCCCGCCTCCGCCCGGAAGCGGAACCGGCGCGCGGGACGGCCCTGGCGCCGGGCAGCGCCCTCCTCGGCCGCTGTCTCGACGACGAGCCCGCCCTCGATGAGCCCCTCGACGACGCCCTCGACCGTGGGCCGGGACAGCCCGGTCACCCGGGTGATCTCGGTGAGCGTCGCGAACTCCGTGGCGCGCAGGGCGTGCAGCACCACCGCGGAGTTGATCCTCCGAAGCAGAGAGGGATCCCCGCCGGTCAACCGCCCCAACGTCCGTCCTCCCAGCTAGTGCGCGTGTTGGTTGGGCGGATCGTACTCGGCGCGGCGGCCTCCGGCGAGTGCCGGGGACCCTCTCCGCACCCCCGGCCCGGTTCGGCCGGCCGCCACGAACCCCGACTCGCACGCCCCGATCACCGCCTGCGCACGGTCCCGCACCCCCGGCTTTGCCGGTACGGCGCTGACGTGGGGCTTCGCCGTCCCGGTGCCGACGGCCGGCCGCCCGGGCTCTCTCGCGGCGGTGACGGCGGGGTGGGCGGTGGCCGTGCTCCTCGCCGGAGCCGGGAGCCTTCGCCGTCGGGACGCGTGAACCCGAGTACCCGTTGTCACCTGACGGGCCGCCAAGTGTCAGTGGTGACCGCTTTACTGGACTTCATGACCACTGAGCGACACCTCGCCACGATCGACGAGCTGTGCGTCCGCGACTTCCCCGCGGCGCACGGCTGGTCGGACATCGGCGCGGGGGGACCCGGCTACCACCTGGTGGTGCTGGAGACGACGCACGGCTTCGGGACGGGTGACCAGGGGGAGCGGACGGAGATCGCGGACCAGTTCACCGCCTACAGGAACGGCGTCTCACAGAGGCTGAACGAGCGTTGGGGAGAGGCACATCCCACGAGCCTGGATGGTGTCTTCCTGCGCTCCGAGGACCCGGACGAGCAGATACCGAAGCCGTGGGCCTACCTCAGCGCCTACGTGAGACACGTGGACCTGTGGGAGGCCGACGGCACCGGGCGCTGGGTCGCCGTGGGGGTCTCGGAGCCCAAGGAGGGGCTGGAGTTCCAACTCTTCGCGCTGGTCACGGAGTTGGCCCCGCCGTGACGGGTCCCTGAGTCGGCCCCACCACGACCCGTCACGCCTCCGCGGCCTCCCGCAACCGGCCGAACTCCTCCGCCATCGTCGCCGCCGTCCAGTGCGCGTTCAGACCACTGGGGTTGGGCAGCACCCACACGCGCGTCGAGCCGAACGTCCGCTCCTGCGGCCCGACCGCGGCCCTGCGGTCGTCGAAGGCCGCCCGGTAGGCGGTCACGCCCACCACGGCGAGCCACCGCGGCCGCAGCCGCTCCACCTTGGCGGCGAGCAGCCGCCCGCCCTCCCGGTACTCGTCCGCGCTCAGCTCGTCCGCCCGGGCGGACGCCCGCGCCACCACATTGGTGATGCCGAGCCCGTACGACAGCAACTCGCCCTGCTCCGACGGCTTCAGCAGCCGGGGCGTGAAGCCGGACAGATGCAGGACCGGCCAGAAGCGGTTGCCGGGGCGTGCGAAATGGTGGCCCGTCGCAGCCGTCATGAGGCCGGGGTTGATACCGCAGAACAGCACCTGGAGACCGTCCGCGGCGACATCCGGCACGAGCCGGTCGCGGGCGGCCTCCAGTTCGGCGGGAGTGAACCGCGTCAGAGGATCGCCCCCGGTGTGTAGCCCGCGGCCTCCGGGTGCTGCTTCACGATCTCCTCGATCCGGGCGACGACCGCGGTCACCTGGTCGGCGGCTGCACCCGTGAAGGACAGCTTGTCGGCCATCAGGGCGTCGAGCCCGGCGCGGTCCAGCGGAATGCGCTCGTCCGCGGCGAGCTTGTCGAGCAGTTCGTTGCGCTCGGCGCCCTGCTCACGCATGGCGAGGGCGGAGGCGACGGCGTTCTCCTTGATGGCCTCGTGCGCGACCTCACGGCCGACGCCCGCGCGCACCGCGCCCATCAGCACCTTGGTCGTCGCGAGGAACGGCAGGTAGCGGTCCAGCTCACGTGCCACTACCGCCGGGAAGGCGCCGAACTCGTCGAGCACGGTCAGGAACGTCTCCAGCAGACCGTCGAGCGCGAAGAACGCGTCGGGCAGCGCGACCCGGCGCACCACCGAGCAGGACACATCGCCCTCGTTCCACTGGTCGCCCGCCAGCTCGCCCGTCATCGAGGCGTAGCCGCGCAGGATCACCATCAGGCCGTTGACGCGCTCGCAGGAGCGGGTGTTCATCTTGTGCGGCATCGCGGAGGAGCCGACCTGACCGGGCTTGAAGCCCTCGGTGACCAGCTCGTGCCCGGCCATCAGCCGGATCGTCTTCGCGGTGGACGAGGGCGCCGCCGCCAGCTGCACCAGCGCCGTCACGACCTCGTAGTCGAGCGAGCGCGGGTAGACCTGGCCGACGGACGTGAACGCCTGCGAGAAGCCCAGGTGCCGGGCGATCCGCTGCTCCAGGTCCGCGAGCTTGGCCGCGTCCCCGCCCAGCAGGTCGAGCATGTCCTGGGCCGTGCCCACCGGGCCCTTGATGCCGCGCAGCGGGTAACGGGCGAGCAGCTCCTCGACCCGGCCGTACGCGACGAGCAACTCGTCGGCGGCGGTCGCGAAACGCTTGCCGAGCGTCGTCGCCTGCGCCGCCACGTTGTGCGAGCGCCCCGCCATGACCAGCTCGCCGTACTCGCCCGCGAGCTTGCCCAGGCGCGCCAGGACGGCGACCGTGCGGTCGCGCATCAGCTCCAGGGAGAGCCGGATCTGCAGCTGTTCGACGTTCTCGGTGAGGTCCCGGGACGTCATGCCCTTGTGTACGTGCTCGTGCCCGGCGAGGTCGTTGAACTCCTCGATCCGCGCCTTCACGTCATGCCGCGTGACCTTCTCGCGCTCGGCGATCGAGGCCAGGTCGACCTGGTCCAGCACCCGCTCGTAGTCGGCGAGGGCGGCCTCCGGCACCTCGATCCCGAGGTCCTTCTGGGCCCGCAGCACGGCGAGCCAGAGCTGACGCTCCAGCTTCACCTTCTGCTCGGGGGACCACAGGGTGGCGAGCTCGGCCGAGGCATAGCGGCCGGCGAGGACGTTCGGGATACGGGGCTTTGCGGGCGCAGTCACGTGTCCAGATTCTACTGGCGGTTCCTGCAGGCCAGCGCCACGGGCCCGTTTGTCGGAAGCTACGAGAGCGCGGCGCGGGGTCGGGAGCCGGCCCCGCGGTGATCCACGGATTCCGCCCCGGCGGTCTACGACCCCGCGTCGGCCAGCTCCGCCAGGATGTCGCCGTGGCACAGCTCCGGCGCACACCAGCAGGCCAGCGTCCTGCCGCGCAGCTCCGGTACGAGAGCGAGGAGATCGGGGCGTTCGAGGAGGTACGCCCGGTACTTGGCCATCACCTCGGCGCGGGTGCCGTCGCGCTTCTTGGTGGCGGTGTCGACGGCGAACGGGTTGTAGAGCGGGTGCTGGGGAAGGTCCCAGTGCCCCATGGTCCAGCGGCGGCCGACGTACACGAGGTCCGCCGGGGCGTCCTCGAGGCCGGGGCCGAAGTCGTGGATGCGGCCCTTGAGGTTGATGACGGTGGTGGTCACAGCGGACTCCGTTCCCTTGGCCCGGCTCGTGGGGCGGCGAGCCCGATCATGCGCCGTACGAGCCGTACACGCCACCGGCCGCCTCGACCCCACTGGCCGGCTCGAACGCTTCCGACCGACTCGGCGCCCAGGGGGCTCGATGCACCAGCCCGCTTGTCGCCGCCAATGGCTCGACGCCTCCTGAACCCTGCGCCTCGGGCCCTCGTCGTGGCTTACGCCCCCGGAGTCTCGTACGGCAGCAGGTCCGGTCGTTTCGCCAGGCGGCCGTCGCCCGACGAGCGGCCGGTGAGACGTCGGCCGATCCACGGCAGCAGGTACTGCCGGGCGAAGCGCGCGTCGGCGGTGCGGCGGGCGCCCCAGCCGGGCGGCGGGGACGGCGGCATGGGCGTGCGCCAGTCGGCGTCCTCCGGGTCGTACCCGAGTGTCTGCCACACCGCCTCGGCGACCCGGCGGTGCCCCTCGCCCGTCAGGTGCAGCCGGTCCACGTCCCACACCCGGGGGTCGCCCAGCGACGGTGCCCCGTAGAGGTCGACCACGAGCGCGCCGTGGCGGGACGCGAGGTCGTCAACGCAGGTGAAGAGTTCCTCCATGCGCGGGCGGAACCGTGCCAGGACCGGGCCCTGGCGGCCGGGGCTGCGCATCAGCACGAGCTGTTTGCAGGCGGGGGCGAGGCGCTCGACGGCCTCCTCCAGGAGTCCGCGGACCCGCCCCATGTCGCACTTGGGCCGCAGTGTGTCGTTGAGCCCGCCCACGAGTGTGATCACGTCGGGCTGCATCGCCGCGGCGACGTCGACCTGCTCGGCGACGATCTGTCCGATGAGCTTGCCGCGTACCGCGAGGTTGGCGTACCGGAACCCGGGTGTCCGAGCGGCCATCCGGGCCGCGAGGAGGTCGGCCCAGCCGCGGTACGAGCCGTCGGGGAGGCGGTCCGACATGCCCTCGGTGAAGGAGTCGCCGATCGCGACAAGACTGGTGTAGGTGGCATTCGTCTGCATGGCGGAAGAGATGATAACCCGTGCACATACCCATCGGTCTGCCGCCCGGCGCACGCCCACAGCGCTCTCCCGCGTCACACCGGCTGCCCGAACAACTCCCTCAGCACGTCCTCCATCGTCACCAGCCCCGCCAGCCGCCCGTCCGTACCCAGCACCGCGGCCAGGTGCGTACGGCTGCGTCGCATCGCCGTGAGTACGTCGTCCAGCGGCGTGCTCTCCCGGACGCGCGCGATGGACCGCATGTCCTGGACCCGGAACGGCAGGTCGCGCGGCATCGCGTCCAGCGCGTCCTTGACGTGGAGGTAGCCGACGATGCGACGCCCCTCGTCCACGACGGGGAAGCGGGAGAAGCCGGACTCCGCGGACAGCGCCTCCAACTGCTCGGCCGTGACACCCACGCGCGCGTAGACGACGCGTTCCAGCGGGAGCACCACGTCCCGCACCGGACGGCGCCCCAGTTCCAGGGCGTCGTGCAGCCTCTCCTGCGCGCGGTCGTCGATCAGCCCAGCCTCGCTGGAGTCCTTGACCAGCCGGGCCAGCTCCGTGTCCGAGAACGTCGCGGACACCTCGTCCCGCACCTCGACCCGCAACAGCTTCAGCAGCCCGTTCGCGAACGCGTTGACCGTGAAGATCACCGGCCGCAGCGCCCGCGACAGCCCGACCAGCGGCGGACCGAGCAGCAGCGCCGTCCGCACCGGCTCGGCGAGTGCGATGTTCTTCGGCACCATCTCACCGAGGAGCATGTGCAGATACGTGGCCAGGGAGAGCGCGATCACGAACGAGATCGCGTGCCCGGTGCCCTTCGACAGCCCCACCGCGTGGAACACCGGCTCCAGCAGATGCGCGATCGCCGGCTCCGCGACCACACCCAGGACCAGCGTGCACAGCGTGATGCCGAGCTGCGCCGCCGCCATCAGCGCGGACACGTGCTCAAGCCCCCACAGGACGCTGCGCGCCCGCCGGTCGCCCTCCGCGCCGCCTTCCATGGACTGCTCGATCTGACTGCGGCGCACGGAGATCAGCGCGAACTCGGCTCCCACGAAGAAGGCGTTCACGACGAGGGTCAACAGACCGATGAGCAACTGTACGGCGGTCATCGCTCGCCCCCTTCATGCGATTTCCCGGGCCGTTCGGACGGGACGTCCATGGCGCGCGGCGCGTGCATCAGCACCCGCGCGGCCCGCCGCCCCGACGCGTCCCCCACGTCAAGCCGCCACCCGCCGACCTCGACCGTGTCCCCCTCGGCGGGAATGCGCCCCAGCTCGGCCGCGATCAGGCCCGCGAGCGTCTCGTACGGTCCGTCCGGTGCGCGCAGACCGACCCGGGCCAGCCTGTCGATGCGTACGGAGCCGTCGGCGGAGTACAGGGTGCGGTCCTCGTCGTCCGTGCCGGCCGGGGCCAGATCGGGCGTCTCGTGGGGGTCGTGCTCGTCCCGCACCTCGCCGACGACCTCCTCGACGATGTCCTCCAGGGTGGCGACCCCGGCGGTGCCGCCGTACTCGTCGATGACGACGGCCATCGTGCGCCTGCCGGACAGCCGGTCCAGGAGACGGTCGACGGTGAGCGACTCCGGTACGAGCAGGGGCTCGCGCATCAGCGTCGACACGCGCGTACGAGCGCGGTGGTCGGCGGGCACGGCGACGCAGTCCTTGATGTGCGCGACACCGACGACCGAGTCGAGGTTGCCGCGGTAGACGGGGAAACGGGACAGCCCGGTCGCCCGGGTCGCGTTCGCCACGTCCTCGCAGGTCGCCTGGACGTCGAGGGCGATGACCTGGACGCGCGGCGTCATCACGTTCTCCGCGGTGAGGTCCGCGAGGTTCAGCGTGCGCACGAACAGCTCGGCGGTGTCCGGCTCCAGGGCACCCTGCTTCGCGGAGTGCCGGGCCAGCGCGACCAGTTCCTGCGGGCCGCGCGCGGAGGCCAGCTCCTCGGCGGGCTCGACACCGAAACGGCGTACGACACGGTTGGCCGTGTTGTTGAGGTGGGTGATGAAGGGCCGGAACAGTGAGCTGAACCAGCGCTGCGGTGTCGCCACCCGCTTGGCCACGGCGAGCGGTGAGGAGATCGCCCAGTTCTTGGGCACCAGCTCGCCGACCACCATCAGGAAGACCGTCGACAGGGCCGTACCGATGACCAGGGCCACGGACGAGGACGCGGACTCCGGGACACGGGCGGCCTCCAGCGGACCCGCGATGAGCTTGGCGACGGACGGCTCGGCCAGCATGCCGACGACCAGGTTCGTGACCGTGATGCCGAGCTGGGCGCCGGAGAGCTGGAAGGTGAGGTTCCGTACGGCCTTGAGTGCGCCCGCCGCGCCGACCTCGCCGCGCTCGACGGCCCGCTCCAGTTCGCTGCGCTCGACCGTGGTCAGTGAGAACTCCGCCGCGACGAAGGCGCCGCAGGCGAGCGAGAGCAGCACCGCCACGGCGAGGAGGAGCACTTCGGTCATCGGGTCACCTCCGTCCCATGATCGGCCACGGGCGGGGGAATCGCGCGATGACGGCACAGCGGGACGCCGCGCCGTCGGGTACCGGGAGGCTCGCCCATGGGCGGAGGCTCACACCTTTCCTGAGGAGACGACTTTCCTGGGGACGACCGGGTCCCCCGCGGACAGAGGATCAAGCACGTCCCGCGCTTCGGTCAGTCGGCCAGCGGCTTGACCCAGCGTCGCCAGTGGTCCTCGCGATGGTAGCCAGTGGCGGCCCAGGTGTGGTGGGCCTGTTCGTTGGCCTCCAGGACCATGGCGTCGACGCGGCGGCCGCCCAGCGCGGCGAAGCGCTGTTCGGCCGCTTCCAGCAGAGCGCTCGCGATGCCCTGTCGGCGGTGGTTCGGGTGTACGGCCAGTCGATAGGCGGAGCATCGCCATCCGTCGAAGCCGGCTATGACGGTTCCCGCCAGGGTGCCGTCGCGCTCCGCGAGGAGCAGGGCTTCGGGGTCTCGTGTCACGAGGGCGGCCACTCCGGCGTGGTCGTCACTGATGCTGGTTCCTTCCGCGGCTTCGCGCCAGAACCGCAACACGGTGTCGATGTCGGCGAGGGTGGCGCAGCGGATGTGGAGATCACTCATGGGGCGAGCCAAGCAGAGCGCCGACCTGTCTGGCGAACGGTTTCCGGACCGGGTGATCGAGCGTACGGATCATGAATTGCCGGTGCCGGTGCCGGTGCCGTGGCCGCTGTCGGTGTGGGTGTGCTCGTGCCCGGGCCCGGGCCATGTCCCGTGCTTCAGGTCCGTTTCGGCGGCGGCCAGGTAGACGGCTGTGGCGAGCCACTGGGTCGCGTACTGGTCCGGGTCGGCTCCGCTGTGGCGTCCGAAGACGTCCAGGGAGCGGCGGCCGGCCACCGCTCCGAGCGCGGTGATCAGGTCCGAGCCGGTGACGAGTCCGCTGCGCCGCAGCGCGGCGGCGTGGCCGTCGTGATCGTTGCCGCGCGTGGATTCGGCGGCGATCCGGCGTCCGCCGGTGACGGCCAGCTCGACCAGACGCCGTACGCGCCAGAGGGGAGAGTCGCCGGAAGGGGCGGCGCGGGAGGCGCAGGAGCAGAGGGCGGGCGGGGACGGAGAGGCGATGTCCGGCGGGAAGTGGTCGCTGTGCAGGAGGTCGTAGCCGAGATCGGCGCGACCCTGCCAGTCGTCCGGGAGGCGCAGTGTCACCTCTGTCCCGGGTACGGGGCCGACGGCGAGCACGCGGAGGGTCGTGACCCGGTCGGGGTCGAGGCGGCCGAGGACCCGGATCCGCAGCCCGGGACGCGCGCCCAGCTGCCGGAGATTGGCGGTGTGGGCGAGAGCGGGGTGGCTGTGGGCGGGGGCCAGCCGGACCGGTGGACCGGGGGCGGGCGGGCAGTCCGCGAACTTGTCTGCGCCACGGGGCAGTTCACGGACCAGCAGATCCTCGCCGTCGGCCGCGGCGATCTCCACGTCACAGCCGATCAGGGGACGGGCGTACCCGGTCCCTCCAGGATCACCGGCCTCTTCGTGATCGCCGCCCTCTCCGGCGTCACCCACGAGCGACGCCGGGAACCGCACGGCGGCGGACTCGGCGAGCGGGCGGGCGAACACCGTCGCAGGCGCGGCCTCGGCCCAGGGGCGTCCGGCGGCGACGGTGGCACGGACACCTCGTTCCGCAAGCAGGCGCCCCTCCGGGGAGACGGTCGCTCCCGAGATGATCAGGCCTCCGCGCGACACCCGGAAGTGGTCGCTCAGGAAGCTCCGGATGGCGACAAGGGCGGTACCGGCCCGTCGGGCCCGCGCCGGGCCGCCGGGCTGGACGTCGCGGAGCGTGTACCAGCGGCCGTCGTCGTCGAGGAGATGTGTGACCACACCGCCGAGGTCGCCGGCGCCGATCACCGGTTCGCGGCAGACGCCGTAGAGCCGCAGCGAACCGTCGGGGCGGTGGTTGCGGCGGACGGCGCCGATCAGTGCGGGCTCGGGAACGCCGGACTTCAACAGGTGGGCGACGAGGAGGAGTTCACGCAGGGCGGTCACCAACTCGGCGAGCCTGTCCGGGCTGTACGGGTCGCGCGCCGTACGCAGACAGCGCACCACGCTCAGCGCCGCGGCCTCCGCGCGGTGCAGGCCCGTCAGACGTGCCGTGTGGGCGGCGCGGAGCAGCTCGGCCTCAAGGACCGCTCCCGTACCGGCCGTTCCGGCCGAGAGCACGGCTGCGGCTGCCGTCCAGAGGTCGGCGGCCGCACGGATCTGGGCGGCGGTGGGCCCTGTGGGGGCGTCTGCCGGGGCGTGGGCGGGCTCGGGGCGGGGGTCGGGGTCCGCGAGCCGGGTTCGCTCGGTGGGACTGACCTGCTCGGTGGAGCTGGCCTGCGTGCAGGGGCATACCCGCTCGGTGGGACTGACTTGTTCGGTCGGGTGGATCCCGTTGGTGGGCCGGTCCGGTTCGACGATGCGGTCCGGTCCGGCGGTACCGTCCGGTCCGCCGGTACGGTCCGGTCCGGCGGGCGGAACAGCACCGGTGGGTTCAGCGCCTGCGCCGGGCCAGGAGAGCACGGACGGGGCGATGACCACGGGCCGGGCGGATTCCGTGACGGCAACCGGGCAGGCGCCCAGTACCGCCGCCCGATGCAGACAGCGCGGTGCCAACAGGCAGGTGCAGCGGGCTTGTTCGGTGTCGGTGACCGTGCCGGACGGGTCCGGTGACAGGGTCACCAGGGCGTCCTCGCCGCAGCGGACGCCGAACGTCCCGCCCTCGGCGGTGACGGGTGCGGCCGTCAGCGCCTCGACGGCAGCGTCCAGTCTGCCGCGGAGCCGGGTGGTGAGACTCTCCACCGCGGAGGCGAACACCTCAGGCGCGACCGGTGGGAGTGGGGTGGTCGTGTCGGAATGGGTCATCGGGGTGCTCCACGAGGGTGCTCGCCCGCCCGACGGGCAAGCGAGAGGGGACCGAAGGCGACAGCGGTGTGGGGCGGGGTGGGTACGGCTCGGACCACCGTCGAGAACGGCCGGGCAGCCGAACGGCGTACGAACACACGGTCCGAAGGGCGAAGCGACCGGAGCCGTACTCGACCCGGAGGCCGGACCTGGAGGCGCGACCTGGAGGCGTGACCTGGAGGCGTGACCCGGAGGCCCGGCTCGGAGGCGCGACCCGGAGGCCCGGCCGGAGCCGCTCCCGGCCCGCGGAGACGGTCGTGCGCTCTGCCACGACCGCCCCGCCCCTGGCGCACCCCCAGCCCGCCCCCGGCCCGCCCCGCCTCCGTACCAGGAATCAGCGGCGCGCCTTCCGCGGCCGGGCTACCTCGAGTTCCTCCAGCCGGGGCTCGTCCCCGTCCAGAACCCGCCGCCAGGCCGCCCGGTAGAGATCGGCGACGGGCCCGGTGGGCACGACGACGCCCAGGACGGCCTCCTCGCCGTGGAGCAGGTCGTACATCGGCACCTTCCACCGCTCCAGCGGAACGTACGGCTTCGCGAGCTGGGTCCAGCCACCGGGCAGGAACAGTGAGCGTCCCGCCCGGGTGCGGCTGCCTTCGAGTACGAGGTCGGTCGCGGCGAGTTCGGCGCGGGCGGCGCGGAGCCGGGCAGTACCGCCCCGCTGTTTCGCCCAGCCGGTCCAGCGGGCGGTGTGGTGGTCGGTGGGATCCGGCATGGCGAGCAGCATCAGATAGATGACGGCGGCGTCCTCGCCGATGCCGTACCGCTCGGCCACCTCACCGACGAGGTCGGGCACGGACCGGGCGGGATCCTGCGGCCACCACAGACCGTCCGCGTCGCGCTCACCCGCCACTGGTGCCCCGGGATCGGCGAGCAGCTCCGCGAACCGCCGGTCGTGGACCAGCCGGAGGGCGATGTCCTCGGCGCTCGGCCGTTCACCGGGGACCACCGCCGCCAGGTGGGGGTCGTTCCCGGCAGCGTCCAGCAGCGCGGGGCGGACGGCGGCGACGGGGTCGGGGACCGTGGTGCTCAGCACGACCGCGCCGTAGCGCACGAAGCCGTCACCCGTCTCCGAGGGGTCCCCGGCACCCCGGCGGAACGCCTCCAGATCGACCCGCCTGCCGAGGTTGATCAGCAGGTCCGGGTGGGCCAGCCGGGCGCGTACCGCGGTCAGCACCCCCGGGAGGAGAGCGCGGATCGGGTCGCCGGACGGGAGGCGGTGGGCGAGCCAGGCGGCCAGGGCCACCGAACCGTTGAGGGTGCCTGTGCCGAAGCCGGGCGTGTTCTCGACGGAACTCAGGTAGTGACCTCTGGTCGTCCAGGTCAGGTCGTGGTTCAACCGGGGTTCGGCCACTCGGTCGACGAACCCGCGCAGCGCTTCGGACGGTGTCCACCACGACGTGGTCTGCACGGTGCGGACCGCCTCGTGCAGCACGTCCTCGGGGAGGGCCGTCCGTCGGCCCACCCGCCGGTTCCAGACCTCCGCCGCAGCGACCACGTCCGGGCCGTCCGTCCACAGCCCGGACGGCTCGGCGGGCAGCAGCGCAGCCATGACGGCCTGCCAGACGCCGGCGTCCCGGCACCCCACCGCCTCTCTGGCCACGGCCACGTCGGCCGACTTCACTCCGATCGTCTTCAGCGTCTCGGCGGGCACGGGCCTCCGCGCGTCGTCGGTCAGAGGCACTCCGGCGATCGTCAGCCGGGCCATGGCCGGGGTGATTCCGGTGAGCCGGGCGAGCTCCTCGGCGGCCGCCGGGTACCAGGGCGCCGGACCGCGCGCAGCGAGCTCGGACCGGAAGGCAGTGAACCAGCCGGGCGCACGGGCCGGCTCCGGGGCGAAGGGCTCGGCGGACAACAGCGTGTACGGAGCGGGCGCCTCGAACCGGCCGGCCGGATCGTGGAAGACCGCCCTGAACACCTGGCCGTCGGCGTCGCTTCGGCTCCATTCGTTGAGGAAGACGAGGAACGCGCCGTCGGCCAACTGCAGCACCGTCGCCACATTGCTGCTCAGGGAGCCGGGCCCCTGGAACAGACTCCGGTCCAGACGCAGCCGGACAAGGCGCCAGCGGCCGGGGTCCAGCACCGCGAGTTCCTGGGCGTCCAGTTCGGCGAGGAACGTCTCCAGCACCTTCCTGTGATCCTCGGTGGTGGCCGTCGAGCCGGACCGCAGAGCCAACAGGGATGGCAGCGTGGGCAGGGTCAGCCAGTCCATGTCGCTCAAGGCACCCTGCTCGGGCAGGGCGGGGTGCGGACTGCCCGCCGGGGCCGGTTCGTTGAGGCCCCGTTGCGCCTTCCCGAGCAGCCGCAGCAGCCGGACGATCTTGCCGGACGATTCGTGGTAGTAGTACGCCCTGCCCTGCACCAGGTACTTGCGGCCGTTGAGGCCGAGGCCCTGCAGCGCCGCGGTGAGCGCGCCGTCGCTGAGTTCGGGCCGTTGATCCTTCCGGGCGCCGCCAGTGAGCGCCGTGTCGAGCCGGGTGCGCGCGGCGTCGAGGACGCGTTGCTGCCCGGCGGCGAACCGCACCACTCCGGCGATGCCTGCGAGCAGCGCGTCGTGACCGACCTGCGGCAACAAGGTGCGGATGATCCCGGGCAGCACGTTCGCGCCGACCTGCTCCCTCGCTGGATGGTCCTGGCCCTCGATGTCCTCCTCGGGCCGCTCCTTCATGGCGGCCGTCAGAAGCGCCGCCGCGGTGTCCTCGTCGACCTCGCGGAGCGCCGCGGAGCCCTGCGGGTCGCGGGGCTGGAGCAGGTGCCAGTAGCGCAGGGGAGGCAGGAGCGGGGTTCCCGCGGTGAAGGCTCCGGCGGTGTGGTCCCGCGGGATCTCGGCCATCACCGAGCCGTTCCCGTCGATCAGCCTGATCCCGTCGTACTCCTGGATCACGGCCAGCGGCCGGTCGGCGCCGGGGAACTCCACCACCCAACGCGGGCTGCGGCCGCGGCCCCTGCCGGGCGGTACGACGACCGAGCGCCCGGCCAGGTCCTCGCCCTGCCGCGAACCGTCGGGCAGTGTCACCACCCGCCAGCCGAGCAGCCCGTCCACCGGGGCGCACATCGGACCCGGCGCGACGGAGGGGGCGGGCAGCAGCCAGCCCGCCTCGAAGGTGCTTCCCGCCGGGGCGGTGCGCACGCCCTCGCCGAACCAGTCCGGCTGTCCGGGTTCGCCGAGCGTGTCGCCGACCGGGTCGTACGCGTGCCAGGTCCTGTTCTTGTAGTCGGTGCCCACCTTCGACCACACCCAGTACGACGTGCCGTCGCTGATCACCTGCCGGGCCCCTGGAACGACCGTGTCCCCGCGGCGCAGCACCCCGTGACCGGTGGTCCGGCCGCCTCCGGGAAGCGGGAGCGAGACGGGCGCCATGTTGCCGTTCATCCCGTCGCGCCCGCCCGCATTGCTGGTGCGGGAGTAGCCGGCCTCCTCGATCGTCACCCGTTGCGAGGGGGTGTGGTGCCAGTAGCCCTGCCTGCCGTTTGCGTCGACCGGACGCCACCAGACGAACAACTCGCCGTCCACGTAGTGATAGTCGGCATCCCTGCGGTAGCGAGCCACCTGGTCGGGGACGCACAGCTCGTGCGTGAGCAGCGTGCCCTCCGCGCCGATCACCCGGAGTTGCATGCCGGCCAGGACGATGAGGTGCGGCCAGGCATCGGTGACGAGGACCTCCCGCTGCAGATTCCCCGATTCGTGCGCTTCGAGCGCCTCTTCCCAGGCGGGCCAGCCCAGTTCGTCGAGGAGCCCGGACCGCAGGGCGCGGGAGAGCGCCGGGGCCATGCCGGTGCTCAGCGCCTCTCGAACCGCCTTCTCGGCGACCGCGAGTACTTCTCCCGGCAGCCAGCTCAGCGTCTGGAGAACACTGTGGTAGCCGTCGAACGCGGGCAGCTCCGCCGTGACGTACTTCTGGCTGACCTCGCCCACCCATTCGGCGAGCATCGGCCGTCCACCGGGGGACCCGGCCAAGGTGACGACGGTCTGCGGATGGTCTGCCCGGCCGTCCATGGGGCAGCCGAGCCGGAACGCCCGGTGGAAGCGGTGGTCGGCTTCCAGGGCGAGGAGGTCGCGCCGGTGTTCACAGGCTGCCCACGACACCAGGCCGAGGCTCTGTCGCTCCTCGGGTTCCGACAGGGGTATGCCCAGGGACAGCAGTTGGTCGAGGAGGTTCACATCGCCGACAGGAGGCGGCAACAGGCCGTCGGAGGCCTCCAGTTCGGTGCGCAGAGTGTTGGCCATGCGGTCGACCAGTGGATAGAGCTCTGCCGGAGCGAGGCGATAGTCCGCCCGCCACAGGTCCAGGAATCTGCGGGTCCAGCCGGCCGTACCGTCGGCGGGACGCACCTCGGCGGGAAGGGTGGCATCGCAGAGCCCGGCGGTGGCACCGGACTTCTCCAACAGGTCCAGCCACTGGGGCAGTTCTTCCCGCTCCCACCCCGAGGGCATCAGCTCCAGCAGGGTGCCGCGGAAGGCGGGTTCCTGCCGGGTCAGCTCCAGCAGGGCCGGCCGATGGGCCTTCCACCAGCCGGGCGGTGCCTTGACCGTGCCGGGCAGTGTCAGCATCTCGCGCAGATAGGCGACCTCCTCCACGAGCGCGTTCCTGCCCGCGACCGCCTTCGCCAGTCTGCGCAGATCACCCGCGCCCGGACTCGACGGAGGCAGCCCGTGCGCGGCCAGGCGTACGAAGAGTCCGCGAACGTGCCGGAACGCCGTCGCTGCAGGAACCCGGGACGACAGCCCCTTGGCGTAGCTGGAGAGCATCTTCGTCGGCACGGCCTCGGCCAGGGCGAACTCGAGAAAGACCGCGTCCATGCGCTCCTCGTCGAACGGCAGCGCGTGCGCCGTCTCGGCCTTGCGCGCGTTGACGAACATCCGGGACGCGTACGCCGTCTCGTCGGCGGCCAGGAACACCCGCCCCGCCTGCTCGTAGAAGGTCGGCAGGAAATGCGGTACGGAACCCGCCAGCCGCTCGCCGATCGACTCGTAGGTGGCCCGCGCCTTCTTCGGTCTGGATTTCGCCGTCCGCGCCACCTTGTTCATCTCCTCGACCAGGGACATGGCCAGGTGGCCGTCCGAGGGGTGATGAACCAGCACCCATTCCGGGAAGCCGAGTGCCCGCGGCTGTCCGAGACCGACCTCCGTCGGCCCGCCCTCGGGTTCGAGACCGAGGAAGCCGGCGCCTAAGCCCTCTCCCTGTTCGGCGGCGACCAGCCGTACGACGATCCGGTCGTCCAGGCCCGGATGCCGGTAGGCCTGCGTGAACATGGGCACGGCCCGGTCGCCGCCACCGGTTGTTCCCGGGGGCAGTACCGCACCGGCTCGCAGCAGTTCCTGAGTCTCAGCGTCAGCCTTTGCCTCAGCTTCGGCTTTTGCCTCCGCCACCGCCGTCGCATCGCCCCGGGCCACCGAGTCGTCGGCCACCGTGTCGTTCATGATTCCGTACCTTTCGTGGCCGTACGGCCGGTCCCCGGGGCCCTGCTCATCCGTGTGCGCCCGTCGGTCTCTGTCGTGTGAGGTGCCCCGACCACGGCCGTGGCCCCGAGGTGTGTCGCCGTCCGTGCCGTCGTCCGTGCCGCCGTGTCGCTCATGCGGCGTGGTCCGCGGCCACGGTGCGGCCGGCGTGCAGGGCCGCGGCCATGCGCATGCCCTCGGACCACGCCACGGGGCCGACCTCCGACAGCCGGAGCCGGGGGTCCCATCCATGGCGCCAGCTCAGATCGCCGGTCCGGCCCTCTTCGTCGTAGTACGGGTTGCCGATGTCGACCGACGCGGTGAAGACCCGCCCGGCGTCCCGGATCCGGCCGGTGACGCGGCCGTCGGCGACCTTGTAGCC
This sequence comes from Streptomyces sp. NPDC033178, assembly GCF_055577685.1. Lineage (NCBI taxonomy): Bacteria > Bacillati > Actinomycetota > Actinomycetes > Kitasatosporales > Streptomycetaceae > Streptomyces > Streptomyces sp. NPDC033178. The sequence goes on from NZ_JBVIPT010000010.1 coordinate 150,030, forward strand.
GAGCGAAGCGGCGCGGGCGGAGAGGTGGAACCACGAGCTGTACTCGGCGCCGGAGAACTCGGTGACCGTCTCGGCGTCACCGTTGATGTCACCGGGCTTGTGCCAGGTGGCGCGGTGGATCTGTTCGACGCCCTGGACCACGCCCAACTCGGCCGCGAACACGCGGAGTTCGTCGAGATCCGGCAGCAGGACCGGGTGGGGCATGGTGACCGTGCGGGGGGAGAGGCGGACGGTCTCGCCGTCCAGGTTCACCACCCGAAGCTCACCCGAGTCGTCTGCGTCCCGCAGAAAACCGACCTCGTCCGGGCCCTCGCCCACCACGACCAGGTCACGCAGTGCCGACCGCCACGCCTCGTCGGGCCAGACCCGGGCCAGCAGGCCGGTCGGCACCGGCAGCGAGGACACCATCCAGTTGTCGACCTGCGCCGCGCACTGGGCCGCGTGCCGGTCCAGCCACTCGGCGAACCGCTGCAGCTCGATCACTTCGGGGCGGTCCCGTAATTCTCCCGGCAGGGGTCTCAGCTGCCCTGCCGGGGACGTCTCCGATGCGGACCGGGCCACTACCCGGCCTTCCACCAGAGTGATTTCGTAGGTGTCGCCCACTGCCAGCCAACCCATTGGTTCTCTCAGCCTCTTTCGCCGTTCGGAAACCGGCACAGCGTGGCCGGTGGCCCGAATCGGCCCACCTCACTGTGACTTCCGCGAAAGATTAGAGGCACCCACTGACAGTTTCCGGCGATCGAGCAGTCCCGAACGGCCGGGTTCTGCCGGCCTAGGTCTCGCGCAGCCGCGCGATCACGGGGGCGAACGCCTCCATGTTCGGCTCCAGCACCGTCAGATACGAGAACCCGAACCGGTCCCGCTGCGCCAGCACCCGCTCGACGATGTCGTCCAGGGTCCCCACGAGGACGATGGGCAACTCCAGGACCTGCCGCTCGGTCAGGTGGGGGATGTGGGACAGCCACGGCTGGATCGCCGCACCGGGGTCGTCGGTGACGGTGACGATCTGGACCAGCAGGTTCAGCTCGGCGGGCTCCGCACGCCCGGCGGCCAACTTCCGGTACAGGGCGACCCGTTCGTCGAGTTCCTCCGCCGCGATCGGCTCCAGCACACCACCGTCCCGGGTGCGCGCCCCCGTGAACGCCGCGATGTCCGCGTGCTCGGCGGTGAGCCGCAGCATCCGGTCGCCGTTGGCGCCGATCAGCAACGGCACGCGCTTCTGCACGGGCTGTGGCTGCCGGCCCTGCGAGCCGAGGAGCCGCTCCAACTCCTCGACCGTACGCCGGAGATGGTCCACGCGCTCACCCGGCGAACCCCAGGGGAGCCCCGCCGTCTCGTGCTCCGCCTGTACGTAGCCGGTGCCGAGCCCGAGTTCCAGGCGGCCGTCCGTCAGCGCGTCCGTCGTGGCCACCTCGCGGGCGAGCAACGCGGGGTTCCAGAAACCGGCGTTGAGCACGAACGTGCCCAGGCGCGGCCGCTCGGTCGCCTCGGCGGCGGCGACCAGCGCCGGGAAGGGGGCGGGCATGCCGAGGTGGTCCGGGGCCAGGATCACGTCGTAGCCGAGCTCCTCGGCCCGACGGCACTTCGCGCGCCATTCGTCGGCTGGTGCAAGGCTCATCAGATTGACGCCGAAGCGGAACGGGCGGGCCATGAACTCTCCTCACCGGTAAGGGACTTGAGTACGCCGTGTAGGTTGCGCCGGGTACGCGGAGCTCGCCGTGCACGTGGCGCCCTGTACTAGAGCTCGCCGTGTGCGCGGAGCGCCGCTCCGCGAGTCAATCACTCGTGCGCGATGGCCGCCAGCACATTCATGCGCGATGCACGCAACGCCGGCAGCAGCGCCGCCACGATGCCCACGACGGCCGATCCCACCACCACCGCGACGAGAGTCGTCCACGGGATCGCGAGCGCCTTCATCCCCTGCAGGGCGAGGACCTGCTGCACGCACACGCCCCACACGAGCCCGAGGGCGAGCCCGAGGACCGCGCCGAACACGGCGATCACCACCGACTCCAGCCGGATCATCCGCCGCAACTGCCGCCGGGCGAGCCCGATCGCACGCAGCAGCCCGATCTCCCGGGTGCGCTCCACGACCGACAGGGCAAGGGTGTTGACCACTCCGAGCACCGCGATGACGATCGCCAGGCCGAGCAGCGCGTACACCAGGTAGAGCAGCACGGCGATCTGATCGTGGATCAGCTTCTTGTAGTCGGCCAGGTCACGCACCTGCACCTGCGGATACGGGTCGAGCGTCTTGTCGAGGTTCGAGCGCAGGGTGTCGGCGGAGGCGCCGGAGGCCGCGTTCACGTACAGCGCGGAGTCCTGACCGCCGGGCACGTACTTCTCGATCGTCCCGAAGCCGAAGAACAGCCCGCCCTGCGTGCCGAAGCCCTCGGCGGCGTCCTGGTCGGTCAGTGCCCCCACCTTCAGTTCGGTCTTCCGCCCACCGGGGAACTCGACGGGGATCGTGCTGCCGAGGCGTACGTCGTGGTCCTTGGCGAAGCCCGCGTCCATGGCGATGTTCCCGTCCGCGAGCGCGTCGGCCGTGTCGCCCTCGGCGTACGTGATGCGGGCGACCTCGTCGAGCTGCGACTCGTAGCCCGCAGCGGTCGTCTCGACACGCTTGCCGTCCGGCAGCCGGACGGCGACCGGCGTGAACCGCTGCCGTACGACGAGTCCCGCGCCCTCCGTGTCCTGCACCTTCTCGGTGATCTCCTGCGGGAACGGCAGGAAGTTGGCGTTCTGCACCACGAAGTCGGCGCCCAGCGTCTTGTCGATCTGGTCGTCGAAGGACTTGGACATGGACGCGCTCGCCACGGACATCCCGCCGACCAGGGCGAGGCCCACCATCAGGGCGGCCGCGGTGGCGCCGGTGCGGCGCGGGTTGCGCAGCGCGTTGCGCTGGCTCATCCGGCCGACCGGGCCGAACACGGCGGGGAAGAAACCGCCGAGGACGCGGATCACCGGCCGGACGAGCAACGGCCCGGCGATGACCGTCGCGATGAGGGTGAGGACGACACCGAGGCCCAGCAGGGAGGCGGCGGACCCGGTCTCCGTGGACGTCACGCACCCCACGAGCGCGGCGGCGCCCAGCGCGCCGACGATCAGCCCCACCACGGCCCGCACGCGCAACGGCCGTCCCACACCGGCGATTTCGGCGTCCGCCAGCGCGGCCATCGGCGACACACCGGCCGCCCGGCGGGCCGGCAGATACGCCGCGACGAAGGTGACGCCCACCCCGACGACGTACGCCGCGACGGGCGTCGCCCACCCGATGACCATCTCGGCGGTCTTCAGGTTCATGCCGAACAGGCCCATGAGCTCGATCAGCCCGATCGCGAGCCCGATGCCCGCGGCCAGGCCGAGCGTCGAGCCGACCAGGCCCAGCAGCGTCGCCTCCAGGAGCACGGACCGGCGCACCTGCCGCCGGTCGGCGCCGAGTGCGCGCAACAGCCCCAGTTCACGGGTGCGTTGGGCGATCAGCATGGAGAAGGTGTTGACGATCAGGAAGACCCCGACCAGGACCGCGATTCCGGCGAAGCCGAGCATCACGTACTTGATCACGTCGAGGAATCCGCCCAGTTGGGCGGCGGCGGTCTCGGCCTGCTCGTCGGCCGTCTCCAACTCGTAGGTGCCCGAGCCGATTTCGGCGGCGATGCGCTGCTTGAGCTGTGCGTCGCTGACGCCTTCCGCCGCGTCCACCTGGATGCTGGTGGCCACGCCCGTCCGGCCGAGCAGTTCGGCCGGCGCGACCGCCGGATCGAGGAAGACCAGCGCGGCACCCGGGTTGGTGGTCTTGAAGGTCGCGATGCCGACGACCTCGACCTTGAACGACCCGGGCTGCGCGATGACGGTGAGGGTGTCACCGATGCCGACGTTCTTCTTGTCGGCGGTGTCCGCGTCGAGGAGCGCCTCGTCGGCGCCGCGTGGGGCGTGCCCCGAGGTCAGCTCCACGGGGCTGCGCTCGGTGACGTACCAGTCGGCCGCGATGGTGGGCGCGCCCGTGGTCGGGCCGACCGACTTGTTGTCGCTGTCGACGACGGTGATGTTCTCGACGGACACGTCCGGACGCGCGCGAGTGACCCCGTCGACCTTGCCGATGCGGTCCACGAGGCTCGTGGGTACGGTCGCGATCGCCCCGGAGGGGATCTGCGAGTCGAGATCCTCCTTCGGTGTCACGGTCACGTCGGCCGACGTGGACGCGAACAGCCGGTCGAAGGTGCGCGTGACCGTGTCCGAGAAGATCAGGCTGCCCGCGACGAACGCCACGGACAGCACGACCGCCAGCGCCGAGAGCAGCAGCCGGCCCTTGTGCGCGAGGAAACTCCGGAGTGTCGCCTTCAGCACGACAGCCTGCCTCAGTCCTTGTCGAGGGCGATGCCCTGGTCGGGAGCGATGCCCTGGTCGGTGGCGCCGTCGCCCTCGATCGTCCCGCGAATAGTGTCGAACCTCTTCATGCGTTCCAGCACCGCCTCCGCCGTGGGCCGCGCCATCTCGTCCACGATCCGTCCGTCCCCGAGGAAGAGCACCAGGTCGGCGTGGGCGGCGGCGCCCGGATCGTGCGTGACCATGACGACGGTCTGGCCCAGGTCGTCGACCGCGTCCCGCAGGAAGCCGAGCACTTCGAGTCCGGCCCGCGAGTCGAGGTTGCCCGTCGGCTCGTCCGCGAAGATCAGCTCGGGGCGCGAGGCGAGGGCGCGGGCGCAGGCGACGCGCTGCTGCTGCCCGCCGGAGAGCTGCGCCGGCCGGTGCTTGAGCCGGTCACGCAGGCCGAGCTGGTCGATGACCTGGTTGAGCCACTTCTCGTCGGCCTTCTTGCCCGCGATGTCCATGGGCAGCGTGATGTTCTCGGCCGCGTTCAGGGTCGGGATCAGGTTGAACGACTGGAACATGAAGCCGATCCGGTCGCGGCGCAGCTGGGTCAGCTCGCGCTCCTTCAATCCCGTGATTTCGGTGTCTCCCAGCCACACCTGTCCGGCCGAAACGGTGTCAAGACCCGCCAGGCAGTGCATCAGCGTGGACTTCCCGGAGCCCGAGGGGCCCATGACCGCGGTGAAGCGCCCGCGCGCGATGTCCACGTCGACCGAGTCGAGGGCGAGCACGGTCGTCTCACCCGATCCGTACGCCTTCGTGAGGCCGCGGGCGCGGGCCGCGATCCCCTCGGCGTCCGTGCGCCCGAGGGCGTGCTCCGCAGCTGCTGTGGACAAGGCCGCCTCCTAGGTGGGACTCCGGTGTCCGCGGGCGAGCCTAGTGTGATGCGCGGCACACTTGGTATCCCCCCGAAGTGCCGGTCGTTCTCCGCCGCAGGTCGGTGACCCGGGGATCTGTGTAAGGGGCACCCTTAGGGGAGGGGTGATTCGGGCCCTCTTGCCTCTGCTAGCACATCGGCGCTAGCTTCGAGGTATGGCTAAGACCCAGCTGAACGTGCGCGTGGACGAGGGAACCGCCCGCGCCGCGCGCGAACGCGCCCTGGCCCGCGGGATGAGCGTCAACCGCTACATCGAGGAGCTGGTCAGACAGGACACCGGAGAAGCCGGCCACACCTTCGTCGAGGCCGCCGCCGACTTCATGAAGCAGTACGAGTCCGTCTTCGTCGAGGAGTTCGGCGCGGAGCGAGAAGGCCGTCGCTGAGCTCTTGAACGAACCCCTGAACATCAGAGTCGACCTCGCCTGGCTCCTCATGGTCGCCGAACAGAAGACGCCGGGCGACCCCCAGGTCACCGACTTCGGCGCCCTGGTCGCCGCCGTCAGCCGCCACGAGGCCGAGATCTTCGGCGTCCCCGTCTACGACACCCCGCACACCCGTGCCGCCGCACTGCTCCAGCTCCTGCTGCACGTCCCGGCACTCGAACGCTCCAACGCGATGTTCGCCATGGCCGTCGCGTACGCCTACCTCGTCGCCAGCGGCCTGAAGGTCGTCACCTCGCCCGAGCAGGTCCGTGAACTGGCCCGCCTGGTCAAGACGGGCGAGGCCACGGTGGACGACATCGCGCGTGAACTGCGCCAGTGGAGTCTGTGAGCACCTCGGAGTCCTGAGCGGGAACCCGGGGCCGGAACCGGGGGTCGGAGTCCCGGTGCGGCCTCCTGAGGCCGGGCGGTCTCGGCCTCAGGGACCGGGCAGGCTCTCGGCCTCAGGAATCGGGCGGGCTCTCGGCCGCGGGCCGGCGCGCGGTCCCCAGCACGCAGTACGAAGTCGGCATCCGTGGCCCCTTCTCGGGCACCAACAGCCGACGGTACGGGCCCAGTTCGTACCCCGCGTCCCTGATCGCGCCCACGGGGTCACGGCTCACATGACAGCCGCCGAAGAGCAGCGGCCACACCGTGCGGTCCAGGGCGCGCTGACCGGCGTTCATCGCGCGGCCGCCGCCCCTCCCGTGCTCGAAGAACCGCAGCTCACCGCCCGGACGCAGGACACGGCGGATCTCGGTGAGGGCCCGCGGCAGGTCTCGTACGCTGCACAGGACCAGACTCACGACGGCCGCGTCGAAGGCCTCGCTCTTGACCGGCAGCGCCTCCGCGACGCCCGGGACCACGTCGACCGGCACGTCGGAACGCAGGGCTGCGGTCACCGCCAACGTCCGCAGGCGGCGCTCCGGTTCGATGGCGACGACCTCCGAGACCGTGCTCGGATAGTGGGCGAAGTTCAGTCCGTTGCCCGCGCCGATCTCGATGACCCGGCCGGAGAGCCCGGCGAGCAGCTCCTCGCGGTGGACGCCGATGGTCGGCTCCGCCGCCACGCTGCACTTGGCGTAGAAGCGGGCGAACAGCGGGTGGTGAACCGGGGCCGGGGCCGGCTGACCCGTCCTGGTGGTGCTGGAGCCACGCGGTCGCATGGGGGACCTCCCCTGAAGGTCGGGGCCTACCGCGATTGTCCCCCGGGACGGGCTCGCTCACCCGTTCGCGGGTCGTCCTGTTCGGCGGGCACGGTCCCGCCCTGTGGCCCCGGCCGTGCGGGGACCACAGGGCGGCCGCGACGGGCGGGTCAGGCGATGAAGTCGCGCACCTGCTCGTAGACGCCGTGGTCGTTGTTCATGTCGGTGTGCGAGACGCACCCGACCTCGACGTTCGTGGCACCGCTGAGGATCGCGGTGGTGTCCGGGGTCAGGGCCTCGTCGCAGTTCGACCAGTAACTGGCGTAGGAGACACTGCCCGGTGTCTCGTCGCCCGAGTTGAGTGAGGTCAGGAACGAACTGCCGGTGTACATCTCCGCGCAGGACGTGTAGATCCAGCTGCACCAGCCGGCGGTCGTGGTCCCGTGGTTCGTCCCGGCCGTGGAGACGAAGTCGTCGACGTACGCGGTCCCGCTGAGGTTCTTGAGGTAGTAGCGGGAGTTCAGGGCGCCCATCGAGTGCACGACCAGGTCGACCTTGGACGCGCCGGTCTGGGAGAGCACGCTCTGGATCTTGGTGGACAGTTGCTGGGCTGTGGTGACGTTCGACTTGCCCCAGTCGTAGGACCAGGCGAACAGCTCGGAGCCGGTGTAGCCGTCGGCCTTGAAGTCGGCGGTCCAGTCGTCCCAGCTGCTCGACGAACTGCTCAGACCGTGCACGAAGACGACGGGATTGCGGGCGGCGGCGTTCGCCGGGGACGCGGGCAGGGACAGGGACAGAAGCAGCGACGCGAGGACCGCTGCGAAGACCGTGCCGGCAGTGCGTGTGCGGCGGGTCATGGTGCCTCCTGATGTGGGTGGGTTCGTCAGGAGTGTCAGGTGGGGTCTACGCGCGCCGCATCGGTGAAATCGCCGGTCTTTACGCACCACTTAACTCGCCAGTAACGTGAGAGGTGTGGTGACCTCGGTGAACCCCCCGCCTCTCCCGCAGCATTCGCCACCGCCCCTGATGAACGCCCCGGAACAACCGGGCGGCGTGCCGCGAACGCACCCGCGAACCCCGATGTCCGAAGGCGTCCGGGTCCGGGTGCTGCGTGCCGTGCACGGCGATCCGCGCGCGGCCGTGGAACTCGCCGCCGCCCTGAGCGAGCACCAACTGGCCGGTCTGGAACCGCTTCCGGCCGAGCCCGTCGCCGTGGCCCCCGGTCTGCTGCGGTCCCAGCGGCGCGAGATCAGGACCCTCCCGCCGGACACCCGGCGGCTCCTGCTGATCGCCGCCGCTGACCAATACCCCCTCGCCACGCACGCCTTCCAGCGCGCGGTGACCGCTGCCCGGCTGGACACCGGGCCCCTCGACGAGGCCGAGGCCGCCGGATTCGCCCATCCGACGTCCGCCGGAGTCGTGTTCCGGGACCCCTGGACCCGTATCGCCGCCTACGAGACCGCGTCGGCCCTGGACCGGCGCGAGACCCATCGGCTGCTCGCCCGCGTCCTGCGCGGCGAGGGCGAGGCGCCCCGCAGGTCCTGGCACCGCGCAGCCGCCACACTCGGGCCCAGCCGACGCCTCGCGGGGGAGCTGCGCGCATCGGCCCACGAGGCCCGGGCCGCGGGCGAACACGCGCTGGCCTGCGCTCTCCTCGAACGAGCCGCCGCGCTGACCCCCGACCCGCGCGAACGCCCCCGCCTGCTGGCCCGGGCCGCCGCCGACGCCTGGCGCTCGGGCGACGCCGACCGGGCCCGCCGCCTCGCGGCCCACGGCGACGTCGACGGGTTGAGCGGACTGCTCGCTCTACGCGCGGGGAACGCCACGGAGTCGTTCGACGCGCTGCTCGCGGAGGCGGTACGCGGGGTGGAGTCGGGAGAGCGGGCACTCGCCGGTGAACCGGGCAGCGGCACCGACGGCGACCGCACGGTCGGCGGCGCGCTCATCGAGGGCGCGGGCGCGGTCCGAGGCGTACGCCCTGCCGTTCCGGCCGCCCCCGACGTTGCCGCACACCTGGTGGCACGTGCCACCGAAGCCGCCGTCTACACCGGCGACCTGCGCCGATGCCGGGAGGCCGCGGCCGTCGCCGACCGGTACGGGATCGTGCCACCGGGCACACTCGGGGGACTGGCCGCCGCGTTCGAAGGGCGGTACGAGGACGCCCGCGATCTCCTGAAAGCGGCCGCCGGGCGCTGCGGGCCCGGCGGCGACCCCACCTCACTGATCCACTCCTCGATCGCCGCCCTGATGCTCGGCGACCACACCCGCGCCGCCTCCGCGGCCGTACGCGCCGCCGCCTCCGCCCGCGCCAGGGGCGAGTCCATGACCGTCCCGCAGGCCATGGAGTTCCGGGCCTACGCCGAGTTCTGGACGGGCCGCCCACGGGCCGCGGGCGCCGCGACTCTGGACGCCCTGCGCCAGGCGTACGCCACCGGGCAGGACAACGGGGCCTGCCATCTCCAGGCCGCCCTCGCCATGTTCGCCGCCGTCACCGGCGACGAGGACGTCTGCCGGGCCCGCGCCGAAGAGGCCCGTACCTACGCCCTGGCGCGCGGTCTCGGCCTCGCCGCCGCCCTCGCCCTGTGGGCGCTCGCCTTCCTCGACCTCAGCACCGGCCGTTACGCGGCGTCCGCGTCCCGGCTGCGCGCCCTCGCCGGATTCGGCCCCGGGCACGGGCACCGGGCCGTACGCCATCTCGCCACCCCGCACTACGTGGAAGCCGCCGTCCGCACCGGCGACACCCGCGTCGCGCGGGCCGCCCACGCCGACTACGACCGCTGGGCGAGCGCCGTCCGCAGCCCCGACGACCTTGCCCTCAGCGCCCGTTGCCGGGCCCTGCTGGCCACCGGGCCCGAGGCCGTCGAGCACTACCGGACCGCCCTCGACCTGCACGCCGGCGGCACCCGCGACTTCGAACGCGCCCGTACGGAGCTGCTGTTCGGCGGCGCGCTACGACGGCTGCGCAACCGCACGGAGGCGCGTGACCGGCTGCACAGCGCGCTCGAAGCCTTCGAGCACTTCGGTGCTCCGCACTGTGCCGCTCAGGCCCGGGGCGAACTCCGTGCCCTGGGTGAGCCCGCCCAACCGCCGAGCGAGGCCTGTGACTTGGCCGCTCTGCTCACCGCTCAGCAGCTGACGGTTGCTCGGATGGCCGCCGACGGGGCGACCAACCGGGAGATCGCTTCCCGGCTGCTGCTCAGTCCGCGCACGATCGATCACCATCTGCGGGGGGTGTTCAACCGGCTGGGCATTCGGTCGCGGATCGAGTTGGTGAGGTTGTTGGCGTCGGAGGAGTGAGCGCCGTCGGAATGCTGTTCTTTGTCCGCGGGCCGGTTGCGGCTGGTCGCGCCCACGCGGCGGAGCCGCAAGATGTCACAGCCCCGCGCCCCTCAAGGGGCGCTGAAGGCCTCCACGTTCCACGTTCCCCCAAGCCGTGGTGCGAGCCAACTGCCCGCCATGGCGCGGAAGTCGGCTGCCGGGAGCTGACCCGAACCCTCCGGAACCGCACCGAGCAGTGGTGCCTCGGCGACCGTCGGCAGATCCGCGAGGTTGCAACGCGAGGCGAGATCTGGCTCGTTCGGCCAGCTGCCCAGTACGACACCCAGCAGGTCGAGCCGCCGGGACCGCAGTTCGCGGGCGGTCAGCTCCGTCGTGTTGAGCGTGCCGAGTCCGGCCGAGGCGACCACCAGGAGGGGGGCGTCCAGCAGCCGTGCCGCGTCCGCGAGTGTGCCGCCCTCGTCGTCGAACCGTACGAGGAGGCCGCCCGCCCCCTCGACCAGCACGAGGTCGTGGTCGGCGGCCAACTTGCCTGCCGCCTCCGCCACTTCGGCCGGCCGCACCGGTGCGAGACCGGATCGCCGGGCCGCCGTGGCGGGAGCCAACGGCTCGGGATAGCGGGCGAGTTCGACGGACGTCACCGCGCCCGCGAGCCGGGCCACCTCGTCGGCGTCCCCGCGCTCGCCCGGCAGCACACCGGTCTGCGCGGGCTTGAGCACGGCCACGGACCGCCCGGCCGCGAGAGCCGCCGCCGCGACGGCCGCGGTCGCCACGGTCTTGCCGACCTCCGTGCCCGTCCCCGTGATCACCAGTACCGAAGACATGTCAGCCCTCCCGAGCTGCCGCGCACACCGCGGCCGTGATCCGCGCCAGATCCGCGTCCCCGGTGACGTACGGCGGCATCGTGTACACAAGGTCCCGGAACGGGCGCAGCCACACGCCCTCGCGGACTGCGGCCCGGGTCGCCGCGGCCATGTCGATCTCGTGGTCGAGCTGCACGACCCCGATGGCACCGAGCACGCGTACGTCCCGGACCCCGGGCAGCTCCGCCGCCGGAGCAAGCCCCTCCCGCAGCCCGGTCTCGATGCGCTTGACCTCGGTCTGCCAGTCCTGGCCGAGGAGCAGGTCGATCGAGGCGCAGGCCACGGCGGCGGCGAGCGGGTTGCCCATGAAGGTCGGGCCGTGGGCGAGCACCGGCACCTCGCCCCGCGAGATCCCGTCGGCGACCCGCGCGGTGCAGAGCGTGGCCGCCATCGTCATATAGCCGCCGGTCAGCGCCTTGCCCACGCACATCACGTCCGGCGTCACCGCCGCGTGCTCGGCCGCGAACATGGCACCCGTACGGCCGAAGCCCGTCGCGATCTCGTCGAACACGAGCAGCACGTCGTGCGCGTCGCAGGCCTCGCGCAGCACCCGCAGATACGCGGGGGAGTGGAACCGCATCCCGCCGGCGCCCTGCACCACCGGCTCCACGATCACCGCGGCCAGCTCGTCCGCGTGCCGCTCGATCAGCTCACGCAGCTGGTCCGCGTACGACTCCTCGTACGCGACCGGTGGCGGGTCCGCGAACACCTGGCGCTGGAGCACGCCCTGCCACAGCTCGTGCATCCCGCCCTCGGGGTCGCACACGGACATGGGCTGCCAGGTGTCGCCGTGGTAGCCGCCGCGCCAGGTCAGCAGGCGCCGCTTGCCCGGGCGGCCGAGGGAACGCCAGTGCTGGAGGCACAGCTTGACCGCGACCTCGACGGACACCGAGCCGGAGTCGGCCAGGAAGACATGCTCAAGGCCCTCGGGCGACATGTCGACAAGGTGCTTCGCCAGCCGTACGGCGGGCTCGTGGGTGAGCCCGCCGAACATCACGTGGCTCATCCGCCCGAGCTGGTCGCGGGCCGCCTCGTTGAGCGCGGGGTGGTTGTAGCCGTGGATCGCCGACCACCAGGACGACATGCCGTCGATCAGCTCGCCCGGTTCACCCGATTCGCCGTCCGTGCCGGCCAGCCGCAACCGCACCCCGCTCGCCGACTCCACGACGAGCGGTTCCTGCCGGCCGGGCATCGGACCGTACGGATGCCAGACGTGCCGCCGGTCGAGCTCAAGCAGCTCGGGCACGGAGAGGCCGGACACGTGCGGGTCAGGCATTGGGCGCGAGGTCCGTTCCGGCGCCCCGGCGGCGTACCGCGACCAGGTCCGTACGCGCCTCGGAGGCCCGGGCCGTCTCCGGGACCCGCGTCGCCGCGGGGGCCTGCTCGTCGGAGGCCGAGCCACAGGGGCCGCAGCCGCCGCCCTCGTGGGAGCCGCAGCCGGCGTGCGCGTGCGAGCCGCAACCGGCCTCGGCGTGGGAACCACAGCTGCCGCCCGCGGTGACCCGGTGCTCCGGAAGCGTCACCTGGCCCGTGCCCTCCACCTCGAACCCGGCGTCCGCGATCATCTCCAGGTCGGCCTTGCCGGCCTGGCCCTCGGTGGTCAGGTAGTCGCCGAGGAAGATCGAGTTGGCCAGGTTCAGGGCGAGCGGCTGCATCGTGCGCAGATGGACCTCGCGGCCGCCCGCGATCCGCACCTCGACGTCCGGGCAGACGAACCGGACCATCGCGAGGATCCGCAGACAGCGCTGCGGCGTGAGGTTCCACTCCTTGGCCAGCGGGGTGCCCTCGACCGGGATCAGGAAGTTGACCGGCACCGAGTCGGGGTCGAGCGCACGCAGCGAGTAGACGACGTCGACGAGGTCCTCGTCGCTCTCGCCCATGCCCGCGATCAGCCCCGAGCAGGCGGACAGGCCCGCGGCGTGCGCCTTCTGGACCGTGTCGACGCGGTCGGCGTACGTGTGGGTGGTCGTGATGTCCCCGTACGTCGACTCGGACGTGTTCAGGTTGTGGTTGTAGGCGTCCGCGCCCGCCTCGCGCAGCCGCTCGGCCTGGCCGTCGGAGAGCAGCCCGAGGCACGCGCACACCTCGACGCCCTCGTTCTGGTCCTTGATCGCCTTGATGGTGTCCGAGACCCGGTCCACGTCACGGTCGGTGGGACCGCGACCGCTCGCCACCAGGCAGACCCGCTTGGCGCCGCCCGCGAGCCCGGCCGCCGCGGCCTCGGAGGCCTGGTCGGGTTTCAGCCACGTGTACTTGAGGATCCCGGCCTTGGAGCCGAGCCGCTGCGAGCAGTACGAGCAGTCCTCCGGGCACAGGCCCGACTTCAGGTTGACCAGGTAGTTGAGTTTCACCCGTCGGCCGAACCACTGCCGGCGTACCTTGCCGGCCGCGGCCACGACATCGAGGAGTTCGTCGTCGGAGGTCGCCAGTACGGCCAGCGCCTCTTCGCGGGTCGGCAGCTCTCGCCGAAGCCCCTTGTCCACCAGCGTGTTCAGCAGGTCCATGAGGTCCGATCCTGGCCTATCCGACCGCGCCGGGCCAAGGAGGGACCGGACAACAGAGGTCGTTCGACGTGTGGGTATTGCCACATCATGGGCGGCTGGTGGTCCGGCTAGGGTCTGTGCGTTGCCTACAAAAGGCAGGTGGGGACGGTCCGGACGAAATGTCATGTGTCGGCGCCCCATGGGACACCCTCACCTCATGGCCCGGAGGACATATGTCGGGATCGCCTTTCGAGTGGATCGACGAGCAGGCACGGTCGCGCCGCCGGGCCGGACTGGTCCGCACCCTGCGTCCCCGCCCCGCCGACTCCCCGCTCCTCGATCTCGCGGGCAACGACTATCTGGGCCTGGCGAGGCACCCCGAGGTCACCGAGGCGGCCGCGGGCGCCGCGCGGACCTGGGGCGCCGGAGCGACCGGCTCCCGGCTCGTCTCCGGCTCCACGGAGCTCCACGCGGAACTCGAACGCGAGCTGGCCGAATTCTGCGGGTTCGAGTCCGCACTGGTCTTCTCCTCGGGGTACGCGGCCAATCTCGCCGCCGTCACCGCGCTGGCCCCGCACGGCTCCCTCGTCGTCTCCGACGCGGGCAACCACGCCTCGCTGATCGACGGCTGCCGTCTGGCGCGCGGCACCACCCAGGTCGTCGCGCACGCCGACCCCGACGCCGTGCGCAAGGCGCTGGGCACGCATGCCGGAGTGGCCGTCGTCGTCTCCGACACGGTCTTCTCGGTCGACGGCGACGCGGCCCCGCTCACCGGACTCGCCGCCGCCTGCCGGGAGTCGGGTGCCGCCCTGCTCGTGGACGACGCGCACGGTCTCGGCGTACTCGGCGACGGCGGCCGGGGCGCGCCGCACGCGGTGGGTCTCGCGGGCGCGCCGGACGTGGTCACCACCGTCACGCTGTCGAAGTCGCTCGGCAGCCAGGGCGGCGCCGTTCTCGGACCGGCGCACGTCATCGACCATCTGGTCAACGCGGCCCGTACCTTCATCTTCGACACCGGTCTGGCTCCCGCGGCGGCGGGCGCGGCCCTCGCGGCCCTGCGTCTGCTGCGCAGGGAACCGGAACGGGCCACGCGCGCGCGCGGCGTGGCGACCACCCTGCACGAACGGCTGACGGCCGAGGGTCTCGAAGCCGTACGACCGGACGCCGCCGTCGTCTCCGTGCGCGCGTCCTCCCCGGAGCGGGCCGTGCGCTGGGCCGCGGACTGCCGTGAGGCCGGTCTCGCCGTCGGCTGCTTCCGTCCCCCGTCGGTGCCCGACGGCATCTCACGGCTGCGGCTCACCGCCCGCGCGGACCTCACCGACGGGCAACTCGACCGTGCCGTACGCCTGATCATCGAAGCGCGGCGATAAATCCCTCCCAGGCGGCGGAGGCGAAGAGTAGGGCGGGTCCCGACGTGTTCTTGGAGTCGCGCACCGCGAGCAGTCCGGCCCATGGTCCGGAGGCCGGACGGGCCGTCTCGACGCAGTTGTTCATTCCCGTGCTGCGGCTGCTGCGCTGCCACCGCACACCGTGCAGACGGGTGCTCGAAGGTAGGGGCCGAGGCAGGGCGGGCATGGTGCCTCCTTATGCGCCGTGAGCTACACCGGCGATGAAATCCAACGTTTCCTCGGGCGAAAGGGCGTGGACCTGAAGGGAGTCGAAGGCCTCGCTGTAGGCCTGGAGGTCTTCTTTCCGTTCGAGATAGAGGCTACTCGTCAAGTGGTCTAGAACAACCACATCCAGATCAGATGTGCTCGGAAACGAAAAAATAACAAAGGGCCCTGTCACGCCGACATGAGCTCCAACTCCGAACGGCAGCACCTGAATCCGCACGTGAGGGAGTTGCGCGGCCTCTCTGAGGTGGTCCAACTGCCGTGCCATGACCTCCGGTCCGCCGACCGTTCGTCGTAGGGCCGCTTCGTCGAGAACCGCACTCAGTCGGAGCGGTGGATTCGAACGCAGGACGTCCTGACGGGCGAGACGCACCTCCACCAACGCGTCGACCTTGTCGTCCGGCGCCCCGTCCACGGCTGCCAGGGTCACCTCACGGGCGTACTCCCGTGTCTGCAGAAGCCCCGGCACGACGGAGTTCTCCAGCGTGCGCATCACGCTGGCCTGCGACTCCAGGCTGATGAAGTCGCTGTAGGTGGACGGCAGAAGACCCCGGTAGGCGTGCCACCAGTGGTGCCTGCCGTTGTCGTCGGAGCCCGCCAGCACCACGAGCAGCTCGCGCAGTTCCGCGTCCCGGACGTCGTACGCGTCGAGGAGCAGTTCCACGTCCGCCGGCTTCACCCCGCTGCGGCCGGTCTCGATCCGGCTCACCTTCGACTGGTGCCAGCCGACGAGCCGGGCCGCCTCGCCGCTCTTGAGGCCCGCACGGGCACGCAGGGCACGCAGTTCGGCACCGAGCTTCCGGCGGCGCACAGCGGGACCGTACTGCATGGCCGTCTCCTTCCGACCGTCGCGCCGGCGCTATATCGTCCGGCGTCACGCCGACCGTAGAGGACGAACCGGCCCCCCGCCCAAATACGGTCGGCCGTCGCAGAGTTCACCGCTTCGAGCGACAGATATATGCATATCTCGGTGGATCGGCACCACGAACGCCGAGGTAGTGGCACTCTGGCGCAAGCACCAGTCCGGGACCGTACTCGAAGTCATCCGCTTCGTGTCGGACTCCGGTCCCGTGGGAAAGGGACGACCTCGCCATGGCAGACCACCAGGAAGCATCCGTCACTCTGCCGAGCGATCCCGCCTCGGTCTACGCCGCCCGCACATACGTCATGAACGTGCTGGCCGAATGGGGACTTCCATCCGACACGGAGGCCGCCGACACGGTCCGGCTCATCGTCTCGGAGCTCGCCACCAACGCCGTACAGCACACGTTCGGGCAGTCGCCCACCTTCACGGTGGACATCGAACTCGACCGCGACGAACAGCTGCGCATCGGGGTGACCGACAGCCACCCGCGTTTCCCGAAACGGTTGCCCGCGGCCGTCCAGCAGGACAACGGCCGCGGCATGGTGATCGTCCGTTGGCTGACCGTCGAGTGCGGCGGCAAGCTGACGGTCCGGCCCACCAGAGAGGGCGGCAAGACGGTCTCGATCATGCTGCCCTGGGCCGCACCGGTGCAGCCCGTGAGAGCCGAATGAGCGCCGTGCCCTTGAGCGCCGTGCCCCACTGGTGGCGTGAAGGCGCCCGCTAGTCCTCGTCGGCGGAGCCCTGCATCAGGTGGGGGATGAGCGCCCACAGCCCCGCGCAGACGACCAGGGTGGTCGCACCGGCCGCGATGCCGCCCGCCCGGCTCGTCGCCACGTCCACGACGAGCAGGACCGAACCGGAGAGAGCGAACGCGAGCACGCCGAGCCCGATCTCGGCCAGATGCGAGGACGCCTTCACGACCTGCGGCTTGGCGCCCTGCTGGAAGAGCCGGCGATGCAGCGCGGCGGGGGCGGTGAAGAGGGCGGCTGCCAGTACGGAGAGCAGCAGCGTGACGACGTACGTGGTGCGCTGGAACAAGTCCAGGGAGGGGAAGCGTGGGGTGAACGCGAGGGTGAGCAGGAAAGCGAAGAGGATCTGCACCCCGGTCTGCGTGACCCGCAGTTCCTGGAGCAGTTCGTTGAAGTTGCGGTCGGCGCGCTCAAGCCGTGTCTCGTTGCGCTCCTCGTGGTGATGAAGGTCGCCCATAAGTGAAGGAGTAACCACTCTGCGGCGAATATCACGCACCGGGCCCCGGAAGGTGGCCGCGGCGATCACCGCGGCCACCTCCTGGGCGGGTCACCTGACCCGGCCGTACCAGACGCTCTTCGTCCAGATCTTCTGGAGCTTCACCACTTCCCCGGTCTTCGGGGAGTGCCAGATCCGTCCCTTCCCGGCGTAGATGCCGACGTGGTACACGTTCCGGCCCGAGTGGAAGAAGACCAGGTCTCCCTGCTTGCGGTTCGAAGCGGAGACATGGTTCGTCTTGTTGTACTGCGCGGCGGCCGTACGCGGCAGGGACTTGCCCGCCTTCTTGAACGAGTAGAGCGTGAGGCCGGAGCAGTCGAAGCGCTTGGGCCCCGTGGCTCCGTACTTGTACGGGGAGCCCTTCTTCGAGGCTGCTACCTGGAGTGCCTTCGTCGCGGGTGTGGCCGCTTCCGCGCCGGAGGTGAATCCGGGGGCCACGATGCCGCCGCCGACAGCGGCGATGGTGAGAGCCGATGCGGTACCGGCCCTGCTGAACAGCGACGGGACACGATTGAGCGCAGTCATGCGCAACCCTTCGTCAGCCGCCTGTGAAGGATGACCTGTCGGATTCGGGCTGGCGAAGTTGCCCGGCCGCTGACGCGGCTTCACCCCAAGGGCTGCTCGGCCCGGTCATGGCGTGACCGTTCCGGCGACCCGTCGTGCTTGGGTCCTCCACTCCTGCCGATCCACTTCTGTCGACCGGTCATCCGGACGGCGGCAGGACTCGGCGTCCGCCCGGATCGCCCCGCCGCTTGTGGCGGGGGCTTGTCGTCGGAAGGGATCTTGACGCACGGATGTCCCAAAAGCCGAGCGGAATCGGCGTTTTGTGGGCTTACTCACCACTCACCCGTTCGGGTGGACAGCCTTTCCCGCGGGAGGGCGTCGAGGGGGTCGACGACCCTCGTACCAGCACCGGAACGTCTGATTCCGTACGGAGGCTACGCGGGTTGCGCAACTTCCACGGGCCCGTAAAAGCAGCTCTGACTACGCTGTTCGGTGGTACGCCTTTCGGTCCGTTTGAACCCTGACCCGGACGTCTCGTCAGATGCCTGCGTGACGCCGGGTCCGTGGCGGTACGTCAGCTGTCGGAGCGCGGCGGTAGCGCGATCCGGCCCGCTCGGCGCTCACCGTCGAGGACGCGCAGCGCCCGCGCCAGGGTCGGCGCGTGCACCTCGTGCTCGCCGCGTTGGTGCATCAGGGCCAGCGCGTCGCGCAGCGCGGTGGCCCTGCCGACCAGGGCCTGGGCCGCGCGCAGCCCCCGGTAGGTGTCGCCGGAATGGGCCGGGTTGATCCGGCCCAGCAGGTCGACCACTTCAAGGTAACGGTCGATCAGCTCGGCCTCCGCACGGGTCAGGGCCGGCAGCGGCGGCAACTCGGGTGGAAGCATCGGCCGCTCACCTCGCGCCGCGTGCGCTCTGGGTGGACTTCCGGCTCGCGACGATCCGGTCGACCAGTCCGTACTCCAGCGCCGCCTGCGCGTCCAGGATCTTGTCCCGCTCGATGTCCGCACCGATCCGCTCCCGGCTCTGGCCCGAATGACGGGCGAGCATCTCCTCCAGCTGCTCGCGGGTACGCATCAACTCGTCGGCCTGAATGGCCAGGTCGGACGCCTGTCCCTGGACGGGCTCGGAGAACGACGGCTGGTGGATCAGCACGCGGGCGCCCGGCAGCGCGTACCGCTTGCCCGGTGTGCCGGCCGCGAGCAGCACCGCCGCGGCCGACGCCGCCTGCCCCAGGCAGATCGTCTCCACCTCGCAGCTGACGAACTGCATCGTGTCGTAGACGGCCGTCATCGCACTGAACGAGCCGCCGGGGGAATTGATGTAGAGCGAGATGTCCCTGTCGGGCGCCTGGTACTCGAGGTGCATGAACTGCGCCATCACGTCGTTCGCCGAGACGTCGTCGATCGGCGTCCCGAGGAACACGATCCGCTCTTCCAGCAGCTTCGAGTACGGGTCCATGGTCCGACTCCCCGAACTGGTGCGTTCGGTGAACTCGGGCAGGACATGGCGGGCGGACGGTCGGGTCATGACACACGCTCCTCCGGGAGAGGTCCTGTAAAAAATGTACAGGACGTACATTACGTGGATGGGGAGCAGATTCTAGTGATCAAGCTAAATGCCCAGGTCAGAGGTGCTCTTTTTGCTCCTTGGGGGGATCGTGTCTCACATTCCCGTCACTGTTTGCTGGGGGGTGTCGTCGCCCTCACCTCCGGGATCTCGGCTCTTCACTGTCGTACGTCAGTTGACCGACTGGATTCTCCAGGAATGCCTCCAGAAGGCCGATTGGAATGCCTGAGAAGCCGTACCTCAGCCGAACGTGATCCCTTGATTTCTGCTGGTCAGGCATGGTTTCGCTCGGGTGAGGGAGGCATGCGGCGTCTTGTGTCCGCTTCATGACCGAGGGGTGCGCAGGAACTGGTCGAGGCCCTGGCTGTGTCCGCCGCCGGGACGATTGCCGTGACCGAGGTGCAGGAAACGGTGTGCTCACCGGTGCCGGTGCCGGTGCCGGGCTCGACGGTGCCGCCGTGGCGGGACGGGCTGCCGGTGCCGGTGCCGGCACCGGACTACCAGTGGATTCTTGGTCTGCTGGTGGTACACCGTCTGTGTGTCTCTGGCTAGCGCCGATGCGGGATGCGGAGCTTGGACAGTGGACGCTGGCCCGTCTATGGTCCGGATCTTGGTTCACGCGGCGAGGGTGGAGGCGTGTCAGCTCAGGCCGTGCCCGAGATGGCGGCCGCCTCATCCGCTGACTTGACCCGTGATTTGCAACATCCCGCGGTGCCTGGCATTGGGGTGCGTCTCGGACTGAACCCGGCGTACAGCCCGACTCGTCTGCCGCTCTTTATTTCCGCAGGCCAGAGCCCATGTTTACTCGCTGAACAAACTGCCCGGGTCGAATCCGGGTCGAATTCGGGCCCGCGTATTGTCCGCCCTGTCTGATCCGTGGGTGGATAGACGGGATATATCGGGCGCCCTGTCGGTGCAGGGGTGTGGACGGCAGCTGGCCAGCGGTGTGTCGGGAAGCCTCGGACGGATCGAAAGTATCGTCCGGCGTGTCCCCGGCGAAGCGAACGGATGGCGGCCCGTGAAAGTCGGGTTGGAATCCTGCACGACGGTGACGCTCGGCGTGGCGCGGTAGCCCTCAGGGGCTCGGCGCTGGATCGGTGTCAGAGTCCGCGCTGCCGCCCTCAAGAGGGTGTGGAAGTGATCGCGTTGAGGGGACCTCGTTGACTGCTTTCGCCAGGAACTACTGGTCCCTGGTGAAGGCTGTCATGTGGGGCATGGCGTTCCCGTCCCTGCTGGCGGGGCGTCCCCGCCCCGCATGCCGTGGTTTGAATCAGGGTCGTGATGCCGGCGGCGGTCGGCAAGGCGGATTCCGTCAGGCGGAAGAACCTCCGCAAGCAGGCTGGTCAGAGCCTTGGTCTGGCTGCCGGGGGTCACCAGCGCAGACGATGGAGCGGCGCTGCTGTTCCGTTCGTACCTGAGATGGCCGCCGCCGACTGTGCGGACGTACCGTAATTCGGCTCCGTCGCAGATCTTGTGACGTTGGGCGTTCAACGGCTATGCAGTACGCGTCTGCGGAGCAGGTCGAGGTTGGCCCGACCCAATCCCATCCTCTTGAGGAGCTTGACGCGCGTTAAGTGTCCCTCGACCTGGCCAGAGCTCCATGGGTTGTTCAGGAGGGCGCTGACTGCGTCGAGGTCGCGGCGTAGACCGCTGACCAAGGGCTACGGAGCGTGCGACGTGCCCATTTACCTGCCCCGCGGCGGGCGGCGAAGCCACCCTGGTGCGCTGACCTGCAGGGATGGCCAAAATGCAGATGGCTGGCGGTGCGCTGGCCCGTGGCTGGTCCGGATCTTGAACAGGAAGCGCGGGCCAGCGGGCGGAGCTGGAGCCGCGTGGCTGCGTAGACCGGGTAGTCGAGCCGTCCTCTGGTCACGGGAACGACCGGGACAGGCCGCCTACGGCCACGTTTTCCACAGCAGCGTGACGACGTGGGCGGTGTCAAGCCGCTCTACAGGTAGGACACCGTCGTCAACGGCTTCGCCGCCGAGCTGACTGGTGCCCAGCCTGACCGGCTGGCCGCCACCGGAGCCGTCTCACTGACCCGGAACGAGATGCTGCCGATTGAGCGCACCATCGAAGCCGGCGACGATCTCCCGCCTACACCACCAGCTCGTACTCGCGTCAGCCGTCGACGCCGAAGTGGTGTGTCCCCGGGGCGACTTCGGTGCGGGTGCCGTCCGGGAGGTGGATCTCGGCGCGGGTGCCCGCGGGCACCGTGACGTCGAGGTGGAAGGTGCCCTGCTCGATGCGCCAGGCGGAGCGGATCCGGCCGTACGGGCTGTCGTGTTCGGCCTCCGCGCGGCGCAGCCCGCCGCCCGGACGGGGTTCGACGAGGAACCGGCGGTAACCGGGTTCGAGCAGCCGGATGCCCGCGGTGCGGGTGTGCAGGAAGGAGATCACGGCGCCCTTGCTGTAGTGGTTCAGGGAGCCGTGCGGGACGTCGGCTTCGTCGATGCCTTCCCAGGATTCCCAGACCGTGGTGGCGCCGCGGTCGAGCATCCCGAGCCAGGACGGCGGGGTGCGCCGGAGCAGGAGTTGGTAGGCCAGGTCGAGGTGGCCGTGGTCGGCGAGCACGGGAAGCAGGTCGGGTGTGGCGAGGAAACCGGTGCCGAGGTGGGTGTCCGCCTCCTTGACCAGGGCCGCGAGGCGGTCGGCAACGGCCCCGCGCGGCCCCTCGGGCACGAGGCCGAAGGCGAGGGCGCGGACATGGGTGGCCTGGGTCGACGGGACGAGCCCGCCGTCCGGGGCGAGACAGGCGGCCTGCCAGGCGCGCAGCGCGCCCGCGGCGATCTCCTCGTACCGCTCGGCGTCCCGGGTGTGGCCGAGCAGTCGCGCACTGCGTGCCAGCAGGTCGGCGGAGCGGTGCAGAAATGCGGTGGCGACGTCGCTGTGGTCAAGCGTGGGGTCGATCAGCTCGGTGCCGCCCGGCTCCAGCCACTCGCCGAAGTGATGGCCGGTGTCCCAGAGATAGGGATCGTTGTCCGCCCGGTCCGGGTGCTGCCGCTCGCGGGCGCACTCGGCGGCGTAGTCCACCCAGGCCGTCATGGACGGGTACTGCTCGCGCAGGATGTCCAGATCGCCGTACGCCCGCCACAGTTCCCAGGGCACGATGACGGCCGCGTCGCCCCAGCCGGCGGAGCCGTCCAGGGCGTCCATCACACCGGACGGGCCGCGCGGGACGATGCAGGGCACGTTGCCGTCCGGCCACTGGTCCGCCGCGAGGTCGCGCAGCCACTTCACGCTGAAGCCGGCGACGTCGTAGAGGAAGGCGGCGGTGGGCAGGTAGAGCTGCCAGTCGCCGGTCCAGCCGGCTCGCTCGCGCTGCGGGCAGTCGGTGGGTATGTCGCAGACGTTGCCGCGCAGACTCCACACCGCGGCCTCGTGCAGGCGGTTCAGGTCGTCGTGGTCGCAGTCGAACCAGCCGGTGCGGCGCAGATCGGTGTGGACGACGACACCGGTGAGGTCTTCGGGGCCGAGTGCGCGGGGGTGGCCCTCGATCCGTACGTACTGGAAACCGTGGGTGGTGTGCCGGGGCTCGAAGGTCTCCCCGGGGCGGTCGGAGGCGGTGACCCTGTCCTGCTGGCGGAGGGGGAACGGCTCCCCGGTGAGGTAATGATGTGCCGTCAGGTGATCGAGGGTCACATCGCCGTCGGGGCCGAGGGCCTCGCCGTGGGTGAGCGTGACCGTGCTGCCGGCGGGCCCTGTGTCGTTCAGCCGCACCCAGCCGTTGATGTTCTGGCCGAGGTCGACGATCTGCCGCTCCGAGCCGGGAAGAGGGCCGGGAAGCGAGTCGGGAAGAAGGGTGACGGCAGCCGGCCGGAGGGCTTCCACGCGGCGGACCGGGGGAGCGGGCGAGGAGGTGAGGCGGTCGAAGTCCTCGTACACCCCGCCCGTGGCGAGACGCACCGGCCGCCACCCGGACGGCGTCCGGCGCAGGTCGGTGGTCTGGCCGAGCAGCAGGTCGGCGGCCGTGACGGCACCCTGGGCGCTGTGCCATCCGCGCTCGGTGCCGACGACGGTACGGCTGCCGTCGGGGTGGGTGACGACGAGCTGGGCGAGGAGTGCGACCCGGTCGCCGTAGCCGTCCGGTTCCTGGAGCGCGCCGGTCACTCCGCGGTACCAGCCGTCGCTCAGGAGCACGCGCAGATCGTTTCCGCCGCGGCGCAGTCGGCGGGTGACGTCGTACGTCTGCACCTGAAGGCGGTGGTGGTACGACGTGAAGCCGGGGGTCAGTTCGAGGTCGCCGACGCGGACGCCGTTCAGCTCGGCCTCGTAGACGCCGTGGGCCGTGGCGTACAACCGGGCGTTCAGGACCGGGCGTTCGATCCGGAAACCACGGCGCAGCACATGGGCCGGACGCTCGCCCGGCGGCGGTACCGAGTCCTCGTGCGGTTCTATCCAACGGGCCGTCCAGTCGGACGACTCCAGGAGCCCCCACTCCCAGTGCGCGGCGTCGGACCACTCGCTCTCGCCGCGCTCCGTCCAGACCTTGACCCGCCACTCGACACGCTGTCCCGAGCGGGCCGGGCCGCCGGCCCAGGGGACGAGGAGGTGCCGGTCGGACGGGACCCGGCCGGTGTCGACGCCCTCCGAGCGGATGCGGTACGCGAGCTGACCGCCCGTGCCCTCGGGGAGCCGCCAGGACAGCCGCGGACGGCGCTCGGTGATGCCGAGGGTTTCGTCGAGGTGCTCGACACGCAGAACCGTCGGCCGGTTCACCGGGCCGTTCCCGCACGCCAGGAGCCGGCCGGGCCGGCCGAGTCGCGGACGATCACATGCGTGCCCATCCGGATGTGCTGGACGGGGTGCTGCTTCCGGTTCAGGGCCAACCTCACCGCGCTGCGCCCCAGTTGCTCGTGCGGGACGTGCACCGTGGTCAGGGCGGGGAAGAGGTCGGAGGCGAGCGGAATGTCGTCGTACCCCACCACGGAGACGTCCTCGGGCACGCGTACCCCGGCTTCGCGCAGTGCCTTGAGCACACCCGCCGCGATCATGTCGGTGACCGCGAAGACGGCGGTGAAGCCCTGCCCCGAGGTCAGGAGTTGGCGCGTGGCCTCGTAGCCGGACTCGCGGCTGTGCACACCGGGGACGACGAGGTCCGGGTCGAAGGCCAGCCCGCGGCTCTCCAGCGCGCGGCGGTAACCCTTGACCCGCTCGC
Source organism: Streptomyces sp. NPDC033178 (assembly GCF_055577685.1). Lineage (NCBI taxonomy): Bacteria > Bacillati > Actinomycetota > Actinomycetes > Kitasatosporales > Streptomycetaceae > Streptomyces > Streptomyces sp. NPDC033178. The sequence continues at coordinate 174,414 of NZ_JBVIPT010000010.1, forward strand.
CGGCGGTCGACTGTCTCTCCACGCCGAGCAGTGCCACCCGTTCGTGGCCGAGGGAGAGGAGGTAGCTGGTCATGGCGAAGGCCCCGCCCTCGTTGTCGTACTCCACGACCGTCTGCGGGATGTCCGGGTCGCCGGCGAGCGGTGCCCGTCCGCACAGGACCAGTCGGGAGCCCTCCGAGTCCAGCGAGTGGGCGAGCTTGACCATGCGCTCCGTGTACTCGGGGGTCTGCACGGTGCCGCCGACCAGGATGATCGCCTCGACGCGCTGCTGGCGCAGGAGGTCGATGACGGCCAGTTCGCGGGCCGGGTCGTTGTGCGTGGTGCACACCAGACACAGGCGGCCTTCCGCGGTGGCCTGCTGCTCCACGCCGTCGGCGATGAGGGAGAAGAACGGGCCCTTCACGTCGGCCACGACGAACGCGACCGTGTTGCTGGTGGTCTGCCGCAGGCCCCGGGCCCCGGCGTTGAGGACGTAGTCGAGGTCCTGCGCGGCCCGCTGGACCTTGATACGAGTGGCGGCTGCCACCGGGTAGTTGCCCGCCAGGACCCGGGAGACAGTGGCCGTGGAGACCCCGGCCCGCGCCGCGACCTCCTTGACCGTGGCCCGTTTGTTCCCGTCGTTCGCGCTGCCCGCGGCGCGCCTGCTCATCGCAGTGCTCTCCCGTCTGTGTGGTCCACCGCGGCAAGTATCCGGTTCCGGGCCCCGGTGGGAAGGCCCTGGTGGAACCGGCGTGACGTCACTCGCTTCAGGCCACGTGGACGAGGTCGGCGTGGCGTACTTCGTGGGCCAGCGGCCGTCCGTCCATGAGCCGCTCGGCCTCCTCCACGACGGTCTGCCCCAGGCGCGCCAGCTCGTTGCCGACCGAGCCCGCTATGTGCGGGGTGAGGAAGACGTTGGGCAGCCGGTGGAGTGACGAGTCGCCGGGAAGCGGCTCCGGTTCGGTGACGTCGAGCACCGCGCCGATGCGTCCCGAGACCAGTTCGTCGGTGAGCGCGACGGGGTCGATCAGCGAACCGCGCGAGGTGTTGATCAGGACGGAGCCGTCCGGGATGAGGGCGAGTCGCTGGCGGTCCAGCATCCGGTGGGTCGCGGGGATCTCGGGTGCGTGCAGACTGACGACGTCGCTGGTGCGCAACAGCTCGTCGAGGGGCAGCAGCCGGGCACCCAGGGCTTGCGCCTCAGCCGCGTCGACGTACGGGTCGTGCAGGGCGACCTGCAGATCGTAGGGACGCAGAAGTTCGAGGAGGCGGCGGCCCACCCGGGAGGCGCCGATGACGCCGACCCGGCGGCCGTTGTTGCCCAGGGCGGCGAGGTCACCGGCGGGCGGATAGACGTGCTCGGCGCGATAGCGCTCGTGCAGTGCGAAGACGTCCTTCCCGGCCAGCAGGATCATCGCCAGGGTGTACTCCGCCACGGGTAGCGCGTTGGCCTGCACGGCACTGGAGACGGCCAGACCGCGCTCCCAGCAGGCGTCGGTGACGTAACTGCGCACGCTGCCCCCGGTGTGCAGGACGGCCCGCAGCCGCGGAGCGGCGGCGAGCAGCCCCGCGTCCAGAGTGGGGCAGCCCCAGCCCGTGATCAGGATCTCCGTCTCGGCCAGCGCTGCCGCGACGGCCGGCGAGGTGAAGTCCTGGGCGACCAGCTCCTCGTCGATGCGCACGAGCCGGTCGAGCCGGTCCAGCAGGGGGCGCGGAAAGAACTCCGCCAGGTGCACGGGATTCATGGCGAACAGGGCCGTCGGACGGTCACGCATCGGTCTCCTCGGTCATGAAATGTAATCGTGTACTAGACCGTATCGGGGCCTTCTCTGTGAGGTCAACGCGTGTACGTGAAGTGATCGGGACGCTTCCACACTGTGAATCGCAACCGTTATGCGGCAAGAAATGCCTGGTGAAAGGTGCTGTCCGTCACGGATGGGAAAATTCCTCGAAACAAAACACCGCCTGCCCTCTTGCAGCGGTTGCATGCGTGGCCTTACGTTCCACGGCAATCGATTACTACGACTAGTGGAGTGCCAGCCGTGACCGTGCCGCAGGGGCAGCTGAACATCGCCGAAGCGCGCTCCGATCCCGAGAAGACCCCCGCTTCCGTCCCGGCGGGCGCGGAGCCCGAAGGGATCCGCGAGAGGGCCGGGCGGGGTGCGCGCGGGCGTGGGATGGCACCGCCCTGGTGGTTCCTCGTCCCCGGACTCGTGTTCTACGCCTACATCGTGATCGTCCCGAGCCTGAGGGGCGGCGCCTACGCCTTCACGGACTGGACCGGGCTCGGCAACAACTTCGACTGGGTCGGCTGGGACAACTTCCGCGACGTCCTCGACGACGACGCGGCCCGGAGTGCGATCGGCAACACCCTGCTGCTGGCCCTCGTGGTCACCGCCGGACAGATCGTGCTGGGCCTGCTGCTGGCGCTCGGCGTGCACTCCCGGGTGAAGAGCCGACTGCTGCTGCGCGTCCTCTACTTCGCACCCGTGGTCATCACCCCGCTGGTCGCCGGCTTCGTCTGGCAGTACCTGCTGGCGCCGACCGGCTCGCTGAACTCCTTCCTCGGATCGGTGGGCCTCAAGTCCTGGCAGCAGGACTGGCTGGGCGATCCCCACCTGGCGCTCTGGTCGGTCTGCGCGGTGATCATCTGGCAGCACACCGGCATCGCCATGTCGATCTTCCTCGCCGGACTGCAGAGCGTCCCCCAGGACGTGCTGGAGGCCGCGCACCTCGACGGCGCGGGTCCCTTCCGCCGCTTCTGGTTCGTCGTACGGCCGTTCCTGCTCCCGGCGTTCACGATCAACGTCTCGCTGACCGTCATCGGCGCCCTCAAGCAGTTCGACATCGTGATGGTGATGACCGGCGGCGGCCCCGGCAACGCCTCCGACACCATCTCCACGCTCATCTACAAGGACGCATTCAACCTCGGCCAGTTCTCCTACAGCGTCGCCCTGGCCCTCGTCCTCACCGTCTTCGTTCTGGTGATCTCGGGCCTGCAGTACGCCCTCATGAACCGTCCCGGGAGGTCGTCCTCATGATCACGCGCTACACCTGGCGGACCGGCATCCTCGAAGCCGTCCTGATCCTCGGTGCCCTGCTCTTCATGGTCCCGCTCTACGCCCTGGTGAACATCTCCCTCAAGCCGGCCAACGCCGACTCCGGGATGCTGAGCCCGGCGCTGAGCCCGCACTTCGCCAACTTCGCCGACGCCTGGCAGACCGCGGCACTCGGCCCGGCCCTGGGGAACAGCCTCCTGATCACCGGGGGCAGCCTGCTCCTGCTCGTGCCGATGGCCGCCCTCGCCTCGTACCCGCTGGCCCGAGTCACCCGTGCCTGGTCAAGGCTCACGTTCTACGGCATCGCGGCCGGCCTCGTCCTGCCCATGCAGCTCGCCCTGCTGCCCCTGTACACGAGCATCCGCGACCTCGGACTGCTCGGCACGCCCTGGTCGCTGATCGTCTACTACGCCGGACTGACCTTCCCGTTCTCCGTCTTCCTCTACACGGGCTTCCTGCGGGCGTTGCCCGTGGAGTACGAGGAGGCCGCGGTGATGGACGGCTGCTCGCCGCTGCGCACCTTCGTCAGCGTCGTCTTCCCGCTGCTGCGGCCGGTCACCGGCACGGTGGTGATCCTCAACGCGATCGCCATCTGGAACGACTTCTTCGCCCCGCTGCTGTTCCTCAGCGGCACCGAGAGCCAGACCGCCCCGGTCGCTCTCTACGGCTTCGTCGGCCAGTACGTCTCCCAGTGGCCGATGATCTTCGCCGGGCTCACCGTCAGCATCGTCCCGGTCCTCATCGCCTATCTCTTCCTGCAGAAATACATCATCCAGGGGTTCTCCGGCGGCCTGAAGGGCTGACCGCACGACAGCAACGACGCAGTACCGCACCACCGCACCCAGCGCTCAGCCCTTACTCAACGAGGAGTAGTCGTGACCAAGGCAAGAACCCTCTCGGCCGCCGCAGTCCTGGCCCTGCTGCCCGCCACCGCACTGACGGCCTGTGGCGGCGGCACCGCCACCACCAGTGCCTCCGCCGACGAGGGCACGGTCACCATGGTGACCGACACCAAGGCCGACGTGGAGCCCCTGATCAAGGCCTTCGAGAAGAAGTACCCGAAGATCAAGGTGAAGCTGTCCGTGCCCGCGGCCGGCGCCATCATGACCCAGGTCCGCACCCAGCTCACGGCCGGCACCGCGCCCGACGTCATCCGCGTCTGGCCGGCCGGCGGCAACCCGCTGAGCGTCCAGGAACTGACCAGGCAGAACCTGCTCAAGGACGTGTCGGCCGACTCCTGGACGAAGGACCTCGACGACGCCTCACGGGCCGCGATGTCCGTCGACGGAAAGGTGTACGGGGCCCCGGTCACCGTCACCGGCATCGGCGCCCTCTACAACAAGCAGGCCCTCGCGGACGTCGGCGCCTCCGAGCCGAAGACCTTCAGCGACGTGCTCGACCTGTGCGCCAAGGCCAAGGCGAAGGACAAGTCCGCGTTCTCCATAGGCGCCAAGGAGTCCTGGACCACGCAGATGGTCACGTACGCCCTCACCTCCACCCTGGTCTACGGCCCCGACCCCGACTTCTCCGCCAAGCAGGCCAAGGGCGAGGTGACCTTCGCCGACTCGGCCTGGAAGAAGGGCCTGACCGAGTTCGGGCAGATGGTGAAGAAGGGCTGCTTCCAGGACAGCCCCAACGGCACGAGCTACGACGAGTCGATCAACCGGGTCGCCAAGGGCGACTCGGTGGCCGTGATCATCGCCACCAACGCCGAGGCGGCCCTGAAGCAGAAGGCCTCCAGCGGCACCGAGTTCGGCCTCTTCTCCCTGCCCGCCACGGACAACGCCGCCGACACCTATGCGGTGGGCGGCATCGGCTCTGCCTACGCCATCAACGCCAAGGCCAAGAACCCGGGTCTGGCCCAGAAGCTCCTCGACTTCATCGCCTCCCCGGAGGGCATCGCCCTGGTCGCCACCCAGACCGGCAGCGGCCCGGCGCTCCCGGCCGCGAGCAGCTACCAGGCCACGGACGTCCTGAAGCCGATCCTCGCCGCCCAGAAGGCCGGCCGGCTCACCACCGCCCCCGACCAGGCGTGGCCCGACGCCACCGTCCAGGCCGCGCACCTGACCGCGCTCCAGGAGATGCTCGGCGGGCAGCTGGACGCCGACGGCGCCCTGAAGAAGCTCGACGACGCCTACGCCAAGGCCAACGAGAAGTAGGACGAACAGCATCGTGACCACCATGGCCCGCGTCGGTCGGTCCCCTTCCCCGGGACCGGCGCCCGCGTTCTCCGCGACCCTGTGCAATCCCGTCCTGCGCGGCTTCGAGCCCGATCCGTCGATCCTGCGCGTGGACGACGACTACTACATCGCCACCTCGACCTTCGAGTGGTATCCCGGCGTCCGCATCCACCACTCCCGCGACCTCGTCAACTGGCGCTGCCTGGGCGGCGTACTGGACGACAAACGCCTCCTGGACCTCCAGGGCGTCCCCGACTCCGGAGGCATCTGGGCCCCCGGACTGTCGTACGCCGGCGGGCTGTTCCACCTCGTCTTCACGGTGGTCGACACCTACGGCGAGGGGTGGAAGGACCTGCCTAATTACCTGGCCACCGCACCCTCGATGGACGGCCCCTGGTCGGACCCGGTGCCCCTGCACGCCCGCGGGTTCGACACGTCGTTCTTCACCGACGAGGACGGCGGCAGCTGGCTGCTGAACATGCGCTTCGACTGGCGGCCCGGCCGCGAGTCCTTCGCCGGGATCCAGCTGCAGCGCTACGACCGGACCGCCCGCCAGGTGGTGGGGGAGCCCCGCACCATCTTCCGGGGGACGGACGCCCGGGTCACCGAAGGACCGCACCTCTACCGCAAGGACGGCTGGTACTACCTCGTCACCGCCGAGGGCGGCACGGGCTACGACCACCAGACCACCGTCGCCCGCTCCCGCGACATCGAGGGCCCGTACGAGACCGACCCGGCGGGCCCGATGCTGACGTCCCGTCACAACCCGGCCAGGGCCCTGCAGAAGGCCGGCCACTGCTCCCTGGTGGAGACCCCGGACGACCAGTGGTACGCGGCCCACATCGCCGCCCGCCCCTACACCGAACGCGGACGCTGTGTCCTGGGCCGGGAGACCGCGCTCCAGCCCGTCGAATGGAGCGAGGACGGCTGGCCGCGCATCGCGGGCGGGGTCCCGGCGATGGAGATCCCGGTCCCCGAACTGCCCCCCGCTCCGGTCCCCGAGCCCGCGGCGACCGACCTGTTCGAGGCACCACGGCTCGGCCCCCAGTGGTCCACGCTGCGCCGCCCGCCCACCGCGGACTGGGTCACCCCCGCCCCCGGGCGGCTGCGCATCCTCGGCGGACAGTCCCCGGGTAGCCGTCGGGCTCCCAGCCTGGTCGCCCGCCGGGTCACCGACCGCAGGTGCGTCTTCGAGACCGGGATGACCTTCGAGCCCCGCACCGGTGACCATCTCGCCGGTGTCACGGCGTACTACAACACCCGGAACTGGCACTACCTTCACATGACCGCGGACGACGACGGGACCGCGGTGCTGCGGCTCCTCAGCTGCGAGGCGGCCCGGCTCACCGCGCACGAACCGGCGATCCCCGTCGGGCACGCGGCCTCGGTGGTGCTGCGTGCCGAGTTCGACGGGTCGGCGCTGCGCTTCTCGTACGACATCGGCGGCCGGTCGCGGCAGTTCCCGGTGGAACTCGACGCGACCACCCTGTCCGACGAGGCCGCTGACGAGTTCCACGACGGCATGATGCGCACCCTCGGCTTCACCGGGGCGATGCTCGGCCTGTGGGTCCACGACCTCGACGGCGCCGGAGTGCACGCCGACTTCGCCTACGCGACCTACCTGGACGGCCGCCCATGACCGCCGTCGACCTGTTCCACACCGACCTCGGCCCTCGGCCACCAACGCTGCTGCTGGTGCACGGCTGGGGTGGCGACGGACGCGAGTGGTCGCCGCACGCGGAGGCGCTCGCCGACCGGTTCCGGGTCATCGTGCCGGATCTACGTGGCCATGGCCGCTCACCGGTCCCTCCGACGGACAACACCCCCCTGGCCATGGCGCAGGACCTGGCCGTGCTGCTCGGCGCATCGGCCACCGGCCCAGTCGTCGGCCACTCCATGGGCGGCCAGGTCGTCAACCTGCTCGCCGTGCACCACCCCGACCTGGTGCGGTCAGTGATCGCCCTCGATCCGGCGCACGGCGCGCACGGCTCCGAAGTGGCGGACATACCAGAGCGCCTGACGACCTATCAAAACCGAGGGGCGTCGGCGGCGGCCGACTTCGTGGCCGCAGCCTTCGGCAGCGGCGCTCCGACCGGACTGCGCACCGCGCACATCCGGACCATGCTGGGCACGCCGGACCATGTGATCGCCCAGGCCTACGCGGGGATGTACACCGACCCCGGCGCGGTCGGGATCCGCCCGCACAGCGAGGCGTACCTGCGCCGCAGAGCGTGCCCCGCGCTCACTGTCTGCACCTCGCCAGAGACCGCCGAATGGGAGCGCGGCACGCTGCACGTGCCCGGCTCCCGCGTCGACCACTGGCCGGGCACGGGCCACTACCTGCACGAGGAGCACACGGACCGCACGGTCCGGCTCGTTCGCGCATGGGTGGAGGCATCATGACGCTTTCCAGCGCCGCGCCCGCCGGCGCCCTGGGCAGACCGCTGATCCGCGTCCGGCCGGTCCACGTCGGCGCCGGCCGGGCGGCCGAGGGCCTGCGGGTGGACCGGCAGGGGTACCTGCGGCCGGTCAGGGACACAGCCGGCTCCCGCCCCCGGGACCTGGCGCGGGAGGAGCCCACCACCTTCTGGCGGGGCGCCCACGGCTCCGCGCCCATCGACCTCGCCGAGTGGCCGTTCCGCCAGAGCCGGGAGGCGTGACGACCATGTCGCGCACGTCCTCGTCACCGACTCTCGCCGAGATCGCCCGGCTGGCCGGTGTCTCGGTGCCCACCGCCTCCCGTGTGGTCAACGGCAGGGAGAACGTAGCCCCCGACACACGGCTGCGGGTGGAGGACGTACTGCGCCGGACCGGCTACGAGCGACGCCCCCGCCCGTTCCGGACGGGTCTGGCGCCGCTGATCGACGTGGTCGTGCCCGGCCTCGGTGGCGGCTGGTCCGCCGAGGTGCTGCGCGGAGCGGAGCAGGCGGCGGCCGAGGCGGGCTTCGGGGTGGTCGTCACCTCCAGCCGACGGAATCCGCCGACGGTCGGAGGGATTCCGGGGCAGCACGGGCGAAGCGAGCGGGCGCTCGATCGGCTGCACGCGCACGGCACCGTCGCGGCCCTGTTCGCCCTCGCCGAGCTGACCCCCACCCAGCACTTCTGGCTGACCGCGAACGGAATCCCGTACGCCGTCGTGGACCCCGGCACCGAACTGCCGCTCGGCGTACCGACGGTGACCGCGGACAACCGCGGTGGCGGCCGTCGTGCCACCGAGCATCTGCTGAACCTGGGGCACCGCCGGATCGGGGTGCTCGCCGGTCATCGGCGTACGCCGTGCAGCGCCGCGCGGATCGACGGCTACCGGCAGGCGCTACGGGCCGCCGGCCTACGGTCCGGGCCGGAGCTCGTCCGCCATGCCGGGTTCGACGCGGTACGGGCCGAGCGGCTGACCGGGGAACTGCTCGCGCTGCCCGAACCGCCCACCGCCCTCTTCGCCTGCTCGGACGAGATGGCAGCCGGCGCCGTCCGCGCGGCGACGCTGCGGGGGCTGCGTGTGCCCGTCGACCTCAGTGTGGTCGGCTTCGACGACCTGCCCGAGGCCCGCCGCCTCCTGCCGCAACTCACCACCGTGCGGCAGCCGATCGCCGAGATGGCCGCGGACGGCGTCGCGTTACTGGCGCGTGCCATGCGCGGGGAGCCGGGCGAATCCCTGCGCGCCGAACACCCCACGCGCCTGGTGGTGCGGGGGAGCACGGCGTCACCGCGCACCTGAGCGCCGGTCATTCACTCCTGGAATCTCCAGACTTCCCCGGTCGCCGACGGGTTCTCGTCGCCGCCGGACCCTGCCGTATCTTCCCGACCAGCAAGGAGAGCCGCCCATGCGAGCAATCAGCCGCCGTGACATCCTGCGCGGAACCGGAGCCGTCGCCGGCGCCGCCGCGATCAACGCCCAGTGGTGGATCCCCGCCGAGGCCTCGGCAGCGGACAAGGCCAAGGCGTCGGGGTCCGTCCTGGACACCGTCGTCTTCGGCAACGCCGCCTCCGAGACCGCGCACCGCCTCAGCTTCGAGCTCTCCGATGTCATCGCGGGCGAACTCGGCCAGTCGGCGCGGGTGTTGAACCCGAAGGAGACCGCCGAGTGGTGGGGCGGCACCACCGCGTTCACCCTCAAGGTCGATCCGCAGGCCGCCAACTACGTCTCCGTGAAGTTCTGGGGCGGCGACTACGCCGAGACCGCCGACGAGGCCTGGCGGCTCCAGCTCTTCCTGGACGGCAAGGTCATGGGCTGGTTCGACCAGTGCGTGGTGGACAACATCGACATGATCGACGTCGCGCCCCGCCTGCCCGGCAGATTCTTCTGCCACACCCTGCCACTGCCGCTGAGCGCCACGCAGGGCAAGAAGTCGCTGGAGATCGAGATCCGCGCCATGGGCCGGATCTGGCCCTACGGCCAGGCGAACAACTTCTACTACCCGATGACCAAGCCCTCGCGCGGCCTGTACCGGGCCTACACCCACACCGCCCCGCACTTCGCGCCCGCCGGCAACGACGAGTTCGGCAGCGTGGGTACACCGACGACCCGCGCCAGTACCGACGACGAGCTGATCGCCAAGGTCAGGGCCCGGGTCCTCAAGGACCAGAACAACCTGCTCTACGGCTCCACCGCGAACGGCATGGACGCCTGGGCGTACGAGACCCTGCTGCGCGGCTACTACTGGCCGGACTCCCCGGCGTACCAGAACGCCGCCGTGCTGGAGAAGGTCTGCCAGGCCATCGACAGCCGCTATCTGGCGTGGAAGAAGGACAGCAAGGTCCTCACCGACTCCGACCAGCAGTGGGAGGGCTTCGGCCGGGTGGGCCTGGCCCTGTTCACGGCGTGGGACGACATCCAGGACGCCCTGGACGGCAACGTCACCTCCGGACCGACCTCGCTGAACAACCTCGGCTTCGAGGGCGGTGACGACACCCCTTACGGATGGGTCACCCCCGGCTGGGCCGACGACGGCACCTTCAGCCGCGACACGGACGTCACCCACGGCGGCAACGCCTCGCTGAAGGTCGTCTCCGCCGGCAGCAACATGCTGGTGTCGCCCAGCGGCAAAGCCAGTACCGGCCTGGGTGACTTCACCTACTCGGCCTGGGTGAGGACGGCCGGCTCCAGCGCCCACATCGAGGCGCACTTCTGGAACGACAGCAGCACCTACGTCGGCAAGTCGAGCAGCACCTACGTCGCTTCCGGCTCGTCCGCCACGTCGGACTGGCAGCAACTGACCAACACCTTCAGCGTCCCGGCGGGGGCCACGAAGTACGAGTTCTGGATGGTCGTCACCAACGGCGAGACCGCGTACTTCGACGACGTCGAGATCACCTCACCCGACCCCTCCGTCACCAGCGCGCCCCTGTCCAACCTCGGCTTCGAGACCGGCTCCACCACCCCCACCGGCTGGACCGTCCCCGGCTGGGCGAACGGCGGCTCGTACGCCCGCGACACCGAGGTCTCCCGGACGGGCTCCGCCTCGCTGAAGATGGCCTCCTCCGGCGGCACCCTGCTGGTGTCGCCCAGCGCCAAGGCGGTCACCGCCGCGGGCGACCTCACCTTCTCGGTGTGGGCGAAGACCGACGGCACGGTCACCACCCCGCGCGTCAGCGTGCAGTTCTGGGACGACGACCTCAACTTCGTCAGCGGATCGGCCGAGATCCGTGTCGCGACGGGCACCACGGACTGGCAGCAGCTCACCAAGACCGTCCCCGTGCCCTCGGGCGCCACGAAGTACGAGTTCTGGATGGTCACCAGCGGCGGCGCCACCGTCCACTTCGACGACATCGAGATCACCGCGCCCCAGCCGGACGCCGTCGACCCCGTCCCGCGCCGGACCGCGTACAGGGACATGCTGATCTCCAGCCGCGAGTACTGGCGGCAGCACCAGCGCCACTACACCAACCAGGCCATGTTCACCGCACTGGGCATCTACGAGTGCAACCGCGGCCTGAAGCTGCTCTCCCCGGACGACGCCTGGGCGGAGGAGAAGGCCATGCGCTGGGTGCACGAGTGCGTCGGCCTGGTGCCCTGGCGCGGCGCCGAGGACGAGGACGGCAACGCGAGCTGGCCGCTGGGCAGGGACTACCTCGTCGTCACGCCCAAGGGTCTGTCCCGCGAACTGGGTTACGTCGCCGACTACGGCGAGACCTCCGGCATGCTCGCCCGCATCTACGAGTCGGTCACGGACGGCAAGGGCGGCTACGAGGACGGCAAGCTCAAGAACCGCATGATCGAGATGGCCAAGGCCCGCGGCTGGTTCCGCTACCCGGCCGAGGACGCCGACGGCAACAAGGCCTTCCGGATCGAGACCCAGATCGGCTGGCGCAACGAGCCCTTCCCCGGCGACATCGTCTACACCGAGCGCACCGCCTGGGACGACACCCCCATCTCGGCCACCGCCGTCTTCGCCGACCCGGACCTGCTGGGTTGGAGCCAGCAGATGATCGCCGACGGCCAGTTCGCGCCGCAACTGGAACTGCTGGTCAGCACCAGCCTCTACAACCGGGTCGGCCTGAGCGCCTTCAAGTTCATCTCCAAGCACCTGCCCGCCTTCAAGAAGCAGGCCGCCTCCAGCAGCCGCATGCCCGCCGGCTGGGACCGCCCCGACTTCGTCTTCACCGACGAGGTCAACGCCTGCCTGGCCGTCAAGCGCGGCGAGGAGATCCTCTACTCCTCGCTCTACTGGCGGGCCCGCCAGGGCGTCAACGACCTGGCCCGCGTCCACCTGATCACGCCGCAGTCGGAGCGTTCGGCCACTGTCCGCGAGACCTCCGTCTTCGACAAGGACGACGCCGACACCTTCACCGTCCAGGACTGGGTCTGCTGGGACTTCGCCATCAACGACTCCGGCAGCGCCTCCTCCGTCCCGGCCGGCGGCTGGACCTATACCGGCCCCACCCTGCACCAGGCCATGGCGGGCGAGACCTTCCACCTGGCGCCCGTCCCCGACGACGTCGACCCGGGCCTCGGCACCACCACGCTCGGCGTCGAGAAGGTCCTGGTCGGCAAGGCCCCCTTCTACCTGCTGGAGTACGCCGGCTACATCGTCGCCATGAACACCACCACCGACCAGACCATCACCCACCGCCTCCCCGGCACCGGCTCCGCCGTCAACCTCAGGACCGGCCGCCCCGTGGCCCTGGGCCGCGACATCAAGGTGCCGCCGCTCACCACCGTGGTGCTGTACGCCGCGCATCGCCGCGACTGCTGACGTGCGCCTCACCGCAGGCCGCCGAGAGTCTCGGCGGCCTCGGCGGCGTGCCCGCCCGGGGTGGCCCGGGCGGCCCCGGAGTGCCGCCACGCTGAAAAGTTTCCTGTTCGGTCCGCAGCGCTGCGGAGGGTGCGAACGGCTCGTCATGATGCGGGCTCCACTCCGTATCAGACCCGCACCCGCACCCGCAGAAACGGAATCGCAATGAAAGATGAACTCACGGCCGACGCCGAACAGGGCCCCGCACGACGGAAGTTCCTCAAGCTCACCGTCATCGGCGTCGGCATGGCCGCACTACCCGCCGCCGCGCTGGCGACAGCGGCCCCGGCGAGCGCGGTCACCTCCCCGCTGACCTCCTTCACCCACCCGGGCATCCTCCACAACAGCACCGACCTGGCCCGGATCAAGAGCAAGGTCGCCGCCGGCACCGCGCCCTGGCTCGCCGGGTACAACAAGCTCACGGGGAGCAGTTACTCCTCGTCGTCGTACTCGATGGCCGGTCCCTACGCGACGGTCCAGCGCGGCTCCGCCGGCTACAGCGGCAACGACGCGCTGTGGACCGACGCCAACGCCGCCTACCAGAACGCCCTGATGTGGGTGATCACCGGCAACACCGCCCACGCCGCCAAAGCACTCCAGATCATCAAGGCATGGTCCTCCACCCTCACCCTGATCACCGGCACCGAGGCGAAGCTCGCGGCCGGCATCTACGGGGCCAAGCTGGCCGCCGCCTGCGAGATCATGCGCTACACGGCACCCTCCGGCAGCTGGACCTCCTCCCAGATCGCCCAGACCGTCGCGATGTTCGAGGACGTCTTCGTCCCGGTCATCGAGGGCTACGACGACAGCGGCTGGGGCGTGATGTGTGTACGCGGCATGTTCCAGATCGGCGTGTTCTGCGACAACCTCACCATCTTCAACTCCGCGTACAACGCCTTCTACACCAACAGCTGCTGCTCCCTCGGCCGCATGATCAACAGCACCGGACAGTGCACCGAGAGCGGCCGCGACCAGCAGCACACCCAGAACATCCTCGGCGCCCTGGCGGAGATCTGCGAGACCGGCTGGATCCAGGGCCTGGACCTGTACGGAGCGGCCGGCAGCCGACTGCTGTCCGGCTTCGAGTACACCGCCAGCTACAACCTCGGCAACACCGTCGCCTACACCCCCTGGGGCGGCTGCAAGGTCACCTACAACACCATCTCCAGCACCTATCGGGGTGAGTTCCGGCCGATCTACGAGATGGTCTACAACCACTACGTCAAACGTCTGGGCGGCTGGGCCGGCTACACCTCCCAGGTTGCCGCCAACCTCCGCCCCGAGGGCGCCGCGTTCCAGTGCGACCACCCGGGCTTCGGCACACTGCTCTACACCCGCTGACACGTCGTCGGACCGTCAGGCCGACAGGGGTAGTTCGGCCCAGAAAGCTGCCTGCGCCCACCCGGCGGACCGGGCGGGTGCAGGCAACAGAGCGGGTGTCAGCCCGGATCAGCCCAGATCAGGGCGGTGCACCACGCTGATTCCGCCCACCACCGGTGGCAGGGATCCACGCCGTCCGCCGAAGCCGACCGTGACATGGCCCCCTTCGCCGACCGTTACCAGGAAGGTCTGCCGGTCCGCGGTCAGTGTGCCGGCCGCCTCGGTGATGTCGTATCCGGACAGCACCGTCTTCCCGTTGGCGGTGACATCGAAGACCCGCGAGCCGGGTACGGCGCCCTTCCTCGGCTCGGCGAATGCGAGCGTCACCTGGTAGGTGCCGGACGGGAGGTTGTCGAACCGGTAGGCGTCCATGCCCTCGCGCTGGGTGCGGTACAGCTTGTCGTCCTCCGTACCCGCGATGGCGGTGGCGGCGCCGAGTGAGACGACGCGTGAACTTCCCGTCCAACCAAAGGAGTCCGCGCGGTATTCGCGGTCGGCGCTCCACCTCGTACCGGACCCGTCGGTGTACGCGTCACGCGCACCCGCGTCGACGGCCTGCTGATGGGCGGAGACCACGAGCTTGACCGGAAGCGTCACCGGCCCGGCCCGTCCGGAGTCGGCGGCGAGTTCCACATACGCCTTGTAGGTGCCCGACTTGAGGTCCGCGGTGTCCACCGTGACGGTGACCGTCGCCGACTCTCCGGGCTCAAGGGCGGTGTCGGAGGCCTTCGTCGACAGCCAGCCGACATCGCTGGGCGCCGTGTGGCCGCTGCTCACCCGGTAGACGGTGCTGGTGCCCGGGGTCGAGATCCACAGGTCGCCGGACGGGTCGGTGTCGATGCCGCGTACCGCGATCTTCTGGGCCTCCGGGTCGGGCACGGTGCCGGTCTGTTTGCAGGTGCCCATGTCGTACGTGAAGATGTCGCCGTCGCCGACCAGGTACAGCCCGCCGGTTCCGGGGTGGTAGGCGACGCCGTACACCGCTTTCGTCCACTGGCAGCTGGCGATCAGCTTGCCGGGCTTCTCGTGGGAGAGGCCCGCCACCTGGTAGATCTTGCCGGTGTCGGCGCTGCCCAGGTAGAAGGTGTCGTTGTCGGCCCGGTGGGCGAGACCGCGCGAGACCCCGCCGCCGACCGGTGACACGTCGAGGTGCTCAGTGGTGCCCTTCTCCGGGTCGACGCAGGCGATCAGGGACGCCGGCCCGATTTCGGTCGGCTGGCACAGCAGGCCGTGCCTGGTGTCGTAGGTGAAGTCCACATCGTCCGAGGAGTACCAGGCGCTGAGCTCGCGCCCGGTGGGGTCCAACTCCTTCCTGTCGTACTCGACATGGGTCTTGGACGGGAAGTCGGCGAGCCAGAGGTTGCCCTCCCCGTCGATGGCCGTGCCGGAGATGTTCTTCAGGTCCGGTGCCTGGAACTCGGATATCACCTCACCGGGTTCGCGCGCCGCGGTCGTCTGCGCCGCTTGGCCGAGCTCGCCGGCGGAGAAGGTCAGAGGCTTGCTGCCAGTGTTGGTGACCGTGACCGGGACGCTCGCCTTGCCGCCCTTCTTCACCACCCACGGGTCGAGGTCGCCGTCGACCTCCGCCTTGAGCGCTCCCGCGGGCAGTTCGATGCCGATGTCGCTCCATGCGTCGGTCTTCACCTGCGCGGTCACCCACTGGGTCGAGTAGCCCGACGCGTCGACCGAGACGTCGTAGCCGGTGCCGGCCGGTACGCGGAAGGCGAAGCGGCCCTCGGAGTCCGTCGTCGTGGTGGCGATCTCCTCGCCGCCGGCCGAGACCTTGACGGTGGCCCGTCCGACCGGGTCGCCGTCGTTCTCGTCGGTCACCGTGCCGTTGAGGTAGCCGCCGTCGGGCGGGGTGATCCGGATGGCGCGTTCGTCCGACAACGGCTCGGAGCCCAGGTGGGAGTACTGGAGGGCGTCGGTGCCGGTGGCGTTCTCGATGCCGACCGTCGCCGAGTAGCCCAACTCGTTCGGGTCTTCGGGGTTCAGATTGCGGTAGGCGAAAAGGATGTCGCCAGTGGTCTCGTGCAGCAACATCTCGAAGTCGACACGGGCCGAGCTCACCGAGAACATGGTGGCGTCGCGGAATTCGATGACGAACCTGCGGTTCGGGGCCTCGCCCAGGGTCTTCGTGTAGACCTTGGAGGTGCCGTCCAGCTTGACGTCGTCCCAGAAGGGATAGATCGCCGCGTTCGGATCGGTCTTGTCGGGGAGCGGTTTGTTGAACGGCCAGACCAGGTGCGGCTGGAAGCCGAGGTAGCCGTCGCTGGCCAGCCGGCCGCTGCGGTAGACCTGGTGGTACAGCGGGAACGCGAACGGCAGGTCGATCTTCGCGGTGGCCTCGTCGCCGGAGAGGGCGAACGGTTCGTCCGCCTCGATGTACTCGGCCGTCTCCACCCCGCAGGTGTAACCGAACTTGTCGCGCTTGGCGCCGAGCGCCACGTCCTGGCTCTCGTCGCCGTCCACGGTGAGCTCGATGCTCGCCGAGCCCAGACAGCCCTGCGGAGTCGCGACCTGAAGGGTGTACGTCCCCGCTGCGACCTCGGGCAGGGTGTAGTGGCCGTCGGCGTCGGAGACCACCGGCTGGACCGGTGTGTCCGACAGGGACACCGTGGCCCCGGCGACCGCCTTGCCGCTGTCGTCCCTCGACAACGTCCCCGAGACCTTCCACACCGCCTTGGCCGCGAGCGCGAAGTCCTGGGTGACGGCGGCCTTGTCGGCGACGGTGATGGTCGTGGTTCCGGTCTCGTATCCGTAGATCGAGGCTTTGACGGTGTACTCGCCGGGCGTCACGGTCAGTTGGTACGTGCCGTCGGCCTCGGTGGTGACATTGCGGTCGGAGGCACCGGTCAGACTGACGCGGGCGCCCGGGAGCGGCTTGCCGGTGGACTTGTCCGTGACGGTGCCGCTCAGCGTGGCCGCCTCGGCGCCGGGTGCGCGCCGGACGGCGGCCAGGGCGTCCAGCTTGCCCTCGCCCCAGGTGTTGTTGTCGTCGGCGCTGCCGCCACAGGTGGTTTCGTCCACGTCCGCGGCGGTGTCGTCGAGGATCGCGACGGTCTCCTGGTACCGGCCGATCAGCCCGGGCGACGCGGACCACAACAGCGCGACCGTGCCCGCGACATGCGGCGCCGCCATCGACGTACCCGACGAGGAGGCGTAGCCGCTGCCTGGCACGGACGAGCGCACGCTGGTGCCGGGGGCGGCGACGTCCGGCTTCACCTTGCCGTCGGCGCCGGGCCCGCGGCTGGAGTACGAAGCGATGGATCCGGCGCTGGTGAAGGCGCCGACCGCGTAGGCGGACGCGGAGTCGGCGGGCGAACCGGCCGTGTCGCAGTTCGGACCGTCGTTGCCGTTCGAGAAGATCCCGAAGATCCCGGAGGCGGTCCATGCCTTCACGAGGTCGTCGAAGAAGGGGTTCTCGTCGCTGCTGTTGGTCTCGCCCCAGGAGTTGTTGATGATGTCGGGGCGCAGATCGGCGCGCGCGTTCTGCCCGCTCAGGTCGGTCGGGGCGAGCATCCACTGCGCCGAGGCGAGCAGCGACTCGGTGGTGCAGCTGTTCGACTCGCAGCCCTTCGCGGCGATCCACTTCGCGCCGGGCGCGACCCCGATCTGATTGCCGGCGCCGTCGTCGCCGACGATGGTGCCCATGGTGTGGGTGCCGTGACCGTAGTTGTCACAGGGGGCGATGGACGGGGTGCCGCAGACGGAGGCCGGGTCGTACCAGTTGTAGTTGTGGTTGTACGTGCCGTCGTCCTGCGTGCCCCGGTACTGGGCGACGAGCGCGGGATGGCCGTACTGCACACCGGAGTCGATGCTGGCGACGGTGATGCCCTGCCCGGTGGCGCCGCGCTCCGCCCAGACATCGTCGGCGTTGATCGCGGCCAGGCCCCATTCCACGGAGTTGACCTCGGCCACGTCCTTGGCGTCCTTCGGCTCGATCAGCTCGGTCGGCTTCGACTCGGTGATCTTCTGGATGCCGGGCAGGTCCGCAAGCTCGGTGACGAGCTTCTCCGACGCCCCCGGCACATGGATCTGGTTGGAGATCCAGTACGAGGTGAACTCCGCGCCCTCACTCCGCAGTTGAGCAGCGGTCTTGGCCTGGGCGGCCTTGGCGCTCGCCTTGAGCGCGTCGATGACGGCCTCGCCGCGTTCGGTCCAGCCCTCGGTCGCGGAGGCCTTCGACAGATCGGCCCTGTCCTCGAAGACCAGCCACACATCGGCGGCGTTCTTCTCCTCCAGGGTCTCGGCGACCTCGGCGGTGATCTCCGCGCGGTCGTCCGTGGCCGAGGCGACGGGGAAGGAGGCCACCAGCGCGGGTGCGAGCAGGGCCAGGGCCAGGGCGGCCGCACGCACGCTGCCACGTCCACGGCTGCGTCTTGGTGAGGGTGCCGGTGGTCTATCCGGGAAAGGCATGGCGACTCCAAGTCGAGGACAGTCGGATGTGCAGACCGGTCACGCCTTTCGCCGCATGAGCGGCGAGTACGGTGTGCCCCCACCGCGCGCACCACGCGCCGATGGCCTCGGGGATCTCCGGATGTCGCGTGTGGATCTCCAGTACGCCCCCGGCCAGCTCCCGCGCGTAACGATCGAGGAGCACCTCGACCCGCGGCCACTCCTCACCGCCCGCGTCGACGACTGCCTGCGGGGTGTTCTCGGGCATGGATCCTCACGATGACTGGGGGCGCTGTCGGTCTGTGCGCGCACCGTAGGATCCGGCAGTTACCGTCGCGTTCCCCGGCGTGGTAACACCGAGCTCTTCCAGGAGTTCGGTGGCGGACGCACGGGCCTGTCCGTCCCCGGTGGCGGTGGCGATGCCGAGCGCGTCCTCGAGGATCCCGGCTGCCTCGCTCTCCCGCCCCAGCCGGATGAGTACCCGTGCCTGGTTGGTCAGCGCGTACGGCAGGCACCAGGACTCACCCAGCCGCCGGGCCAGGGTCAGCGCCTGCATCGCGTGATCCGACGCGGCCGCCAGGTCACCGAGGTTCAGGGTCTGCTGTACGAGATTGCCGCGGGCCAGGACGACATCCGCCGGGTCGCCCGCGAACTCGACCAGCTCCAGCACCCGTTCGCCGTGCGCATGCGCCTCGGTGTACCGCCCTTCGCGCTGGGCGAGCTGGGCCAGGACGTTGAAGGGACCGATCAGGCGCGCCGGGTCCCCGGATGCCTCCGCCGGAGCCAGCGCGCGCTCCGCGGTCCGCCGGGCCTCGGGCAGCCGGTCGAGCAGCAGAAACGCGGATGCCCTGTTGGCCAGGGCCCGGGCCAGCAGCAGTGGGTCGCCGCCGCAGAGCTCCTCCGCTCTCCCCGTGGCCTTGAGGGTCTCCGTATAGCGGCCGGTGCCGAAGTGCAGCACGCTGGCGGCCAGTTGGAACAGAGCCGCCGTACGGGTGTCCACCGCTCCGGGATCGTGTTCCGCGAGCACGTCCAGTCCTTCCGCGGGCCGTCCGGCCCGGCTCAGCACCTCCGCCAGCGCCGCCGCCGCCCGTATCGCCGGTGCCGTACGGCCGGCGTCGGCGAAGGCTCGCATCGCCGCCCGCAGCACTGCCTCGGCCCGGTCGTAGCGCCCCAGCGCCCGCAGCACCGCACCCCAGGCGTGGCGGTCCTCGGCCGCCGGGAGTCCGGCGGCGTCCAGCCGGGCGACGAGATCGCCGTAGTGGCCGTCGGCGGTGTCGTTGGCGTACATCGCGGCCGCCCGCTGCGCCGCCCGCCGCAGGAAGTCGACGGCTCTGGGGTCGTCGGCGCGGCTGAGGTGGTGCGCGGCCGTGTCCACAGCCTCGGGCCGGTGCCGTACGAACGTGTCGGCGAGGAGGATGTGCAGCTTGCGCTGTCGTGCGGCCGTCAGCGCGTCCCGGCAGGCCAGCCGGATCAGCGGATGCCGGAAGCCGTACGTGACGGACGGGAGCCCGCTCTTCAGCGCGGGGGACTCGCCGATGATCCGGCTGCGTACCGCCTGGTCGAGATCGTCGAGGAGTGCGGCGTGAACCAGCCCCAACTCTCCTGCCGCCTCGGCGAGTTCAGCGGCATGCAGTGGCTCACCCGCCACGGAGAGCAGCTCGGCGACCGCCTGCGCGCCGGGGCTCAGGGCCTGGATCCGCTGGGCGGCCAGATAGCCGATGCGTTCCGGCACGGTGCCTTCGCCGTGCCGCAGGGCCGCCGCCCGGTCCGGCGCCGCGGCCAGTTCGCGGGCGAACAGCGGGTTGCCGCCGGAGAGTTCGCAGCAGGCCTGCACGGTGGCTTCGTCGGCCTCGCCGATCGCGTCGATCACGAGCCGTCGGCAGTCCGGCTCGGCCAGTCGCATGATCTCGACCCGGCCGGCCATGCCCTGGGCCAGCAGGGAGGTCAGCGGCCTCATCCGCGCGTCGGCGGGCGAGAGCTCACCTTCGCGCAGCGTGGCCAGGACCCGAAGTCGCCCGGCGCCCACCCGGGCCAAGTGGTAGAGCAGTTGGAAACTTCCCAGGTCCGCGGCGTGCAGATCGTCCAGGACGAGCCAGAGGCCGGTCTTCGCCTCCTGCCCTGCCTCGGTGAGCAGCGAGGCGACCGCGTGGAACAGCTGGGTCCGCTCCTCCTCCGGACCGCCCTGGCTTCGCGGCGCGCCTGTCGTCGGTAGCAGTCCGGCCAGGGCGGGATGACGTATCAGCGCGGCTTGTCCGCCCATGTCCGGCAGGGAGGCCAGATGGTCGTTGACCGCGTCGCCGATCATCCCGTACGGCGTCGGCCCCTCGGCGTCGTGCGCGGTTCCCCACAGCACCACCGCCCCGCCATCGGCGGCCAGCCGGGCCGCCTCGGCCGCGAGCCGCGTCTTTCCGGCCCCGGCCTCGCCGCTGATCACCACCACCGGCCAACGGGGTTCGGCCAGCTCGCGAAGGACGCGCTCCCTGCCCCGCATGGGCGTGTCGACGTGACGGTTCACGGCCTCCGGCAGTCGGCGCCGCTCCGGTGCGACGGGCAGCGCCCGGGCCAACCGCTCACGCAGAACGAGCAGTTCGGACTCGTACGGCGCCAGCCAGTCGGCATACCGGTCCTCGGGCAACAGCTCATGTCCCAGACGTCCGACCGCCGTCACCAACGCACTGCGGTTCCCCTCGCGCAGCGCCGACCGCGCCGCCGAGCGCACCTCGTCCACATCCACCCGGACATGACGCAGGACCACCATCTCGCCGTCGGCAACGAGATAACTCCGCCCGGCCCCCTTCTCCAGCCCCGACTCCAGGACGTGCCGGGCGGCGTGCAGCGCGGCCCGGAGATTGCGCCCGGCCGCCGCCTCCTCCGCGCCGGGCCAGCACGCGTCGATCACCCGCTCGCGATGCAGCCGGTGACCGGGGGCGAGCGCAAGCACCTTCAGCACCGTCCTGGCACTGGAGCGGCGCCACTTCCCCGTCAGGGGTGTGCCGTCACGGGACAGATCGAACCCGCCCAGCAGCGACACGCTCACAACAGGTGGATCACCGCTCACGGTTCCACCTCCAGCCACCTGGGCAACTCTGCGTCGACCAGCCCCGCAGCATAAGGATCACCAGCACCGCTTACAAGACCGGCCTCGGGGTCGGCACCGCTCCGGCGCCTCGGGGTCGGCCGGGCCCGGCCGGTGCGCCGACCGGATCGGGCGACCGTGCTGCCGTGCCTTTTGCTGATTCTCAGCGGAGACTGCGCCGCAGCCTTACCCGATGCGAGTAGTGCGCGGGCAGGAAATGGCCGATGGCCAGCTCGACCTGGCGCCCGTGGCGGACAGGTACAGCCGGTCGATCGTCGACCTGGCGATCGCCACCCTCCGCCCCGGCCACGTCGTGGGCATGCACGTCTTCAACCCTGTGCCCGTCCAGCGCCTCATCGAGCTGATTCCCCGTCCTCACCACCAGCCGGGAGACCCTGGACCGCACGCGGCGGTTCGCCACCGCGCAACTCGGCAAACAGACTATTTCTGAGGCCCACTTCGCCCGCGCCCTTTCTGTGCGGAAAGGCTCCCTGCGCGGTCGTTTGCTTTCGGTGCAGCAGACGCCGTGCGGTGCACGTCAATGTGTCTGACGGGGCGTCAGCCCACTGGGTCGGTCAAGGCCGGCTGGTGGTCTCGTCGGCCCAGTCCCGGATGAGCCGGATCGTGTGCTCGGGCCGTTCCTCGTGCAGGTAGTGCCCGGTGCCGGGCCAGTGGTCCACGCGGGAGCCCGGCGCGTGCGGGGCCCCACGCTCCCAGACGGCGGCTTCGGCCGACGTCCACACCGTGAGCGCGGGCTGCGTGCGGCGGCGTAGATACGCCTCGCTGTGCGGGCGGACGCCGACCGCGCCGGGTTTCGTGTACATCCCGGCGTAGGACTGGGCGATGACGTGGTCCGGCGTGCCGAGCATGGTGCGGATGTGGGCGGTCCGCAGCCCGCGCGGGGCGTCGAGGCCGAAGGCCCCGGCCACGAAGGCGGCTGCCGCGCGGGCGCCGTCCTCGCGGTAGTCGGCGAGGCGGGCCGGGATCCCGTCGACCTCCCCGCCGTGCGCGCCGTGCGCCGGATCGAGGGCGACGACCGACCGTACGGCCCGCGGATGCCGGACCGCGAGAAGGTTCACGACCTGACCGCCCATGGAGTGTCCCACGGCGATCACCGGCCCGGTGCCGAGGACTTCCGTCAGCGCCGCCAGGTCGTTGGCCATCTCCGCCGGGGTGTTGCCGTCCGCCGGCACCGGCGAGCGGCCGTGTCCGCGCAGGTCGGGCACGACCACCCGGAACCGGTCGGCCAGCGCCTCGGCGTGCGGCGACCACTCCCGGCCGTCACCGCCCCAGCCGTGCACCAGCAGGAGAGTGGGGGCGTCCGCCCGGCCCAGGGTCGTGTGAAACAGGTCGACGCGGTCCGTCACTGCTCCCGCTCCCGGTAGGTGGCGTACGCGAAGTCGCCGTACACGCCCGCTCCGTCGAGGTCCTGGACCCACAGCCCGAGCATGGCGCCGGTGAAACCCAGGACCCGCAGCTGACCATCGTGGAACTCGTCGGCGTGCTCGTCCGACAGGACGGTGGCGTCGAGATCGAGGGGGAGGACGTACGGGCCATCGCCATCGCCATCGGTGTCGGCGTCGTAGTCGTACGAGAACCGGAGGACCGGTCCGTCGAGTTCCGCTCGCAGCACCACCGGGCGCCCGGCTTCGAGCTCGACCTCGACCGGATGCGCCGTGAGATGCCCGGCCGCGCAGCTCAGGGCCGTCAGCAGGGGGCTGCCGTCGTCGTTCGCGGTCACGTACAGATAGTGCCAGTTGCGGGTGTTGTAGTAGGCGGTGAGCCCGGCCAGGTGGTCGGGGGTGCGGGGTGCGAAGGTCAGCCGCGTCTCGAAGGAGCAGCGCTGTGCGGTGACCCGGCGGGCGACCAGGCTGGGAGTGCGGCGGCCGGCGGGGGACTGGCCGCCGTGGATCCGCAGCCGTCCGCGGGCCGGCTCGACCCAGTCCGGGGTCGCGGGGCGGCGCAGCGTCGACCACTCGCGTCCCAGGGCGTCGAAGTGATCGGTGGCCGGCTCCTCGGGCAGCGGAGCCGGCGGCAGCGCGGGTGCGGGCACCGTGGTCGCGGGCACCCCGCCCGCGATCCTCGGCCAGCCGTCCTCGGTCCAGGTCACCGGTTGCAGCGCCGTCTCCCGGCCGAGCACACACCGGCCCCGCTCGCCGTAGGGGCGGGCGACGATGTGCGCGGCGTACCACTCCCCGGTCGACGTCTCGACGAGCGAGCAGTGCCCGGCCTTCTGGAGTGCCAGCGACGGGTCGTGACGTGCCGTCAGCAGCGGTCCGGCCGGGTCGGGTTCGTACGGGCCGAAGAGGTCACGGGAGCGGGCGACGGCCGCGCCGTGCTCGTAGCCGGTGCCGCCCTCGGCGTGCACGAGGTAGTACCAGCCGTCCCGGCGGTACAGGTGCGGTCCCTCGGCGACCCCGGCGGCGGTGCCCACGGAGATCGTCCGGGGCTCGCCCGACAGGGCCTGGGTCTTGCGGTCGTACTCCTGGAGCTCGATCCCCGCGAAGGACTCCCGGCCGGGACGCCAGTCGAACCGCATGTTGAGCAGCCAGCTCCGGCCGTCTTCCTGATGGAACAGCGACACGTCGAAGCCGCGGGCGTGCAACGGCACCGGGTCGGACCACGGCCCCTCGATCGACGGCGCCGTGGTCACGTAGTTGGGCAGGTCCTTCCAGCCTTCGGCATAGGTGTCGACGACGGTGAAGACCAGGTGGAACAGCCCGTCCGCGTACGACAGTCCGGGTGCCCAGACGCCACCGGAGTCCGGGACGCCGGTCAGGCCGAGGAGGCGTGTGCTGTCCAACGCCCCGCCCAGGGTGCGCCAGTTCACCAGATCCCGCGAGTGGTGGAGCCGTACGCCCGGGTACCACTCGAAGGTCGAGGTGGCGATGTAGTGGTCGTCGCCGACCCGCAGGATCACGGGGTCGGGTTCGAAGCCGCGCAGGACGGGGTTCTGGATCAACATGGTCACCGGGTGCTTTCGATCAGAGGGCGGGCCGGTGCGGTCCCCCGTACCGCACCGGCCCTGATGGCAGGTCAGCCGCGGTACAGCACCAGGCTGCTGAGCGGTCCGAGCTTCGGCCGGTGGCCGGCGCCGACCGTCCTTCCGGTCGCGAGGTCGCGCGCCGGGCCGAAGTCGGGACGGGTGGGCAGGGTGAACGTCTTGTCGGTGCTGGTGTTCATGGCGATGAGGTAGTCGCCGTAGACACAGAGATAGAACGGGGCGCGGCCGACGAGCATGGTCTCGACGCCCTCGAAGTGGACGCCGAGGGCGGGGTCGGGGACGTCGGCGGGGATCGGGGCGAGGTGGTAGACGTCGTCGGCGAGGGCCTGGTGGAGGGTGTCGCCGGGGGGCGGGAAGCCGCCGGGCGGGATGTGCGCGGCACCGGGGTCGTTGATGGCGTAGTCCCACAGGATCCAGTCGCGCACCGTGAAGGTGTCGTCGGTGGTGCCCGCGCTGCGCTGACGGACAGTGGCTGAGCGCTGGTCGACGGGCGTGACGTGGTGAACGCGGGCGTAGTCGTTGACGCCCTGCCGGGCCCGCCAGTACAGGGACGCGAAGAGGAGTTCCCTGCCGTTCTTGACGGCGACGCAGCCGTTCTCCTCGTCGGTGACGACGAAGTCCGGCCGGTCCCAGTCGGTCGGGATACGGGCCGGGCGGGCGGCGAGGGACTGGAAGACGTCCCAGTCGCGGGAGACCAGCCGCAGGGCGTTGAGGCCGACACGGGTCCAGGTGTGGGTGGCCTGGAGGCCCAGCTGCGGGTACAGCTGGCCGTCCGCCACCATCTCCTGGGTCCAGCCGATGATGTCGGGGTCCTTGAAGACGACCGCCGCCATCAGGGGGTTGGAGTCCCAGGCGGTGCGGGAGGCGTACCCGGTCTCGCCGGGGTAGACCTCGTTGCGCCAGCCGATGACGGTCTCGATGCGGGAGATCCGGCAGTTGTCCGCGTCGACGTCCAGGATGCGGAAGTTGCCGCGCGCCTTGGTCATCTTGACCATCTGCTCGCGCAGTTCGGGAGCTTCCTGGCCGCCGTGTCCGCGCGTGACGGACTCGTACATCATCACGAGCCAGTCCATGACCTCGCCGTAGTTGCCGACGTAGCCGAGTTCGCGGGTCAGGCCCGCCTTCGTCACCTGGTAGTAGCTCTCGCCGAGCGGCTTGGTCGGGTTGCCGTCCGCGTCCTCCGGGCCGAGGTAGGGCTTGATCCCGATCGACTGGTACAGGTAGTCGCGGGCCCGGTCCTCCGGCAGCGCCAGGTCCGGGGCGAGGAGTCCGAGGCCGCGGTTGGCCTGGTAGAGGCCGATGGCGCAGATCTGCGACTGGTTGCTGTAGTGCGGGAAGTGCTGACGCCAGTAGTCCCGGCTCGACTTGAGCATGTCGATGTACGCGTCCCGGCGCACCGGCGGTACGGGGGTGTCGGTGTCGGCGGGCGAGACGAGCGTGACGTCGTCGAACCAGGCCGTGCCCGGACCGGCCAGCCGCAGATGCATCTCCATCTGGGTGGCGCCGGCCGGGGTCTCCAGGTCGATCGAGACGTACTCCCAGTCGTGGGTGCCCGTACTCGCGTACTTCTTGTGGTCGCCGCCGACCAGGTTGCCGCTCGCGTCGAAGAACAGCGGGTCGATGTAGGCACCGAGACCGGTGACGCCGTCGGTCCTGATCCACGCGCCGTACGTGTAAGTGCCGTCACCGACACGGGTCTTGGGGGCGGAGAAGACGAAGCTGTAACCGTTCGTGGCGGTGGCCTGGAGCTTGAGGGAGGCCGAGCCGGAGCGGGAGACGGTGGTGTCGCGCGCGAAGGTCCCGCCGCCAGCGGAGGCCCAGCCTGGCGCCTCCCAGGAGGTGGGCTTGTCGGCGCCCGACTCGAAGCCGGGGTTGGCGATGGCGTACGGGGAGCCGGTGACCTGCTCGCCGAGCCGGGCCTGGCCCAAGTGCTCCCAGAGCAGGGCCAGTACGAGACCGACACGGCCGAAGCCCTGCCACTGCTGGTCGGAGCCGGTGAGCACCGTGCTGTCGGACTTCCACGCCAGATAGCGGCCGTCGATCGCCTGCAGGACCCGGTCCAGTGCGGCGTCCTGCTGGTACGCCGGGCTGCCGGACCACAGGTAGCCCTCCGCGAGGGACTGCATCGCCCAGCCGTCCATGGTCGCGGGCGTCGCGGTGGTGAGGTAGTTCTTCTGGTCCTTCAGCACCCGCGCCCTGATGGCGTCCATGACCTCCTCGCCACCGGTGCGGGGCTTCGGCCGCGGGGCCGGGCCCTGCACCTCGCCCTTGGGCGGTACGAAGAACGGGTCGGTGTGGGTGTAGAGGCGGTAGATGCCACGCGAGGGCGTCGTCATGCTGTAGAAGAGCTGGGCCTGGTTCTGGCCGTAGGGCCAGATGCGGCCCATCGCGCGTATCTCCAGCGTCACCTTCCTCTTGCCGGCGGTCAGCTTCTCCGGCAGCGGAATGGTGTGGAAGAAGAAGCGGCCGGGGGTGCGCGGCGCGGTGTCGAGGATGTCCAGGCTGTCGACGGCGCCCTGGTCCTGGTGGCCGACCTGCTTGCCCTCGCAGAACAGCTGGAGGCGCCAGTTCCTGGAGCCGAAGCCGGCCTCCTCGGAACTGCCGTCGTGGTCGTCGCCCCACAGCCGGACCGTCACATAGGTGGTGCCGGTCGGGCTGACCGCGACGTCGAACGTGAGCGTGCCGCCCCAATACGACGCCGGATCGGCCGGGTTGAGAACGCGGGCGCTCTGCCCCAGACCGCCGGTCACCGTGTCGGAGAGGGTCGCGGTCAGGTCGTGGGCCGCCTCGGAGTCCGCGTCGCCGAAGACAACGGTGTCCAACGGTGTGCGCTGCGCGGGGGCCTTCGCCGGGGGCGCGGCCACGGCGGGCGAGGCTCCCTGCCAGCCGAGGCCGGCGCCGACGACGGCGACACCGGCCGTCGTACCGGCGTACTTGAGCACTTCACGACGTCTGGGTGCGTGGGACACGACTGGTCCTTTACTTCAGGCTGCCCATGAGGATTCCGCTGCGCCAGTACTTCTGGAGCGCGAACATGAAGATCGCCAGCGGAATGATCGACAGCAGGGAACCGGTGAGGACGAGCGTGTTCATGTCCCGGGAGCCCTGCGCCTGTTGGACCCACGAGAAGAGACCCAGGGTGACGGGGAAGGTGCGCTCGCCGTTGAGCATGAACAGGGGCAGGAAGAAGTTGTTCCAGATGTTGATGAAGTCGAGCATGAAGATCGTGACGCCGCCGGTGCGCATGAGGTTCAGCGCGATCGAGAAGAAGATCCGCGTCTCACTGGCCCCGTCGATCCGGGCCGCCTCCATCAGCTCGGGGGGCACGGACGTGTCGGCGTACACCTTGCCGAGGTAGACCCCGAACGGGTTGATGGAGTACGGGATCAGCACGGCCCACACGGTGTTGGTGATGCCGATCTCCGAGAAGACGAGGTACAGCGGGAACGCGAGCAGCGTGCTCGGCAGCAGCGACGCGCCGACGATGACCGCGAACATCGCCCCCCGGCCCCGGAACTCGAACTTCGAGATGCCGTAACCGGCGGCGAGCGAGATGAAGGTGGAGCTGGCCGCGCCGACGGTGGAGTAGAGGAGGGAGTTGCCGATCCAGCGTCCGAAGACGCCGTCGTGGTAGTCCCAGATCGCGGTGAAGTTGTCGGCGAAGTGGTTGGAGGAGAACCACAGGCCGAACGTGGAGTACAGGTCGGTCTGGTTCTTGGTGGAGGACACCAGGAGGAACCAGGTGGGCGCGATCGAGTACAGCAGGAAGACGATCAGCAGGCCGGTGGTCAGGGCGACCGCGCCGCGGGTGGGGCGCACCCCGCCCCCTGAGGTACTGGTGGCGGGCGAGGCCTTGGTGGCGGCGGTGCTCATGACATCTTCCTGTTCGTGACGCGGTAGAAGACGAAGGCGAGGATGCCGGTGACGACGGCGAGAACCAGCGACTCGGCGGCGGCGTACTGGTAGTTGCCGGTCTTGAACGCCTTGTCGAAGATCTCCATCATCGGCGTGAAGTCGGTACTGATGGACTCCGGCGCCACATACCGCAACAGCAGCGGCTCGGCGAACAGCTGGAGCCGGCCGATCAGCGAGAACATGCCCGTCAACACCAGGATTCCGGTGATGTTCGGCACCTTGATCGACCAGGCGATCCGCCACTCGCGGGCCCCGTCGATCCGGGCCGCCTCGTACAGCTCGCGGGGCAGGGCCTGCAGCGAGGCGGAGATCAGGATCATGTTGAAGCCGATGCCCTGCCAGGTGAGCAGATTGCCCAGCGAGAGGTACGTGTTGATACCGCCGAACAACGACAGGTGCATTCCCGCACGGTCCGCCAGGTCGATGATCGGGCTGATCGTCGGGCTGTAGAGGAACAGCCACATCAAGGTGGAGACGACACTCGGGACGACGTAGGGGATGAGCAGTCCGGCCCGGAAGAACCGGACCGCCCGCGCCGCGACCCCGTCGAGCAGCAGCGCCAGCAGCAGCGAGATCCCGAGCATGACGATGATCTGCACGCCACCGAAGAGCAGCGTGCGCCCCATGCTCGACCAGAAGGCGCTGTCGGACAGGATCGTCGCGAAGTTGGAGAACCCCGTGTAGACGACCTTCGTCGGGCCGAAGCCGATGCCGCTGCTCTTCTTCTCGCGCAGGCTCTGGCTGAAGGCGTACGCGATCGGCAGGACGTAGGTGAACAGGAAGCCCACGAGGAAGGGCAGAGCGAACAGCACGCCCTTGTAGGCTCCCCGCCTCCCCGACCGGCGGGGGGAAGTCCGCCGGGGGGAGTTGGCGGCGACCTCGGGCGGTCGCGTCAGGGTGGACACGGAACTCTCCAAGTCAGTGCTCGGTCTGTCTGTTGAGCGTGTGCGAGGGGGGTCAGCCGCCTGCGACGGCGTTGACGCCCTTGTCCTTGAGGTCGGTGAGCGTCCACTCCTGGAGGTGCGTCAGCATCTCCTTGACGGTGATCTCCTTCTTCATGACCTTGCCCCACTGCTTCTGCATCTCGGAGTACATGGAGGCGTAGTTGGGCCCGTACTGCCATTGGCCGCCGACCCGGGAGGCGGCCGTGGTGATCACGTTCGCGCTGTCGGACTCACCGTCGAACATCTCGGTCGGGATGATCTTGTCGACGTACGGGGAGACGTCGTTGACCGCCGGGAAGAGACCGGACTTGGACGCGGGGTCGGTGAGCGCGGTCAGCGACTCCTTGCTGCTGGACAGCCAGGCCGCGAACTGTGCGGCACGGTCCGGGTACTTGCAGCCCTTCAGCACGGCCGTCACGTCGAAGTTGCTGGAGGTCTGCGGCTTGGCGGTGTCGAAGAGAGGGGCGTCCGCGAGCTGCCATTTGCCCTTGGACTTGGGGAAGTTGGTGTCGTAGATCGGCAGCTGCCAGGTGGACGTGGTCATCAGGATCGTCTTGCCGAGGTCCCAGGTCTTGAAGACGCCCGGGTCGGCGTACGAGGCGCTGGAGGCGAGGTTGTTGTCGACCAGCTCCTGGACGACATCGCCCGCCTTGAGGGCCTCGGGCGAGGTGAAGTCGATGATCCAGTGGTCGCCGTCCACCTTGTACCACTCGGCCCCGGCCTGCCAGGACAGGTCGACCAGCGTGCTCGGGTCCTCCCCCGCCATGTTGTAGATCTTGACGTTCTTGTCCTTCTTCTGGACCGCCTTGCCGGCCGCGATCAGGTCGTCCCAGGTCTTGGGCGCCTCGATGCCGTACTTCTCGAACAGGTCCGCGCGATAGGCGGTGAACAGCGGTGAGGAGCCGGTGGGGATGCCGTAGGTGGCGCCGCCGGGGCTCACGGAGTTCCAGGCCGGTGTGGTGTAGCCGGCCTTGTACTGCGCGGCGATCTTGGTGATGTCGGTGAGCAGCCCGTCGGCGGCGAAGTTCGCCAGGTTCATCCCGTCCATCTTGGACAGACAGGGGGCGTTGCCGGAGGTCACCGCGGCGCGGAGCTTCTGGTAGACCGTGTCGCCGGCCGCGTTGACGAACTTGATCTGGGTCTCGGGGTGCTCCTTGTTCCAGACCTTGACCTGGGCCTCGATGCCCTCGGTCCAGCTCCAGAACTCCAGGTTCACCTTGCCCTCGGTGCTGGGCTTGGCGGCGGCGTCGGAGTCGCCGTCGCCGGAACAGGCGGCCAGGACGAGGGACAGAGAGAGGGCGGCGGCCGCGCCGGCGAAAGCTCTCGTGCGGAAGGTGCTCATCAGGTCCTCCGGGAAAGGACGGGACAGCGCTGCGATGGGGGACGGGCGCGGTCGGCTCAGGGGAGGGGCAGGCATTCGGTCCGGAAATGATTCAGTAACCGTTTGCTGTGGGACCGTAGGGCTCAGACGGGGCGGACCACAAGGGGGCGGCGCCTAACTGTTTCGTCAACCTTTCCCGCAGGTTACCCCGGAGCGGCACTGACCTGGCGATTTTCTCAATCTGTCGATTTGGATGAGCGTTCGGGGGGTGTGGGGTAACGGACGATGACATGGGAAGAACCGTTGACCTGGCGACGATCTCGTCAGTAGCGTGGAATACGTTTACTTGCTGATCCCACTCCTTCCCATGCCGAAGCGGGAGTTCCATGCCCACGTCACAGCTGCCGCGCGTCCTGTTCGTGATGAACCCGGTGCACCTTCCGGAGCTCTTCCCGCCCCGGCAGATGACACGGCTTCAGGATCTGGCGCGATTCGATCCCGAGCTGGTCGTGCGCGACTTCGCCGATCCGGAGGCGGTGCGCGCGCTGGCCGATGCGGAGATCCTGATCACCGGCTGGGGCTGTCCGCACATAGGCGCCGACGTGCTGGCCGCGGCGCCCCGGCTGCGGGCCGTCCTGCACGCCGCGGGCAGTGTGCGCGGTCTGCTCGGCGAAGCCGTCTGGGAGCGCGGCATCGCCGTCTCCAGCGCGGTGCAGGCCAATGCGCTCCCGGTCGCCGAGTACACGCTCGCCGCGATCCTCTTCGCCGGTAAGAACGCCTTCGGCCTGCGGGAACGCTTCGGGGCCGAGCACGTGTACCCGGCGCCCGGCGACCACGGGCCGATCGGCAACCTCGGCCGGCGGGTCGGGATCATCGGCGCGTCCAGAGTCGGCAGACGGGTCCTGGAACTACTGCGTCCCTTCGACCTCTCGCCCACCCTGTACGACCCGTACGTGGACGATGCCGAGGCCGCCGAGCTGGGCGCCGTACGCCTGCCGCTCGACGAGCTGATCCGTACCAGCGACATCGTCAGCCTGCACGCCCCCGACATCCCGGAGACGCACCGGATGCTCGACCGCGCGAGGCTCGCGCTGATCCCGGACGGCGGCGTGCTCATCAACACGTCCCGAGGTGCCCTCGTCGACCCCCTCGCGCTCACCGACGAACTGGTGAGCGGCCGGATCAGCGCCGTGCTCGATGTCACCGAACCCGAGCCCCTCCCCGCCGACTCGCCCTTGTACCACCTGTCGAACGTGTTCCTGACGCCGCACATCGCCGGGTCGCTCGGCAACGAACTGGAGCGTCTGGGCCGCACAGTGGTCGACGAGCTCGAACGCTTCGCCGCGGGACACCAGCCCGCTCACCGGGTCGTGCGGGCCGACCTCGTGAAGAGTGCCTGAGACCGGTTCTCCTCCCCTGTGCCCGCTGCCGAGGCGTACGGGGCGAGGCGCATCGAGGGCGTCGTAGGCCGACGTCCGTCACCGTCCTGGCGGAGGCGTGCGCAGGCGGCGCCTCCGCCCGCACCGCCCAACCGTCAGCACGGCGCGGCGGAGTCGAGAGCGATCAGCACCGCGGAGCCCTCGGTCGGCAGGCCCACGCGCAGAGCGCGCCCGCACTCGTCCCAGTCGAGGGTCGCCCGCACCCCCGCTTCGAAGAGCACTCGCGGGCGGTCGTTCCCGTCGGCCCAGGGCAGCGGGACGTGCACGGTCTCCGGGGCGCCGTCGCGGCGCCAGAGGCCCAGGAGAGTGGTGCCGTCAGGCGTGGTGAGCGCGAGGGCGAGCCAGCCGTCGCGCCAGCCCGGCAGGCCCAAAGGCCAGCGGGGGTGGGCGGTCGGCAGGAGGTGGCGGTAGGTCTTGTACGTGGCCAACGCCTCGTACACGATGCCCATCTGATGCTTCGTCAGAAGGTCGGGCCGGCCGCTGAGATGGACTCGGCCGAGCATCGCGGACACCATCACCATGCCGAGTTCGGCGTCGGTGTGCTCCGGCAGCGGGTACGCCCAGATCGCGCCCTGCTCCGGGGTGACCGCGGTGGGAGCGGCGGCGGCGATGGCGGGCAGCAGGCGGAAGTCCTGCTGGTCGGTGACGGAGTGCACGGGCAGCCGGGACAGGATCGCGTGGTCGGTACGGCTGCCTCCGGCCGCACAGCTTTCCAGGACCAGGGACGGGTGCCGGTCGAGGACGCCGTCGAGCCAGTCGAGGTAGGCGCGATTGTGGCCGAGGAGGCCGTCGCCGGGGCTGTCGGTGCCGTCCGGGCCGTCGGTGCCCGCACCGATGTCGATGTTGTAGTCGAGCTTGAGGTACCCGACGCCGTAGTCGCGCACCAGCCGGTCCACGACCGTGTCGAGATGGGCGCGGGCTGCCGGATGCCGCAGGTCGAGTTGATGACGGCCCCACTCCGCCACTCGGACACCACCGCGGCGGAAGAAGGCCTCGTCGGGAAGCGAGGCGGCGACCGGGCTGCGTACGCCGACCACCTCGGGCTCCAGCCACAGCCCCGGGACCATGTCGGCCGCCCGGATGTGGTCCAGGACCTCACCTAGCCCGCCGGGGAAGCGAGTCGCCGACTCCTGCCACTCGCCCACCGCGTCCCACCAGCCGGGGACCCCGCCCTGGCCGACGGTGCCGGGCGGCTCGGTGTCGTACCAGCCCGCGTCGATGCAGAAGTACTCGGCGCCCGCTGCCGCCGCCGCGTCCACCAGGGGGAGCAGGGCCTTCGTGCTGGGCTCGCCCATCAGGCTGTTCATGAAGTCGTTGAAGACGATGGGGAGTTGCTCGTGGTCGGCGTGCGGCCGGCGGGTGGCACGGCGTTGGGCGGTGAGCGCCGCGAGCGCGGCCTCGAAGCCGCCCTCCGGGACCAGGGCGACCGTGACCGGGACGGTGCGGAAGGACTCGCCCGGGGCGAGGCTGCGGCGCCACTGGTGTTCGCGGTCGGTCGGGCCGGACAGCGCCAGGTACACGTCGTCGAAGCGGTCGGCGAGTTCGGCGTGCCAGGAGCCGTTGTGCTCGATCTGCCACAGCAGGGCACGACCGGTCGAGGGCTCCTCCAGGCAGCCCATCGGCAGGTACTCGGAGGAGGACCAGGAGCCGGTACTGGTCACGGCGATGCGGTTCTTCGAGCCGGTCTGGCCGTACGCGACCATGCCGACGTCGTACAGTCCGCGCTCGGCGAGGGTGGCCCGCGACCAGCGGAACTCGCCGCTCCAGGGGTTGGCCGCGAGCCAGAGCGAGAGGCCGTCCTCCCAGCGTTCGCCGTCGGGCAGGTGCCGGGCCAGGTTGGACAGGGCGAAGGAGGAGGTGTACTCCAGCGTGACCGGACGATCGCCGCTGTTCTCGACGCTCACCTCGGCGTGCAGCACGGGAGCGTCCTCGCGCAGCGTGTAGACGGCGGTGGCCCGCAGGCCGCTGTCCTCGTCTGCCATGCGCACGCGCAGGGTGCGTACGCCGGCGGCGTCGTCCTCGTTGTGGCCGGTCCGGCGCAGGCCGCGCGAGACCGCTCCGTCCACATGGCGCTTGCCGGACGTGCCGAGGCGTCCGCCGTCCGTGGTCTGGATCTCGACCAGGGACAGCGCCCGCTGCGCGAGCCGTGCGCACCGCTCCGGTTCGCGTACCGGATCGGGCAACGAGGCCGCCTCGCCCGCCGCGAGGAGGCGCACCGGACCTGCCGGGTCGAGGGAGATGAGCAGGGACAACGCGTCGGTTCCCCAGCGAAGGTGGGCCATGGACATCGGTAACGCACTCCGGCTGTGAGCGGGACGGGGAGAGGAAACGTTTACTGCTGAAGGACGGTAGTTCTCAGACACCCCTCACTTCAAGGGGCTTCCGATGCAGTAACGTCGAGCTGTGACGGATCAGGAGAGCGGGGCCCGCACGTCGAGCCCTCGAACCGAGAGCGGCAGGCGTCGGCGCGGTGGTGCGGGTCAGGACAAGCCCAGCACGATCCGAGACGTCGCCGCGCAGGCCGGCGTATCCGTAGCAACCGTTTCCCGTGCTCTGGCCGGGAACTACCCGGTCTCTGAGGACACCCGGGCCCGCGTCATGTCGGCGGTCGAGTCACTGCACTACGTCGTGAACGTCCATGCCAAGGCGCTGTCCGGCCGGGTCGCGGGCCCCGTCGCGCTGGTCATCCAGGACATCACCGGCCCCTCCTTCGCCCATGTCGCCGCCGGAGTGGAGCAGGAGGCGGCCACCCACGGCAGGTTGAGCCTGGTCTGCGCCACCCACGGCGACTCGGATCGCGAGGACGACCTGGTGCAGCTCATGCGGGAGCAGCACGCGGCGGCGGTGGTCCTCGTCGGCGGAGTGGTACCGAGCGAGGCATATCACCGGCGTATGGCCCAGTACGCCGCCGCCCTGGACGCCGCCGGATCCCGGCTGGTGCTGTGCGGGCGCCCGCCGCTGCCCGAAGGGCTTCCGGTGACGGTGGTGGAGTACGACAACAAGGGAGGCGCCTTTCAGGCCGCCGACCATCTGCTCACGGCGGGCCACCGGCGCATCCTCTTCCTCGGCGGCGAGCCCCTGCAGAGCAGTTCCGAGGAGCGCAGGGCCGGCTACCGCCAAGCCCTGCGCGCCCACGACGTGCCGTACGCCGAGGAACTGGACGTTCCCGGTACGTACACGCGCGTCTCGGGCTATCAGCGGACCCGGGACGCCCTGCGCTCGGGCCTGAACTTCACGGCGGTCTTCGCGGGAACCGACATGGTGGCCGTCGGAGCGCTCGCCGCTCTCCGCGAGGCCGGTCTTGACGTCCCCGGCGACGTGTCGGTCGTGGGCTTCGACGACGTGCCCTTCGCCGCCGACCTGTCGCCGTCCCTCACCACGGTCCGGGTGCCCTACGAGGAACTGGGGCGCACCGCCGTGCGCCTGGCGCTGGGTCGCGAGGAGTGTCTCGCCGGGGACGACCACGTGGTGCTCAGCACCCAGCTGGTCATCCGTCAGTCCGTACGTCGGACGTCGTGAGCGGAACCGGCGTCGGCCGGAGGGATGGCCAGTGGCCTCCCTCCGGCGAGCCCGCGTTCCTCTGATCATTGACCCGTCCGCCGGGGTGGTGATTGTGTAGCGTTCGGTTACTACCTTCCCTCAGGCCGCTTACCGCGGTGGGGCGACTGCGGACGAGGAGCGGGCAAAGCGATGCCGAGGCGGACGACGGACCGTGGGCGGGCCACGGTCAAGGATGTCGCGGCCCGAGCCCGGGTCTCCACGGCGACCGTTTCCCGGGTCCTCGGAGGTACGTACCCGGTGGCAGCCGTCACCCGGAACCGGGTTCAGCGGGCCCTGCGGGATCTGGACTACGTCGTCAACGCCAATGCGCGGTCGCTGGGCCAGGCGACCAGCAACACCGTCGCCTTCGTCGTCAACGACGTCACCGGGCCGTCCTTCGCGCACATCGCTCAGGGCGTTGAGCAGCAGGCCTCCGCGGAAGGCCGCCTCTGCCTGGTGTGCACGACGCACCACGACCCGGCCCGCGAGCTCGCCGTCATCAACCTCATGCGCGAGCAGCGCGCCGAAGCAGTGATCCTGGTCGGTGGTGCGGTGCAGACGCCCGAGTACACCGAGCGGATGGTCAGACTCGCCCGTTCCCTGGACGCCGACGGCTCGCGCCTGGTGCTGTGCGGACGGTCGTCCCTCGGCCCGGACGTCCCCGAGACCGTCGTTGAGTACGACAACGAGGGCGGCGCCTTCAGCATGACCAGCTATCTGCTCTCCCTGGGCCATGAACGCATCGCTCTGGTCGGTGTCGAGCGCCACACCGTTGCCGCCGGCCGCGTGGCAGGATACCGGCGAGCCTTGGAGAGCCGAGGCCTGTCCTACGATCCCGACGTGGTCGTCCCAGGCCCGTACACACGCGAGGCCGGCTACCGCGCCACCCGTGAACTCCTCGCCAAGGGCACCGAGTTCACGGCCGTGTTCGCGATGACGGACATGATCGCTGCCGGGGTGTACAAGGCGCTGCGCGAAGCCGGATTGCGGGTCCCGGACGACGTGTCGGTCGTGGGCTTCGACGACATCCCGCTCGCCACCGACCTCGCGCCCGAGCTCACCACTGTCCACGTTCCGCACGAGGAACTGGGTCGCGCCGCGGTGCGTCTCGCCCTCAACCGGGCCGACCATCCCGTCCAGCACCTGACCATGGGCACCCATGTCGTCGTCCGTGGCTCGGCCGGACCGGTCGGGGCACGGCGCCCCGGGGACACCGCCTGAGGGTCGCCACTCCCCTGTGTGGACCTCACCGAGCCCCTTGGCATCACCGAACTGCTGATTCGGGAGAGCCACCACGGTCCGGGAAAGCCGGGAGGGGCTTTGGCGGAGGCGGATCGTCTCCGCCCTGCGCGTCGGCGACGACAGAACCTGTCGGCTCATCGCCACCGGCCCAGCAGGCACCCGCGCGGAGATCCTCCTCCCCGATGGCACCCGCACCCGACGCGGCCCGGGGTTGCATCACTTCACGGCTGAACGTCCGGGACAAAGCCGTGCCTTCCTGAGGCCTGCCACGTTCGTCGCGCCCGGCCACTCCGCGATTCACCTTGCGGCAAGCATTGACAAGGTTGCGCAAGCTTGCCGAGTATGGGTAACGAAGAGTTCATGCAGCGGTAACTGCGGAACGGAGTGGCAGCGTGGCCCCCACCTTGACCGACGTCGCGAAGCGCGCGAATGTGGCGCTTTCCACGGCATCCCGGGCATTCAGTGACCCCCAGCGGCTGGGGCCGGAGACCTTGCGCAAGGTTCTGGAGGTTGCGCAAGAGCTGGGCTACGAGCCACCGCCGCCGCCACGTCCCGCCGAGTTGCCGTCGGACACCGCCACCGTGGCCGTGATCGTGCCGGACATCGCCAACCCGGTCTTCGGCGCCTTCGTGAAGGCCGCGCAGGCCCAGGGCTGGCACCGCGGGCAGACCATCGTGCTCGCCGACACCGACTTCGATCCCGACCGGGAGCGGGCGGTGATCACGCAGCTGCGTGCCAGGTCCGCCGGGCTCGTGGTGTGCTCGCCCCGGCTCGACGCAGAGGACGTCCTCGCCCTTTGCGGCGACACCCCCGTCGTGCTCGTCAACCGGGAGACCACCACCGCGGACTGTGTTCTCGCGGACGCCGGTGACGGGCTGCGCCAGACCGTCGAGTACCTGGCGGCGCTGGGCCACCGGCACCTCGCGTACGTCCAGGGATCACAGCACTCGTGGTCCAACAGCCATCGCGTCGATCTGGCCCGTGTCCAGGCCGAGCGGGTCGGCCTGGAGCTGGAGGTGCTCGGCTGGCAGTCCGAGACGGTGGCCGGCGGTACCGCCGCGGCGGCCGGTGTGATCGCGTCCGGCGCCTCCGCGGTCATCGCGCACAACGACCTCGTCGCCCTCGGTGTGATCGCCGGAGCGCGGCAGCTCGGGGTGCGTGTCCCGGACGACCTCAGCGTGGTCGGCATCGACGACATGCCGCTCGCCGCGACCGCGTACCCCGCACTGAGCACCATCGCGGTCCCCATGGACCGGGCCGGGGCGCTCAGCCTGGAGATGCTCTCCCAGGCCATCGGCGACGAGCACCGGGAGCCGCGCACCCTGCGGCTGCCCACCCAGCTCGTGGTCCGCGGCTCCACCGGACCGGTCGCGACGACCCGCACGCCCCCCGTCACCAGGGAGCACGCATGACGCACAAGGATCCGCCCCAGAACGACACCGGCGGTCTCAACGTCGTCGTCGCCGACCCCAACCTGGCACCCCTGCGCGAGCGGTTCGAGGCGGACCTGCCCGGCCGGACCACCGTGAGCTGGCCCGACCTCGCGGACACCGACGCCGTCGTCGAAGCACTGCGCGACGCCGACGTGCTGGTGTCGGGGGTGTGCTCGCCCGAGATGGCGGCGGTGGGCAAGGGCCTGCGCCTGGTGCACGCCGCCGGTGCCGGCATCGACAAGATCGACGTCGCGGCGCTGCCCCCGGGCACGCTCGTCGCCAACACTTTCCATCACGAGGACTCGATCGCCGAGTACGTCGTGGCCGCCACGGTCCTGCTGCGGCGCGGGTTCCTGCGTCAGGACGCGGCGCTGCGGCGCGGCACCTGGGACTCGCCCGCCCATTCGCCCGGAGCACCGTGGCCCGACGCGCTGGGGGACACCACGGTCGGATTCGTCGGGTTCGGGCACATCGGCGCCCGCACCTGGCAACGTTTCCGGGCGTTCGGCGCCCGAGGTGTGGCCGTCACCCGGCGCGGGGACGTCGATGCGGTCGCCGAGAGGCTCGTGTGGGCGGGGCGCGTCGACGATCTGGACGCACTCCTGGACACCGCGGACGTGGTCGTGGTCTCGGTACCGCTCTCCGAGCGGACCACCGGGCTGATCGGCGCGGCGGAACTGGCCCGCATGGGCGAGTCGGCCGTCCTGGTCAACGTCGGCCGCGGTCCCGTCGTCGACGAGAACGCGCTGTACGCCTCCCTGCGCGACGGTGTGATCGGGGGCGCCGCGATCGACGTCTGGTACGACTACCCGGCCTCGGGCAACACGGGGACGCCGAGCCGCCACGCCTTCCACGAGCTGCCCAACGTGCTGATGACGCCGCATTCCTCGGGGCTCACCCGGCAGACCTTCGCCCGCCGGATGTCCGACATCACAGCCAACATCCGCCGTCTGGCGGCCGGCGAGGGGCTGCACAACATAGTGGAGAGGGTCCGATGAGCAAGCCTGACACCATCGTCGCGGCGGACGTCATCGTCACCAGCCCGGGACGCAACTTCGTCACCCTCAAGATCACCACCGCCGAAGGGCTGGTGGGCTGGGGCGACGCCACCCTCAACGGCCGCGAACTCGCCGTCGCCTCCTACCTCCGCGACCACCTCGCCCCACTCCTCATCGGGCGCGACCCGGCCCGCATCGAGGACACCTGGCAATACCTGTACCGCGGGGTGTACTGGCGGCGCGGCCCGGTCACCATGACCTCCATCGGCGCCGTCGACCTCGCCCTGTGGGACATCAAGGGCAAGGCCACCGACCAGCCGGTCTACCAACTCCTCGGCGGCGCGGTCCGCGACCGCGTCCTCACCTACACCCACGCCACCGGCTGGGACGTCCCGCAGCTGCTCGACTCCCTCGACGCCCAGCGCGAGCGCGGCTTCCAGGCCATCCGGGCCCAGACAGGTGTGCCCGGGCTGGACATCGTCTACGGCGTCGGCAGTCCGGACGCCGGATACGAGCCGGCCGGCCGCGGCGCCGCCCCCGTCGAGGAGGTCTGGGACACCGCCGCCTATCTGCGGCACGCCCCCGGCGCGCTGGCCGCGGCCCGTGAGCACGTCGGGCCCGAGGTGAAGCTCCTCCACGACGCCCACCACCGCCTCACCCCGAACGAGGCCGCACGCCTGGGCCGCGCCCTGGAGGACGTCGACCTCTTCTGGCTGGAGGACGTCACCCCGGCCGAGAACCAGGAAGTGCTCCGCCATGTGCGCCGGCACACCACGACACCGCTGGCGATCGGTGAGGTCTTCAACACCGTCTGGGAATGCCAGACGCTCATCACCGAGCAGCTGATCGACTACGTACGCACCTGCGTCACACACGCCGGCGGCATCAGTCATCTGCGCCGCATCGCCGCCCTGGCGGAGGTCTGGCAGGTGAAGCTGGGCCCGCACGGCCCCTCGGACGTCTCACCCGTCGCGCTGGCCGCGTCCCTGCACGTCGGCCTGTCCACCCCGAACTTCGCCATCCAGGAGTACATGGGCTACGAGCCGCTGGCCCACGAGGTGTTCCGGCACGACTGGAGCTACGCCGACGGGCATCTGCACCCCGGCGACGCCCCCGGCCTCGGCGTCGAGGTCGACGAGGCCCTGGCCGCCCGGTACCCCTACGAACCCGCCTACCTGCCCGTTGCCCGCCGCCGCGACGGCTCGATGACGGACTGGTGACCGCCGAGATGACGACCACGGACCTTCCCACCCTCAACTCCCGTACGGTGACGGGCTCTTCACTCCTGCACCGGCGCACGCTCGCCGACACCGGCATCGTGCACCTCGGCCTCGGCAACTTCCACCGCGCCCACCAGGCCGTCTACACCGCGGCCGCCCTCGACCACACCGACGGCCCCTGGGGGATCCTCGGAGTGGCGAGCCGCTCGGCGGCCGTGGCCGACGCGCTGCGGGCCCAGGACTTCCGCTACGGCGTGGTCGAGATCTCGCCGACGGAATCCCGCGTCACGATTCCCGCCGTGCACACCGGAGCGCTGGTGGCCACGCGGCAGCCGGACGCCGTCCTCGACGCCGTCGCCGCCCCGGCCACCAGGATCGTCTCGCTCACCGTCACCGAGCACGGCTACACCTTCTCGCCGCGCACCGGGCACCTCGACACCGCGCACGACGGCGTACGGTCCGACCTGCGTGGCGACACACCGCCGCGGACCACGATCGGCCTGATCGTACGAGGGCTGCAGCGCCGCCTGCGCTCGCACGCCACGCCCGTCACCGTGCTCAGCTGCGACAACCTGGCCGGCAACGGAGGGCAGACCGAGCGCCTGGTGCGGGAGTTCGCCGAGGCCCTGCCGGCCGGCGAGCGTGACGAACTCCTCCCGTGGCTGGCAGGCGCCGTGACGTTCCCGAACACCATGGTCGACCGGATCGTCCCGGCCACCACCGACGCGTACCGCCGAACGGTCGCCGACCGGCTCGGCCTGCGGGACGAAGTCCCCGTGGCCGCCGAGCCGTTCACCATGTGGGTCCTGGAGGACCGCTTCGCCGCAGGACGACCCGGCTGGGAGCATGGCGGCGCGCTGTTCACCGAGGACGTCGAGCCGTACGAACTGCTCAAACTGCGGCTGCTGAACGGCACGCATTCGCTCATCGCCTACCTCGGCGCGCTCGACGGCCGGGCCACCATCCCGGACGCGATCGCCCGGCCCGTCGTCGCAGAGGCCGCGCGCCGCGTCCTGCACGACGACTACCTGCCCAGCCTCACCGTCCCCGCCGGCCTCGACCTCGACGCCTACGTGGCACAGCTCTTCGACCGCTGGGCCAACACGGCTCTCGGACACCGCACCCAGCAGGTCGGTTCGGACGGGTCCGTCAAGCTGCGCCAGCGGGTGCCGGATCCGGCACTCAGGCAGCTGCGCGGCGGACGGATGCCCCACCATCTCGCGCTGACCGTCGCCGCGTACCTGTGCTGCATGGCGCCGCCCACCGGCCTCGATGCCGGTCCGCACGCCGCCGCGATGGCGGACCCGGCGCGCGAAGGGCTACGGCGGACGGCCGAACGCACCACGTCCGTACGGGACTTCGTCACCGCCGTCATCAGCGGCGGCCTGCTCGGCGACCGGCTCGCCGAGCACCCCCAATTCACCGAGCGGGTCGCCGAGTTCATCGGCATCCTCGCCCGGCACGGCACGGACGCGGCGGCGGGCGCCGCGGCCGAGGCCGCCGACTCGGAGCCGCTGCTGGCGGCCTGAGCTCCAACCCAACCCCTCTCACAAGGATGTGAGGCCGTGTCAGTTCCCACTGCACCCACGAGGACCAGAGCCGCCGTACTGCACGGCCCGGACGACCTCCGCGTCGAAGAGGTCCCCCTGGGCCCCCTCGGCCCCGACGAGGTGCTCGTCGAGATCGACGCCGTGGGCATCTGCGGCTCCGACATGCACTACTTCGCGAGCGGCCGCAATGGTCAGAACGTGCTCCGGCAGCCGACCGTCCTCGGCCACGAGGCTTCCGGTGTCGTCACGGCGGCCGGCCCCAGGGCGGGTGTCGAGGCCGGTACCCCGGTCGCGATCGAACCCGCGGTCGGCTGCGGCACCTGCCAGACCTGTCGTTCGGGCCGCTACAACCTCTGTCCGCACGGCACCTGCCTCGGCTCACCGCCCACACATGGAGTCCTCGCCGGACACGTCGTCCTCCCCGCCCGGGCCGTCCATCCGCTGCCGGACGGGGTTCCGCTGGAACTCGGTTCACTGATCGAGCCGTTGACCGTCGCGGTCTGGGCCGTGCGACGGGCCGAAGTCGCCTTCGGACACCGGGTCCTGATCACCGGAGCCGGACCGATCGGCATCCTCGTGGCCCAGGTGGCGCGAGCCGCGGGCGCGGCCGAGGTGATCGTCACCGATGTGAACGACGCCCGGCTCGCCCAGGCCCGCAAGCTCGGCGCCACGGCGGTGGTCAACACCGCCGCACAGGACCTCGAACTCACCGGCATGGACCGGCTGTTGGAGTGCTCGGCCCACCCCGCCGCACTCTGGCAGGGGCTTCGTACCCTGAAGCCCGCCGCACGCGCCACCGTCGTCGGACAGGCCGCTCCCGCCGTCGACGGACTACCGCTCGCGCATCTCCAGCGGTGGGAGATCGACCTCGTCACCGCGTTCCGCTACGCCCACGCGTTCCCCACCGCGCTGGCCCTGGCGGCCGACGGCCGGGTGGACCTCTCGTCCGTCCTCACCGGCCGCTTCCCGCTCGACCGTGCCACCGACGCCCTGCGCGCACCGGTCACGGACCCGACGCACCTGAAGGTCGTCGTCCGTCCGCACGGCACCGCTGCCTGAACATCCAAGGCCGACAACCGCGTTGAGGCGGCCCGGCAGTTCGCCGCACCCTTCCGTACCGCGCTGCCCTCCTTCCGTAGCGCGCTGTCCCCCTTTCGTCCCCGATGCCCATCCCATTCAAGGAGGCATGGCTGATGGACACGTCCACCGGACCCATAGCAAGCGACTCCGCACCGCCCGCTCCCGCCACGGACACCCCCGCCGACCCCGGCGCCGTCCGCCGCGCCGCCTGGGCCGGCCTCGTCGGCACGGCGCTCGAGCAGTACGACTTCGTCATCTACGGCACCGCGTCGGCCCTGGTCTTCGGCGACCTGTTCTTCCCCAACGCCACACCGGCGGTCGCCCTCCTGGCCAGCTTCGCCGCCTACGCCGTCGGGTTCGCCGCCCGGCCCCTCGGCGGCCTGTTCTTCTCCCGTTACGGCGACCGGCTCGGCCGCAAATGGGTCCTGGTCACCACGCTCTTCCTGATGGGCGTCTCGACGTTCGCCATCGGACTGCTGCCGACGTACTCCCAAGTCGGCCTGCTCGCCCCGGCGTTGCTCGTCCTGTGCCGCTTCTTCCAGGGCTTCGGAGCCGGTGCCGAACAGTCGGGCGGTGCCACCCTGCTCACCGAGACGGCGGTGGTCGGACGGCGCGGCAGGCTCGCCTCACTCGTCATGACCGGCGCCGCCCTGGGCACCGTACTGGGCGCCCTCGCCTGGATCCTCGCCCAGACGCTGTCCGAGGAAGCCCTGATGAGCTGGGGCTGGCGGGTCGTCTTCGCCAGCAGCCTGGTCGTCACCGTCGTGGCCGTCCTCATCCGGCGCAGGCTCAGCGAGAGCCCGGTCTTCCAGGAGCTCAAGAAGCAGCACGAGAAGCCCAAGTCGCCGGTGGCGGAGGTCTTCCAGCACGGCCGCAAGCCCATGCTCCTGGTGCTGTTCATGAACGTCGGCATCAGCGCGCAGTCGTACACCTACCAGGTCTTCATGGCCTCGTACCTGGTCTCCACGGTCGGCGTCGACTCCTCGTTCGTGCCCAAGGTGCTGATGATCGGGGCCACCTGCGGAGGCCTCGCGGCGATCGGGTTCGGCGTCCTCTCGGACCGCGTCGGGCGCAAGCCCGTGTACATGGCGATCCTGGCCGCCCTCGTGCTGCTGCCCGGGCCGACCTTCGTCGCGCTCAACACCGGATCGCCGATCGCCATCACCGTGGCCATCGTCATCGGCTTCGTCCTCGCCGGACAGGGCGCGGTCGGCGTGCAGATGAGTTACTTCCCCGAATTGTTCGGCAGCCGCTACCGCTACGCCGGGGTCACCCTGGGCCGGGAGTTCTCCTCGGTGCTGGGCGGTGGGGTCGCCCCGCTGATCTGCGCCTCCCTGCTCACCGCTTTCTCCGGCTCGTGGGTGCCGGTCGCCGCCTACATGACCCTGATGATGATCATCAGCTTGGTCGCGGCCCGGCTGGCACCGGAGACCCTTGACCGGGACCTCACCCTCCACACCGACGCGACGGCC
The DNA here is from genome assembly GCF_055577685.1 of Streptomyces sp. NPDC033178. NCBI lineage: Bacteria > Bacillati > Actinomycetota > Actinomycetes > Kitasatosporales > Streptomycetaceae > Streptomyces > Streptomyces sp. NPDC033178. The sequence continues at coordinate 218,876 of NZ_JBVIPT010000010.1, forward strand.
CTGCCGAAGACCGCGACCGAAGCGAGCACTCCATGAACCACACCCTCCCCGCCCACCACCCGCACCGGGCCGAACCCGGCGAAGCACTGCTGCGCACCGGAGTCGTGGCCGTGCTGCGCGCGGACACCCCCGAGTACCTGCTGCCCGCGGCCGGCACGCTGGTCGACACCGGACTCGTCTGCCTCGAACTCACCCTGACCACCCCGGGAGCCCTCGACGCGCTGGAGCGGCTGCGCAAGGACCTCGGCGACACCGCGGACCTCGGCGCGGGCAGCGTACGGTCCGCCGACGAGGCCCGGCGCAGCCTCGACGCGGGCGCCGGATTCCTCGTCTCGCCCGGCTTCCGCGCCGACGTTGTGGCGGAAGCGCGGCGGGCCGGAGTACCGGTCTACCCGGGCGGGCTCACCCCGACCGAGCTGGCCGCGGCCTGGGACGCCGGGGCGACGGCGGTCAAGCTGTTCCCCGCCTCCACCGTGGGCCCCGCGCACCTCAAGGCATTCACCGACCCCTACCCCGACGTCCGCGTGATGCCCACCGGCGGCATCGGCCTCGACGACGTCGGGGCCTGGACACGGGCCGGAGCCCTGGCCGTCGGACTCGGCGGCGCACTGTCCGGCGACGCCCTGTCCGGAGGCGACCTCCAGGACCTCGCCGGCCGGGCCCGGCGCGCCCTCGACGCCGTCGCCGGAGCCCGCTCGTGAGCGCCGGACGGGTCGTCACCCTCGGCGAGACGATGGGGCTCCTCGCCGCCACGACCGTCGGGCATCTGCAGCACGTGTCCCACATGGCGCTCGGCATCGGGGGAGCCGAGAGCAACGTGGCGATCGCTCTCTCCCGGCTCGGCACGCCTGTTAGCTGGTTCGGCCGGCTCGGCGCGGACTCCGTCGGCGACCGCGTCGTACGCGAACTCACCGCGGAGGGCGTCGACGTGCACGCCGTACGGGACGCCGGGGCGCCCACCGGCCTGATGCTCAAGGAGCGGCTGCCGGGTGGGGCGGTGAAGGTCTGGTATTACCGCGCCCATGGGGCGGGAGCACGGCTCGCCGCGGCGGACGTCGACGACGCGCTTGTCGCCGGGGCCGGGCTGCTCCACGTCACCGGCATCACGCCGGCGCTCGGCGAGTCCGCCGCCGCGGCGGTGTTCCACGCGGTGGACGTGGCCCGCGCGGCCGGGGTGACGGTGTCGGTCGACGTGAACTACCGGTCCGCGCTGTGGCCGCCCGACACGGCCGGCCCGGTTCTGCGCGACCTGGTCGCGCGGGCCGACATCGTCTTCGCGGGCGACGACGAGGCCGCCCTGGTCCTCGGCCGCGAGCGCGCAGAGGATCCCGAGGAACTCGCCACTGCGCTGACCGGCCTCGGCCCCGCCAGCGCGGTGATCAAACTCGGCGCCGAGGGCGCGCTCGCCCTGGTGGACGGCGTGTTCCACCGGCGAGCCGCCGTGCCCGTCCAGGTCGTCGACCCGGTCGGGGCGGGTGACGCGTTCGTCGGCGCCTACCTCAGCGAGCTGATGGCGGGCGCGGACATCAAACGCTGCCTGGACACCGCCGTCCTCGCGGGCGCCCTGCTGTGCACGGTGCCGGGGGACTGGGAGGGCATGCCGACCCGGTCCGTCCTCGACGGGTGGACGGGGGTGACGGACGTCCACCGGTAAGGCCGGCACGATCGCCGCTCTCTCCGGCACACCGGCTGCACGGACTGACCGCCACCCCCGGAATCTCAGCGGTCGCCGAACGCGCCCGCGACAGGGGCTCCCTCCCGTACGAAGACGGGGATGCGGGCCAAGGGAGCCGCGGCCTCCACGCTCGTGCCGCCCTCGTGGAAGGTGCCGGTCGCCGGGTCCAGCCAGCGGCAGTCTCCGGGCAGGTACACGGTGCGGGCGCGAGCGCCGGCCTCGTACACGGGGGCGACGAGCACATCCGGGCCGAGCAGGAACTGGTCGTCCACCTCCCAGGCCCGCTCGTCCTCGGGAAAGCCGAAGAAGAGGGGACGCATGGGGGGTGCGCCGGTGCGGTGTGCCTGCTCGGACAGCTCGGCCAGGTACGGGCGCAGCCGCTCGCGCAGACGCAGGTGGTCGGCGAGGATGTCGTAGGCCTCTTCGCCGTACGACCAGACCTCGTTGGGGCCGCCGGTCATGTCCGCGCTGAAGGTGGGGTGGTTGGGCGCCCGGTCACCGTGCAGGCGCATGATCGGGCTGAAGGTGCCGCACTGGAACCAGCGGACGAGCAACTCCCGGTAGGCCGGGTCGGCCGGGTCGCCGCCGTTGAATCCGCCGATGTCGGTGTTCCACCACGGGATGCCGCTCATGGCGACGTTGAGACCCGCGCGGATCTGCCGGGCCAGCGAGTCGAAGGTCGACGAGATGTCGCCGGACCACAGGGCGGTGCCGTGGCGCTGGCTGCCCGCCCACGCGGACCGGATCAGCGTCAGCGGGCGGTCGTCCCCGGCCGCGCGCAGACCGTCGGCGACGGCCTGTGCGTGGTAGAGCCCGTAGAGGTTGGTGACCTGGGTGCCGGGCCCCGTGGAGTAGAGCGCGCCGGCGGCCAGGGCGGGCGGCATGTCGGGTTCGGCGGAGTCCAGCCAGAAGGCGGTCACGCCCTGGGAACGGTAGTTCTCGTTCAGCCGCTGCCACAGCAGTTGGCGGGCCACGGGGTTGGTGGGGTCGTAGTACGCCATCGGCTGGAGGTCCGCGCCGTGACCCCGGGCCGGAAAGGCGAACGTCAGCGGCTCGCCGTCGCGGGCGCCGTCCCGCACGATTCCGTCGACGGCCCGCAGCGGCTCGTAGTTCTCGCTGTCCGGTTCGAGGGTCGGCCAGACGGAGACGGCGAGCTTGACGCCCTGTGCCTCGAGTTCCTTCGCCATCGCGGCCGGGTCGGGCCACTCGCTCTCCTCGAACCGCCAGTCGCCCATCTTCGGCCAGTGGAAGAAGTCGCTGACGATCACGGACAGCGGCAGCCCGCGCTCCTTGTACTCCCGTGCCACGGCGAGGAGTTCGTCCTGCGTGCGGTAACGGAGCTTGGACTGCCAGAAGCCGGACGCCCACTCGGGCAGCAGCGGCGGATGCCCGGTGGCGTCGGCGTACGACTCCATGATCTCGGCCGGGTCGCCCGCGGTGATCCAGTAGTCGATCCGGTCGGCCGCGGGGGTCTCGGCCGTCCAGCGGGTGATGTCGGCGCCGAGTTCCACGCGGCCGAGCGCCGGGTTGTTCCACAGCAGGCCGTAGCCGCGGGAGGAGTGCAGGAAGGGGATGGTGGCCACGGTGTTGCCCTGGACCAGGTCGATGACATGGCCCTTCTGGTCGAGCCGGCCGTGCAGATGTTGCCCGAGCCCGTGGACGCGCTCACCGTCGTACGCCTCGAAGTGCTGCTCGACACGGCCGTCCGCGTACACCCGGGGGCCCGGATACCAGGTGTACGCCCGCTTCTCCGCGAGGAGTTCACGGCCCGTGGCGGTATGCGTGAAGCGGAGCCGGCCGTCGGCGTCGGCGTGCGCGGTGATGCGGCCGTTGACCAACCGCGCTGTGCCGTCGGGCAGTACGGAGACCCCAGCGTCCGGGGCGGTCGGTGCGGCGGAGTCGAGGGCGCCGGGCAGAGTGGGGTCGATGACGGGTCCGGCGGTGGCGCTCACCCGTACGGCATGCGGGCCCCAGGGCTCGACGCGCAGGATCTCGCCGGGGGACCGGCGCTCCAGACCACCCTCGTGCTGCATGTAGGGAGACATGTTCCTCATCGGTTCTCAGGAGTAGTAGTTCTTCTGCCAGCGGTGCTTGGCGAGGACCGCCAGCTGTTCGGCGGTGAGCGGCGGGAGGTCGCAGACGCCCGCGTTGCGTTCGACGTTGGTCGTGGAGCGCATGCCGACGATGACCATAGAGATCCCGTCACCGGCGAGAGCGAAGCGCAGCGCGGTGCCCGCGATCTCGTCGGGTGCGATACCGAGGTCGTCGACGATCGCGGCGACCCGCCGTTCGACCTGCGCGGGCCGGTCCTCCCTGAAGTACCAGCGGCGCCAGTCGCCTTCGGGGAAGGCGACACCCGACGTGATACGTCCGGTCAGTGCGCCTTCGTCGAGCGCGACCCGGCCGATCACGCCGACGCCGTGTTCCACGCAGGCGGGCAACAGGGCGTCGGCCGGGGCCTGTTCGAAGACGTTGTAGATCACCTGCACGGTGTCCAGGACCCCGGTGCGGACGAGTCGGATCGCGTTCTGAGGCTGGTGGTCCTTCACCGAGATGCCGAAGAGGCGGATCTTGCCCTCCCGCTTGAGGGCATCGACCGTCTCCAGCCAGTCGCCCCGGCCGGTCCACGCGTCGTTCCAGGTGTGCAACTGGAGCAGGTCGATGTGGTCCCGGCCGAGCTCGGCGAGGCTGGTCTCCACACTGTCGCGCAGATGGGAGCCAGGGTAGGTGTCGAGCGGGTCCAGACCGCGTTCCTCCAGGTCGACGGGGATCTTGGGAGACGCCTTGGTCGCCACGAAGACGTCGTCCGCGCCCGCTCCCAGCTCCCCGAGGGCCCGCCCGACGACGTGCTCGCTCTGCCCGTAGCCGCGCGCGGTGTCGATGAAGTTCACGCCCAGGTCGACGGCCCGGTGGAGGGCGCGGACTGACTCGTCCTCCGTGGCCCCCTTCCACGCGTTCCGGCCGATGCCCCAGGCGCCGTAGCCGATCTCGGAGACGGAGACACCGCTGCGGCCGAGTTGTCGGTAGCGCATCCTTCGGTTCCTTTCACAAGCTCTGGTATGGGGGAGAAACGGGTCCGGTCACCACTCCGCGAACGATCCGTCGGCATGCCGCCAGATCTCGTTGCGCCAGCGGTGGCCGTCGGCGGCGACGCGGCGGACCTCGACCTCGTCGACGGTGATGCCGAGGCCGGGTGCGCGGGGGCGTTCGACGTGCCCCGCGGCGAAGCGGAAGGCGGCCGGGTCGACGAGGTGGGCGAACAGACCCTCGTCCTCGGGGGCGTGGATGCCGAGGCTCTGTTCCTGGATGAGGAAGTTCGGGGTGGCGAGGTCGACCTGGAGGCTGGCCGCGAAGGCGATGGGCCCGAGTGGGCAGTGCGGGGCGAGGAGCACGTCGTACGCCTCCGCCATCGCGGCGATCCGGCGGACCTCGGAGATGCCGCCCGCGTGCGAGAGGTCCGGCTGGGCGACGGCGATGCCGGTGGGGAGCACATCCCGGAAGTCCCAGCGGGAGTAGAGCCGTTCGCCGACGGCGAGGGGAACCGACGTGGCGGCGGCGAGCGGGGCAAGGTCGCGGGAGAACTCCGGCAGGACCGGTTCCTCGGCGAACAGCGGGAGCAGGGGTTCGAGGAGAGGGAGGGTCCGGCGCGCCATCGCGGAGGAGAAGCGGCCGTGCAGGTCCACCGCGATGTCCACTTCCCAGCCGACCGCCTCGCGCAGCGCGGTGAGCCGGTCCACGGCGGCCCGCACCGTCGCGGGAGTGTCGAGCGGGCGGACCAGGTCGGCCGGGGTGCACTTGACCGCGTCGTACCCCTGGCAGACCGCACGCAGGCCCGCCTCGGCGAGGGCCGCACCGCTCGCTCCGTGGATCCAGCGGTAGACGCGCACCCGGTCCCGTACCGGGCCGCCGAGCAGCTCGTACACGGGTACGTCCAGTGCCTTGCCCTTGATGTCCCACAGTGCCTGGTCGATGCCGGCGAGGGCGCTGGAGAGGACGGGGCCGCCACGGTAGAAGCCGCCCTTGGCGATGACCTGCCAGTGGTCCTCGATGGTGGTCGGGTCGGCGCTGATCAGGAGGTCGGAGAGTTCGGCGACGGCCGCGGCGACCGTCTCGGCGCGGCCCTCGACGACGGGCTCGCCCCAACCGACGATGCCGTTGTCGGTCTCGATCCGCAGGAACAGCCAGCGCGGTGGTACGAGGAACGTCTCGATCTTGACGATCTTCATGGGACCTCTCTGATTGGACGTCAACCGGTGTGTCCCAAGGGTGGGTTCACCACCGCTTGTTCCAGCCGCCGTCGACGGGCAGCGCGGTACCGGTGATGAAGGAGGCATCGTCGGAGGCGAGGAAGGCGATGGCGGCGGCGACTTCCTCGGCCCGGCCGAAGCGGTCCAGGACGGTGCGTTCGGCCTCGGCCTTCATGACTTCCGCGGGGGTACGACTCCACTGGGGAGTGTCGATGGGGCCGGGCACCACCGCGTTGACGCGCAGCGTCGGACCGTATTCGGCGGCCAACTGGCGTACCAGCGACTCCAGTCCGCCCTTGGCGGCGGCATAGGCGGGGAAGCCGGGCACGCCAACGCTTCCGTGTACTGAGGAGACCGCCACAACGTTGCCACGGGCGGCGACGAGGAGCGGGTGCAGGGCCCGCACGCCGAGGTAGGTGGCCTTGAGACAGACGTCGATGACGCGGTCCCAGTCGTCTTCCGGCAGTTCGTGGGCCGGGCCGCCGGCCATCGCGTAGGCATTGCTGACGAGGACGTCGACTCGGCCGTGTTCCGCGCGCACCGTGTCGGCGAGGCGCCGCCAGTCGTCCGCGACGGCCACGTGGCAGGCCACGTGGCAGGCCCGCATCCCGTCGGCCCGCAGCTCGGCGGTCACCCGCTCACCCGCCTCGGCGTCGACGTCGGCGACGACCACGGCGGCGCCGTCCGCTGCGAACCGGCGGGCGCAGGCCGCGCCGATGCCGCTGCCACCGCCGGTCACCACGGCGACGCGGCCGGCGACGCCGATCATGCGGGCTCCCCGTCGGAGCGAAGACGCAGAGCGGTGAAGGAGTGCGGCGAAACCGCGCAGTCGAAGGCCTCACCCGACTCGATGACCGAGATGTGCGGATCCGCGAGCGAGTTCACCGGGTCACCCGCGAGGACGGTCTTGGTGGCATGGGCGGCGACATGGTCCGCGCCGTCGATCCTGATGTCGGCGACGAGCTCTTCCGGGGCGAGATTGACGATCTTGACGATCAGATCACCGGTCGCCGAGTCCCGTACGCAGGAGACGGAGAAGGTCTCCGGCGGGGTCCTGTCGTCCTCCGCCGCATGAACCAACCCGTTGTCCAGGTAGCAGCGCACCAGGGACCCGACGACCTCGATGCGGAGGTCGTACCAGCGTCCCGTCACGATCGGCCCGGGCACCCGGCCCAGGTCCTCGACGAAGCCGTCGCACCGGCGCTGGAGGGTGAGGCTCTGGTTGTGCCAGCCGCCGAGACTCCAGAGGTAGTGATCCGGCGTGTCCACCGCGCCGAAGCCGATCACAAAGCCCTCCGCGCCCGCGTTCTTGCGTGCCTGGACCTCGACGGTGTAGTCGGCCTCGCCGCTGGTGACCCGCAGCCCGCGGTAGTCGACCTGCGTGTCGGTCGTGGTGAACTGCACGCCCCCGCCACGCAGCGGGTCCGGCGGGGGAGCCGCGGCCGGAGCGCCGGTCACGGTGTGCGGCAGCCACACGTCCCCGTGGTGGGTGGAGTGCATCCGCTGCGCGTGGTAGCTGGGGGTGAGCCGCACAGCCGTGTTGTCGAAGTGAATGAGGTCCGGATTCCACTGGGTGTGGCCGGACTTGGCGAGCAACGGGGCGTACGAGGCCAGGGCCACGATGTCGCCGTTGCGTTCGAGGCCGTTCATGAACGCCGCCTCCGCGAGCGCGTTGCGCAGGGTGCTGCCCCGGGAGGCCCACTCGCCGACGTACACCTTGGGTCCCGAGCGGTCGTAGGAGTCGTAGCGGCGGGTGTTCTGGAGGAACCAGCGCGGGGAGAGGTACATGTGCTCGTCGACCATCGTCAGACCGAGCTTTCGGGCGAACGCCCAGCCCTGTTCGAAGTCCTCACCCGTCGGGTTCGGCCCCACGGTCCCGACGACCGTGATCTCCGGATGCCGTTCCCGGAGCGCCCGGTGGATCATCTCGAACCGGTCCCGGAACTCCGGGGTGATCGCGTCCTCGTTGCCGACGCCGAGGTACTGCAGGCCGAACGGCTCGGGATGCCCGGCCTCCGCCCGCCGGGCGCCCCACGCCGAGTCGGCGGGCCCGTTGGCGTACTCGACGAGATCGAGGATCTCCTGTACGTACGCGGGCATCTCGTCCATGGGGATGCCCCGCGGGCCGCCCGGCGTGTTCTGGCAGCAGACCCCGGCGGCCACCACCGGCAGCGGCTTCGCTCCGATGTCCTCACAGAACTGGAAGTACTCGAAGTAGCCCAGCCCCGCGGACTGGTGATAGCCCCACAGATTACGCTGCTGGCGGCGCCCTTCGAGTGGGCCGATGGTGTCCTTCCAGCGGTAGATGTTGCCGAGCCCCAGGCCGTGTGCGACACAACCGCCGGGAAAGCGAAGGAACTTGGGCTTCAGATCGGCGATGGCCTGGGCCAGGTCGGCGCGTAGTCCGCCCCGCCTGCCGTGGAACGTCGCCTCGGGGAAGAGCGAGACCAGGTCCAGGTGGACCGTGCCGGGACCCGTGGCGAGGATGACGAGGCGTGCCTCGGCATCGGTCGCGCTGGAGGTCAGCGTCGTCTCCTGCCGGGTCCAGGTGTCCGTCGGTTCACCGATCGAGGCCTCGGCGTACGTTCCTCGCGCACCCTCCAGCCGGACGGTGAGCGGGGTAGTGCGGCCCGCCGTGCGGCGGGCGTGCAGGCTCAGGACGTACGACGCACCGGCCTGGACCGGGATGCCGTCGAATCCGTGGTTCATCAGCCCGACGCCCTCGCCCGCGACCGTCACGTCGACGACGGCGTAGTGCGGGTTCGCGGGGTGCAGGGGGTCGGCCGTGGCGACGCCGACGCTGCCGCGCCCGCCGCCGAGTTCCACGGGTGCCCATGCGGTCAGGGCGTGCCAGTCAGGGGCATCCTCGGGGGAGTACTCGAAGGAGCGGTTCTGCACCAGTTCGGCGTACAGCCCGCCGTCCGCGGCGTAGTTGAGGTCCTCGAAGAACGCGCCGAACAGATCCGGGCTGATCGACCTTCCGGCCTCCGGCCTCGCGTCGACCCGGATCGTCGGGCGGCCGACGGGGTGCGTCGAGCGACCCGCCCGGGCATTGCCTGTCGTGCGGGGGGTGTCGCCGGATTCGGCGGCGTTCGTCATGCGGTGATTCCCTTCGCGAAGAGATGGTTGAGCGCGGCGGCCAGGTCAGGTGTCTCGCTGAGGACGAGGGCCGCGCCGCCGAGCGCTCCGATCCGGGCGCCGTGCCCCAACTCGGCCGGCACCAGCACCACGTCCCGCACCAGCGGCAGCGCCGACTCACGGACCGCCGAACGCATCGGCGTGAGCAGGGCTTCGCCGGCCCGGGACAACTCGCCGCCCACGACAACGCGTTCGGGGTTGAGTAGATTGCACAGGCTGGCCAGCACCTGGCCGACCACGGCACCCACGCGGGCGAGCACCTTCTCGCCCGCCGGATCTCCCGCCGCGGTGCGGGACAGCATCTCGTCCAGTTCGGCTCCGGTGCCGAACACCTGCCGCAGCGCGGCGAGTACGGCCGGGAGGCCGGCGTGCAGCACCAGGCAGCCGCGGTTGCCGCACGGGCAGGCGGGACCGTCGATGTTCACCGACACATGGCCCAGCTCGCCCGCGGCGCCGACGGCTCCCCGGTAGAGGCGCCCGTCGAGGACGAGCGCCGAACCGATGCCGCTGGACAGGCCGAAGTACAGGAGATTCGCCACCCCGCGGCCGGCACCCCAGCGGGCCTCGGCCACCCCCTCCAGGCGGGTGTTGTTCTCCACCATGACCGGCAGGCCGAGTGCTCGTTCGAACTCCGCTGCAGCGTTCACATGGGACCAGGGCTGCCCGGGCAGGGACACGCCGACCACGCCGGTGTCGCGGTGGACGGGCCCAGGCACACCGACGCCGACGCCGAGAACCCTTCCGGTGTCCAGCTCCGAGGCGTCGAGCAGCCGTTGGAGGACGGACACCCCGGCCTCGATGCGATCGGTCGGTCCGGCGTCGGGTTCCAGGGCAATGCCGGAGCTGGCGATCTCCCCCGAGGCGAGGTCGCTGAGGTGTACCCAGACGCCGTCGAAGGTGTGGTTCATCCCCGCAACGACAGCGGTCCGAGGGTTGATCAGCAACCGGTTGCCTGCTCTCCCATCGACATCGCCGCTCGGTTCCTCGTCCGTCTCCGTAACCAGATCACGCGCGATCAGCTCGCTGACGATGGTCGACGCGGTGGTCCGCGACACGCCCGCTCTGCGCGCCAACTCGGCTCTATGCAGGGGACCTTGGTAGAGCAGTAGGTCCAGGATCTGGTCTTCGTTCGTTCGCCGCAAGCTCTGCAGCGACCCTCCGGCCCTCCGCTTCATGTCGCTGAGGTTACCCATTCTTTTCGAAAGTTCGTCAAGGGACTTGACGCAGTTTCCGGACAGGAAGAAGCTCTGGCGACACGAACGGCAACCGGTTTCTAGCCTGTCAGGCCGTTGCCGGTAGCCCGCACCACTCGAAGCAGGAGGTGACGCGTCGATGCGTGCACATTCCGGCGCTCCCCCGAGCCGCCGCCGATTTCTCGCTCTGTCGGCGGGAGGTGCCGCGGCCGGAGCGGCCGCGTTGAGCGGCTGTGCCTTGCAGGTCGCAGGCAGTGTCAGCGGCGGCGGTGGCGAATCGGTCACGATGATGACCGCTGACGGCGACATTGATCCGGTTCTGATACCGCAGGCGGAGAAAGACCTGGGCATCAAGATCACCCGGATCAAAATGGACATCACCCGGCTGATCGCCATGCTCACCAGCGGCAGGCCCCCGGATCTGGTGCGCGGCATCGGCGCCATGGACACCCCGTACTTCGCCGCCCGTGGCGTCGCCGAGAATCTGGACCCGTACTTCGCCAAGAGCACGATCCTCAAGGCCGACGACCTGGACCCGGTCAACGACCTGTGGCGCTACGACGGCAAGGTGCAGGGCAAGGGCCCCCGGTACGGTATGGCGAAGGACTTCTCCCAGGACTCGATGTACTGGTACAACACCGCGCTCTTCGACAAGGCGGGCGTCGACTACCCGCCCGAGACCGAACCGGTGACGTACGAGGAGTGGCTGGAGACGGCGAAGCGCCTGACCCAGCGGCACAACGGCCAGACCACGGTGTTCGGCGGCAGCTACAACGGGACCGGCATCACCATCAACCTCGTCGCCCTCACGGCGGCTGCCGGGGGAAACCTCTTCACCGACGACTACAGCCGGGTCGATTTCACAAGCCCCGAGGCCCGCAAGGCGCTGACCTGGTACGTGAACTACGCCAAGGCCAGGGTCGGACCGAGCCTCATCGATCCCGACCCCAATGCCTGGGACGGCCCGACGTATGTGGCGAACCGGATGGCGATGTCGAACTCCGGCTACTGGCTCGGCGGAATGATCAACGCGGAGAAGAAGCTTGCGGAGGTGTCGCGGCTGGCGCCCGCCCCCATGTTCGAGGGCGGCGCCCGCGTCAGTTCCTGCCAGAGCGGCACCGGCCTGTGGATACCCAAGAAGGCGCCGAACAAGGACGCGGCGTGGCGGGTCTTCGAGTGGTTCTTCGGGGAGGGGCCTGCCAAGAGCCGCGCGGAGGCGGGCTGGGGCATCCCCACGCTGAAGTCCCTGCGTTCGCTGATGCCTCATCAGGAGGACTACCAGAAACGGGTGCTGAAGGCGCAGGAGGACGAGCTGAAGCACTTCTCGGTGATCTCCTTCACCCCGTATGTGAAGGTCGACGCCCTTGACGCCATCACCAACCAGATCATTCCCGAGGCGATGAAGGGCCAGATCTCCATCGACACCCTTGCGGGCCGTCTGGACTCGGCGATGAACCGGCAGATGAAACTCGGTAAGGGGCTGGTGTCATGACGGTCGACGAGATGCCCTCCGTGGCACGGCGCCCCGGGCGGGCGGAGCGGGCCGGCAGCGCGCGGTCGGCGCCGAGGCGGACTTCCGCCACCGCGCGCAGGCACCGGGCGTTCTATCTGTTCGTCTCGCCCTGGGTCCTCGGGTTCCTGCTCCTGACCGCCGTCCCCATGGTCTACGCGCTGTGGCTGAGCTTCACCAACTTCGACGGCATCTCGCCCAACTGGCACATGATCGGCTTGGCCAACTACCGCGAGCTGTTCGCCGATCAGATGGTGCGCGACTCGCTGTGGCCCACCCTCGTCTTCGTCGTGGTATCGGTGCCCATGTCGATCGCCGCGGGGCTCGCGCTCGCGGTCCTCGTCAACCGCCCGCTCAAGGCCCGCGGGCTGTTCCGGACGCTTCTGTATCTCCCCGCCGTGGTGCCCCCGGTGGGCACGGGGCTCATCTTCAAGCAGCTCTTCGACACGAACTCCGGCGCCGCCAACGGCGTTCTCGGCCTGTTCGACATCACGGCAGTCGGCTGGCTCGCCGACCCCTATGCCCGCTACGTGATCCTGATGACCGTCCTGTGGGCGTCCGGAAACGTCATGATCATCTCGCTGGCGGGGCTCCAGGACGTCCCGCGCGAACTCCACGAGGCGGCCCGCGTCGACGGGGCGAGCGCCTGGCGGACCTTCCGCAGCATCACCGTGCCGTTGCTTTCGCCGGTCCTGCTCTTCCAGGCCGTGACCGGAGTCATCGCAGCGGTGCAGACCATCATCCCGCTGCTGCTCTCCTCGATGCCCCCTCCGGGGGGTGTCACCGCAATCCCCAAGTCCAACTACATGTACATGATGAACGTATTCGCGCAGTACTTCGCGTACGGCCGCTTCGGCTACGCCTCGGCGCTGCTGTGGGCCCTGTTCGCGCTGATCCTCATCGCGACCGGGTTCATCTTCAAGGCCACCAAAGGTGCGGTGTTCTACAACGTCGACCCGGAGGCGAAGAAGTGACTCTCCCCGTTTCTCAGCAGCCGGCTTCCCGGCAGTCGTCCTCCTCGCAGTCGGCGGTGCGGGTCCGCATCCCCCGGCTCGTCCTGTACACCGTCCTCGTCGCGGTCACCGGACTGCTCCTCGGTCCCTTCGGCTGGCTGGCCATCACCGCGCTCAAGTCACCGGACGAACTGGCCGCGTCCCCCGTGCACTGGCTGCCGGACGACGTCAAGTGGGGCAATTTCTCCGAGGCGTTCAACCTCATCGACTTTCTCGGCTACGCCCGCAACTCCCTCATCATCGCCACGATCTACGCCACCCTGATCACCCTCAGCTCGGCCTGGGTCGGCTTCGGATTCGCCCGCCTCACCGCACCCGGCAAGAAGCAGCTGTTCGGGGTGATGCTCGGCACGATGATGCTGCCGCAGATCATCACCCTCTTCCCGACCTATCTGATCTTCGCGAAGCTCGGCATGGTCGACACGTACTGGCCGTGGGTCCTGTGGGGCCTGGCCGGCGCCCCGTATCTGATCTTCCTGTTCCGGCAGTTCTTCGCCGGCATGCCGCGTGAGCTGGAGGAGGCGGCGATCGTCGACGGCTGCGGATACGTCAGCATCTTCTGGCGGATCTTCATGCCGCAGTCCTGGCCGGTGCTCACCGCGAGCTTCGTGATCGCCTTCACCTGGAGCTGGGGCGACTTCCTCGCCCCGACGCTGCTCCTGTCCACCGACCGCACGACGCTCGCCGTCGCCGTCAGCAGCATGTACAACACCCCGGCCGGTCAGCCGCTCAACAACCTCATGGCGGCGGGTGCCGTGATGTACGTCGTCCCCATCCTGCTGGTCTTCCTGGTCGCCCAGCGCGGCTTCGTCGCAGGCATGTCCACCACCGGCCTCAAGTGACCCTCCGCACCGCTTCTTTCCCGCTCTTTCTTGTACAAGGAGTTATGGCATGAGCATGCCTATATCGCGGCGTACGACCCTCCAGGCCGCCGGTGCCACCGCCCTGACCGGCTACCTGACAGGCACTACGGCCACAGCCGCCCAGGCCGACACCGCCGACGCCGCCCCCAAACTCGTGACGTACCCCATCCCTGACGGCGTCCCGGTCAAGACCGACAGCTACACCGTCAAGGTCCGTACCTTCGGCGGCAGATGGCAGAAGCTGGGCACCTACCTGGCCACCCTCAACCTCATCGACACCGCCACCGGCGCGGGGCTGATCCAGAACTCCTCCCTCGCCTTCTTCGACTTCGCGGGCACCGTCGAGGTCGAGGTCACCTACGTCAAGGGCGGCGTGAAGAAGGCCCGGATACGACCTGACTCGTACGGCATCGACTTCGAGCGGCGCGCGGACACGCTGCGGTTCAAGCTCACCGAGCCGCGCAACATCGTCGTTCAGGTCAACGACGAGGTCTTCGACGCGCTGCACCTGTTCGCCCGGCCGATCGACACCGACCGCCCGGCCGCCGACGACCCGGACGTCATCTACTTCGGCCCCGGCCTGCACACCACCGACGACGGTCTGGTGACCGTCCCCTCCGGCAAGACTGTCTACCTGGACGGCGGAGCGGTCCTGAAGTCCCGGGTGTTCTTCAAGGACGTGGAGAACGCCGGCCTCGCCGGACGCGGAGTCATCTGGGCCGCCCCGGGCGGCGGCACCACCGTCGAGGGCTCCAAGAACATCTCCATCGGTTCTGTCACGATGCTCAACCCCGACGGCTACGCCGCCACGATCGGCGAGTCGTCCGACGTGTCCATCACCGGCATGTGCGCCTTCAGCTCCAAGGGCTGGGGCGACGGCATCGACGTTTTCTCCAGCAGCGACGTCACCATCGACGGCGTCTTCATGCGCAACGCCGACGACTGCATCGCCATCTACACCCACCGCTGGGAGTACTACGGCGACACCCGCAACATCACCGTCAAGAACTCCACCCTCTGGGCGGACGTCGCCCACCCCATCAACGTGGGCACCCACGGCAACACCGACGCGCCCGAGGTCCTGGAGAACCTGACCTTCCAGAACATCGACATCTGCGACCACCGTGAACCGCAGATGGGCTATCAGGGCTGCATCGCCCTCAACGCTGGCGACAGCAATCTGATCAAGAACGTGAAGGTCGACGGTGTCCGCGTCGAGGACTTCCGCCGGGGCCAGCTCATCCACATGCGGGTCATGTTCAACAAGTCGTACAACACCTCGGTCGGACGCGGCATCGAGGACGTCTACGTCAAGGACCTCTCCTACACGGGCAAGCCTCTCGAAACCGTGCTGCTCCTCGGCTACGACGCCGACCACGGCATCAAGAACGTGACCTTCGAGAACCTCGTCGTCAACGGCACCGTGATCGCCGACTCGATGAAGAAGCCGAGCTGGTTCGTCACCACGGACTACGTGCCGATGTTCGCCAACGAGCACGTGACCAACCTGAAGTTCCTCACCACGGCCGAGGGGTCCGCCCAGTGACCGATCCGTCCCACGGGCCCAGCCGGCGCGGCTTTCTCGGGGTGACGTCGCTGCTGTTCGCCGCGGGCGCGACCGGACTGGTCGCGCCGGCGCTGGCCCGGGCCCAGAGCGCCGTGGTGACCGGGGACTTTGCCTTCGCCCACCCCGGTCTGCTGCACAGCGCCGCCGACCTCGCCCGTATGAAGGCGGCGGTCGCCGCGCAGGAATCCCCTGTGTACGACGGCTACCTGGCGCTCGCGGCCCACGACCGGTCGAAGTCCACGTACGCGATTCAGAACACCGGCCAGATCACCTCCTGGGGCCGAGGCCCCGCCAACTACCAGGGCCAGGCCGTCGCCGACTCGGCCGCCGCCTACCAGAACGCGCTGATGTGGTGCGTGACCGGCGACCGCGCCCACGCCGACAAGGCCCGCGACATCCTCAACGCCTGGTCGGCCTCGCTCACCGCCATCACCGGCGCGGACGGTCAACTCGGTTCAGGACTGCAGGGGTTCAAGTTCGTCAACGCGGCCGAGCTGCTGCGGCACACCGGTTACGACGGCTGGACGGCTCAGGACATCGCGCGCTGCGAGCGCTCCTTCCTCACCGTCTGGTATCCGTCCGTCTCCGGCTACATGCTCTACGCCAACGGCAACTGGGATCTGACGGCGATTCAGACCATCCTGGCCATCGGGGTGTTCTGCGAGGACCGCACCCTCTTCGAGAACGCGCTGCGCTTCGCCGCGTCCGGCGCGGGCGACGGCAGCGTGCCGCACCGCATCGTCACCGACGCGGGCCAGGGCCAGGAGAGCGGCCGCGACCAGGGCCACGAACAGCTCGCCGCCGGCCTACTCGCGGATTCGGCGCAGGTCGCCTGGAACCAGGGCGTCGACCTCTACGGCTACCTGGACAACCGGATCCTCGCCAACTTCGAGTACGCCGCCCGCTACAACCTCGGCGGCGACGTCCCCTTCGTCCCCGACCTCGACCGCACGGGCAAGTACATCAAGACGTCCGTGTCGGCCATCTCGCGCGGCGGTATACCGCCGATCTACGAAATGGCATACGCGCACTACGCCGGAGTCCGCGGCCTCGACGCCCCGTACACCAAGCAGGTCCTCTTCCGCGGCGACGGAGGGACCCAGGCCGTGGAGGGCGGCAACGACGACCTGCCGTCCTGGGGCACCCTGGCCTACGCCGGGGCGCAGGCCTCGCCCGGGGCTCCGACGGCGCCCGCCGGGCTGTTCGCCACCGGCGACGACAACGCTGTCACCGTCTCCTGGCTGCCGTCCGCCTGGGCGAGCACGTACACGGTACGACGGTCCACCAGCCCCGAGGGGCCGTACGAGATCATCGAGTCAGACGTGAAGTCACCCACGTACACGGACCGTTCGGTGCGCGCGGGACGCACGTACTACTACACGGTCTCGGCCGCCGGCTCGGACTCGGAGAGCGCGAGTTCGGCGGAGATCGGCGCCACAGCCGGCCTGCTGGGGGCCTGGGACGCACAGGACGTGGGTGACGTACGACGCAACGGAGCCACCCTCTGTGACGGCGAGCGGTTCCTCCTGGAGGCGGGAGGCGCCGACATCGGCGGCACGGCGGATGCCTTCCGGTTCGCGTGGCTGCCGCTGCGCGGGGACGGTGTCATCACGGCACGGGTCGTGTGGCCGCTCAGCTCCCAGTACTCCAAGGTGGGCGTGATGCTGCGCGGCTCCCTGACGGCGGACGCGGCCCACACGTCCATGCTGATCCAGGGACTGCCGCTGCACACCTGGAGCGGCGTGTGGACGACTCGGTCCGCGCCGGGCGGAAAGACGACCGGCACCGGCAGTACCCCCGTGCCGCCGTCCCAGCAGCAGGCGATCACGACGAACGCCTCGTTCCCCATTTCTGATCTCGGCACCCTGCCCGAGTCGGCAACTCCGCTTGAGGCCCCGTACGTCGAGGGCGCCGGCGACGGCTACCGGCTGCGCAAGCCCTACTGGGTGCGGGTGACCCGCAAGGGCCGCCGCTGCACCGGGGCGATCTCGCCCGACGGCACCAACTGGACCGAAGTCGGCTCCAGTGAGGTCGAGTTGGGGCGCACGGTGTACGCGGGCCTGGCGTTCGCCTCGTGCCTGGGCGTCAACGCCACGTACGCCGAGACAGGGACCGCCGCGTTCGACAACGTCAGCCTGGTCGCGTTCTCCGGGACGGTCTGGGGCGTACCGCGCCCCGCCCGCACCGCGACCGACCTGCGGGCCTTGGCCGGAGCGAATGCCGTCGAGCTGGCCTGGACCGACCCCGACCTCTCCGCCCGGTACACGGTGCTGCGGGCCGCGGACGCCGACGGCCCGTACCAGACGATCGCCACGGAAGTGGGCCCGGTCGCCTTCGGCGCCCGCATCCGGTACGCCGACGCCACGGGAACGCCGGGCAGGAGGTACCACTACGCCGTCGCCAAGACCAACTCGACGGGGCGGGGCCCGCGTTCGGCGCCCGCCGACGCGATGATGCCGGCCTCCGCCGCCGCACCGGAACTCGTCTCCCCGTCCCTCGCCTTCGCCAACAGGGGAGTTCCCTTCCAGCACCTGATCCGGGGCACGCACGAGCCGGTGCGCTTCTCCGCGTCGGGCCTGCCCAAGGGGCTGCACGTCGACCGACGCACCGGGCTGATCTCCGGAACTCCCGGTGAGACGGGCAGGTTCACCGCAACCGTCAGAGCCGCCAACGCCACCGGAACGGCTACCGGTTCGCTCGCCCTCATCGTGACGACGGCCCCGCCCGAGCCCTGGGCGTACGGCGATCTCGGCGACTTCGTGCTGGACGAGCGCGAGTTGGGGACGTACGGCGTGGTCTCCGTGCGGACCCGCGGCAGCACGTCGTATGACAACGGGACGTTCACCGTGCGCGGTGCCGGCACAGATCTCAACGCCAACGGCCAAGGAATGACAGGGCAGTTCGCATGGCGTCCGGTGACCGGCGACTGCGAGTTCACCGCACGGCTCGTCTCCCGCACCGGCGCCGCGGCCGACCGGGTCGGCCTGCTCATGGCCAAGTCCCTGTCGCCGTTCGACCAGGCGGCCGGAGCGATCGTCACGTCCGGCACCACCGCGCAGCTCATGCTGCGCACCAAGGTCGCGGGCGCGTCCGCCTTCACCGGCAACGCGGCCGTCCAACTCCCCATCCTGCTGCGGATGAAGCGCGCTGGGACCGCCTTCGCCGCAGCCGTCTCCACCGATGACGGCGCCACCTGGACGACCCTCGCCTCCGGCGAGATCTCCGGCTTCGGTGACGCCCCCTACTACGTGGGTTTCGTGGTCTGTTCTCGCGACCCCCTGACCCGCTGCACCTCGCAGTTCGACGAGGTGAGCATCACCCCCACCTAGATCCTCCACTCGATTGGAGTGCACCATCATGAGCCGCACCAACCCCCACACCAGCTCTCTGGACGGAGAGCTGAGCCGCCGCGGTCTGCTGAAGGCCGCCGGCGGTGTCACCGCCGCTCTCGCCGTCGGCGCCTCGGCCGTAGCCGTCAACGGCGGCACGGCGAACGCCGCTCCCGCGACGTTCATCCACCCAGGCGCCCTGCACGCCTACGGCGAACTCAACCGCGCCAAGGTGCGGGTCGCCGCGGGCAACGACCCGTGGCTGTCCGGCTGGAACCGCCTGACCGCCAATGGCCACTCGGCCAGCACCTGGAACCCCAACCCGCAGACCACGATCATCCGCGGTGGGACCGGCGAGAACTACGGCATCCTGTACAACGACATCCACGCCGCCTACCAGAACGCCCTGCGCTGGAAGATCGCGGGGACGACCGCGAACGGCGACGCGGCGGTCCGGATCCTCAACGCCTGGTCGGCCAGGTTCACCACGCTCACCGGCAACGCCGACCGCTTCCTGGCGTCCGGGATCTACGGCTACCAGTTCGCGAACGCCGCCGAACTCATGCGTGACTACAGCGGCTTCGACCTCGCGCGGTTCAGGACGATGATGCTCAACGTCTTCTACCCGCTCAACAACCAGTTCCTCAACGGGCACAACGACGCCTGCATCACGAACTACTGGGCGAACTGGGACCTGTGCAACATGAACTCGATCCTCGCCATCGCCATCCTGTGCGACGACGGGGCCAAGTACGACCAGGCCGTGAACTACTTCAAGAACGGCGCGGGCAACGGCTCCATCAACCACGCCATCCCGTTCGTGTACGACAGCGAGGGTCTCGCCCAGTGGCAGGAGTCGGGCCGCGACCAGGGGCACACCATGATGGGCATGGGCCAGATGGGTGCCTTCTGCGAGATGGCCTGGAACCAGGGCGAGGACCTGTACGGCTACGGCAGCAACCGGTTCATGAAGGCCGCCCAGTACGTCGCCAAGTACAACCTCGGGCAGAGCGTGCCCTTCACCACCTACACCTGGGGCACGGGCCAGAACTGCGCCCAGCAGTCGCACACCGCGATCTCCGACGCGAGCCGCGGCCAGCTCCGTCCGGTGTGGGACATCCTGTACTACCACTACGCGAAGCGCCGCGGCCTGTCCGTCCCGTACATCCAGGCGATGGCCGAGAAGGTCCGCCCCGAGGGCGGGGGAGGTGACTACGGCTCCACGAGCGGCGGCTTCGACCAGCTCGGCTTCGGCACCCTGATGTACGCCAAGTAGGAGCTCAGCAGGCCGAGATCAGCAGGACGAAAGACGAGGGGCCGGGCCGCGGTGGCCCGGCCCCTCACTCATGTCACGCTTCGTCGGGACCGTAGTACAGGAACTCGATCTCGGACACGTTGCAGCGTCCGTCGTGGTTGTCGTACACGCGGATCAGCGGATACGAGGCCGTCTTGGTGAGCTTCACCTCGTACCACTGCTCGGCGCTCACCCCGCTGACGGTGTGCAGGTCCGTCCAGGTCGTGCCGCCGTCGGCGGAGCCGCGGAAGACCGTGCCGTTGGCCCGGCTCGCGTATCCGGTGCGGGGGCGGAAGCGAATCTTGTCGATGGTGACGGGGCCGGCGTCGCCCGCGTCGACGTCGATCCAGCTCTCCGAGGCGAGAGTGTCCGGGTACGTCGCCGTGTTGCCGTCGAAGGCCTTCCAACCGTTGGAGGCCTTGGTGCCGGTGCCGGGCCACTCGATGGTCGAGGCGGCCACCATGGCGGCCGTGACCTGGAACTTCACCAAGAGCGCGTCCCGCGACTCCAGCAGGTCGTAGGCGGCGTAGACCTCGTCGATCAGCGCGTCCTGGTCCGCGCCCGACTCGGCACCCGCCTTCTCGATGCGGTCGAGCTCGG
Source organism: Streptomyces sp. NPDC033178 (assembly GCF_055577685.1). Classification (NCBI taxonomy): domain Bacteria; kingdom Bacillati; phylum Actinomycetota; class Actinomycetes; order Kitasatosporales; family Streptomycetaceae; genus Streptomyces; species Streptomyces sp. NPDC033178. The sequence goes on from NZ_JBVIPT010000010.1 coordinate 239,305, forward strand.
CGGTGAAGGCCGCGTAGCTCTTCTTGGTCCAGTCGGAGGCGTCGGTCTTCCTGGCGCGGGCGAGCAGTTGCGCGAGGGTCTGGGCGACGGCGACGGCCGCGTCCTCGCTGACAGCGCTGCCGCCGCTCGCCAGGGAGGCGGCCACCTTGAACCAGCGCTTGCCGTGCCGCAGTTCCTTCTCCGTCCAGCCGCGCAGCCGGGTGTCGGTGAGGACCTTGTCCCAACCCGACGCGCTCTTCAGGGGGTTGGTGGCGGCCGTGTCGGCGTCCGCGGTCCGGAAGAGGGTGAATCCGGTCGCGTCCTCGGGCTTGTTCCAGGCGACGACGGCCGTGTCCTCCTCGCGTTTCGCCACGTAGGGCAGCAGTACGCCGGAGGCGGTGTCGCGCACCCTCACCGTGGCGAGGACGGCGTCGCCGGAGGCGGCGACACCTGCGTGCACGGCGTACGGCAGCGGCATGAGCATGGAGCCCGTGTACGTCCAGGACATGCCGTCGGGGGAGGCGAAGGCCAGGACCTGATGGGTCTCGTAGTCGCGGATCAGCCGCAGGTAGGGGTAGTCGGCGACGGTGAATCCGGCGATGCCCGCGGCACGCGGGGAACGCACCTCGTCCTGCCAGTCGTGGCGGCTGTCGCGGTCGCGGTTGCTCAGGACGAGCTTGCCGTCGTCATCGGCACCGAAGTAGAGGTAACGGGTGTTGGCGTCGATCCTGTCGCGCAGCATCAGCCCTGTCACCGCTCCCCTGTGGTCGTCGATGCGCGCGGTGACCGTGCCGGTGCCGGCCAGGACACGGCTGACGAAGAGGAGAGAGTCCTCGATGTCGCGGGTGGCGACCTTGTAGTCGTCGCCCTTGCCGAGCCCTGTGCCGTCGCCGCCCGCGACGGTGATTCTCGCGCCGCTGGCCGAGGCCCGGCCGCTCTTCTGCGAGCCCAGCCGGTCGTCACGCCAACCGGTTCCCGTCAGACCCCGCGAGACCGGCGCGGCGAGCTCGGCCGCGGCCCGCCAGGACGACAGGCCGCTGCCCACGCTGCTCACTGCGGTGACCGTGTAGAAGTAGCGGCGGCCCTGCTTGACCTTCTCGTCGCGCCAGTACAGGCCCTTGAGCCCCGCCGCGACGGTCTCGTACTCCCCGTCCTCCCGGGTCGCCCGCCGGACGGTGTACGACGAGGCGCCCGCGGTCGGGGTCCACGTCACTCCGATGTACGTATCGCCGACCAGGGCGGCCGCGTACCGCACGATGGACGGCGACAGGACCTCGTCCGCGCCCTCCGACAGCTTCAGCACCACGGCGGTGAACGGCGGGACCGTCACCTTCCCGCCGGCGATCGGCAGCCGCTTCCCGGAGACCAGGTCCAGGACGGTGGAGCCGCGGTGACCGGCGGGGACGGCGATGCGATGCGTGCGCTTGTTGCCGTAGACCTGGCGGGTGGTGTTGATGCCGAAGACGTACGGGCCGTAGCGGGCGGTGAGGAAGTCGATGTATCCCGCGTAGGGAGTGTCCGCCTCGAAGTTCTCGCGGCGGACCTTGCCGACGCCCGGCTGGTAGGCGATCGGGCAGATCTCACCGGTCAGCGCCTGCGGCGCCCAGTTGTCGCCGGTGGTGATGTCCTCCATGAAGTCGGCGTCGATGTTGTCGGTGCGGGCCCAGTAGTCCCGGAACTGGAACGGGCCGTCGGTGCGCAGCTGGATGGTGTGTTCGTAGGCAGGGGCCATGACGTGCAGACGGCCGCTGCCCGAGACTCCTCGGTTCAGGACGAAGAGCGAGCCGAAGATTCGCGTGCCACCGTCGCGCAGCGAAACGAACATGTTGTCGATGTCGATCCAGGCGAACTGCTCGTAGTCGGCGGGGTCGACGCCCAGTTCGGCGAGCTCCGCGGCGCTGTAGGAGCGGAAGTCGGTCTGTGGCAGCACCCTCTTCGCCTTGACGGTGCCGAAGCGGTCGTACTCTGCCCGGCCTCCGGTGAGATAGGCCCAGGTCTCGACGAGCCGCAGATCGACCTTGAGCCACTGGGTGACGACGTCGAACTGGTTGAAGTACTGCCGGTCGGCGAGCTGTTGCTGCGTGAAGCCGACGGCCTCGCGAGCGTACTCCCAGTACGGTTTCCAGCCGCTGCCCGTGTACCGGTCGGCGTGTGCGGCCATGTGCGCCTCGACGGCGGCGAGGAAGAGCGACTGTCCCTGGTTGGTGCGGGTGCTGTACCCGGGGATGCCGGGGACGTAGACGTTGCGCTCGTCGACGACACCCTCGGTGCGCATCAGACGGTTGTCGCCGCCGTCGTCCGCCGCGGGGTAGCGGGTGTGGCCGCGGGCGTGGGAGTTACGCAGGGTCAGCTTGAGGATCTCGTCGTTGAGGTCCTCGTCGCCCTTGTGGCCCCACGTCTTGAAGAAGTACTCGCCGAGGTAACGGGACGCCTCTTCACCGTAGTTGCCGACATACGTGTTCTCACGGGTGAGGCCGGCCGCGGTGATGCCGGTGTAGTGCCTGCCGTAGGGCAGCCGTCGCACGATCTCGCCGGCGGCGTCGAGCTTGCTCTTCGCCAGGCCCTTGGCGACGATCTGGACGTAGTCGTCGGTGAAGCGGGCCGAACCGTCGTGGTAGAAGAGCGAGTGGTACAGGTTGAGTTCGGTACCGTCCGGTCCCGCCAGGACCTCCTCGCCGAGGAACGGCACTAGTCCCAGGGTCTCGCCGAGGACCGCGTGGCTGCGCTTCTTCCCCTCGTAGAAGGGGGATCCGATCACCCGAAGACCCTCGTGGGCCTCCCACGCGCCCTCGTACGTGAAGAGCACCTGGTTGTAGATGTACGACAGCCGGGAGCGCGCGAAGTCGAAGTTGGCCTTGAGGCAACGGCCCCAGGCGGCACGGCGGGTGAGCCTGCCGCCGTCGAAGTCGATGTCCTTGAGGGACGTTTCACTGTCCGACGTGCCGGTGGTGAACTCCTCGTCGAGGAAGGCATTGAAGGCGTCCGCGCCGTAGATGCCGTCGTCGCCGATGAGGTTCTCGGCGATGTACAGGGCCTCTCCGAGCGCACTGTAGTAGCCGCCCCAGTCGCCCTGATGGCCGCCGCGCAGCAGCAACCTGGTGTTGCCGTAGTAGTCCTTGACGTGGTTGTCGACGCACTTGAAGAGGCGGAGCAGAGCGGTCTTCTTGTCGGCGGGCGTCGTGGCGGGCGACCAGTCGGTCGTCAGGACCCCCGCGTAGAAGCGCAGGTCGTCGGTGTAGCGGACGATCGAGAGGGTGCCCGAGGCAGAGGCGTCGACCTGGGCGGAGAGCCTGCCGAAGAGAGCGGTCTGCGCAGTACGCAGACCGTCGATCAGGTCCTGCTTCTGCCCGTCGGTGAGATCGTCGGGAGTGCCGGTGGGCGGCTGATAGCCGGGGAGGTTCTCGCCGAAGACGTCGAGGAGCGCGGCGGTGTGGGTGTACACGCCGTAGTAGCTACGGGAGTTGGCGGTGACGGTCCCCTTGAAGCTGCCCTCGTACGTCCGCAGGGTGATCTCCACCTGCTCGCGACCGGCGGTCATCTCCAGCGGGAGCATGGTCGTCTGGTAAATGAAGCGGCCCGGGGCGGGCTTGGAGAAACCGAAACTCAGCGGCTCGTAGTCGGAGTTGCGCCGGAAACCGATCTGCTCGCCGTTGAGGTAGGCGAGAGTGACATACGGCGAGGAGTCGCCGCCCCAGAGCTTGAGCGTGAGGTAGTTCTGTGCGACCGGGTCGGTCCTTGCGGTGAACCGGAGCTCGCCGCCTCTGACGCCGACCGGGTCCAGGGGAGTGGCCACTCTGGCTCTGACATCGTTGCCGTCCGTGACGACCTTGCTTCCGTCGCTCGTGAAGGCGTGCGCGGCCTCGGAATCCTCTTCCCCGAGGATGAGTTGGTCGAGCAGGCCGGCTTTCCCGATCTGTGCGGACTCTCCCGCGTACGCGGGAGACGTTGCCTGCTGAAGCCAGGTACTCCCGGCGACCGCGGTGGTGGCGGCGCCGGCCAGCTGGACGAAATGACGGCGACTCAGGGGCGATGCGGGCATGGCTGAGTCTCCTCCTCCGTGTGAGGGGTTCGGTCTGGGGGACGGATGTAGAAACCGGTTGCTACGGTATGGGGCACCAGAGAGCAGGGTCAACGGTCGTGCAGAGGGCGGTAACCGTTACCAGCAGGGAACTTGTGCAACGGGAGATGGCACGGCTCGCCACACGGAATCAGTGATCGGTTACCTGCCAGACGGAAATTTCTGTTATCCCCGCGCGGCTCGCCCGTCTCCTGTGCGTACGGACCGAACTTCAAGGAGCCAGCCAGTGATTCAGGACAACAGTGGACGCTCGATCAGCCGGCGCGGAGCCCTCCGCTTGGCGGGTGCCGTGGCCGTGGCAGGGGCCGGTGCGGCCGCGCTGAGCTCCGCCTCCACCGCGGCCGCCGCCGAGGCGTTCGCACACCCGGGCATGCTGCACACCCAGGCCGACCTGGACCGGATGGCGGCCAAGGTGAAGGCGGGCGCCGGCCGTTGGAAGGAGGGCTACGCCAAGCTGGCCGCCAACTCCCACGCTCAGAGCGGCTGGAACCCCAACCCGCAGGCCACGGTGTACCGCGGCGGCGGCACTCCGGAGAACTACGGCACGCTCTACAACGACATCCACGCCGCGTACCAGAACGCCCTGCGCTGGCACGTCACCGGCGACACCGCCCACGCGAACACCGCCCGCGACATCCTCAACGCCTGGTCGGCCAAGCTGACCAAGCTCGACGGCACCGGCGACGTGTTCATCGCGGCGGGTGTCTACGGCTACGAGTTCGCGAACGCCGCCGAGTTGATGCGCGGTTACACCGGCTTCGACCTCGCCCGGTTCCAGAAGATGATGCTCAACGTCTTCTACCCGAAGAACCACGACTTCCTCGTCAACCACAACGGCGCCTTCGTCACCAACTACTGGGGCAGCTGGGACCTGCTGACGGTCGCCTCCGTGCTGGCCATCGGCATCCTCTGCGACGACAAGGCCAAGGTCGACGAGGCCGTCGCCTACTTCAAGGACGGCAAGGGCAACGGCTCCATCAAGAACGCCATCAACGTCATCCACCCCGGCGGCCTCGGACAGGTCGTGGAGGTCGGCCGCGACCAGGGCCACGCCCTGCTGAGCATCGGCCTGATGGCCAGCATCTGCGAGATGGCCTGGAACCAGGGCATCGACCTGTACGGCTACGACGACAACCGGTTCCTCAAGGGTGCCGAGTACACGGCCAAGTGGAACCTCGGCCAGGACGTTCCGTACACCCCGTACACCTGGAAGAAGGGTGCTCCCGGCGTCTGGGCGGGCCAGGAGACCCTCACCGCCGCCTCCGAGAACAGCCGGGGTCAGGCGCGCCCGATCTGGGAGGGCATCTACAACCACTACGTGAACCGTCGCGGTCTCGACGCCCCGTTCGTCACCGCCATCGCTGCCAAGGTCCGTCCAGAGGGCGGCGGCGGTGACTACGGCAGCGGCGGTGGCTTCGACCACCTGGGCTTCGGCACCCTGACCTTCACCCGGGAGGCGGGGGACATTACGACGGCGACGAAGGCGCCGTCGTCCACGGCCACGGGGGCGGCCTCCTCCGCCTCTTCGTCCGGTGCCGCCGCGTCCGCGTCCCCCTCGGCGGCCGACGGCGGAGTCCAGGCACAGGGCGGCAGCGGCGACCTGGCCGTCACCGGCGCCGGGGACGTCGCGGCCATCGCGGGCACCGGTGTCCTGGCCATCGTGGGCGGCCTCATCGCCCTGCGCCGCCGTGCCGGCACACGGCAGCAGCCGTAACGTCGACCGGGCGGGGTGGCGAGGACGGGGTCTCGCCACCTGTACCCGGGGACCGGCGCGGCGGCCCAGGGAGGTCGCTCTGGTCGGAGATGACGGGGCCGTCCACATCGAGGCGACTGGCGGTGAAGCTGACCCGGTCGGCACGCCAGTGCGAGTACGCGAACTCCTGCGGGACCCCGTCGGCGTCGGGGACCACCTGCTCCTTGACCAACCCGGGCGTGCCCTCGGGGGCGTCCAGCGGTCGGGGCGTGCGCGCATCCAGTACGAGCGCGTGCAACCGGTGCAATTATCGAGCTGCTCCCGCCCCCTCTCCCGTCGGAGCCGTGTGGCGGCGTGCCGACAGTGGGCGCAAGCGAGGCGCAAAAGGCTTGCCGTGCGCGCGGGTTCCTGGCCGGGGTGTGTCGAAGCGGGTGTGAAGGAGGTGCCTGTCGGCGAGTTACGGTGCCATCTCCAACTGCACCGTCTCGAATGCCTCGTTCACGTGGTCGCTCAGTGGGCCACGATGTTCCTCGGCGCTCCAGGATTCGATGGCGAGGCGCAGCGCGCCGACCCCGACCATGGCGGTCAGCCGGAGTGCGTGCTGCCGGTCCGGGCTCGGCCAGCGTTCGGCCAGAGCGTCTACGATTGTCTGCTCCTGGCGCTCGTAGTTGGCCTTCTTGCGCGCAAGGAGAGTCTCCGTCGACCGCATCAACCGATCGATCGCCAGGGCTTCGTCCGTCTCGTAGCGAGTGGCCAGCCGGGCCAGGGCCCGGCGTACCACGGCCAGCGGCGTGGGCAGGGGCGGCTGTTCGGTGACGGCGGTGCGCAGTGCGTCCTCCAGGCCGGCTTCCCAGGTTTCGAGAACGCCGTCCTTGGAGTCGAAGTAGGAGAAGAACGTCCGGCGGGAGACGTTCGCGGCGGCTGCGATCATGTCCAGGGTCGTGGCGTCGAAGCCGTTGGTCAGGAACAGCCGCATGCCGACATCGGCGATGCGCTGGCGTGTCTCCCGCCGCTTCCGCTCGCGCAGGCCCTCGCGGGCCACCTCCCTGCCTGTCATGTATGTGATCATACAGCCCGTTGCACTCACTGCTATATTGCACTTGGTGCAGAATTCCCGGTCGCCGCAGTCGCTCCCGGCCGGTGCGGGATGCAACGGCAGGGAGTCCGTTGGGGTGAGGCGGTCGGGCTGGGCGAGCTGGCCGGGGGCGTGATCGGCCGCGGGCGGGTTCGACACGGCGATGCGAACCGAGCGCCGTACGAACGCGGCAGGGCAGGGCATCGCGGTGGCGAAGTGGTGGTCGTGGAGGACGACGTGCGCTCGCGCCGGTTCGTCGCCGTCTGGCGCACGGGCGGCCGGCTTGTGGCGCGGAAGCCGTCGGGCGGCGGCATGGTGGCGGCCTGACGCCGCAGGCCGGCCGTAGGTCTCGCACTGGCTGGCGGCGGTCAGTCCGAAAGGGTTCCGCTTCCCCCGAGACGCGTCATGGCCCGGTACAGCTGGTCCGGGGTGAGGGGCGGCTCGGGGAGCGGGCGGGCGCGGTCGGCGCGGAAGCCGTCGAGGATCAGGTGGAGGTGACGGCGCCAGACGCCCGGGGCGATGTCGTGGGTGGCCTCGGTGATGCGGCTGTGCGACCAGATCACGAAGGCGAGGTCCTCCGGAGTGAGGTCGGGGCGCAGGCTGCCCTGCTCCTGGGCGCGTTCGACGATGCGCACACCGAGTTCGTGGATGCGGGTCTGGGTGCCGGCCAGGCAGGCGGTCTCCGGCAGCCGTATGGAGGCCAGGTCGTTGAACCCCCGGTCCGCCGCCTGGAGTTCGCACATCGTCTCCAGGAAGTGACACAGCCCCGCCCAGGCGTCGTCCATGGTGACAGCCTTCTCGCCGGCCGCCCGCCAGACAGCCGTCTTCTCGGCGAAGACCGCCTGTACCAGGTCGAGCCGGGTGGGGAAGTGGCGGTAGAGCGTGCCGATGGCCAGCCCGGTGCGCTTGGCCACCTGCTCCAGGGGAGCCTCCAGGCCGTGTTCGGCGAAGCAGGCGCGGGCCGAGGCGAGCAGGGCTTCACGGTTGCGCTGCGCGTCCCGCCGCAGGGGACGGGCGGGGGCCGGGCTCTCGGTGGACGGACTGTCCATGGTCATGCCGCCCAGGGTATCAACCTGAGGGGATCCTCATCTTAGCTGCTACGATCGCCTAACATGAGGTACCCCTCGACTTCGTGGGAGGCGGGAGCCCCGAGCCGCCGACCACCACCGGCACCACGGCCGCGCCCCTCATGCCTGGCAGTGGCACTGCCTCCCATCCGCACGACCAAGGAGCGCATTCCATGTCCGTCATCGCCATCGTCGGGGCAGGCCCCGGCCTGGGCCTGTCCATCGCTCGCCGCTTCGGGGCGGAAGGCTTCCGGGTCGCCCTGATCTCGCGGACCCGGGAGAAGGTCGACACGCTCGCCGCCACCCTCGTCGAGGAGGGCATCGAGGCGGCGGGCTTCAGCGCGGACGTGGCCCGGCCGGAGTCGCTGCAGACCGCCCTCGCCGCGGTCGCCGACCGGCTCGGCCCCGTCGACGTGCTGGAGTACTCGCCCGCCGACCATGCCCTCGCCGGCGCCGCCGCCGCGGATGCGACAGCCGAGGACATACAGCGGCAGATCGACTTCTACCTGTACGGAGCCGTTGCCGCGGTCCGGCAGGTACTGCCCGCCATGCTCGAACGCGCCAGCGGCACCCTGCTGTTCTCCACCGGCGCCTCCTCGGTCCGGCCGCTGGGCGGGGCCTTCGGCGCCACCGGCATCGCCGCGGCCGCCCTGCGCAACTACGCCATGGCGCTCAACATCGACCTCGCCGAGCGCGGGGTGCACTCCGCCCATGTGGCGATCGGGGTCTTCATCGGCAGCGGTCCTGGCACCGAGCCCGAGACCATCGCCGAGCACTACTGGGACGCGCACACCAAGCGCGACCGGCCCGAGATCGTCCACACGGTCCCCGGCGGCATCTGGTGAGCGCCTCCGACAGGCCGACGCCCACGGCGCGGCCCAAGCCGCCGTCGGTGAAGTTCTTCCGCGCGGCCAACAAGGTCGTACGTCCCCTGCTCGGTTCCCGCCTCCACCGACCGCTCAGCGCACGGCTGATGCTGCTCACCTACAACGGGCACAGGACGGGACGCGAGTTCACCGTTCCCATCGGCTACTTCGACTGGGATCCCGGCACGGTGCTCGCCATGTCCTCCCAGCTCGGCTGGATCCCCAGCCTGCGGGGCGGCTCCCCGGTCCGGTTGCGCATCCGGGGCGAGGTCCACGAGGCCGTGCCCACGGTCATCGAGGACACCCCCGAAGTGGCCGCCCTGCTGGGTGAGTTCGTCGACCGCAAGGGGGCGAAGGCGGCCAAGGGACTGATGCTCGGTCTCCCCGGCGACCGGCGGCCCACCGACGACGAACTGCGTACGGCCGCGGCCAGGACCCGGCTCGTACGCTTCCGGCTGGAGACCCCCTCATAAGGCCGGTGGCCCACTGCGAAGACGCCTCCGCCGCGGCCGTGTCGGCTACCTCGGTCCAGCCCAAAGGCGCTGAGGTAGCCGACATGGCCGTCGGCTGTCCGCGGGTGACCATGAACTTGCTTCCGTGAAGCGCGCGGTGTCCTCATGGCACAGGTCCGGGCACCCGCTCTTTGAACGGGTGCCCGGACCTGCGGCAGTCGTATGGGCGCCCAGTTGCGAGAGGGCGTCAGGTGTGGTTCTTACAGGGCGGCTGCGGCGCTGTGGAGGTTCTTGGCGGCCAGGGCGAGTCCTTCGGTCTGGGAATAGGCGGCGTCCTCGTGCTCGATGTTGACGGCCATGGCGGGGTCGATGTCGGCGAGGGCACGCAGGAACTCGGTCCAGAAGGGGACGTCGTTGCCGTTGCCGACGGCGACGAACTTCCACGCCGGGTTCTCCGGCCAGGCGTTGCACCAGAACCCGTAGCCGGTGGGCACCTTGCCGGGAGCGTCGGCGGGCACGCGGGTGAAGGAGGTGTCCAGGACGCCACGGATGTCGGCGCCGGCGCAGAGCGTCGCGTCCTTCGCGGCCGCGTGGAACACCAGCGGGCCCAGCCACTTGATGGAGGCGATGACGTCCATGCCCTGCCACATCAGGTGGGACGGGTCCATCTCGGCACCGATGTTCGTCGTGCCGGCCTCGTCGACGAGCCGCTTCAGGGTGACCGGGGAGAACACCAGGTTGTGCGGGTGCATCTCGATGGCGACCCGGACGTCGTTCTCCCGGGCCAGCGCGTCGATCTCCTTCCAGAACTCGACGGCCACGCCCCACTGGTAGTCCAGGACGTCCATGTAGACGCCGTCCCACGGGTTCACGACCCAGGAGGGATACTTGGCGTCGGGGTCCGAGCCCGGGGTGCCGGACATGGTCACGACGTGCTTCACACCGAGCAGACCCGCGAGGCGGATCGTGCGACGTAGGTCGTCCGCGTGCTTCGGTCCGACACCCGGCAGCGGGTTGAGCGGGTTGCCGTTGCAGTTGAGCCCGGTCAGCTCCATCCCGCGGTCGGCGAAGGTCGCCAGGTACTCCTCGCGCGCGGCGGCCGACGACAGCAGCAGGTCGACCGGGCAGTGCGGGGAGGGGATGAAGCCGCCGGTGTTGACCTCCACGGAGGTCAGGCCGTTCTCCTTGAGGATGTCGAGGGCCTCGGGGAGGGTGCGGTCGTGCAGACAGGCGGTGTAGGCGCCGAGCTTGAGGGCCATGTGTCTTTTCCTTCTTTACGGGCTCTGTGGGAGGTCAGGCGGTGGGCGGGACCGTGACGGCGGCGCCGCCGTTGTGGGAGGACTCGACGACGGCCCGGATGATCTCCATGGTCCGGAGCGCGTCGGCGAAGGTGGCGCAGGCCGGCAGCGGCTCGGCGACGCCCGCGACCTGGTCGAGGAAGGCCCGGGCCTGGTAGGTGAAGTTGTCGGCGTTGCTGGCGCCCACACCCGGCGCCTCCATCGGGACCCCGCCCGCGAAGTACGGCATCTGCGGACCGGCGATGATCTGCCGGGCACCGCGGGTACGGGCCTGGGGCTGGGCGTCGTCGAAGAGGTACTCGGCGGGCCGGTGCTGGTCGAACGCGGCCCGGCCGCCGAGGCCCAGGACGTCGAAGGCGAGCCCGTTGGGAAGGCCGAAGCCGGTGCGTGTCACCGAGAAGGTGCCGACGAGGCCGGACTCGAAGCGGGCGGTGAAGGAGGCGGTGTCCTCGTTCTCGACCTCGCCCACCTCGTCCGAGACGGGGGCCGCGTTGTGCCCGACGACCGCGCCGAGCGGCAGCGGCCGCTTGGTGATCTGCGTCGACAGCGCGGCACCGGACACCGACACGATGGGCCCGGCGACATACTCCGCGGCATCGATGACGTGCGAGCCGACGTCCCCGAGCGCACCGGAACCGGCACCGCCCTTGAACCGCCAGCTCAACGGCCCGCTCGGGTCGGTCGCGTAGTCACACCAGTAGCGACCGCTGAAGAGCGTCAGGTCCCCCAGCTCGCCCCGCTGCACATGCCCACGAATGGCGGCGATGCCGGGCGAACGACGGAAGGTGTACCCGACCGCGGTCACCACCTCGGCGGAGCGCTCCAACTCGGCCATCGCACGGGCGTCTTCGAGCGACCCGGCCAGCGGCTTCTCACACAGCACATGCTTGCCGGCGGCGACCAGCGCTTCCGCGATCGGACGGTGCAGAGCATTTCCTACGACGATGCTGACGGCGTCGATCGACGGGTCCTCGGCGACCGCCTCCCAACTCGGCAGCGCCTTCTCGAAGCCATAACGCCGGGCGGCGTCCTCACCGAGCGCGACATTGGCGTCGGCTACCGCGGCCAGCCGGACCGGCGGGAGACCGGCCCCGAAGACCGTGTTGACATTGCGGTACCCGGCCGCGTGGCTGCGGCCGGCCATACCGGCTCCGATCACCGCGACGGAGAGGGGTTTTGCGGACGTGGTCATGGCGGTGCCTTTCAGAAGTCAGGAGGGACCAGGCGGCGAACTGCCGACGGAAATGGGAGTCGATGGCCTCCCTCGATCCGAGGACCGTCCGTCTGCGTCCGCGGCGGTCGGAGAGGCGCCCGCCGTACAGAGCGCCGAAGAACGAGGCGATGACCTCCTCGGTCAGTGGGGTGAGCCCGAGTCCGCCTGCCTCGGGGGAGAGGGCCATGAAGGGGCGCGCGCCGCAGACGGCGCTGTTGTCGTAGCCGAAGGGGAACCCGCAGAAGGCGGCGATCCCGTGATGATCCGCAGCCGCGGAGAGGCCTCCGGTGAGGAGTTGTCCGTGCGGGAGTTGCTCGGTGTGAGGGCCTTGGGCATGTCGTCCCTGAGGTCCATGGCCGTCTCCTACCGCTTGCTGTGGGGGGATCCTCAGTTGGAGGTGGGGAAGTTGAAGCCGGCGGCGACCTGCTGGGTCTGCTGGGGCCAGCGGGTGGTGACGACCTTGGGGCGGGTGTAGAAGCGGATGCCGTCGGGGCCGTGGATGGGGGAGTCGCCGATGAGGGAGTCCTTCCAGCCGCCGAAGGAGTAGTACGACATCGGCACGGGCACCGGCACGTTGACGCCGATCATGCCGACCTTGACGTTGCGCTGGAAGCGGCGGGCGGCTTCGCCGGAGGCGGTGAACAGGGCGGTTCCGTTGCCGTACGGGTTGGCGTTGATGAGATCGATCGCCTCGTCGAGGGAGTCGGCACGGACGATGGCGAGGACCGGGCCGAACAGCTCCTCCTTGTAGGCGTCCATCTCGGTGGTGACGTGGTCCAGGAGGGAGGGGCCGGTGAAGTAGCCCTCCTCGTGGCCGTCGACCTTCAGCCCGCGGCCGTCGACGACGACGGTGGCGCCCTGCGTGGCGGCGGTGCCGACGGCGTTCTCGACGCGTTCCTGGGCGGCCTTGGTGACCAGTGGTCCCATCTCGGTGCCGGGGACGTCGCCGGGGCCGACCTTGACCTCGCGGGCCTTGCGCTCCAGGATCTCGGCCAGGCCGTCGGCCGCGTCGCCGACGGCGACGGCCACCGAGACGGCCATGCAGCGTTCGCCTGCGGAGCCGTAGGCGCCGGCGGTGATGTGGTTGGCGGCGAACTCCAGGTCGGCGTCCGGGAGTACGACGGCGTGGTTCTTGGCGCCGCCGAGGGCCTGGACCCGCTTGCCGTGCGAAGTGGCCTGCTCGTGCACGTACTTGGCGATGGGTGTCGACCCGACGAAGGAGACGGCCTCGATGCCGGGGTGGGTGAGGATGGCGTCGACGGCGTCCTTGCCGCCGTGCACGACGTTGAAGACGCCGTCCGGCAGCCCGGCCCGCTGGTACAGCTCGGCGACGAAGTTGGCGGCGGAGGGGTCGCGCTCACTCGGCTTGAGGATGAAGGTGTTGCCGGTGGCGATGGCGATGGGGTGCATCCAAAGGGGCACCATGGCGGGGAAGTTGAAGGGCGTGATGCCCGCGACGACGCCGAGGGGCTGGCGGAAGTTGTGGACGTCGATGCCGCGGGAGACCTGGTCGGAGAAGGACCCCTTCAGTACGTCGCCGAGGCCGCAGGCGAACTCCACGACCTCCCGGCCGCGGGTGATCTCGCCGCGCGCGTCGTCGACGGTCTTGCCGTGCTCGGCGGAGATGATCCGGCCGAGTTCTTCCTCGTGGTCGACGAGGAGCTGGCGGAAGGCGAACATGACCTGGGTGCGCTGGGTGAGTGAGGACTCCGACCAGGTCTCGAAGGCGCGGGAGGCTGCCTGGACCGCCGTGTCGACGTCGGCGGTGCCGCCGAGGACTACCTGGGCCTGCTCCTGTCCGGTGGCCGGGTTGAATACCGGCTGGGTGTCGGAGGCGGAGCCCGGGGAGGGGGAACCGTTGATCCAGTGCTGGATGGTCTTCACGGTGAGGGTTTCCTTTGCGGGGACGGGGTCTTACAGGTAGTGCCGCTGGGTCTGCTTGTGGGCGGCGTAGGTGTCGTAGGCCGCCTGGGTGGTGTCGAGGGCGGAGGTCTGGCTGACGGGGACGTCCCACCAGCCGTGGCCGGGCGGGTTCGGGCCGTAGAGGTCGGTCTCGACGTGCACGACGGTGGTGCGAGTGGACGCCTTGGCCTTCTCCATCGCGGTGCGGAACTCGTCGACGGTGGTGGCGTGCAGGACATCGGCGCCCAGGGAGGAGGCGTTGGCGGCGAGGTCGACGGGGAGGATGTCGCCGTCGAGTTGCCCGGAATCGCCGTCCCGGTAGCGGTATTTGGTGCCGAAGCGCTGCGATCCCAGCGACTCCGAGAGGGCGCCGATGGAGGCGAAGCCGTGGTTCTGGATCAGGACGATGATGACCTTCAGTCCTTCGGAGACCATGGTCACGATCTCCTGAGCCATCATCAGATACGAGCCGTCGCCGACCAGGACGACGACCTCGCGGGTGGGGTCGGCCATCTTGGCGCCGACGCCGGCGGCGACCTCGTAGCCCATGCAGGAGTACGCGTATTCGACGTGGTAGGCCTTCGGATCCCTTGCCCGCCACAGCTGTTGCAGGTCCCCGGGCATGGAACCGGCCGCGTTGATGACGACGTCACGGTCGCTCAGCGCCTCGTTGAGCGCGCCGAGGATCTCGGTCTGGGCGGGCAGTGGACCGTGGCCGACGTTGAAGCACTTGTCCTCGATCTCCCGTGTCCGGGCGATGAGTTGGCGTGTGCGGTCGCGGTACTCCGGCTCGACCTCCCAGTCCGTCAGCGCTCCCGCGAGGGCCTGGACGCCGAGCCGGGCGTCGGCCACCAGCGGCTCGGCTGAGTGCTTGACGGCGTCCAGGCGGGCCACGTTGAGGTTGACGAACGTGACGTCAGGGTTGCCGAAGACGGTGTGGCTGGCGGTGGTGAAGTCGCTGTAGCGGGTGCCGATGCCGAGTACGACATCGGCCTCGCGGGCCAGCGCGTTGGCCGCGTACGAGCCGGTGGAGCCGATGCCGCCGACCGCGTACGGGTGGTCCCAGGGCACCGCGCCCTTGCCTGCGTGGGTGTCGGCGACCGGGATGCCGGTGGCCTCGGCGAAGGCACGCAGGGCGGTCTCGGCACCGGAGTACACGGCGCCGCCACCGGCCACGATCAGCGGCTTCCGTGCCCCGCGCAGCAGCCGCGCGGCCCGCTCGACGGCGGCCGGCTCCGGGACCGGGCGACCCACGTGCCACACCCGCCGCCGGAAGAAGGAGACCGGCCAGTCGTACGCCTCGGCCTGCACGTCCTGCGGCAGCGCCAACGTCACCGCGCCGGTCTCCACCGGGTCGGTCAGCACCCGCATCGCCGCGAGAGCGGCGGGGATGAGCTGTTCGGGGCGCGAGATGCGGTCGAAGTACTTCGATACCGCGCGGAAGGTGTCGTTGACGGTGATGTCCCCGCCCCGGGTGTCCTCCAGCTGCTGCAGGACGGGGTCGGCGGCGCGGGTGGCGAACATGTCGCTGGGCAGCAGGAGCACCGGCAGACGGTTGGTGGTGGCCAGCGCCGCACCCGTGATCATGTTCGTCGAGCCGGGCCCGGTGGACGCCGTGCAGGCGAAGGTCGCCAGCCGGTCGCGCATCTTCGCGTAGGCCACTGAGGCGTGCACCATGCCCTGCTCGTTGCGGGCCAGGTAGTAGGGCAGGTCGGCCTCTTGGGTGACGGCGGCCTGCAGCAGAGCCTGGCCGATGCCGGCCACATTGCCGTGCCCGAAGATCCCCCACATGCCCGGGATGAGGCGCTGCTCCTGGCCGTCGCGTTCGCTGTACTGGCCGGCCAGGAAGCGGACCAGGGCCTGGGCGGTGGTGAGTCGGACGGTGCTCATCGCTCGTTGAGTCCTTCGAAGGGAAGCCGGTCGTCGACGTCCTGGGACGCCCAGGTGCCGCGGACCCAGCCGTGGGCGGGGTCGTCGCAGATCAGCCAGGCGCGGTCCTGGCCGGGGCCGGCCATGACGTTGAGGTAGTAGAGGTCGTAGCCGGGCGCGGCGATCGAGGGGCCGTGCCAGCCGTGCGGTATCAGGACGGTGTCACCGGAGCGGATCTCGGCGAGCACGTCGATGGGGCGCTCGGGAGTGCCGTAGACCCGCTGGTAGCCGAAGCCGTTCCCGTCTCCCGCGACCTCGAAGTAGTAGATCTCCTCCAACTCCGACTCGACGCCGGGCCGGGCCGTATCGTGCTTGTGCGGCGGATACGACGACCAGTTGCCGCCCGGCGTCAGTACCTCGCACACCAGTAGCTGCTCGGCTTCGAAGGTGCCGGGCAGGCAGTAGTTGTTGACCTGCCGCGAGCACGCCCCGGCGCCGCGCAGTTCCACGGGCACGCCCTCCTTGGGCCCGTACCGAGCCGAGTGACCTCCCTGCTCGGTACGGGCGGAGGGCAGCGCGAACAGACCTCCCTGCGCGCTGCTGATCAGGGCCTCCGACTCGGGAGGCAGGTAGGCGAAGTCGGTGACCGAGGCGAACACGCCCGTCCGACCGGCGAGTTCGAAGGCCCTGCCGTCCGTGGTGACGGTGCAGGAGCCCGCCAGCGGCAGGACCAGGAACTCGGAATCCCCGGTGGACAGGGCGTGTGCCTCGCCCGGCTTGAGGGTCAGGATCCTCAGGCCGGAGTATCCCCAGCCCGCCGATTCGGGCGTGACCAGGAGGTCGTACGGTCCGTCGGCCGAAGTCCCTTTGGGCAGGTGGTACTTGCTCGTGTCGGTCACAGCAGGCTCACCGCCTTGTCCACCGCACCGGCGACGTCGCCGTTGGACGGATAGAGCAGGGAGCGGCCCACGACCAGGCCCTGCGCGGTGGGCTGCTTGAGAGCCTTGCCCCAGGACGCGAACGCCGCCTCCGGGTCGGTCACCTCACCACCCAGCAGCAGTGCCGGGAGGGTCGAGGAGGCCAGGACGCGCTCCATGTCGGCGACGACCGGGAGCTTGAGCCAGGTGTAGGCGGTACGTCGGCCGAGCCCGGACGCGATCGTGACGGACTTGACGACGGCGTCCGTCGACAGGTCGTTGCGGATCCTGCCGTCCTGCCATGCCGACATGAACGGCTCGACCATGGCTATGAGTCGACGGTCGTTCAGCTCGTCGACGGCACGCGCGGTCTCGGACAGGGCTGCCGGGGTGGCCGGGTCGTCGAGGGCGATGCGGGTGAGCATCTTGCCGCCGTCGAAGCCCATCGCGGCGATGGTCTCGGCGTCGTAGCCGGTGAAACGGTCGTCGATCTCGAACACCGAACCGGCCAGTCCGGCCCGGTTCATCGAGCCGAAGACGCTCTTGCCGTCCAGGACGCCGAGCAGCAGGAGGTCTTCCAGGATGTCGGCCGTGCCCAGCACACCCGTCACGCCGGGCCGCTCCAGAGCGGTGCACAGGCGGTCCAGCAGTTCGAAGCGGTCGGCCATGGCGGTCGGGTCGCTCCCGACGCCGTTGGCACCGCGGGCCGGATGGTCGGCGGCGATGATCATCGCCTTGCCGTGCTCGCCGCGCAGTGAGGTTGCCCTGACGCGGCGTGCGGCTGCCGCCGTGATGGCGCCGGGGGCGTTGACGCGGGCGTCCACGATGCGGGAGATCTTGTCAGACGGCATGGCTTACCTCGCGGAGCTTGGCGTCGACCTCGGCCTCGGTCGGCATCGCGTCGGAGCAGGACAGGCGGCCGGCGACGATGGCCCCGGCGGCGTTGGCGAAGGCGATGGTGCGGGGGGTGTCCCAGCCGGACAGCAAGCCGTGGCACAGTGCCCCGCCGAAGGCGTCCCCGGCGCCTAGCCCGTTGACCACGTCCACCGGAACCGGTGGGATCTCGGTGACCGAGCCGTCCCGGTCCATCGCCAGGACACCCTTGGGGCCCTGCTTGACCACAGCGAGCTCAACCCCGGCCGCGAGCAGGGCCTTGGCGGCGGCGTACGGCTCGCGCTCGCCGGTGGCGACCTCGCACTCGTCGAGGTTGCCGACGGCGACGGTGGTGTGGCGCAGGGCTTCGGCGTAGTACGCACGTGCCTCGGCCGGCCCGAGACGGTAGCCGCTGACGTCTTCGGACCAGAACATCGGCCGCCAGTCCAGGTCGAAGACCGTCGGCCCTGACTTCGCCCGGTGCGCGAGCGCGGCGAGGGTCGCCGAACGGCTCGGCTCCTCGCTCAGCCCGGTGCCGGTGATCCAGAGGATCCGCGCGTCACCCACCGCCGTGAGGTCGAGCTCATCCGGCCGGATGTCCAGGTCGGGTGCCTTCGGAAGGCGGTAGAAGTACAACGGGAAGTCGTCCGGCGGGAAGATCTCGCAGAACGTCACCGGGGTCGGCGCGATGTCCGACGTACCCACGAAGCGGTTGTCGACGCCGTAACCGTCAAGCGCGGTGCGGACGAAGTCGCCGAACGGGTCCTGGCCCGTCTTGGTGATCACGGCGGAGGTCCGGCCGTAGCGGGCGGCGGCCACGGCGACGTTGGTCGGGCTGCCGCCCAGGTACTTGCCGAACGAGGTGACCTCGGCCAGTCCCGCACCGGTCTGGAGCGGATATACGTCCACTCCCACGCGGCCCATGGTCAGCACTTCGAACGGCATCACGCTGGTGTTCCCTTCGGTCCGGAGTCCCGGAATGAGGCAGGAGTGGATTTAAAGCGCTTTAATAACGCCTCGGTTGAGTACGATGCCGCCCATCTAAATGTCATGTCAATAGGTTGTTGCTACGAGGTTTCGTGAGCTGTCAGCGCCATGGGCATGGCGATGCGCACGGCGCTGCCCTCAACGGCGCGGCGTCACCGTCCGGTGGGCTGTGAGGATGCGCCAACGTGGGTGAGGTGCGGGCCGGGTGGCCGCAGCTTCTCAGGACGAGGCGGCCAGGTACTCGTCGATCTTCTTCCGCATGAAGACCGAGGACTCCTTGGCGCGTTCCTCCCAGGCGAAGACGCAGGCGGTCAGCGTGCCGTCGAAGCCGTTCGCGCGCAGCGCGCGGAAGAGTTCCTCGAAGTCGACCTCGCCCTGACCGATGTCGAGGTGCTGGTGGATGCGGGCCGCGGTGCCGGGCGGGTTGAGGATGTAGCGGTTGCCGGAGGACGCGGTGTGGTCGAGGGCGTCGGCCAGATGGACGTGAGTGAGCAGGTCGCCCGCGTACTCGATGATGCCGGGGGCGTCGTTGCCGATGTGGAAGGTGTGCGGGGCGCAGTAGAGGAAGCTGACGTTGGGGTGGTTGATGCCCCGGATCAGGTTGATCGCGTCATAGCCGTTCTCGATGAAGTCGTCGGGGTGCGGCTCGAGGGCGAGGTGGACGCCCTCCCGTTCGAACACCGGGAGCAGTTCGTCCAGGGACTTCCAGAACTGGGCCTCGCTGCGGTCCGGGTCCTCGGGACGCCCGTTGAGCTCGGAGATCATGCTGGTGACGCCGAGGTCGGCGGCGATCTGGATCGAACGCTTCCAGTACCGTACGGCGGCCTGCCGGGCATCCTCGTCGGGGCCGGACCAGCGGAACAGGGGCAGGAGGGAGGAGATGCCGACACCGGCGGACTCCAGAGCCTTGCGGAACTTCGCGACGGTGCCGTCGTCGACGCGCGGGTGCCGGAAGAACGGGATGAAGTCCTCCCGGGGGGATAGCTCGATCCATTCGTAGCCCAACTCGGCTACCACGGAGGGAAGTTCGAGCAGGGGAACGTGACGGATCATGTAGGGGTCGAGGGCGATCTTCACGAGCATCTCCGGGTGGGGGTGGCAGTGATCGGTGTGTACGGTGTCGGCGGTCGGCGGTTGGCGGTCGGCGGGCTCCCAAGGGCGCCGGGCTCGGCGCCCTCGCGGATGTCCCGGAACCTGTCGCCGGATGGCGCGTGGTGGCCATGACGGCTGTCATGCGGGACGTGTCGGCCTTGCCGGTAGCGGCATTGGCCCGTCCTGCTCGGCCTTCTTGCCGACGGGGCTGCTGGAACATCCGCCGACAAGCAGGACGGTGGCGGTGGTAGGGATCCGGGTCGTCCTGCGGGAGCGGGGAACGGTTGTGCGGTTCATGATGTGTGCACCTTGCGGTGCGACAGGGGAGTCGCTGCCTCACATGGGTGGCTCAGGCAGTCGATTTCCTTGATTAAAGCGCTTTAATCTCTGGTACTATCGGTGGCATCACGGGCGTATGTCAAGAGTGTTGCAGCCATCGACGGGAGGCCATGTGGACGAGCTGAACCCCGCTGCCCCCGTAGTCGGCAATGGCGGGGTGTCGCGCCCCCGGCTGGAGGACGTCGCCGCGCGCGTTGGCCTGTCCACGGCTTCCGTGTCGCTGGTGCTGCGCAACGTGCCCGGCCCCAGCGAGCGCACCCGCCAGCGCGTCCTGAAGGCCGCCGCCGAGCTGGGTTACCGCGCCGACCGTACCGCCAGCGCGCTGGCCAGCAGGCGCAGTCGGCTGCTCGGCGTCATGGTCGACATTCACAGTCCCTTCCATGCCGAGCTGGTCGAACACCTGCACACGGCCGCCGAGGAGGTCGGCTACGACCTCGTCCTGAGCACCCTGACCCGCACCCGCGGCGAGCAGACGGCCATCGAGACACTCCTGGCCTTCCGCTGTGAGGCGCTGATCCTCCTTGGGCCGGTGGCCCCCGCCGCCGTGCTGGCCGACCTTGACCGCGGGGCGCCCGTGATCTCGGTGGGCCGCCGGATCGCCGACGCGGCTCTTGACGTCGTACGCACCGCCGACGACGACGGAGTCGGCCAGATCGTCGACCACCTGGTGGAACTCGGTCACCGAGCGATCGTCTACGTCGACGGCGGCAAGGGTGTCATCGCCACCGACCGGCGCCGCGGCTACCGGGCCGCCATGCGCCGCCATGGGCTCGACGGGTACATCGGGATCCTCCACGGGGACCTCACAGAGAAGGCCGGTGAGAAGGCCGCCCGAAACCTGCTCGACGGCGGCGACCTGCCGACGGCCGTCGTGGCGTACAACGACCAGAGCGCCATCGGGCTGCTCACCGCCTTCCGGCGGGCGGGTGTCGACGTTCCCGGCAAAGTGTCCGTCGCCGGCTATGACGACGACACCCTTTCCCGGCTGGACGCCTTCAACCTGACCACCGTGAGCCAGAACGCCGAGGAACAGGCCCGGCAGGCCGTGACGGCCGCCGTCGAACGCCTCGACCAGGGCCGCACCGAGTCCCGCGAGATCGTCCTCGCTCCCTGCCTGGTCACGCGTGGGACCACGGCGGAGCCGCGCTGACCACGCCGTGGCGCTCGACGCGGGGGCGTCATGCGGGTATCCCCCTGGTCGGCCCGTGAGTCGGTGAACCGACGGGGAGCCGTCGGACGGTCCGCTGGTCGAAGCGATCGTGGGATGCCCGCACGTGTGCGCCATCGGGATCTGCGGGGCTCGCTGATTGCCGCGGACCGTCGTCGGCGGGACGCCTCAGGTAAGTATGTCGGAACAAACTCTTGACACCTCCCTGAAACAGAAGCATGCTCTGCGGCACCGACTTAAAGCGATTTAAAAGATCGTCGAGCTAAGGCACTGTCATACGGCGCAATGGTTGCCCACC
This sequence comes from Streptomyces sp. NPDC033178, assembly GCF_055577685.1. NCBI lineage: Bacteria > Bacillati > Actinomycetota > Actinomycetes > Kitasatosporales > Streptomycetaceae > Streptomyces > Streptomyces sp. NPDC033178. The sequence goes on from NZ_JBVIPT010000010.1 coordinate 260,471, forward strand.
TGCGACCTCCGCGAACGAAAACATCCGAAGCCCACTTCTCCAACAGTCGTTGTCGTGATCACGCTGGGACGCACAGCTCACCGACGCCTGCATCCGTCCGAGGGTGTCTCCGGCCTCTCGTGACGAGCCCGCTCCCCTGCATACCTGCCGGCGCCCGGTTCCCCGGGGCCGCGCACGGCAGGCGTACTCCACGGGCCCAGCGGTACTGCATCCCGCCCCACTTCTCGCCTCGCCCCAGGTCCCATGCCTGGAATTGCACGAAGGAGACCCCGCACATGGAACGCATCATGACCCGTTCCCGGCGACCGCTCGGTCGCCCGCTTTCCCGGAGAGCCCTCACCATGGTGAGCGTGCTCGCCGCGGCGGCCACCACGCTGACCGGGTGCGTCAGCGGCAAGGCCACCGGCGACACTGCGGGGCAGTCGACGGCGACGGCCGGGGGTGGATCGACGACCGCTGCGAAGAGCGGCAAGGTCTCCATCTACGTCATCGGCGGCAAGTCCGACGACCCCTTCTTCTCCGCGGTCAAGCGCGGTGTCGAGGACGCCACGAAGCTGGTGAAGTCGGGCGGCGGCAAGGTCACCTACCTCGGTCCGCAGAACTACGACAACCTCGGCCCGGACGTCGCCAAGCTGACGCTCACCGCCATATCGCAGAACCCGTCGGCCATCCTCGTGCCGGACTGGGTGCCCGAGAACCAGGACTCCGCGATCAAGCAGGCCATTGCCAAGGGCATCCCGGTGTTCATCTACAACTCGGGTGGCATCGAGGCGGCCAAGAAGGTCGGCGCCGTGAAGTACATCGGGTCGGACGACTACGAGGCGGGCAAGGCCGGCGGCGTCAAGTTCGCCGAGGAGGGCGCCAAGAACGTCCTGTGCGTGAACACCGTGCCCGGTTCGGCCAACCAGGAGGCACGCTGCAAGGGCATCAAGGACGGCGCCGAGAGCAAGGGCGCCAAGTCCAAGCAGCTCCCGCTGCCCTCCTCCAACTTCGGTAACCCGTCCGCCGTCACGCAGGCGATCAAGGGCGCGCTGCTGAAGGACAGCAGCATCGACGCCGTGGTCACGATCGCCACCGGTGATGCGGACAGCGCCGCCGCCGCGATCAAGCAGGCCAAGGCCGGAGACAAGGTCAAGATGGGCACCTTCGACCTCTCGCAGAGCCAGCTCACCCGGATCAAGGCCGGCGACCAGCTGTTCGCCATCGACCAGCAGCCGTACCTGCAGGGCTTCTACGTCGTGTCGATCGCCAACCAGTACCTGTCCTACGGCGTGCTCCCGCCCCAGAACCCGATCCTGACCGGCCCGCTCCTGGTCACCAAGGACAACGTCGACGCGGCGATCGCGGGCACCAAGGCCGGCGTCCGCTGATCCCTCTCCTGGTGCTGGGCCCGTCCCGGGCCCAGCACCCCTTCCGGGCGTACCGCGCCGGGCACCACATCCGAGATTCACGAAGGTGACACCAGACCGATGACAACCTCACTTCCCGACACGACGGCCGAGAAAGTGACCGCCGTCGCCCCACCGAAGCAGACCGAGAGTCCGCTGGCGCAGCTGCGCCACCGTCCCGAGGCCGGCGCGCTCATCGGGACGCTCAGCGTCTTCGTGTTCTTCGCGATCTTCGGCGGTGAGAAGTTCCTGGCACCCGCGGGCGCGGCGAGCTGGCTGAACATCGCCGCCGAGCTGGGCATCATCGCCATCCCGGTGGGGCTGCTGATGATCGCCGGCGAACTCGACGTGTCCGTGGGCTCGGTGCTGGCCGGCAGTTCGATGACGCTGGCCATCGTGTCCGGGCACTGGGGCGCCCCGATGATCGTCGGAATCGTGTGTGCGCTAGGCCTCGGTCTGCTGACCGGCCTCCTCAACGGGATCATCGTCACGCGGACCAACGTCCCCTCCCTGGTGGTCACCCTGGCCACCCTGTCCGGCATGGCCGGTCTCACCCTCGGCCTGTCCCGCGTCACGACCGGCACCACGAGCGTCCCCATCAACCCGGACTCTCTGTCCAAGGCGGTCTTCGGCCAGCTCATCGGGGGCCAGTTCGAGGTCGCGATCTTCTGGTGGATCGGCCTGGCGGCGGCGGTCGCGGTGATGCTGCAGATGATGAAGTACGGCAACTGGATCTTCGCTATCGGAGGCGACAAGGAGAGCGCCCGCGCCACCGGCATCCCCGTCAACCGGGTGAAGATCGCCCTGTACATGGCCAGCGGCTTCGGGGCAGCCCTGGTCGGCGTGATCCAGACCATCCTCTACAACGGCGCCCAGGTCGCCAACGGCCAGTCCTTCGTCTTCAACTCCATCATCGCCGTGGTCATCGGCGGTGTCCTGCTCACCGGCGGGTACGGCTCCGTCTTCGGCGTCGTCCTGGGAACTCTGACGTTCGCCATCGTCAACCAGGGCATCTACTACACCGGTTGGAACTCCGACTGGGCCAGCCTGATCCTCGGCATCCTCATCCTCACGGCGGTCCTGATGAACAACACCTTCCGCCGACTCGCCCTGTCCTACAAGCCCCGATCCGCGAAGAAGGCCTGACCAATGACCGCACCCCTTCTGCGCCTGACAGACATCAGCAAGTCGTTCCTCGGCACCAACGCGCTGCAGGACATCTCTCTTGAAGTGGACGCCGGGAAGGTGCTCTGCCTGCTCGGTGACAACGGCGCCGGCAAGTCGACCCTCATCAAGATCCTCTCCGGGTTCCACAGGCCCACCACCGGCACCATCGAGGTCAACGGCGAGCCGGTCGACTTCGACAGCCCCCGCGACGCATCAGCCCGGGGCATTGCCACGGTGCACCAGTTCGGCGGGACGTTCCCGCTGATGGGCGTCGGACGCTGCTTCTTCGTAGGCGCCGAACCCACCAAGGGCTTCGGGCCGTTCAGGCTGTTCGACAAGAAACTGGCCGGCGAGATCGCCGTACGAGAAATGCAGTCCCTCGGCATCACCCGCGTCACCGACGGCAACCGCCTCGTGGGCAGCCTGTCCGGCGGTGAGCGCCAGGCCCTGGCGATCGCGCGTGCCGTCTACTTCGGCGCCAACGTCCTCATCCTCGACGAGCCCACGGCGGCGCTCGGTGTCAAGGAGGCCGCGCACGTCCTGCGGATCATCATGCAGGCCCGTGCCAAGGGCGTCGCGGTCATCCTCGTCACCCACAACGTCCGGCACGCGATGATGGTCGGCGACCACTTCGCCGTCCTCATCCGCGGCCAGAAGGCCGACGACTTCCGCAAGGGCGAGCGCACCCGGGAGGAGATCACCGACCTCATGGCCGGCGGCGAGGCCATGGCCGACCTCGAGGCCGAGCTCGCGAAGTTGCAGGCCGGGGCCTGAGAGCGCGCGAGTGCGGTGCGTAACCGCACCTCGCTGAGGAGGGGTAGCCGCTGGCCGCGCTGCGGGCCAGCGGCACTGCGATGCAAGCTGTCGGACGGCCGGTTCAGGTGCGGGTGCGCGGGCCGCTGTAGTGCTCGTCGGTGACGTGCTCGGCCCACACGGTTTCCGGGCTGCCGTCGCCGGTGCCCTCCCACAGGGTGAGGTGCTCCATGAAGCGGTCGTGGGCGTCTCCGTGCCAGCGCTCTTCGCCGGCGGGCAGGCGATGGTGTCGCCGGGAAGGGTTTCGAGGATCGTGCCGTCGCGGATGCCGATCAGGGCGATGCCGGAGGCGACGTGCAGAGACCTGTCCCAGAGCATGGGCGTGTCAGGCGGTGCATGAGCCGGGTGCGAAGCGGCGGACCACGTGGGCGCGCATACGGGAGGGCTCCTGGCGGGCGACGATGACGTAGAGCGAGACGTCGCCGGTGAAACGGTCGGCGGGAGCCTTGGCAGTGGGCAGTGGGCAGTGGGCTGCGGCTTCAGGGCTTCCACGGGTGTTTCTCCTGGCTGGGTGGTGGGAGCCGGGGGCAGGCGACGGCGCGTCATCGTGGGCCAGGTCCATGCCCAGCTCACGCGAGGCTTCCGCCTGGGCCGGCGGTTCCCTGGCCTTGGCCTCGGCGGGCGAGACCGCTTCCCCGCCGGAGACGAAGCGCAGCGGCGGCTGCTCATGCTGGGTGAGCTTCAGGAGGGCGAGGAATCCACCAGCAGCTCGGTGGTGCAGAAGTCCAGCTCGACGATCGCCGTACGGATGCCGAAGGGCTCGACGCCGTAGCGGAGGGACTCCATCCAGCCCTCGACGCCGAACTCGGCGGCGGCGCAGACGAACAGAACTCCTGGCCGACCAGACCGGCGATGGAGGAGATAGTGAGGACATGGCCGGCGCGCTGCTTCCGCATCATGGGAAGGACCGCGCGGGTGATGTCATCGGGCCGAGCAGGGTGATCTCGATCTGCTGCCGCAGCTGCGCGGGCGACAGCTCCTCGAAGTAATCGTCGTAGAAGCTGGCGGCGTTGTTGACCAGGACGTCGATGCGGCCGAAGCGGCCGACTGCCTCCCGTACGGCGGTGTGGGCGCTGTCGAGGCGGGTGATGCCCAGCGCGGTGACCAGCAGTGTGCGGCTGCTTTTCACTCATCCCGCGATGAAACGCCTCTACGCGGACTGGGACAACGTCGCCGTACCGCCGTGGCCCAGCTGCGGAGGGAAGCCGCGGAATGCCCCCAGGATCCACGGCTGATGACGGTGGTGGGCGAGCTGTCCCTACAGGACGAGAACTTCCGCCCCTGGTGGGTCGGGCACCACGTGGCGGCCCTGGGGGTGGGCACCAAGACGCTGCACCACCCCGTCGCCGGGGACACCCTGACCGCCGGCATGGACCCCGACCGACAGCTCATCGTCTGGACGGCGGAACCTCCGGCATCCCGTCGCACGACGGCCTTCGGCTCCTGGCCTCCTGGGCGGCCACCGCCGGTCTTTCCGCGACGGAGGCTCCTCGCTGACAGAAGGCGCCCCTCAGACAGTGCCTCCATAGAAGGCGGGGCGGGGCTTCATGTCCGTACCGATGATGCGGCCCGACTGTCGTGCCTGCACAGTCGCGTTGGAGATGACGGTCGCGGCATAGCCGTCCCAGGCAGAGGGGCCGGTGGGCTCGGTGCCCGCCGCGAGGTTCGCGATCCACTCGCGGAACTCGGTGTCGAAGGCATCCACGAAACGGCCCACCCAGTCCGTCAGGACTTCGGTGCTGTGTTGGCCCGTGGTGCGCACGCCGACGGCGGCCGGGTCGGGCAGCCGGACCAGGCCGTCCTCGCCGACAGCTTCGCACTGGATGTCGTAGCCGTACTGGCAGTTGACGAAGACCTCAAGGTCGATCCGGACGCCCTTGGCGGTCTCGAAGAGCATGATCTGCGGGTCTTTGAGGTGCGCGAACCGCTTGCTCGTGGAGCGCGGAATCACGACCTGGACGGAGACGATCTCGTCGTCCAGCAGCCAGCGCAGTACGTCGATCTCGTGCACGGCTGAGTCGAGCGCGGCCATGTCGGTGGTGTACGACTCGGGGACGGTCGGGTTGCGGTGGGCGCAGTGCACGATCAACGGTTCGCCGATGCGGCCGGAGTCGATGACCTGCTTCATCTGCCGGTAGCCGGCGTCGTAGCGGCGCATGAAACCGACCTGTACGAGACGGCGGCCGTGCGCCATCTCGGCCTCGACGATCCTGAGACCGTCCTCGGCGGTGGTGGCCAGGGGCTTCTCGCAGAAGACCGGCTTTCCGGCGGCGATGGCGTTCAGCACATGCTCCGCGTGGGTGGGCCCCCAGGAGGTGACGAGCACCGCGTCGACATCCTCCGCCGTGACCAACTCGGCACCGTCGGCGAACACCCGGGCACCGGCCCGCACCGCTGCCTCCTCGGCGCGTGCGGCGTCGATGTCGCTGACTGCCGTGACCTCGGCGCCGGTCACGGTCTCGGTGAGTCGTCGGATGTGTTCCTGACCGATCCAGCCGGCACCGATCACACCTACGCGTACAGTCATGAGGTTTCCTTTCGATGCCCTCGGCCCATGGGGCATGGGCCGAGGACAGGGAGCGGGTTCAGGAGAAGCGGGCCTTGAGCTCGTGCTCGAGGTCCTCGAGCGTGCGACCGCGGGTCTCGGGCACGTACTGCTTCACGAAGGTGACCGCGACGATGCCCAGGGCCACGAAGACGAAGAATGTGCTGGACACGCCGACCGCGTCGACCAGGACAGGGAAGACCAGCCCGATGGTGAAGTTGGTGATCCACAGGGCGAAGGCCGCGATGCCGAGCCCGAAGCCGCGCATCTTGAGCGGGAAGATCTCCGACAGCATCAGCCAGGTCACCGGGGAGATCGCGCCCTGCTGGAAGGCGAGGAAGGTGACGGTCATGCCGAGGACCGCGAACGCGCGGCCGTCACCGGCGGGCAGGACGAGGGAGAACACGGCGATCAGCAACTGGGCGACGATGGTGCCCAGCTGACCGATCATCAGCATCGGGCGGCGGTTGACGCGGCCCAGCAGCCAGATGCCGACGAAGGTGGCCAGCACGGAGATCACGCCGTTGGCGATGTTGGCCGTCAGGGCGCTGTCCGCGGCGAAACCGGCGTCCGTGAGGATCTGCGTGCCGTAGTACATGATCGTGTTCACGCCGGTGATCTGCATGACGATCGCGATGCCGGTCCCCACCAGGACCAGCTTGCGCACCCACGGCACCCTCAGATCGTTCCAGCCGCCGAGCTTCGCCTTCTCGTCCTCGACGGCCATCGCGGTGACCTCGCTGAGCTCGGCCTCGGCCCGCTGCTCGGAGCGGACCTGCTTGAGCACGGCGAGGGCTTCCCCGTACCGGCCCTTGGAGGCGAGCCAGCGCGGGCTCTCCGGCATGACCAGCATGCCGAACCAGAGCGCCACCGCGGGCAGGGTCGCGACGACCAGCATCCAGCGCCAGATGCCGGCGGACTCCCCGCCGACCTGGGCGATGACCGCGTTGAAGGTGAACGCGGCCAGCTGACCGGAGACGATCATCAGCTCGTTCCGGGTGACCAGACGGCCGCGGCGCTCGGCCGGAGAGATCTCCGCCAGGTAGACGGGAACGGTCACGGAGGCACCGCCGACCGCGAGGCCGAGCACGAACCGTGCCACGATCATCAGTTCTGTGTTCGGGGCCAGCGTGCAGCCGAGCGCTCCCACGAAGAACACCACGGCGAGGAGCAGGATGTTGCGGCGCCGGCCGCGGGCGTCGGACAGCCTGCCGCCGAAGAGCGAGCCGAGGGCCGCACCGAGCAGCAGCGAGCTGGTGACCATGCCCTCGGTGACCGCGGTCAGACCGAGGTCTTCGGTCATGTAGGGCAGGGCGCCGTTGATGACGCCGGTGTCGTAGCCGAAGAGGAGTCCGCCGAAGGTGGCGATGACCGTGATGACCCGCAGCCGCCGGGAGACCGCCGGAGGGGCGGGGGCCGTGATGGCGGTGCTGGGTGCGGGGGCCTGGGTCGTGTCGTCTCTGACGTCCATGGCCGCCTCCTTACCGGTTGATGTGAGGGTGTCGGATCCCGGCGAGGCGGTGCTTGCCCTGGAGGACTGGTGTGCGGCGCCCGCAGTGGGCGGAGGCCGCAGCGACGGCTCCGACGCGGCCCATAGGCAGCACTTCGAACGGCATCACGCTGGTTTCCCTTCGCTCCGGAGACCCGGGACGGGGCGGTGAGAGAGCAGTGGCGTTAAAGCGCTTTAACTGGCGCGCTCTAGCCGAGTACGATGCCGCTAGTCCAAATGTCATGTCAATGGGTTGTTGCTACTAGGTTTCGGATTGTCGTGGCTGAGACCCTGTCGACATGGGCGGACAGGGTCGGCGCGTGGCCTGGGGTAACCACTGAGCGTGAGCCGAGAAGCCCGGGTGCAGGTGCTGCGGATCACTGACGGGATCAGCTGCCGGTCCGAAAGTAGGCTCAGGCCACGGACCAGCGGCCTACCGGAGAGCAATGCTCAAAGACCTAAGACTGATCGGCTATAGCTTCGGCAGCGAGTCCGCACCCTTGGACATCAACATCACCGAGCGCGCCGTCAAAGCCATGCCCGACTGGTTGCCGGCGCCGTATCGCCTGACCTCGGGGGCGGCGCACAACCGGCCATGGATGATCGGCCGGGCCAAGGAGTTGGCGGGCGGCGACGGCCTCGCCGGGGAGGCGGCCACGGTGATGGCCGCCGTGATGGTGACGCTCGGCGCCGTCGAAGTGGTCGTCAGCGTCTTCGGGGAGTACTTCGGGGTGGACCTGAGCGAGGAGATGGAGCAGATGGAGGAGAAGCGAACCGCGTTCATGTACCGGGCGATCGGCATCGCGCACGCGGAGTAGGAGAGGGGCCCGGGCTGCTGTCGCCAGGCCCCTCGCCTTGGTCGTACGACGATCGGCGGGTTTCCTCGTACGTGCGGCGCGGTCAGAGCCCGCGCGGTACCTCGCGGTTGAGGTATGCGGCGATCGGCGCCCATCCGCCTTCCGGTGTCATGCCGAGCTCGGCGAACTCCGCGCCGAATGCGTCGATGACTGTCTCGTGCGTGATCCGGCCGACGCCTCCGGGTACCAGCTTGCCGCGGAGGACGGCACAGACCGTGCCGATCAGGTTGGTGGCCTCGTCGCGGTGCCCGTTCTCCCACAGCCACACGACCGCCTCGCACACCTTGGTGCTGGGGCGTAACCCGTCCCCCTCTGCTCGATCGCGGCAGCCTCGTACTGGCCGAGCCCGTACAGGGCGGTGGCCAGGATGTCTGCGGGCACGGCTAAGTGGCCGTGGGGGACAGCCGCCTTGCTGCTCATGCGCATACTCCTTCGTGTCGGACGATCTGTCGGACGCTGCCCTTCGGCAGTACTGTCGACGCGTCAGCGCGCGCCCGCCTCATGCATACGACGCCACGCGTTGTGCGCCCGTCGTCCGATGCGCAGCCGGACCTTCTTCCCGTGGCAGCGCGGGCAAGTCCGCACCTTCCGGAACTGCTCGAACCCTCCCGTCCCCGCGCACTTCCGGCACGGCGCGAACGGCTTGACCGCGCACAGCACGGCGTACCCGCCAAACCACAGAACAGCGGCGGCCATAGCAACCAGCATGGGGTCTCTCCCTCGCTACTCCGGGCGTTTCCCGGGGTTTCAGCGGCGCCCCTGCTAGACGCTAGTTGCCTGCTCAGGGGGTTGATCGTGTGCTAGCGGGGCCGCTAGACCTAGCAGCGCGGGGTGATAGATCTAGCGGCCGTGATCGGTACTACTTGGCGAGTCGGTCGGCGTCCCGTCGGGTGATGGCGGCGACGACGTCGGCCCGCTTGATGCCGCGCCGGTTCTTCCCCTCGCCGTCGTCGGTGGTGCCCCACACCTGGTCTGTCTTCACGCCCCAGGGCTCGAGTGCGGCGGTGACGTTCTCGCCCTTCCACTCGCCGTAGACGTCCGGCCGGAGCTCAGCGAGACGCGTGGCGACGCGCTCGCACCACACGGCTTTCTCGTCGGCGCTCACGGACTTCAGGACGTCGGCGAGGATGTCGAGGCTGGCCGTCTCCGCGGGCCGCTCGCCGATGGCATGGCCAGTGATGTTGCCGTATTCCTCGCGCATCTTCCGGGCCCGGGTGACGATCAGGTCGGCGCCGGTCGCGTCGATGAACGCGGAGGACACGAGGCGCGGGTCGTCGCCCTCGCCGGACATCCAGCAGATACCGCGGTCGGAGCGGCTGAACATGGTGGCCTTGATACCGGACTTGTAGGCGCCGGTGCCGAGGACCATGTCGTTGGCCTGGTGGTTCATCACCTTCAGGCAGAACCGGAGCACGGCGTTCGCGGAGATGCCGGGCGGCAGAGACTTTGCGTCGGGTCGCTGGGTGGCGAAGATACCGACGATGCCAAGGGCGGGGCCGCGCTTGGTGATGTCGGTGCAGATGGACTCCAGCTCGGCGCCGTACTTCTCGTGCTCGAACGGAACCTGGCATTCGTCGGCGCCGACCACGATCGGGTGCAGGCCGAGGCTCTTGTCGTTGGCCAGCTCAGGCGTCACCTTCGACTCGGGGCAGCGGAAGCGCGGCAGGGACCGGATGACCCTTGCCCGGCGCCGCAACTCTTCCTTGATCTGTTAGTTGCCCTTCTGGAAGTCGCGCCACATCGAGCGCAGGACGAGCAGGCAGATGATGAGCGAGACGACGGCGATGGCCAGCGCCACCAGAGCGATGGACAGGCTGATGAGGATCGCCACCAGGACGAAGCCGACGACGATCAGGGCCACCAGGGCGAGGCAGCCACCGGCGAGGTACGCGCCGACGGGATGCGCCTTGAGCGGCACCTGCGCGACCGGTGCGGACTGCACCGGCCACGGGTAGATCGGCTGGCCGTCGGCGGTCACCCCGATGGGCTGCACGTGGTCACGGGGCGGCGTGACGGCGGGGGTGTTCATGACCACTTCCCCTCGACGATCTCGCGGCGTACTTCGGTCGCGTCGCGGCGGGACAGATTCAGCTCCGTCCGGAGTCGCTCGATGGGCACCGGCCGTCCGGTCTCGGTGACCACCTCCCGGATCAGTCTTAGCGCCCTTTTCCGCAGTTCAGCGGGGTGAGTGTGACCACCTCGGTGACCACCTGACGGGTGATGGCGGCGGGCAGGGACGCGGTCACCTTGGCGGTCACTCCGGTCGTCACGTAGTCGTCCCGGACGAACGGCGCCGGAGACGGGCGGGTGACCGCCCAGATGACCACCGGCGCGGAGGTGCTCGACGACCGGGGAGCGGTCGCTGTCTCCTCACCCCGGGCGAGGGCATGGGTCCTCCATAGCGCCACCGGTACGAGCAGCGAGACGACCACGACCAACTCGAAGGTGACCGCGATGACGTCGGTGTCCAGGGCGTGTGCGGCCACCTGCGCGGCGCTCATGAAGGCGAGCGACAGGGTGATGTCCAGCGCCCGGAACCAGCGCAGGGCGGCCATCACGTACGCGTCGATGGACACGGGCAGCATGGCTGCAATGAAGGGGTCCGCTCCCAGGGTGCGGGCAAGGTCGTACTCGGCGTGCGCGGTGAACGCGATACCGGCGGCGAGGGACAGCCGCGTCAGCCACGTCCGCATCGGATCGGCGGCGAGGGTACGGCCCTCGGGGATGGCGCTAATCAGGCGGCCACCTCTAGGCCGAGGCGGCCGAACGCAGCGGCGGCCGTGGCGCCCTTGGGCCGGTAGGCGGCCAGGCGCGCGACGAACGTGGCGGTGTCGTACAACTTCACGGCCACGGTCTTGCGCACGCGCCCCTTGAGCTTGACCGCCGTCTCGGCGGTGGCGGTGGGCTGGATACCGCGTGAGAAGGCTCCGGCGAACCGTTTGGCGGTGGCGGGGTCGAGACCGCGGCCGATGAGATGGGTCTTGGCGGTCTGAGGGGTGCCGGTGGCCAGGGTGCGGCGGGCCTTGCTGGCAGCGCGCTGGGTGTTGGCCCGACGGCGGATGGTGGCGCGAAGCGCACGACGCTGGGCGCGGCGCTCACGGCGCATGAGGGTACGGTCCTGCATAGGTCTGGCTCCTTGATCGGAAGGTGCTGGATCAAGGCCTCGTGCCGGTGTTGAAGCCATCGGTCCGGGGGCGCCGCCGTCTCACACATGTCTCACGGACTGTGCGTGAGACGGCGGACTCGGAGCCTCTGACCTGCTGCTTCTTGGTGCTTCCTGGACCTCACGGACGTCACGGACGCCACGTAAGCTGGGGAGCATGGCCTACGAGATTCCGGTGACGCAAGCCAGGGCTGAGCTCGCCGACCTGATCAACCGGGTGGTGTACGGCGGAGAGCGCGTCGTCGTGACGCGGCACGGGAAGCCGCTCGTCGCTCTCGTGTCCGCGGCTGACCTGGAGCGACTCGAGAAACTCGACGCGGCGATCGAGGCGGGGGTGGAGGAGTCGGTGATCAGTGCGGTGTCGAGTGTTCGGGAGGTGGGTTCCGCTCCTCACGAACGGCAGCGGTTCGGGATCGCGGCGGAGCATCGGGGGACCGGGGCGTCCTAGGCCGGCTTGGGGGTGGGTGCGCAAGGCCGAGCCGTGTGCGCACATGGCCGGGCACCCCTGACACATGCAGGACCCGGCGCCCCTGAAACGCGTAGGACCGTGCACCCCTGTCCGCTACTTCGGGGGTGCACGGTCGGTTCTGTGGGGGTCAGTTCGCCAGGGCGGGCTCGCGCTCTGCGGGAGACGGCTCGCCGGCCTCCCTGCGGCGCTTGAGCGCGCTGCCGAGGAGGACTGCGCCGAGTCCCAGTGCGGCCCACCAGGTCAGGGTGAGGGCCGGGCCGGACGCGGCGGCTCCGTCGAAGAACGAGATCGAGCGGAGCAGTGAGACGCCGGCGCCCGGCGGCAGCCACTGGCCGATCGTCCCGACCGGGTCGGGCAGCATCTCGGGAGCCGTGGCGGCGCCGGAGAACGGGTTGCCGAGCATCATCACCACGAACGCGCCCAGTCCGATGCCCGGAGTGCCCAGCAGGGCCGCGAGGCCCGCGACGGCGGCGCCGACCGCCAGCGTGGCCAGGCCCAGGGCACCCGCCTGGGCCCACCAGTTCCCGGTGAGTGCGCCGAGCCAGCTGCCTGCGAGAGAGGCCGCCACCAGGCCGACGAGCGCGGACGCACCGACCAGGGCGGCGATCGCGCGCCGCCCGCGCAGCCCGAGCAGGGTCACGACGGCTCCCGCGGCGATGCCCGCCAGCGTCAGCGGCAGCACGCTCGACGTCAGGGCCGAGCCGCGCGGGTCGTCCTCGGCGGCCGGTACGACGTCGACGGTACGCACCTGGGCGCCGCCCGCCTGCTGGGTCACCGACTGCTGGAGCAGCTGCGCCACGAGCGGGCTCGCGGCCGAGGCGGTCAGCAGCTTCGGCCCCTGGCCGGTGACGACGACCGCGCCGTATACGGTCCGGTCCTCGATGGCGTCCCGGGCGGCGGCCTCGTCGGCGTAACGGTGGATCTCGAAGGCGCCCTCGTGCTCTTCGAGCTGGTTCTGTACCTGGGTGGCCGCCGTCGCCGGACCCGCCACGCCGAGCGGCAGATCGCGCGGCGCGGTACGGGCCGCGGGCCAGGCGAAGGCCCACAGGGCGAGGGCCACCAGCATGGGCACCAGTACGACGACGGCAACGACATGGCGGCCGTGCGACGACGAGGTCGGCTGCTGCGGCGACTGTGACGGCTGTGACGACTGCGGTGAGCGTGGTGGTGCGGTCCCGGTGTGCGTAGCGGATTTGGCGGACATGGTCTCTTCCCTTGATGTGTGGTCGTGGGTGCTTGACGTGGGAGTCTGGGTGAGCGGTCCCGCTAAAAAGAAGGATCGTTCGTTTTGCTTGTTCCGTCACTGTCCTGCGGGTGCCGCGACTTGTCAAGAAGGAATGTTCGTTTTAACTTTCAGTCATGGCCCGCGTATCCCAGGAACACCTCGACGCCCGTCGCCGCCAGATCCTCGACGGCGCGGCCCGCTGCTTCGCCCGCAACGGGTTCCATGCCACGTCGATGCAGGACGTGCTGAAGGAGGTGGACCTCTCGGCGGGCGCGGTCTACCGCTACTTCAGCGGCAAGGACGAGCTGATCGCGGCCATCGTCACCGAGGTCCTCGGAGGTCTTCGCGCGGCCTTCGAAGAGGCCGCCCGGCAGACTCCGCCCCCGCCGCCCGACGTGCTCGTGGGCCAGGTCATGACCCAGGTGCTAGGGCTGGGGGGAGCGGGAAAGCTCGGGCTGAGCTGGGACGGAGAGGCCTCCTTCCCTCGGCTGATGGTCCAGGTCTGGACGGAGACGCTCCGTGACAGCGAGCTGTCGCAGATCCTGCGCGAGGGCTTCGGCACTGTGCGAGCTGCCTGGGTGAAGGTCGTCGAGGGCTACCAGGAGGCCGGGGTGATGCGGGCGGACATCCCTGCCGACCACGTCGCCAGGACCATGATCGCCACCGCGCAGGGGTTCGCCGCCCAGCAGGCGCTCTTCGGCTCGGCGCCCGTCGACGTGATCCAGGACGGTCTGCGGGGGTTGATGAGCATGGAGCCGCCGCGCTGACGTGGCCTGGCTCGTCGACGTCGGAGTGCGGGGCGCATGCCGACGATCAGGCCGGCCGGTCGGCTTGTCGTCCGTGATCCCCGTGTGAATCCACGCGCGGCGGTTAACGTCCCTGAAATCCCGCGCAACTAGCCTGCACCACCACGTCACCAGGGGTTTTCGCAGCCCGGGACGCGCAAAGTCGCGCATCCCGGCCGCGTACCGCAGTCGTGTACTGCATCCGAATCCTTCGTGGTGGCTGCGGCAACCGGACCCCGCACGGTCCGGAGCGAGGACTGTGAGGTGGACGCCGTGCAACTGACGCCGCACGAGCAGGAGAGGCTGCTCATCCATGTGGCCGCCGATGTGGCCGAGAAGCGCAGGGCCCGGGGACTGAGGCTCAACCACCCCGAGGCCGTCGCCCTGATCACCTCGCACATCCTCGAAGGGGCCCGGGACGGCCGTACCGTGGCCGAGCTGATGGCCTCCGGGCGCAGGATCCTCACCCGCGAGGACGTCATGGAGGGCATCCCCGAGATGATCCACGACGTCCAGGTGGAGGCCACCTTCCCGGACGGCACCAAGCTCGTCACCGTCCACGACCCGATCGTCTGACGGGGGAGCAGCAGCCATGATTCCCGGAGAGATCCTGTTCGCCGACGGACCCGTCGCCTTCAACGAAGGCCTTGAGGTCACCCGGCTCACCGTCCTCAACGCCGCCGACCGGCCCGTCCAGGTCGGCTCCCACTACCACTTCGCCGAGGCCAACCCCGGTCTGGACTTCGACCGCGCCGCCGCGCGCGGGAAGCGGCTCAACGTCGCCGCCGGCACCGCCGTGCGCTTCGAGCCCGGGATCCCCGTCGACGTCGAACTCGTCCCGCTCACCGGCGCCCGTGTCGTGCCCGGCCTGCGCGGCGAGACCGGAGGTGCCCTCGATGCCTGAGATCTCGCGTGCCGCGTACGCCGACCTGTTCGGCCCCACCACCGGCGACCGCATCCGGCTCGCCGACACCGATCTGCTGATCGAGATCGAGGAGGATCGTTCCGGCGGCCCGGGACGCGCCGGTGACGAGGCCGTGTTCGGCGGCGGCAAGGTCATCCGCGAGTCGATGGGCCAGTCGCGTGCTACGCGCGCAGACGGCACCCCGGACACCGTCATCACCGGTGCGGTGATCATCGACCACTGGGGGATCATCAAGGCCGACGTGGGTATCCGCGACGGCCGGATCACCGGCATCGGCAAGGCGGGCAACCCGGACACCATGGACGGGGTGCACCCGGACCTGGTGATCGGCCCGGAGACCGAGATCATCGCGGGGAACGGGCGGATCCTGACCGCCGGGGCGATCGACGCCCACGTGCACCTGATCTGTCCGCAGATCGCCGACGAGGCGCTCGCCTCCGGAGTCACGACGCTCATCGGCGGCGGCACCGGTCCGGCCGAGGGCTCCAAGGCGACCACCGTCACGCCCGGGCCCTGGCACCTGGCCCGGATGCTGGAGGCGATGGAGGAGTACCCGCTCAACTTCGGGCTCCTCGGCAAGGGCAACACCGTCTCCCACGAGGCGATGCTCTCCCAGCTGCGCGGCGGGGCGCTCGGCCTCAAGCTGCACGAGGACTGGGGCTCCACGCCCGCCGTCATCGACGCGGCGCTCACGGTGGCGGACCGGACCGGCGCGCAGATCGCCATCCACACGGACACCCTCAACGAGGCCGGGTTCGTGGCCGACACGCTCGCCGCGATCGCGGGGCGCACCATCCACGCGTACCACACGGAGGGTGCCGGCGGCGGGCACGCGCCGGACATCATGACCGTGGTCTCCGAGGGGCATGTGCTCCCCAGCTCGACCAACCCGACCCGGCCCTACACCGTCAACACCGCCGAGGAACACCTCGACATGCTGATGGTCTGCCACCACCTCAACGCGGCCGTGCCCGAGGACCTGGCCTTCGCCGAGTCCCGGATCCGGCCCACCACCATCGGGGCCGAGGACATCCTGCACGACCTCGGCGCGATCTCGATCATCTCCTCCGACGCGCAGGCCATGGGGCGCGTGGGCGAGGTCATCATGCGGACCTGGCAGACGGCCCACGTCATGAAGCGGCGGCGGGGCGCGCTGCCCGGGGACGGACGCGCGGACAACCGTCGTGTACGTCGCTATGTCGCCAAGTACACAATCAACCCTGCCCTCGCCCAGGGGCTCGCCCGCGAGGTCGGCTCGATCGAGACCGGGAAGCTCGCCGACCTCGTGCTGTGGGAGCCCGCGTTCTTCGGCGTCAAGCCGCATCTCGTCGTCAAGGGCGGGCAGATCGCGTATGCGCAGATGGGCGACGCCAACGCGTCCATTCCCACGCCGCAGCCGATTCTGCCCCGGCCGATGTTCGGGGCGATCGGACGGGCGCCCGCCGCCAACTCGTTCAACTTCGTCGCGCCGATCGCGATCGAGGACGGGCTGCCGGAGCGGCTCGGGCTCGGCAAGCGGTTCGTGTCGATCGAGTCGACGCGTGGTGTGACCAAGGCGGACATGCGGGAGAACGACGCGCGTCCGCGGGTGCAGGTCGATCCCGACAGCTTCGCCGTCACGATCGACGGGGAGCTGGTGGAGGCCACGCCGGCTGCCGAACTGCCCATGGCTCAGCGGTATTTCCTGTTCTGACCGGTACTTCCTGTTCTGGCCTTCCGGCTTCGACTTCGACTTCGACTTCGATTCCGACCCCGACTCTGCGTTCTGAGGCTCGTCATGTCGCGTGCTGCGTTGCTTGTGCTGGCCGACGGTCGGTTTCCCGCCGGGGGGCATGCCCACTCCGGTGGGGCCGAGGCGGCGGTCAAGGCCGGGCGGATCACCGGTGCGGAGAGTCTGGAGGAGTTCTGCCGGGGGCGGTTGCACACGGCGGGGCTGGTGTCCGCCTCGCTCGCCGCGGCCGCCGCCCTCGGGCTCGATCCGGTGGAACTGGACGCTGCCGCGGACGCGCGTACACCGTCCCTCGCCCTGCGGGTCGCCGCCCGGAAGCTCGGGCGGCAGTTGATGCGGGCCGCTCGGGCGACGTGGCCGTCCGCCGAACTCGACGCGCTGGCGCGGGAGTTCCCCAAGGGCGCCCATCAGCCGGTCGTTCTCGGGCTGGCTGCCCGGGCCGCGGGGCTCGGGGCGGAGGATGCCGCGTACTGCGCCGTGTACGAGAGTGTCAGTGGGCCGGCGAGTGCGACGGTGCGGTTGCTGAGTCTTGATCCGTTCGATGCGACCGGGGTGTTGGCCCGGTTGGCGCCCGAGCTTGATCTGGTGGCGGAGCAGGCGAGTGCGGCGGCGCGGTGTGCGTTGGAGGGCGGGGTCGGGGTGTTGCCTGCGGCTTCCGCGCCGGTGTTGGAGATCAGTGCGGAGGTGCATGCTGCTTGGGCTGTGCGGCTGTTTGCCTCCTAGGGGTTTCTTTCGCCCCCGCCGCCCCTACCCGTTCCCGTCCCTTTCTGGGGGCTGCGCCCCCAGACCCCCGCATCGGCCTGAACGGCCTCGTCCTCAAACGCCGGACGGGCTGGAAGCAGCCCGACGGGCTGAGATGTGCCAGAGCCAGTTGAAGAAGTGGAGCCGTATCCATGCATCTTGACCACTCCCACGATGGGGCCTCCGCCGTGAGTGCCGACGCCCACCGGCCCGACGGGCGGCGGCGGGCCCTGCGGATCGGGCTCGGGGGGCCCGTCGGGTCCGGGAAGACCGCTACCGTGGCGGCGCTCTGTCGGGTTCTGCGGGATGAGCTGGCGTTGGCCGTTGTCACCAATGACATCTATACGCGTGAGGACGCCGAGTTCCTGTTGCGGGAGGCCGTGTTGCCGCCCGAGCGGATCACTGCCGTGGAGACCGGGGCCTGTCCGCACACGGCGATTCGGGACGACATCTCCGCGAATCTCGAAGCCGTCGAGGATCTGGAGGACGAGGTCGGGCCGTTGGATCTCGTCCTGGTCGAGTCGGGGGGCGACAACCTCACCGCGACCTTCAGCAAGGGGCTGGTCGACGCTCAGATCTTCGTGATCGATGTCGCGGGCGGGGACGACATTCCGAGGAAGGGCGGGCCCGGGGTCACCACCGCCGACCTGCTCGTCGTCAACAAGACCGACCTCGCCCCGTACGTCGGTTCCGACCTCGGGCGGATGGCCGCCGACGCCAAGGCGCAGCGGGCCGAACTGCCGGTGGTGTTCCAGTCGTTGCGGGGCGAGGACGGGGTGAAGGACGTCGCCGCCTGGGTGCGGGCCCAGCTCGCCGCGTGGACGGCATGACGGCCGACGAGGTCGAAGTGGCCGGAATGCGGGCCCTTGCGCGGATCGGGGCGCGGGACGACGGGCGGGGCGGGACTGCCCTGCCCACGCTGGAGGGGCAGGGGCCGCTCGCCCTGCGGCGTACCCGGGCCAGTGGTTCCGAGGCGCGGGTCATGCTGGTCGGCGCGATGAGCGGGCCCCTGGGCGGTGATCACTTCACCGTCGAGGCGGAGGTCGGGGACGGTGCGCGGCTGCACGTGGGGTCGGCCGCCGCCACCATCGCGCTGCCCGGGCAGGCCAAGGGCGAGGCGCGCTACGACGTACGGCTCACGGTGGCCGAGGGCGGCGAACTGCGCTGGCTTCCCGAGCAGTTGATCTCCGCCAATGGCAGTGAGCTGTGCGTGAGCACGTGTGTGGACCTTGCCGCCGGTGCTCGGCTGGTACTGCGCGAGGAGCAGGTGCTCGGGCGGGCCAACGAGGAGCCCGGGCGGCTTGCCAGTCGGCTCACCGTGCGGCTCGACGGGCGTCCGCTGCTCGATCAGGAGCTCTCCTGCGGACCCGGGGCGCCGGGCGGGTGGGACGGTCCCGCCGTGCTCGCCGGACATCGGGCGCTCGGGCAACTCATCGTCGTAGGACCGGAGTTCGGTAGGAAGCCGGTCGAGGCGCGGTTGCTGGGGGAGTACGCCGTGCTCACTCCGCTCGCCGGTCCCGGGGCCCTCGTGACCGCGCTCGCACCGGATGCGCTGCGTCTGCGGCGCATCCTCGACGAGGCGCTCGGCGCACTCGCCTGAAACAAACCGCACCGCTCAACGGGCAGTGATGTTCCGGTTATCGGATTGGCAAAGAAGCCACTTCACCCCTGTTCTCAGGGACCTCACAGCCGGAAGGATCCCCCTACTGACCACAACGACAGTAGACAGCAGGGGGAGGACTCACTTGAGGGGTTTGAGAAGGGCGACGGCGTTCGGCTCGGCCGGAGCGCTCGTCACAGCGACGCTGATAGCCGGCGCCGTCGCGGCCCCGACGGCCAGCGCGGAAAGCCGCCACGGCCAGGACAGCCAGACGCGCGGCGCCGCGATCGCCGCCGCTCGCGCGGCCAAGGCAGGCATCGACTGGGCGGACTGTCCGGCCGACTGGGGAATCGCGAAGCCCGTCCAGTGCGGCTGGGTCACGGTGCCGCTCGACTACGCGAAGCCCAACGGCAAGAAGATCAAGCTCGCCGTGGACCGTATCGGCAACACGGGTACGAAGGCGGAGCGCCAGGGCGCACTCGTCTACAACCCGGGCGGCCCCGGCGGCTCCGGACTGCGTTTCCCGCTCCGGGTCACCACCAAGAACCCGCTGTGGGTGAAGGCGTCGAAGGCGTACGACTTCGTGGGCTTCGACCCGCGCGGCGTCGGCCACTCGGCGCCCATCTCCTGCGCGGACCCGCAGGAGTTCGTGAAGGCGCCGAAGATGGACCCGGTGCCGGACTCCGAGGCCGACAAGCGCGCCCAGCGCAAGCTCGCCGCCGAGTACGCGGCCGGCTGTGCCGAGCGCAGCGGCGAGATGCTGCCGCACATGACGACGCCCAACACCGTCCGTGACCTGGATGTCATCCGGGCCGCGCTCGGCGAGAAGAAGCTCAACTTCCTGGGCGTCTCGTACGGCACGTACATCGCCGCCGTGTACGGCACGATGTACCCGACCCACGTCCGCCGCATGATCGCGGACAGTGTCGTCAACCCGTCGCGCGAGAAGATCTGGTACGAGGCCAACCTCGACCAGGACGTCGCCTTCGAGATGCGCTGGAAGGACTGGCAGGACTGGGTCGCCAAGAACGACGCGGCCTTCCACCTCGGCGACACCCGGGCCAAGGTCCAGGAGCAGTGGCTGAAGCTGCGTGCCACCGCCAAGAAGAACCCCATCGGTGGTGTCGTCGGTCCGGCCGAGCTCATCGGCTTCTTCCAGAGCGCCCCGTACTACGACTCGTCGTGGGTGCCGGTAGCGACCGTGTTCAGCAAGTACGTCGCCGGTGACACCCAGGCACTCGTCGACGCCGCGGCACCCGACCCGTCGGACACCGCGGGCAACATCGCCTCGGAGAACGGCAACGCCGTCTACACGGCCGTCGAGTGCACCGACGCCAAGTGGCCCACCAGCTGGAAGAAGTGGGACCGCGACAACACCGAACTGCACAAGAACTACCCGTTCATGACGTGGGCCAACGCCTGGCTGAACCTGCCGTGCGCGACCTGGCCCGCCAAGCAGCAGACCCCGGTCAACGTGAAGTCCGGCAAGGGTCTGCCGCCCGTCCTGATCGTGCAGGCCACGCGTGACGCCGCCACTCCCTACGAGGGTGGCGTCGAGCTGCACAAGCGGTTCAAGGGCTCCCGCCTGATCACCGAGAAGGACGCGGGCTCGCACGGCGTGACCGGTCTGACCAACCCCTGCATCAACGAGCGGGTGGACACCTACCTGCTCACCGGCAAGGTCGACTCGGCCGACGTGACGTGCACCCCGCACGCCACGCCCAAGCCGTAGCCGTAGCCGTAGCGGTAGCAGGGGCACGAGCAGTAGCAGTACGCGGATGAGGGGCGGCCGGGATTCCGGCCGCCCCTCGTTCATGCCCGCAGCCAGGCGTCCTCCGCCGCGTAGTCGAAGAGGTCGCCGTAGTTCTGGAACATCTTCGGGTACGCCTCCCGCCAGTCCCGGCCGACCAGTTGACGCTCGATCCAGGCGATGGTGTCCGGCAGCGTCTCCGCGTACCGCGCCACAGCCTGGTACCCCAACTCCCGTTCGGCGGCCGTCATGTCGCAGACCACCGGGTGCGGAACCGACCACGGAGTATCGCCCACGGTCTCGGCGGGCGGGGGTCCGTCGACCAGGACGCTCTCGGTCTCGACGCCCATCACCGCGTCGACGGCGACGGCGATCTCCGCCACCGTGGGCGCGTCGGGGTCGACGGCGTTCAGCGCACGGGCGCCGGGCTTCCGCGCGGCCAGGCGCACGAGTTCCGCGATGTTGTGGACGCTCGCCGGATGGAACCGGCTCTCCCCGCCGTACGCGAGTACGCGCCGCCGCCGGCCGTCCAGGTTGCGCTTGACGAAGTACAGCTCGCGCGGGGTACGGCAGTGCGGCCCGTGGATCGCACCCGCGCGCAGCAGCGTGGTCGGCAACTGGTCGGCCGCGGCAAGGAGTTCACGCTCCAGACCGGCCTTGCGGGTGCTGTACGAGGCTTCGCCGGGCGGGATGGTCCGCTGGGCCTCCCGCAGGGGCACCGGATACTCCGGGAACCCGTCGGGCTGCTCCTGCGTATCGAAGTTGCGGCCCTTGTCGTCCTCGTACACCGACACGCTGGAGACCACCACGGCCGATCCGACGCGACTGGCGAGATTCGTCAACTGCCGTGCGTGCTCCGGCCCGTAGGCCACCACGTCCACCAGTACGTCGCAGCCCTCGCCGACCGCGGCGGCCAGGGCGGAGTCGTCCGCGCGGTCCGCCCGTGCCGTCCGGACCCCGTCGGGCCAGGACCCGTCCCGTCCGCCGCCCCGCGAGACGGCCGTCACCTCCCAGCCGTCCGTGGCGAGCGCCCCCACGGCCACCCGCCCGATCTGCCCCGTCGCTCCGATCACCACAGCTCGTCCCATGGGGCGACCGTAGGGCCCCGGCCACCGGGATCCCAGTGCATTAGCTGTGGGCAGATCGTCCCGGCCCGGCGGACGCCGGGCCGGTGATGGTCACCTCAGCGGCATACGGGGAAACCTGCGCTTCGCCAGCGCCGCCTTCTCGGCGGCCTCCTCCGCCTTGACGACGGCCGCGTACCGGTCGACGTACTCCTGCTCGGAGAGGGTGAGGATCGCGTACATGATCTCGTCGGTGATGGCGCGCAGGATCGCCTTCTCGTTCTCCATGCCGGCGTAGCGGGAGAATTCGAGGGGCTCGCCGAAGCGGATCGACACGGGGTGGATCTTGGGGATCTTGCGGCCCGGGGGCTGGGCCTCGAAGGTGCCGATCATCGCGCACGGGATGACCGGGACCCCGGCTCTGAGCGCCATCACCGCGACGCCGACCTTGCCCTTGTAGAGGCGGCCGTCGTGCGAGCGGGTGCCCTCCGGGTAGATGCCGAGCAGTTCGTCCTTGCTCAGTACGCCGAGGCCCTCGCGGATGGCAGCCTGGCCCGCGTCCTTGCCGGAGCGGTCCACCGGGATCTGCCCGGCGCTGCGGAAGAAGGCCGCCGTCAGCCGGCCTCTGACGCCCGGGCCCGTGAAGTACTCGGCCTTGGCGAGGAACGTGATGCGCCGCTTGAGGATCGCGGGCATCAGGAAGTGGTCCGAGAACGACAGGTGATTGCCCGCGACGATGGCCGCACCCGTCGCCGGTACGTGCTCCAGACCCTCGATCCGAGGGCGGAAGACCAGCCGCAACAGCGGTCCCAGAATCACGTACTTGAGAACGTAATAGAACAAGGGGTCGCTCCTCACTTCACAGGATCGGCTCAACCGCCGCGTTCTGGCTGGTCAACAGGTGTGCTGCGGGACGCCAGTGTATGTGCAGGGGCGGATCTCCGTAACCGTCCCCGAACGCACTCATGCTGCCCCGCTGTCCTCGTCCGGACCACCCGTCAGGGCAGTACCTGGCTCGATCCTGACGCGTCGCCGCTGCCCAACTGGTCGGCCAGGCAGGCGAGATACAACGCCATGGTGGTCCGGTGCTCCCGCAGGGGGCGGCCGGTGATCTGCTCGATCTTGTTCATGCGGTAGACCACGGTGTTGCGGTGGACGTGCAGCACCGCGGACGCCCGTACGAGGTTGAAGCCGTTCTCGCACCACGCGGTGATCGTGTCGCGGAGCACCGGCCAGTCCGGCTGGGTGCGCAGGTCCGTGGCGGTCAGGTCGAGCAGGCGGTTGCGCGCGGGCTGGCCGACCGCGGCCAGGACCTGGTGGACCCGTAGATCGGTGATCACGTGTACGGGGGTGCGGCCCGCCGTCCGGGCGCCGAGGCGCAGCGCGTCGCACGCGTCCTGGTACGAGTCGTGCAGGGCGCCGACCGAGGCGGCCGGTTCGCCGATCCCCGCGCGGGCCGTGAGGCCGCCCTGCGCGGCGATCAGGTCGGTGACGCGCCGGCAGCCGACGGACAGGGCGTCCTCGGGCTGGTCGGGCTGGAGCCGGTGCAGTACACCGATCCAGCCGGGAGCCGTCGTGGCGATGATGTCCTGCGGGTCGGCGAACACCTCGCGGACCGTGCGGAGCAGTTCCGAGCGGACCAGCGCCATGTCCCGCGTCGGGGTGCCGTGCCGACGGCCGCCCGTGTCCGGCACGGTCACCTCGAAGGCCACCGCGACCCGCCGCAACCGCAGGTCGAAGCCCAGCTCGGCGGCCCGGAAGACGAGGAAGTCGCCCTCCACCACCTGCGGGTCGTACGAGGCGAGGTCGGCCAGCAGCTTCTCCGCCGCCCGTTCGGCGAGCAGCCGGGAGCGGAGCATCACCGACTCCCGGAGCAGGATCTCCGTCTGCCGCTTCACCAGCAGGCCGAACCGGCGCACCTGGGCGGGCGTACCGGTGATCCCGACCGTACCCACCGCCTGCCCGTCGGTGACCAACGGCAGGGTGACACCCGGGCGTACGCCCTGGAGCCGATGGGCCTGCGACGCGTTGTGCGTGGCCGGTTCCTGTGTACGGATCACCTCGACGGACGCCTCGTGGAACGTGCCGACCCGGTGGGTGTCACCGCTGCCGATGACCATCCCGTCCGCGTCTGTGATCAGCACGTTGAAGCCGATGACCGCGGAGGTGTCCCCGGCGATCTCCTGGGCGAGCGACGGACTCAGCACGGGGGTTCCTCCCGTCGAGGGGACGGACCGGGGACGGACTGGCGGGCGGACCGAGGGACGGACCAGGGGTGGATCGACGACGGATCCGAGGTGTCGAAGTGGACGCACCGTACAGCAGACCGCGCGATTTCGGCCGCAAGTTCATACGAAGTGAACGGTGACGCACGACCGGCCGGTCCCTAGCGTATGAGCCCATCACATCCCCGCCGGGGGCACAGCGCGGTGAACGGCGGGCCCCTTCAGTGCCGATACCCGTGCCGTTACGGAAGGCCCAAGCCGATGATCCGTGTGCGCTCACTCGTCGCTGTTTTCTCAGCGATTCTCCTGATACCGGCGGTCGCCGGCTGTGGTTCGGACGGCGACGACGAACCGAAGAACGTGTCCGCGAAGACCGCCGCGCTCGGCACGATCACGCCCGGCGTGATCAAGGTGGCCGTCCAGCCGTACGCGCCCTACACCAGCGTCCAGGGCGACAAAATCGTCGGCCTGGACGGCGACATCCTCGCCTACGCGGCCAAGAGGCTCGGCCTTGAGGTCAAGCCCCAGGTGACGGACTTCGCGGGCATGCTCGCCGGAGTGCAGTCCCGCCGCGTGGACATCACCATCGGCGGCGTCGCCTGGTCCGCCGACCGGCAGAAACAGGGCCTGTTCACCGACCCGCCCTACTACTCGCCCCCGGCGATGGCCGTACGGTCCGGCAAGACGTACAAGACGGTCGACGACCTGAAGGGCCTGCAGCTCGGCACGGTCGAGGGATACGTCTGGGTCAAGTCCATCCAGGCCGTGCCCGGTGCCAAGCTGCACGCCTACCCCGACGCCAACGGCGTGTTCGACGACCTCGGCGCGGGCCGCGTGGACGTCGGCTTCCTCGACCCGCTGATCATCATCGCGGCGCAGAAGGAACGCCCGGAGCTGAAGATCGACACCCAGTACATGACGCCGCCAACTGCCGCGCAGGTCAAGGCGAAGCCGGCGTACGAGTACTTCCAGCCGTACCAGACCGGCTTCTACCTGCCCAGGAAGGCCACCAAGCTGGAGAAGGCCATCTCCGCGCAGATCGACGCCATGTACGAGAACGGCGAGCTGGAGAAGCTCGTCGAGAAGTACGGCGGCGACCCCGAGCAGTTCCTCAAGCCCTCCGCCGACGTCGCGACCGCGCGCCGGGGAGTGGACCGGCCCCAGGACTGGACGCCCCCGTCCATCGCGCAGTGAGGGGATGAAACAGTGACGACCGACATCGCCTCCGGCCTCTTCCAGGTCCCCTGGTCCGACTACCGGCCCGACCTCCTCGACGCGCTCTGGCGCACCGTCTCCTACACGGCGGTGAGCTTCGTCGGCGCGGTCGCCCTCGGTCTCGCGGTGGCACTGCTGCGGCTGAGCAGGGCATGGCCCGCGCGGGCCGTCGCCGCCGTCTACACCGAGGTCTTCAAGAACGTCCCGCTGCTGGCCATCATCTTCCTGACCTACTTCGGCCTGGCCTCCGCCGGGCTCCGGCTGGACGTCTTCACGGCAGGCTGTGTGAGCCTCGTCGTCTTCTACGCCGCCTACCTGTCCGAGATCTTCCGTTCCGCGATCAGCGGTGTACACGGTGGACAGACCGAGGCGGGCGAGGCGCTCGGCCTCGGCAGGACCGGCATCTTCAGCCACATCGTCCTGCCGCAGGCCCTGCGGCAGGCGCTGCCCGGCACCAACACCATGCTGGTCGACCTGCTGAAGTCCACCTCGCTGCTCGTCACCGTCTCCGCCGCCGAGCTGATGTCCGAGGGACGGCTCATCACCTCGGCCACCTTCCGGGCACTGGAGGTCTACCTGGTCATCTCGGCCATCTACTTCGCCCTCTGCTACCCGCTCTCCCAGCTCCTCCTGCTGCTGGAGCGGAAGGTACGGGCGGGCGTCCCGCTGTCCCCGTGGCGCCGGCGCCGGATGCGGGCGGCCCGCGCCCTGCTCGCGAGCGACCTCGTCGTGGACGCCGACCGGAAGGAGGCGACGGTATGACCGAGCCCGTCACCACCACCAAGACCCCCGCACCTGTGACCCCCGAAGCGGTCGTACGGATCGACGGACTGAGCAAGTCCTTCGACGGCCGCCTCGTGCTCGACGACGTCCGCCTGGAGGTCGGCCGCGGCCGCATCGTGAGCGTCATCGGCCAGAGCGGCGGCGGCAAGACGACCCTGATGCGCTGCGTCAACCTCCTCGAACGGCCCGACAAGGGCACGGTCGAGGTCGCCGGAGAGGTCGTGCACCAGGGCGGCCGTACGGTCTGCCGCGACCTGGCCCGGCTGCGTCGCACCGTCGGCATGGTCTTCCAGCGGTTCCATCTGTTCCCGCACCTCACGGCCGTCGAGAACGTCGTCCTCGCCCAGCGCAAGGCGGGCATCCCCGAACAGGAGGCGCTGGAACGGGCCGTCGCCCTGCTGCGCAGGGTCAAGGTCGCCCACCGCGCCCTCGCCCACCCCGACCAGCTCTCCGGCGGCGAGCAGCAGCGCGTCGCCATCGCCCGCGCCCTCGCGCTCAAGCCCGAGGTGCTCCTCTTCGACGAACCCACGTCCTCCCTGGACCCGGAGGCCACCCGGGAGGTCCTGAGCGTGATGCGCGAACTCGCCGCGGACGGGATGACCATGCTGCTGGTCACCCACGAACTGCCCTTCGCCCGCGAGGTCGCCGACCACGTCGTCTTCGTCGACGGCGGCCGGATCGTGGAGGAGGGCAGGCCCGAGGACGTCCTCGACAGCCCCGCCCAGGCCCGTACCCGGGAGTTCCTCGCCTCGTACGGAACCGCGTCATGACCGCTGCGTCCACCGCGGCCGGTACGAGGGGACCGGTCGGCGACCACCCCGTCGTGGTCGTCGGAGGCGGGGTCGTCGGGCTGTGCGCGGCGTACTACCTGGCCGTGGCCGGTGTCTCCGTGGAGGTCGTCGAGCGGCGGGGCCTCGGCTCCGGGGTGTCCCGGGGCAACGCCGGATGGGTCTGTCTCAGTCATTCGACGCCGGTGCCCGCCCCGGGAGTCCTGCGCTATGCGATGCGTTCGCTGGGCCGGCCCGACTCGCCGCTCTATCTGCGGCCGCTGCCTGACCCGGCGTTCGTACGGTGGCTGTGGCGGTTCTGGCGCAGCAGCACTCCGGCCGCCTTCCGGCGCGGTTACGCGGCGATCGCCGAGCTCAACCAGGACACCTTCGACCTCTTCGACGGCCTGCGCGAGGCAGGCGTGGAGACGACGCTGTCCCGGCCCGGCATGGTGCACGCCTTTCTGTCGCCGACCGAGGCCCGGCACCATCTCGCGGTCCAGCGGGAGATGGCGGACGGCCGCTATCCGATGCCCGACGACGTGACCACGGGGCGCGAGGCGCGGCTGCTGGACGACGCGCTGTCGTCCCGGGTGCGGGCGGCCTATCTCGTCGAGGGGGAGGGGGTGGTCGACCCGGAGGCGTTCGCGCGTGCGCTCGGGGAGGCATTGGCGGCCCTGGGGGTGAAGGTCCATGAGAACGCGGAGGCCACCGGGTTCCGGTCCTCGGGCGGCCGGGTCACCGCGCTGCGCACCGCCCAGGGCGAGATTCCCTGTTCAGCCGTCGTGGTCGCGGCCGGTATGCGTTCGCCGGGCCTGCTGCGCGCGCTGGGGAGTCCGCTGCCCCTCCAGGCGGGCAAGGGCTACAGCTTCTCGGTGGACCTGGATCCGGCGCCCCGGCACACGCTGTACTTCGGCGAGCGCAGGGCCGTCGCATCGCCGATTGGTGGGACCACGCGGATCGGCGGCACGATGGAGTTGAGCGGGAACAACAACCGCCTCGACTGGCGGCGCATTGTGGCTGTCGCGCTTGCCAGTCGGCACTATCTGGGGCGCTGGTTCGACGATCCGGACGACCTGGTCAGCCTGATCCGGGATCCCTGGGTCGGGGGACGGCCCTTCCTCCCCGACGGGCTTCCGGTGATCGACCGTGTGCCGGGCCACGAGAACGCCTTCGCGGCCACCGGGCACGGGATGCTCGGGGTCACGCTCGGGCCGGTCACGGGGCATCGGCTCGCCGAGTACATCCGCTCGGGACGAAGGCCCGAAGCCCTCGCGCCGTTCCGGTTCGATCGGCTTCTCCGCTGAGCCGTCGTATCCCGGACCGGGTGGTTTGTCGGCCGCGGGCCGGTGGGGGCCGGCCGCGCAGCTCCCCACCGGCCCATGAGGGCGACCCCCGCCCAACGCGTGAAGGGGCGCCCCTCAAGTCGTCCGAGGGGCGCCCCGAGCTGTCAGGAGCCTTCCGTCAGGACCTTCTCCAGGGAACCCAGGGCTGTCCGGAGTTCCTCGCCCGTGATGGTCAGCGGGGGAGCGAGGCGGATCGTCGAGCCGTGGGTGTCCTTCACCAGGACCCCTTCTCGCATGAGGCGTTCGCTGATGTCGCGGCCGGTGCCGATGGCGGGGTCGATGTCCACGCCCGCCCACAGGCCGCGTGCCCGGAAGCCCTGGACGCCCTTGCCGACGAGGGAGGTCAGACCGCCGCGCAGCACAACGCCCAACTCCGCCGCCCTGCGCTGGTATTCGCCGGTCTCCAGCAGTTCCACGACGGCCGAGCCGACCGCCGCGGACAGCGGGTTGCCGCCGAACGTCGAGCCGTGCTCGCCCGGCCGCAGTACCTGGAGCACGTCGCGCCGCGCGACCACCGCGGAGACCGGCACGATGCCGCCGCCGAGCGCCTTGCCGAGCAGCAGCATGTCCGGCACGACGTCCTCGTGCTCGACGGCGAGCGTGCGGCCCGTACGGCCGAGGCCCGACTGGATCTCGTCCGCGATGAACAGGCATCCGGTGCGCCGGGTCAGTTCGCGGACACCGCGCAGATAGCCGTCGTCGGGGATGACGACACCCGCCTCGCCCTGGATCGGCTCGATCAGGACGGCCGCGGTCGTCTCGTCGATCGCCGCTTCGAGCGCGGCGAGATCGTTGTACGGGACCACACGGAAGCCCGGCGTGAAGGGACCGAAGCCCGCGCGGGCCGTCTCGTCGGTGGAGAAGCTGACGATCGTCGTTGTACGGCCGTGGAAGTTGTCGGCGGCCACCACGACGGTCGCTCGGTCCGGAGCGACGCCCTTCACCTCGTACGCCCACTTGCGGGCCACCTTGATGGCGCTCTCCACAGCCTCGGCGCCCGTGTTCATCGGCAGCACCATGTCCAGGCCCGTCAACTCGGCCAGGGACTCCGCGAACCGGGCCAGCCGGTCGTTGTGGAACGCGCGCGAGGTGAGCGTCAGCTGGTCGAGCTGCCGGTGGGCCGCCTCGATCAGCGCCGGATGGCGGTGCCCGAAGTTGAGGGCCGAGTAGCCGGCCAGCATGTCGAGGTAGCGGCGGCCCTCGACGTCCTCGACCCAGGCGCCCTCGGCGCGCGCGACGACCACGGGCAGCGGGTGGTAGTTGTGCGCGAGGACGGGCTCCTCGGCGCGGATCAGCTCGGCGGACGAACGCACGGAACGGCTGGGAGCGACGGTCATGAGCGGATCTCCTGAGTGCAGCACTTGATGCCCCCGCCTGCCTTCTGGAACTCCGACAGGTCGACGGGGACGGGAACGTAGCCGTGGCGGGCGAGCTCGCCCGCGAGCGCCTCGGCGCGCGGCGCGATGAAGACATGACGGCCGTCCGAGACGGAGTTCAGACCGAACGCCATCGCGTCCTCGTGCGTGGCGATCACCGCGTCCGGGAACAGCAGGCGCAGCACCTCACGGCTGCCCGCGGAGAAGGCCTCCGGGTAGTACGCGATGTTCGCCTCGGGGCCGTCGTCGAGCACGAACAGTGCGGTGTCGAGGTGGTAGAAGCGCGGGTCCACCAAAGTGAGGCTGATCGTCGGGACGCCGAAGAACTCCTGCACCTCGTGATGGGCAGCCCGCTCCGTACGGAATCCCGTGCCGGCCAGGAGAACGCGGCCGGCGAAGACCAGATCGCCCTCGCCCTCGCACACCGCCTCGGGCCGGTAGACGTCGAAGCCCGCGTTCTTGAACCACGTGTCGTACGCGGTCGACTCCGGGCGGCGCTGCGGCGCGTGGAAGAGCGAGCCGAAGACCCGGCCGGCCACGACCAGCGCCGAGTTCGCGGCGAAGACCATGTCCGGCAGACCGGCGACCGGTTCCACACTGTCGACGGTGTGGCCGTGGGCACGGTAGGCGCGGATCAGCTCCGCCCACTGTCCTCGGGCCAGATCGACGTCGACCTGTGTGTCCTCATGCATCCAGGGATTGATGGCGTACTGCACGGCGAAGTGTCTGGGTTCGCAGACAAGGAAGCGCCTCGATCGCGGCACACGGCTCATGGGCACAGAGGGGTTCCTCCGCTTTCCTGCGGTGTTGGGTGGGATACCTCAACGGTAGGAAGCGGAGGCCGGTCTCGACAAGAATCGGGGATTGCGCGTCACCGCAGGGATGCTGCGTGTTCGCGCGGGTCGACGCACGATTGCTGCGTGGGTGGTTCGGGTGGGGCCCACTACCGCTGTCCGCCGAGGGAAAGGCTCACGCCTCCGGTTCCGGGGCGGGCTGGCTCGCCCCCGCCTCCGGGCTCTCCGGCAGGAGATGGGACAGCACCATGTAGCTGATCGTCTTGCGGATGAACGGCTCCACCCGGATCCGCTCCAGCACCTCCTCGAAGTGCTCCACGTCCCGGGCCCGCACATGCAGCAGCGCGTCCGCGCCGCCGGTCACCGTCATGGCGGCGGTGATCTCGGGGTGGTTGCGCATCACCTCCGCGAGCCGCCGCGGCGGGGCGGCGCCCTCGCAGTACACCTCCACGTACGCCTCCGTACGCCAGCCCAGCGCGGCCGGCTCCACCGTCGCCGAGAACCCGGTGATCACGCCGGTCTCGCGCATCCGGTCGACCCGGCGCTTGACCGCGGTGGCGGACAGACCGACCGCCGCGCCGATCTCGGCGAAGCTCGTGCGGGCGTTCGCCATCAGAGCCGTCACGATCTTGCGGTCCAGATCGTCGAAGGGGGCGGACATGGGTGTCATGCGGGCACTGTATCCAGCGGCGACGACCTGGCCGACCGCATGTGCAGGCGTGCGAATTGCTCCTACACTCCGGATTCATGCTGCGCGCCCTCGCCGTCGACGACGAACCGCCCTCCCTCGAAGAGCTGCTCTATCTGCTGGACGCCGATCCACGGGTGAGCAGCGTCGAGGGCGCGAGCGATGCCACGGCGGCCCTGCGCCGGATCAACCGCGCCCTGGAGAGCGGCCCCGACGGCGACGAGGGCATCGACGTCGTCTTCCTCGACATCCACATGCCAGGGCTCGACGGGCTCGACATGGCCCGGCTGCTCGCCGGGTTCGCCAAACCGCCGCTCGTCGTCTTCGTCACCGCCCACGAGGGCTTCGCGGTGCAGGCCTTCGACCTCAAGGCCGTCGACTACGTCCTGAAGCCCGTACGCAGGGAACGCCTGGCCGAGGCCGTCCGCCGGGCCGTCGAGCAGATGGACGCGGCCCCCCTGATACCCGTGCACGAACCCGATCCGGACCACATATCCGTCGAGCTCGGGGGAGTCACCCGCTTCGTCGCCGTGGAGGACATCACCCACGTCGAGGCCCAGGGGGACTACGCACGGCTGCACACCGCCCAGGGCAGTCACCTCGTCCGCATCCCGCTCTCCACCCTCGAGGAACGCTGGCGCTCTCGCGGCTTCGTCCGCATCCACCGCCGCCATCTCGTCGCCCTCGGCCACATCAGCGAACTCCGCCTGGACGCGGGTACCGTCAGCGTCCTGGTCGACTCGGTCGAACTGCAGGTCAGCCGCCGTCACGCACGCGAACTGCGCGACCTGCTGATGCGCCGGACCGCGAGCTGAGGAGACCCAGGTGCCCCAGGACCCCACCGACCGCCGTGTCGTCGTCACCGGCCCCCCGCGCCGTACGCGCCCGCTGAGCCGCTCCCGGCCGCGCACCGAGATCGACGAGCAGACCACGCTCGGGCACACCTACGTCCGCTCGCTGATGCGCTCCCAACTGCGCGCCGCGCTCACCGTGTTCGCCGTGCTCGTCCTCCTCGTGGGCCCGCTGCCGCTGGTGTTCGCGTCGATGGGCGACAGTTCGAGCCTGGAGTGGATCGTGCTCGGCTTCTGCGTCTACCCGCCGCTGGTGCTGCTCGCCCGCTGGTACGTGCGCCGCGCCGACCGCAACGAGAAGGACTTCGTCCGCCTCGTCGAGGACCGCTAGCCCGAAACGGAGACCGAGACCGAGACCGGGTCGGGGACCGCGACCGTGATGGAGACCGAGCCCGACACCGAGAACCGCTGAGCCCAGGACGAGAGCACCGTGTGAGCGAGAACAGCCTGTGATCGAGAGCAAGCCGTGAACGAGAACTACGCCGTCCCCGCGGTCGCGCTCGTGGTCGTCGCGACCGTCTTCGTCGGCGCCTTCGGCCTGCGCATCTCCCGCACCACCTCGGACTTCTACGTGGCCTCGCGCACGGTCGGCCCCCGGCTGAACGCGGCCGCCATCAGCGGCGAGTACCTCTCCGCCGCCTCCTTCCTCGGCATCGCGGGCCTCGTCCTCGTCCAGGGCCCCGACATGCTCTGGTACCCGGTCGGCTACACCGCCGGCTATCTCGTCCTGCTGCTCTTCGTCGCGGCCCCGCTGCGCCGCTCCGGCGCCTACACGCTGCCGGACTTCGCCGAGGCGCGGCTCGCCTCGCAGGCCGTACGGCGGCTGGCCGGAGCCTTCGTCGTCGGCGTCGGGTGGCTCTACCTCCTGCCCCAACTCCAGGGCGCGGGGCTGACGTTGAACGTCCTGACCGGAGCGTCCAAGCCGCTCGGCGGGATCATCGTCGCCGTCGTCGTGGTCGCCACCGTCGCCGCCGGCGGCATGCGCAGCATCACCTTCGTCCAGGCCTTCCAGTACTGGCTCAAGCTCACCGCCCTGCTCGTCCCCGCGCTCTTCCTCGTCCTCGCCTGGCAGGGCGACGGGGCCCCGGACCGCCCCTTCGACGAACCGGCCACGTTCCGCGAGCACCGGGTCGTCCGCATCGACGCCGGACTCGACCTCAAGCTCGGCGAACCACTGAGCGTCACCGCGACGGGAACGGTCGACGGCGAGCGCTACGAGGACGAACGGGTCCGGCTCCCGGCCGGCGTCCACCGCATCGAACAGGGCACCCGGCTGACCTTCACCAAGGGAGACCCCGTCCCCGTCGCGGACCGCGGCAGCAACGGCGGCATGTCCACCTCCCTCGCCGCCGGCCGCGAGGAACGCCCGCTGTACGCCACGTACGGACTGATCCTCGCCACCTTCCTCGGCACCATGGGGCTGCCGCACGTCGTCGTCCGCTTCTACACCAGCCCGCACGGCGTCGCCGCCCGCCGCACCACCGTCGCCGTGCTCGGCCTGATCGGCGCCTTCTACCTGCTGCCCCCGGTCTACGGAGCGCTGGGCCGCCTGTACGCGCCCGAGCTGACCCTCACCGGGGACGCGGACGCCGCCGTACTGCTGCTGCCCGACCGGGTGATCGGCGGGCTGGGCGGGGACCTGCTGGGCGCGCTGGTGGCGGGCGGGGCCTTCGCCGCGTTCCTGTCCACGGCGTCGGGCCTGACCATGGCGGTGGCGGGCGTCCTCACCCAGGACGTGCTGCCCTCGCGCGGCGTACGGCACTTCCGGCTCGGCACTGTCCTCGCGATGATCGTGCCGCTCGCGGCCAGTTCGATCGTCGGCGGACTGCCGGTCGCGGACGCCGTGGGGCTCGCCTTCGCGGTGTCCGCGTCGTCCTTCTGCCCGCTGCTCGTCCTCGGCATCTGGTGGCATCGGCTCACCCCGCCCGGCGCCGCGGCCGGGATGATCGTCGGCGGCGGCTCGGCGCTGCTCGCGGTCGCCGCCACCATGGCGGGCTTTCCGGGCACGGGCTCGCTGCACGCGCTCCTCGCCTGGCCCGCGCTCTGGTCGGTGCCCCTTGGCTTCCTCACCATGGTGCTGGTGTCCCTCGCGACACCCGGGCGGGTGCCGGTCGGAACGGCCGCGATCCTGGCCCGCTTCCATCTGCCGGAGGAACTGGCCGGGGGACAGGTGCGCGCGGAGGTGAAGGCATGAGCGGTTTCCTGGCCGGGCTCTGCGTGGCCGTACTCCCGCTGCTGGCCGCCGGGTTCTGGCTCGGCCGGCGCACCTCCCGCCCGTCGAGGCTCGGCGGCCTCGGCACCCCCGTCGAGCACGCCACCTTCGAGACCCTGCACACCGCGTCGCTCGCCGCCCCGCCGCTGCGGGCCGGCCTGACCGGGGAGACGGCCCGCAAATCGGCCCGGCGGCTGCGCACCCTGCTCGGCACCGACGCACTCTGCCTGACCGACCAGGACACGGTCCTCGCCTGGGAGGGCGTCGGCGAACACCACCGGGACCAGATCATGGAGCGGCTGGGCGGCCCGCTGGAGACCGGGCGCGGCGAGGCCTTCCGACTCGACTGCGACGAGCCGTACTGCCCGCTGCGCTGGGCCGTCGTCGCCCCGCTCACCGTCGACGACCGGGTGCACGGGGCGCTCGTCGCCTGCGCGCCCCGCGAGTCGGCCGTCCTTGTCCGGGCCACCGGCGAGGTCGCCCGCTGGGTGTCGGTCCAGCTGGAACTCGCGGACCTCGACCAGTCCCGCACCCGGCTGATCGAGGCCGAGATCAAGGCGCTGCGGGCCCAGATATCCCCGCACTTCATCTTCAACTCGCTCGCGGTGATCGCCTCGTTCGTCCGCACGGACCCCGAGCGCGCTCGCGAACTCCTCCTGGAATTCGCCGACTTCACCCGTTACTCGTTCCGCAGGCACGGCGACTTCACCACGCTCGCCGACGAACTGCACGCCATCGACCACTACTTGGCGCTGGTCAGGGCCCGCTTCGGCGACCGGCTCTCGGTCACCCTGCAGATCGCCCCCGAGGTACTCCCGGTGACCCTGCCCTTCCTCTGCCTCCAGCCGCTCGTCGAGAACGCCGTGAAGCACGGCCTCGAAGGCGGCACCGGGAAGGTCGACAAGAGCCGCATCACCATCACGGCCCAGGACGCGGGCGCCGAGGCGCTCGTCGTCATCGAGGACGACGGCCCCGGCATGGACCCCGACCGGTTGCGTCGCATCCTGTCCGGCGAGGTCAGCCCCTCGGGCGGCATCGGTCTGTCGAACGTCGACGACCGGCTGCGGCAGGTGTACGGCGACGACTACGGCCTCGTCATCGAGACCGCGCTCGGCGCGGGCATGAAAATCACCGCCCGGCTGCCGAAATACCAGCCGGGCGTGCACTCGGCGGGGCGGCTGGCCCGCGAATGAGTCCCCCGGGCGCGAAGAACCGCCGAAGCCCCCGGGGGACCAAACGCAGAGTGCGTCAGGTGGGGTGCGACACCACCATGGCCAGTGTGATCAGACCGAGCACCACCCAGCCGAACCACAGCCAGCCACTGCTCCCGAGCGCCACCGTGTAGGCCGTGACCACCACCAGTCCACCTACGGTGAGCACTCCCATGGTCTTCGTAGAACCGGGCATCGCAACACCCTCCTCATGGTTCGTCCCTCTCCATGGTGCCCCGGTCTTGGCGAATTGCAGTGCACACTACGAAACGCGTTCCCGAGTTCCACCCGCTGTTGCCCACCCAGGCGGCGGCCTCGTAGACGCTGGGGTCGTAGCCGTAGTCCTGTGGCGGGATCTCCTTCTGGCAGGTTTCGGGTGCTTCGTCCTGTGCGTCGTCGAGGCTGGTTCCCGGAGCCATCCGGAAGAAGTCGAGCACCTGCTGCTCATGGGGGCCGTCGCAGGAGACCAGCTTGGCGCGGTTGCCGGAAACCTTGTCGAGGCAGTCCCGTTTCTGCATGGTGGCGGTGTCCTTGAAGAGCGTGCCCGGTTTGCGGTGGTCCCCGAGCGGGCCGTACACGGGATAGCCGCGTGCGTCCAGCAGCAGACAGGCGACGCGACGGTCGGCGGCATCGAAGCCGTCGGCGGTGGGGACAGCGGCAAAGGAGCGTATGTCCGCCAGCTTCTTGCGGGTCTCCCCGGTGCGCTGCTCGCACTGGGCGGCGGCTCCCGTGCGGGCCTCCTCGGCGGAGGCGGTCTCGAACACCGCCAGGACCTGCCCCTCGGTGTTCCTGCTGTCGCAGCCCACGACCTTGAGCGCGGGGTCGCCCGAGAAGGGCGTGCCAGGCCATTCGGCGTCGACGCAGTCGCCGTCCTGGAGTGGCGTGGTGAGCCCGACGGCCTGTCCGTACGGTTTCCCCGCGCCCTTGCCCGGCAGGTACGCCATCGCGTACCAGGTCCCGCCGCCCGCCAGGGCCAGCCCCAGCGCGGTCGCGAGTACGGCCTTCAGGACGCGGTGGCGCGGGCGGCGCCTGCTGGTGGTGGCCGGGGGAGGCCCGTATCCCTGCCCGGTCGGCCACGGGCTGGGCCCCTGCCCGGGCGGCGGCCAGGTGGCGGGGTTCTCCTGGCCGGGCGCCGCCGAGGACTCCTGCGCGGCCGACGGCGCGTACCACTGCGAGCCGTTCGCGTGGCTCTGCGAGGCCCCGGGTGTCTCGGGAACACGGGGTGCGGCCGTATGGGTGGGCCCGCCCGCCCAGGGCGGCTCCGAGCCGGGGTCGAACTGGGTCCGGGGATGCGGCTGCGGGGTCAGAATCGCGGACAGCGCGCCCTCGGCCTCCTCCGCGGTGATCCGGTGGACGGGGTTCTTGGTGAGCATGGCCGCCAGGAGCGACTCCAGCGCGCCCGCACGCAGCGTGGGACGCGGCTCCTCCAGTACGACGGCGGTGAGCGCCGCGAGCCCCGAATCACGGTCGAAGGGACCGTAGCCCTCGACGGCGTAGTAGAGCGTGCAGCCCAGCGAGAACAGGTCGGCCGCGGCGGTGGGCGGCCCGCCCTGGGCCCGCTCGGGCGCCAGATACCCGGCGGTGCCCACCAGCACGGAGGTCTGCGTGTACCGGGTCTCGCCGCCGTCGGGCTGTACCGAGATGCCGTAGTCCGTGAGCAGCACCCGGGCGTACGGCGACCCGGCGCGGTCCGGGGCCAGCAGGATGTTCGCGGGCTTCACGTCCCGGTGCATGACGCCCCGCTCGTGCCCGGCGGTCAGCGCGTCGAGCACGGCGAGTCCGACGCGGGCGCACTCGGCGGGGGCCAGCGGCCCGCGCTGGGTGACCAGTGCGTGCAGGTCGAGCGCGCCGGGCACGTACTCCATGACGATCCAGGGCAGGCCCTCGTGCTCCAGGACGTCGTGCACGGTCACCACGTGCGGGTGGCCGCGCAGCCCCGCGGCGTGCCGGGCCTCGGCACGGGCCCGGGCGACCCTGGCCGAGCGGTCGCCCTCCTCGCCAGGGTTGCGGAACACGATCTCCTTGAGCGCGACCTCGCAGGCCAGCCGCTGGTCGTGGGCGAGCCAGACATGTCCCATGCCGCCGCTGCCCAGCTGGTTCAGCAGAAGGTACCGGCCGGCGATGACCCGGCCGACTCCCGACTGCGGTGATCCTGATGCCATCCGGTCACTCCCCGGGTTCGGCTCTGGGTGGGCTTATGCCGGACCGACAGCGGGCTCGCCCGGGGCCGGCGCACTGGACGAGCCGGGTTCGCCCGACGCGGGTTCACTGGTCACCGGCTCGCTCCGCGTGGGTTCGGCGGATGTGGGCTCCGCGGATGTGGGCTCCGCGGAGGTCGGCTCCACGGTGGGCGGGGTGCTCGACGCCGTGGGGGTGGTCGGGGCCGGGGTGGCCGTCGTGGGTTCGATCGTGGTGGGTTCATCGGTGGTGGGCCGGTCGGTGGTGGGTTCGCTCGATGTCGGGCCGCCCGTGTCCGGATCTTCCGTGTCCGGATCATCCGTGGTGGGGCCGCTCGATGTCGGGTCGTCCGTGGTCGGGTCGTCCGTTGTGGGCCCGTCCGTGGTCGGTCCCTCGGTGGTCGGCCCGCCTGACGTCGGGTCGTCCGACTTCGGATCGTCCGTCGTCGGCCCGTCGGACGGGTCCGACTCCAGAGGCGTACCCGGCTCCTCGCCCTCGTCGGCGACGCTCAGGGCCACCGCCTCGCCGAACCGCAACTCGGTCCCTGGCCCCGGATCGGAGCCCGTCACCGCCGCGTCCCCCGGCGGGAGTCCGTCGGAGAAGGTCGCCGCGAGGCCGAGCTCGGACAGCCGCTGACTGGCCTGGTCGAAGGTCATCCCGGCCACGCGCGGCACCGCGTGCTGCTTCGTCGCGTCGAACGGCTCGTCGTTCTCGCCCGAGCTGCCGACGGGGCGGTTGATGCCCTGGTCCGGGTTGTCCACGTCGATCAGTGCGATCTGCTCCAGCGGCTGGGGCGAGGGCTTGACGGTCACCACCTCGGACTTCTCGTAGCCGTCCCACTTTTTGTTGCCGTCCTCGAACGTGACCGAGATCTTCTCGGGATCCTTGTCGAAGGACTGCAACGGATTTCCGCACGAGCACTTCACGGCGGGAAGTCCCTGGTCGTTCACCAATACCGCGATCCCGGCCTCCAGCAATGCGTCGAAGGCGACAGCCTTGCCCTTTTTGTAGTCGTGGTTCTTCACGAGGGTGTCGTGACGCAGCAGAACGGGTGTGAGGTCGTCGATGTACCCCTCGATCCGATCAGGCGTAATGCCCACGATGCGGGCCCATTCCCGGGCTTTTTGACGGTTCCTGGGATCGGTGAGGAAATCCTTGAGACGGTCGACGTCACAGACCTTGGGCTTCTGCGTACCCCCGTACAGACCAGGGGTGTTGCCCTGCTGCAGGCCGCTGTGCGGTTGCTCCGGCCTGAGCTTCGTCTCGTCGGTGCCGAGTGAGCCGTCCTCTTCGAAAAAAGGTGCGAGTGACGGCACTCCGGCAGCGACGGCCTTCACCGCGAACAGGCGTTGTTCCGTGCATCCGCTGAGGATCACCGCAGCGGCGAGCAGAACGGCAAGCCTTCGGACCACGGTTTTTCCGGTCCTCAGCATGCATGCGTGAATTGTCATGACCGCTCCCCCCAGCGGATCCCCCGTAACCCTGCAGAGCGGAAGCAGGGCGTCACGCATCATGCTACTGAATGGAAAAGCCTTTCAGTCAAGGGGAATTCCCAGTGTGTACGGAGTGACCGAAAGGGGAAAAGGGGCTCAGTTACCGCGTGCGTTGAGTGAGGCCAGATAGGCGTTGTATGCCTCGAGTTCCTTGTCGCCGTCACGGTCGGCGGCCCGGTCCGCGCGCCGCGCCTGCCGCTCCTCGGAGCGGTGCCACTGGAAGAGCAGCGCGAGGAGCACGAGCACGGACGGGATCTCGCTGAACGCCCAGGCGATACCGCCGGCCGCGGTCTGGTCGGCGAGCGCGTCGATGCCCAGCGAGGCGGGCGGGTTCTTGTACGTCCCGACCATCGGCTCGGACGCCATCATCAGCGCGATACCGAAGAACGCGTGGAACGGCATGCCCGCGAACAGTTCCAGCATCCGCATCAGATAGCCGGGCCGGTGCGGGCCGGGATCGACGCCCATGATCGGCCAGAAGAACACCAGGCCGACGGCGAGGAAGTGGCACATCATCGCGATGTGGCCGGTCTTGGAGTCCATCAGGAAGTCGAAGATCGGGGTGAAGTACAGCGCGTACAGGCTCGCGATGAACAGCGGGATCGTGAACGCCGGATGCGTGACGACCCTCATGAGGCGGCTGTGCAGGAACATCAGGAGCAGTTCGCGCGGCCCCTTGCGGTCGCGGCCGGCCGTCGGCAGCGCGCGCAGGGCGAGCGTGACGGGCGCGCCGAGCAGGATGAGGATCGGCGACAGCATGCTGATCACCATGTGCTGCACCATGTGCACGCTGAACATGACCATGCCGTAGTCGTTGAGCCCGGTGCACAGCACGAGCATGACGCTCAGGACGCCGACGACGAACGCCACGGTCCGCCCGACCGGCCAGGCGTCACCGCGCCGGACCAGCCGCACCACACCCCACCCGTACAGCGCGAGCCCCAGGAGGCAGGCCACGAGGAAGAACGGGTCCGGCGACCACGCGAGCCCCCGTCCCAGCGTGAACGGCGGCAGATCCATGGTCATGCCGTGCCCGCTGTGATCCATCCGCCGGCTCCTGTTTCGTACGGGTTGCGCTGTCTGTCCGCACCCAGACTAGAACCGACCCCGGTCAATGTTATGACCGGGGTCAGTGCAGCGTCCTCAGGGGCGCGGGGAACTGCGCGATCAGCCACGCACGCCCCGCAGACGACCGTACGGGCCGAGCTCTTTCCCGTACGTCAGAGAACGCACTCCGCCTCGGCGTACCGCTCGTCCGGGACGGTCTTCAACGTCTCCACGGCCTCCGCCAGGGACACCATCACGATGTCCGTCCCCCGAAGCGCTGTCATCTTCCCGAACTCCCCCCGATGCACGGCCTCCACCGCATGCCACCCGAACCGGGTCGCGAGCACCCGGTCGTACGCGGTGGGCGTACCCCCGCGCTGCACATGCCCGAGGATCACCGGCCGGGCCTCCTTGCCGAGGCGTTCCTCCAGCTCGATGGAGAGCTGCCGGGCGATGCCCGCGAAGCGCTCGTGGCCGTAGGCGTCCTTGCGGCCCTCGTCGTAACTCATCGTGCCCTCGCGGGGCTTCGCACCCTCCGCGGCCACGACGATCGCGAACCTCTTCCCGGCCGAGAACCGCTCGCCGACCTTCTCGGCCAACTCCTCGATGTCGAAGGGCCGTTCCGGCACGACGATCGCGTGCGCGCCCGCGGCCATGCCCGAGTGCAGGGCGATCCACCCGGTGTGGCGGCCCATGACCTCGACGATGAGAACGCGCTGGTGGGACTCGGCGGTGGTCTTCAGCCGGTCCAGGGCCTCGGTCGCGACACCGACGGCCGTGTCGAAGCCGAAGGTGACGTCCGTGACCGCGATGTCGTTGTCGATGGTCTTCGGCACACCGACGATCGGCAGGCCGCCGTCCGACAGGAGACGCGCCGCCTTGAGCGTGCCCTCGCCACCGATCGGGATGATCGCGTCGAGCCCGAGCTCCTCGACATGCCCCTTGGCCCGCTCCACACCGTCACGCAGATGCGCCGGCTGGACACGGGAGGAACCGAGGATGGTGCCGCCGCGAGCAAGGATGCCGCTCACCGCGTCGAGGTCGAGCTTGAGGTAGTCGCACTCCAGGAGGCCTTTCCAGCCGTCGCGGAAGCCGATGACCTCGTCGCCGTGGTCGACGACGGCACGGTGTACGACGGACCGGATGACGGCGTTCAGGCCGGGGCAGTCGCCGCCGGACGTGAGGACACCAATGCGCATAGCCCGAAATACCTTCTCAACGTGGGCCGGGAACCGGACCACGCTGTCCGGCGGGACGCCGCCACCCTACCGGCGGCAGGGGGCGGGTCCGCATCGTGCGTCCGCCTGCTGGACGTCCCCGCACAGGTGAGCGGACGCCCCGCCAGACGGGCCCTGCCCGTGAGGTCAGGCGGGCTGCTGAGCAGCCGCGATGCGCTCCGAGCGCAGCGCCTCGTACCAGCGGTCGTCGATCGGAGGCAGCGCGTTGACGTCGAGGGCCAGCTTCAGCAGCAGGTCCGCGATCAGCGGGTTGCGGGCGAGCACGGGCCCGTGCATGTACGTGCCGAAGACCGTGTCGTTGTACGCGCCCTCCGTGCCGTCGCCCGTGCCGTTGCCCTTGCCGAGCCGCACGTTCGCGAACGGGCGGGCCGTGGGGCCGAGGTGCGTGATGCCCTGGTGGTTCTCGAAACCGGTGAGCGGGGGCAGCCCCAGCCGGGCGTCGATGTCGCCCAGTACGTCACCGACGCACCGCTCGCCCTCGCCGCGGGTGGAGTGCACGTCGAGCAGTCCGAGACCCGGCTCGCGCTGACCGAGGTCGTTGATGAACTCGTGGCCGAGGATCTGGTAGCCGGCGCAGACCGAGAAGACGATCGCGCCGTTGCCGACCGCGCGGTGCAGTCCGCCGTCGCGGCGCAGCCGCTCGGCCGCGAGCCGCTGCGGCCGGTCCTCGCCGCCGCCGATGAGGTAGATGTCACCGGAGGTGGGGATCGCCTGGTCGCTGCGAACGTCGAGACGGGCCACGTCCAGACCGCGCTGCCGGGCCCGGCGCTCGACGACGAGGGCGTTGCCCTGGTCGCCGTACGTGCTCAGCAGGTCCGGGTAGATCCACACCAGCCGCAGGCTGTTGTCACTCATTCTCTTGGTCCTCCGGGGTTCAGTTGCCGACACGACGCCGCAGGTCCTGGAAAGCGGTGTAGTTCGCGACGACCTCGATGCGTCCGGGCGGTGCCATCTGCACGGCCTGGTCGAGGTTCTCGCAGACCTGGAACTGCTGGCCCGCGACCTCAAGACGGACGGCCAGGTCCAGCTTCCGGTCGCCGAGCACGAAGATCGGGTGGCCGGTCAGCTGCGTGTAGTCGACGTCCCACAGCCAGGAGGTGTCGGTGCCGTCGGCGCCCCGCGCGTTCACGGAAAGGATCACCGGCGTCGGCGGCGGGTCGATCAGGGAGAACGTCTCCAGCCAGCCCGCCGGGTTCTTGGCGAGCAGCAGGCGCAGGTCGCGCTGCATGAACTGGACGACGTCGTAGCGGCCGGCCACCGCCTGCACCTGGTACATGCGTTCCAGGGCGACCTGCGGAGGCACGCCGAAGACGGCGGCGACGGCGGCCGACGACGCGGCGTTCGCCTTGTTGGCGCGGCCCGGCAGCTGGAGGTGGATCGGCCAGGCCGAACCGTGCGGGTCGAGGACGTGGTCGCCGGAGAGCGCCCAACTCGGCGTGGGACGGCGGAAACCGCAGTCGCCGCAGAACCAGTCGTCACCGGGGCGCTGCATCACACCACCGCAGGACGGGCAGGACCAGGCGTCGTCCTTCCACATCTGACCGGCGGCCACCCACACCACGTTCGGCGAGGAGGACGCGGCCCACACGACCAGCGGGTCGTCCGCGTTGGCCACGACGACGGCCTTCGAGCCCGCCAGGCCCTCACGCCAGTGCTCGGCCATCATGCGGGTCTCGGCCGCGCGGTCGAGCTGGTCGCGGGAGAGGTTGAGCAGGGCGATGCACTTGGGATCCGTGTCCCGCGCCACACCGGAGAGGTACTTCTCGTCCACCTCGATGACCGCGTACCGCGATTCCGAGCCGCCGGCCAGCGCGGACGTGATGCCGGCGGGCATGTTCGCCCCCAGCGCGTTCGAGACGACGGGGCCCGCCGCGCGCAGCGCCTCCGCGATCAGACGTGTCGTGGTGGTCTTGCCGTTGGTGGCCGACACCAGGATGACGTCCAGGTGCTGGGCCAGACTGGCCAGCAGGTCGGGGTCGAGTTTGAGCGCCACCCGGCCGCCGATCACCGATCCGCTGCCACGGCCCGCGGCGCGTGACGCCGCTGCGACCGCCTTGCCCGCCGTCACGGCCAGCTTGGCCCGCGGCGACAGCGGGTCCGAGTTGCCTGCCATCAGTTCCCGATCCTCCTTGCGTACGGCGCCGCGCCCTGCTCCCGGCAACGTGTGGCCCTCAGCCTATCGAGATCCACTCACCGGCCCGAATCGCGGCACCTCCGCGGCGCCCGCGCGACATTGAGGACCGTACCCTTGCCGCCATGCGACACGGCTCGATCCCGGGCGCCCGAGGGCGCGTCCTTCCTCTGTCTTTGCTCGGCGACCCCGTGTTGCACACACGGTGTGAAGAAGTCACGGAGTTCGGGCCCCAACTGGCGCGGCTGGTCGAGAACATGTTCTCGACGATGTATGCGGCGCAGGGCGTCGGTCTTGCCGCGAATCAGGTCGGTGAATCGTTGCGGGTCTTCGTATACGACTGCCCCGACGACGAGGAGCGGCGGCATGTGGGGCATGTGGTGAACCCGCGGCTCGTCGAGGCGGACGGGCTGGTGCTGCGGGGGCCCGAGGGGTGTCTGTCGTTGCCTGGGCTGGAGGCGGGGACCGAGCGGTACGACCACGCCGTGGTGGAGGGGTTCACCGTGGACGGTGAACCCGTGCGGATTCACGGCACCGGATGGTTCGCCCGGTGCCTTCAGCACGAGTGCGATCACCTTGACGGCGGGCTGTACGTGGATCGGGTTCGCGGGTGGCGCCGCCGGAGGGTGATGTGGCAGGCGGGGCGGGCCTCTTGGGGTCGGTGAGGGCCGGTGGGGGCTGGTCGGGAAGCCCGCGCCCCTTCGGGGGCACGGGGAACGGCGCAATCTTTTCGGGGGGCGCGGGAAACCGCGCAGTCCTTTGTTTTCAGGG
This sequence comes from Streptomyces sp. NPDC033178, assembly GCF_055577685.1. Lineage (NCBI taxonomy): Bacteria > Bacillati > Actinomycetota > Actinomycetes > Kitasatosporales > Streptomycetaceae > Streptomyces > Streptomyces sp. NPDC033178. The sequence continues at coordinate 304,507 of NZ_JBVIPT010000010.1, forward strand.
GCGCGGGGAACTGCACGACCAGCCCCCACCGGCCCGCAGCATGCGAACCGCACATCCAGCGGAACGCTAGAACGCCGGGCCACCCAGCTTGTCGCCCGCCGCTGCCAGGCGACCCCACAGCAGGTCGGCGAGGGCGCGGACCAACTCCGCACGGGCGCAGGGGCGTTCGCCGAGCCACCAGTCGCCCGCCGCGTGCATCATGCCGACGATCCCGTGGCCCCAGACACGGGCGAGCTGCTGGCTGTCTGGGCCGAGGTCGACGCGCTCCTCGATGACCTCGGCGAGCTCCTCGCCCATGCGGCGCAGCAGGGGAGCGGAATGCTGCCCGGCGTCGAAGCCCTGGTCGCTCTGCGGGCCACCCTCCGACGGATGCATCAGGAAGCGGTACACCTGAGGACGTGCCTCGATCGCCGCGAGGTAGGTGTCGAGCGTGGCCTCGACCCGCTCCCGGCGCTCGGCGGGTGCGTCCAGGGCCGCGCGCAGCGCTCCCAGGAGGGCGTCCGTGTGCCGCTTGGCGAGGGCCGCGTACAGTCCACTCTTGTCGCCGAAGTGGCGGTACAGAATCGGCTTGGTGATGCCCGCCTCCGCCGCGATGGCGTTCATCGACGCACTGGGGCCGTCGCGGAGCACCACCCGGTCGGCGGCCTCCAACAGCTCGCGCCGTCGGCGGTCGGCGGACCTTTGTTGATCGGTCCGCTGTGTGGTGTCCATGTGCTCTCCCCACCCGTGCTTATTCGGTGACGCCTGCGCAACGTAACACCCGCACACGATTCTGCCTCGAACGGGCTGCCGAGCGGGAACGGGGAGTTGACTTTTCCTACCCGCCGGTAACAGGCTACTGTTACCGCAAGTAACATGTGAGTGCAGCGCTGGAGGGGACATGGCCGAGTTCACCATGGAGCTCAACGACGAACAGAAGGAGGTCCGGGACTGGATCCACGGGTTCGCCGCCGACGTCATCCGCCCCGCGGCCGCCGAATGGGACGAGCGCGAAGAGACTCCCTGGCCGGTCATCCAGGAGGCCGCGAAGGTCGGCATCTACTCCCTGGACTTCTACGCCCAGCAGTACTTCGACCCCACCGGCCTCGGCATACCCATGGCGATGGAGGAGCTGTTCTGGGGTGACGCGGGCATAGCCCTGTCGATCGTCGGCACCGGCCTCGCCGCGGTGGGCGTCCTCGCCAACGGCACCGAGGAGCAGATCGGCACCTGGATCCCCCAGATGTACGGCGATGCCAACGATGTCAAGGTCGCCGCCTTCTGCTCCTCCGAGCCCGACGCCGGGTCCGACGTCGCCTCGATGCGTACACGTGCCGTGTACGACGAGGCCAAGGACGAGTGGGTGCTCAACGGCACGAAGACCTGGGCGACCAACGGCGGCATCGCCAACGTCCATGTCGTGGTCGCGGTGATCGACTCCGAGCTGGGGTCCAAGGGCCACGCGTCCTTCATCATCCCGCCGAACACCCCCGGTCTGTCCCAGGGCCAGAAGTTCAAGAAGCACGGCATCCGCGCCTCGCACACCGCCGAGGTCGTCCTGGAGGACGTACGCGTCCCCGGCTCCTGCCTGCTCGGCGGCAAGGAGAAGCTCGACGAGCGCCTCGCCCGCGCACGTGAGCGGGCCAGGGCCGGTGGCGGCGAGCGGCTGAAGAACGCGGCGATGGCCACGTTCGAGGCGTCCCGCCCGGCCGTCGGTGCCATGGCGGTCGGCACCGCCCGGGCCGCCTACGAGGTCGCCCTCGACTACGCCAAGACGCGTTCGCAGTTCGGCCGCCCGATCATCGACAACCAGGGTGTGGCCTTCCAGCTGGCCGATATGCGTACGTCCATCGACGCGGCGCGGCTGCTCGTGTGGCGGGCCTCCTGGATGGCCGTGAACGGGAAGCAGTTCACCTCTGCCGAGGGCTCGATGTCGAAGCTCTTCGCCAGCGAGACGGCGAAGCAGGTCACCGGGCAGGCGATTCAGATCCTGGGCGGCAACGGGTACACCCGGGAGTACCCGGTCGAGCGGATGCACCGCGATGCGGCCATCTACACGATCTTCGAGGGCACGAGCGAGATTCAGCGGTTGGTGATCGCGCGCACGTTGTCAGGAATGCCGATTCGGTAGCGTCACCGGTGTTTCAAAGGCGTGAGTTGCTCGATGTCGTACCTCGAACGCAGCTCCTCGATCGCGGCGTGGTCCGGCGGGCCACCCCCGTCGAGGATCTCCAACAGCTCCTCGAAATAGCGTTCGTGATCCGGTGGCGGGGACGCCTGGAAGAACATCTTGGCCGGATTTCCCGTGGGATTGGCGAACGCGTGCGGGCAACCGGGCGGTACGACGATCACCGTGCCCGGCGTCGCCCGTACCACCTGGTTGCCCGAACCCGACTGCCAGCGCTGCCAGTTGTCGGGTGTGCGGACGAGGGGCTCGAAGGCGAGCACGTCCAGCTCGCCTTCGAGTACGTAGAACAGCTCCTCGCTGCGCGAGTGGACGTGCGCGCCGACGTCGAAGCCCGGCGGGACGACCACCTCGAAGCTGGAAGCCGTCCGGGAGTGCGTGCCGGTCACCTTGAAGGTCACGTGCTGGGCCGGGGTACGGACCGTACGACCGTGACCGGGTGGGACCAGCAGGCCCTCGGGTGGCGGCGTGAGGGCGGTCACCAGGTGACGGGCAGGGCCTCGGGCCCGCGGATCAGCGCGCCGCGCCGCCACGGCACCTCGTCCTCCGAGACCGACAGACGCAGCGTCGGGATCCGGTCGAGGAGCGTGTTCACGATCAGCTCCTGCTCCATGCGGGCCAGCATGCCGCCCACGCAGTAGTGCGGGCCGTGCCCGAACGCCAGATGCGGGTTGGAGCCGCGCTCGAAGTCGATCCGGTCGGGGTCCGGGAAGACGTCCGGGTCACGGTTGGCGGCCAGGTACGACACGTAGACCGGGTCGCCCTTGCTGATCCGTACTCCTCTGAGCACCACGTCCTCCGTGGCGATGCGGGAGAGACCGACGGCGTTGCGGTGCGGGATGTACCGGTGCAGTTCGTCGATCGCCTGCGGGCGCAGCTCCGGCTCGTCGCGCAGCCGGTCGAAGAGGGCGGGCCGGGTGAGGAGGATGTAGAGCATCTGGCCCGTGTTGTTCGTGACGGCCTCGCCGCCGATCTGGATCGGGCCCGCGAGCGCCATCGCCTCCTCCTCCGTGATGTCGCCCCGGCCCACCGCCGCGCCCAGCAGCGAGGTGACGTCCTCGCCGGTCGCGCCGCGCCGCTCGGCGATCAGCTTGGCGAAGTACGTCTCCATGTCCCGCTTGGCCTGCTCGCTGACCTTCGCCCCCTGGGAGGAGGAGAGGATCGCCTGCGTCCACGTGTGGAGCGTGTGCCGGTCGGTGGCCGGGACGCCCATGAGCTCGCAGATGACGGTGATCGGGAACGGGGCCAGGACACGGTCGATGAGGTCGGCGGGTGGTCCGTCCCGCAGCATCTCGTCCACCATCCCCTCCAGCGTCCGCTGGGCGTTGGCGCGCAGCCGCTCGATGCCGCGCGTGGTGAACGCGCTGTTCACCGCTCTGCGCAGCCGGGAATGGTCGGGCTTGTCGACGAAGTTCATCGCACTCGCCTGCGGGATGAAGTGCGGCGCCAGCCGGGTGACTTCGCGGCCGATCACCTCCGCGCGGCTGAACCGGGGGTCGTTCGTGACCAGCCGTACGTCCTCGTAGCGCGTGACCAGCCAGGCCCAGCCCTCGCCGTTGGGCAGCTGGATCCGGTTGATGGGCCCCTCGCGCATCAGCTCGGACAGGACGGGGTCGAAGTCGACCCCCGTCAGGTCCAGGGCCGGCCAGTGCCGTACCGGGGGTGCCGCCGTCGTCTCTTCGCTCATGGTCATGTCATGCCGTTTCTTCGTCTGAACGGTGCCAGCGGCCCAGCGCCATCTCGGCCGTGATCCCCGGCCCGAAGCCGGCGAGCAGTCCGCGTGCCTGGTGGTGGGAGCCGCCCTCGTCGAACAGCCGGCGCAGCGCGTCCAGGACGACGGCGCTGGCGATGTTCCCGTACTCGGTGAGCGTCGCCCGGCTGAACCGGAAGGCCTCCGGTGCCACTTGGAGGAACGTGCTGAGGTCGTCGAGGATCCGCGGACCCCCGGCGTGGATGATGTAGAAGTCCAGGTCGGAGGCGTCCCAGCCGTGCAGGCCCGCCAGGTCCTGCAGAGCGGGGGCGAGCGGTTCCATCGTGGTCGGCACCCGCTTGTCCAGCAGGAAGTGGAAGCCGGTGGCCCGGACGTCGTACATGATCCAGTCCTCGGTCTTGGGGATCAGGTACGAGCCGTTGCGCTCCAGGCGGATGCCCTCGCCGCCGTTTCCGCGGACGACGGCCGCGGCTATGCCGTCCCCGAAGAGGCCGTTGCACAGCAGCGAGCCGACTCCCAGGTCGGTCGGCTGGTAGCACAGCGAGCAGAACTCGCAGGCCACGATGAGGGCGTTGGCCTCGGGATAGGCCGTGCAGAAGTCGTGCGCCCGGTTGATCGCCGCGCCCCCGGCGGCACAACCGAGCTGCGCTATCGGCAGCTGGCGCGTGTCGCTGGAGAACTCCATCGAGTTGATCAGCCATGCCGTCAGCGAGGGCATCATGAAGCCCGTGCACGAGACGTAGATGATCACGTCTATGTCGGCGGCCAGGACGCCCGCATCGTCGAGCGCCCGCTGGACGACCGCCGGCACCCGGGCCTTCGCCTCGGCCTCGTAGGCCTTGTTGCGCTCCTCGAAGCCCGGGTGCTTCAGGGTTTCCTCGATGGGCCGCACGATGTGCCGCGTGCGTACGCCGGTGTTCTCGATCAGCCGGAGCGCGAGCGGCAGCTGGGGGTGATCGGAATGGCGGGAGCGCGCCAGCTCCAGCGTCTCCTCCATCGTGATCACGTATTCCGGAACGGACACCGCGGGTCTGCACAAAGTCGCCATGTGCCTGCGCCTTCTCTCGCCCGCCGGGAACTCCCTCTCCACGGCGGAAGGGTGGTTCCACCACGATCACCCGGTGGGGCGGGGATATCGCGCCGGATTACTCCAGATCGGGGACCCCGGGGCCGGCGTGGCACTCTGGTCGCAGGGGTCAGCGAGTCAGCCGAACCGAAGGAGTACGCGATGACGCGGACGGCCAGGGAACTGCTGGAGAGCACCACCGGAAAGCTCGCCCCCGACCCCCACGCCAACCGCCTCCTCCCGCTGATCGCCCGGGGCGCGGCCCGCCGCGACACACTCGCCGCCCTCGCCCTCGAACAGCGTCATGTCATCGCCGCGGACCGCCGAGCCTTCCTCCACCTGGCCGAACGCTCGGCCGCGGAGGGGACGACCGCCGGTCCCGAGTGCGCGGCCTTCTTCGGCGTGCTCGCGGAGGGCGAGACGCTGGCCCAGGGCCGGCTCGGGGCGTACGCCACGGCCTGCGGTGTGGACACGGCACGGGAGGCGGCGTACGAGCCCCTCGCCGACTGCCAGGCCTATCCCGCGTACGTCGCCTGGCTGGCCCTGAACGGCTCACCGGCCGCGGTGGTCCTCGCCCTCAGCGCCAACTTCGCGGCCTGGGGCGGCTATTGCGCCACGATCGCCGACTCCCTGCGCCGCCACTACGGTTTCGACGACGAGCCCTGCGGCTTCTTCGACTTCTTCGCCGAGCCCGCACCCGAGCTGGAGCAGAGGGCCTCGGCGGCCGTGCAGGCAGGACTCGACGCAGGAGGGCTGGACGAGAACGAGGTCCATCACTACGGCCGCCTGCTGCAGACCTACGAGACGAAGTTCTGGCACGCACTGTGGGAACTGGACCAGCGGGTCGCACCCTGAGGGGCACCCCTAGCCGGACGCACTCCCACTGCTGTGCGCGATGCACGCCACGTCAATACGGTCGGCAAGCTTCGCGAGCTCGATCGTGAGCGCGGCGACGGTGTCCTCGTCGAGGCCGTCCTGCCCCGCCTCCACCAGATGCAGCCACCGACCACCCATCGTTCGCAGGAGCTTGCTCACGTCGGCCGCGGAAACCTGCAAGGTACCGCGGTCGTCGACGATCAGAGGCAGGGTCACTTCGCGGTTCACAGAGGGGATCGTAGCTGCGGAACGCTCACGCTCCGTGCCATACGGTGGTGATGTTGCAGAACTCTCGGATTCCGTGTCCCGACAGCTCACGCCCGTAACCGGACCGCTTCACCCCGCCGAACGGGAACGCCGGGTGGGACGCCGTCATCCCGTTGACGTACACGCCGCCCGCCTCCAGATCACGAACGAAACGGTCGATCTCGGCCTCGTCCCGGGTCCACACGTTGGAACTCAACCCGAACGGCGTGTCGTTGGCGATGGCCACGGCCTCGTCGAGATCGGCGGCGCGGTAGAGCGTCGCCACCGGTCCGAAGGCCTCCTCCAGGTGGATGCGCATCTCGGGGGTGATGTCGGCGAGGACGGTCGGCGGGTAGTACCAGCCGGACCCGTCGGGGCGCTCCCCGCCGCACAGGACGGTGGCGCCGCTCTCGACGGCGTCGTCGACGAGCTCCTCCAGGTCGCCGCGGCCCTGTTCGGTGGAGAGCGGGCCGACGTCCGTGTTCTCGTCCAGGGGGTCGCCCACCGTCAGGGCCCTCATGCCCGCCGTGAAGCGCTCGGCGAAGGCGTCGAAGACGTCCGTGTGCACGATGAAGCGCTTGGCGGCGATGCACGACTGTCCGTTGTTCTGCACCCGGGCCGTCACGGCGATCTGCGCCGCCCGTTCGACGTCCGCCGACGGCATCACCACGTACGGGTCGCTGCCGCCGAGCTCCAGGACCGTCTTCTTGACCTCGTCCCCGGCGACCGAGGCGACCGCGCGGCCCGCCGGTTCGCTGCCGGTCAGGGTGGCCGCCTTGACCCGCGGGTCGCGCAGGATGTCCTCGACCGCGCCCGAGCCGATGAGCAGTGTCTGGAAACAGCCCTCCGGGTAGCCCGCCCGGCGGAACAGGTCCTCCAGATAGAGGGCGGTCTGCGGGACGTTCGAGGCGTGCTTGAGCAGGCCGACGTTGCCCGCCATCAGCGCGGGCGCCGCGAAGCGGATCACCTGCCAGAGCGGGAAGTTCCACGGCATGACCGCAAGCACCGGGCCGAGCGGGCGGTAGCGCACGAGGACGCGGGAGGCGCCGGAGTCCTTGGCGTCGGACGGGTCGCCCTCCTCGTCGGCGAGGAGTTCCTCGGCGTGGTCGGCGTACCAGCGCATCGCCTTCGCGCACTTGGCGGCCTCCGCGCGGGCCTGCTTGACCGGTTTGCCCATCTCGGTCGTCATCACGCGGGCGATGTCCTGCGCGTCGCCTTCCAGGAGGTCGGCGGCTCGGTGCAGTAGCTGTGCGCGCTCGGCGAACGAGGTTGTGCGGTGGGTGTGGAACGCCGCCTCTGCGGTTGCGAGGCGGTGTTCGATCTCCTCGGGGCTCAGGGCGTCATAGGTCTTGAGCGTTTCGCCGTTCGCCGGGTTCACCGTTGCGATGGGCATGGCTTTGACCTCCTGGTACGGGCTGTGACTTCGACAATCTCGCTCCGCGGGACGGGGCGCAACGCGGACGGGGGCCGCGTACCCGTGCGGGGGCCCGGCATGTGTGGCGTCCCGGGGGCGGTATTCGACGTGCGGGTCCGCCGTGGCTGGTCGCGCAGTTCCCCGCACCCCTGAAAGACAGGGGCGCGTCTCCTCAGCTCGTCTGTTCCGCGAGGCGGTCCAGGAACGTTGCCTGGGCCTTGACCAGCAGAGCCCGTGCCCGGTCAAGGTCCAGCCATTCCACTCTGTCCAGTTCGGGGAACTCCTGGACTCGGCCCGAGCCCCGCGGCCACTCCATCGTGAAGGTGCCGGGGACCGTCGTCGTCACGTCCAGGTCCGCCTCGACGGCCCAGACCGTGACGACCTTGCCGTTCGTCTGGGTGACCTCGCCGAGGGGGATGGGGTCGCCGTCGGGAGGCGGGAGCCCCAGTTCCTCCTCGAACTCTCGGCGTGCCGCGTCCCAGGCCGGTTCGTCGGGCTCGTACTCGCCCTTGGGCACGGTCCAGGCGCCGGCGTCGCGACGGGCGAAGAACGGGCCGCCCATGTGGCCCAGGAGCACCTCGACGCCGTGGTCGGTGCGGCGGAACAGGAGCAGGCCCGCGCTACGTTTCGCGGTGGCGGTCACGGGATGACCTCCGGGTGCGCGGCGAGCAGGGTCTCCACGGTGTCGGCCTGTGCCGGGGTCTTGTCCTCGCGGTAGCGGACGACCCGGGCGAAGCGGAGGGTGACGCCCGCCGGGTAGCGCGTCGAGCGCTGCAGACCGTCGTACGCGATCTCGACGACCAGTTCGGGACGGACGGTCACGACCCAGCCGTTGTCCTCGACGGCGAGTTCCTGGAGCCGCTCGGTCTGCCAGGCCAGCAGCGCGTCCGTCAGACCCTTGAAGGTCTTGCCCAGCATGGCGAAGGAACCGTCCGGATTGCGGGCGCCCAGATGCAGGTTGGAGAGCTTGCCGGTGCGCCGCCCGTGGCCCCACTCGGCGGCCAGCACGACCAGGTCCAGGGTGTGTACGGGTTTGACCTTCAGCCAGGAGGCACCGCGGCGGCCGGCGCTGTAGGGGGCGTCGAGGCCCTTGAGCACGACACCCTCGTGGCCGCGCTTCAGCGTGTCGGCGAGGAACTGTTCGGCGGCGCCCCGTGCCCGCGCGTCCGCCGGGTCGGCCACGAGGGTGCGGCGTACGCGCATCGGCTCGGGGACCAGACGGGCCAGCTCGGTGTGGCGGTCGGCGAACGGCAGGTCGAGCAGGTCGCGGCCGTCCACGGAGAGCGCGTCGAAGAAGACGGGGGAGACGGGGACGGCCTCGGCGGCCGTGGCGACGTCCACGCGGGAGCCCACGCGGCCCGCGATGTCCTGGAACGATCGCGGCCGCCCGCCCTCGTCGAACGCGATGACCTCACCGTCGAGGATGAAGTGCTCACCCTTCAACTCCCGTGCGGCCGAGGCAAGTTCGGGCAGTCGGTCCGTGATGTCGTCCAGTGTGCGGGTGTAGAGGCGTACGTCGTCGCCGTCGCGGTGGACCTGGACGCGGATGCCGTCCAGCTTCTCCTCGACCGCGCAGACGCCGAGCTTGTCGATCGCCTCGGCGACCGACGAGGCGCTGTGCGCGAGCATCGGCTGGACCGGGCGGCCGACGGTGAGCCGGAACTCGGCGAGAGACTCCGGCCCGTCGGCGAGCAGCCGCTCCGCCACGGTCTGGAGCGAACCCGCCAGCATCACCGCCCGCCGTACGTCGGCGGAGGGCGCGCCCGTCGCCTGGGCGAGGCCCTCCACGGCGACGGCGTCCAGGGCGCCCTGGCGCACCTCACCGCCGATCAGCCCGAGCAGGAACCGCTGCTCGGGCTCGGTGGACGCACCCATCAACTCACCGACCAGCCGCGCCCGTTCCGCCTGGGAGCCGGTACCGGAGACCTTGCCGAGGTCCGTGAGACGGGAGTCCACCTCCCGCACGGTCAGCGTGGGCTCCGCGGCGGGCGGGACCGGTGTGCCGAGGATCTTCCAGCCGATGCCGAGCCGCCCCTGGGGGAGGCGGCCCGCCAGATACGGGATGACGATCGGCACGTCGTCCGCCTCGGCGTCCCGGAACAGCTCCGCGAGCAGAGCCGTCTTCCGGGACCGCGCCGAGGTGGCGGCGACCTCCTGGGACACACGGGCGAGCCGGTGCAGCAGCATGCAGCCATGGTGCAACGGAGGCGCCCGATCCACACCCGCACGGCGGACACCCGCACGGCGGGGTCTTCGGGCTGTGGATCAAGGCTCGGGGCTTGGGGCTCACGGTCTCGGGCCAGCGGCGGCGCCCGCACGGCCGTGTCCCGGCTCCACCTCCGCGTGGCTACGGCTCGGGCCTGCGCCTACGCCCGCGCCCGCCCGGCTGCTTCTTCGGGCCGCGCCCACCCGGCCCACGCCTTCGGTCGGCGCCCGCACGGCCGGCGTCCGCGGGTCTGCTTCCGTCTACCGCCTACTGCCGTCTGCTTCGAGCTACGCCCGCACGGCCGCGTCGAGGTCCGTGAAGAGCAGTTCGCCGTTGATCGTGGCTCCCGCCCGGTAGCCGCCGCTCGCCGCGTTCACCACCTGTTCGCCGAAACCGATCGCGTTGCCCGCCGCCCAGACGCCGGGCACGCTGGTCAGACCCGTCGGGTCGACCACGGCGTACGTGCCGAACGGTGTCTCCTGCAGTTCGGCGCCGAGCCGTTCCAGAAGGCCGGTGCGCGGGACCGCCCGGGGTGCGACGAACAGGACCGAGCGCTCGTGCGTCGTGCCGTCCGCGAGCCGGATCCCGGTGAGCCGGTCGTCGTCGACGACCAGCCCGGCGACCTCGCCCGGCACCACGTCGACTCCGGCGGCGGCGAGCCTGCGCAGATCCTCGTCCGCGAGTTCGTCCTCGGCGACCGTGTGCAGGAAGAGGGTCACGTCCTTCGACCACTGGGAGACCATCAGCGCCTGGTGGACGCCCATCGGGGTCGTGGCGAGCACGCCGAAGGCCTGGTCCCGTACCTCCCAGCCGTGGCAGTAGGGGCAGTGCAGCACGTCCCGGCCGAAACGCTCGGCGACCCCCGGCACCTTCGGCAGTTCGTCCGCGAGGCCGGTGGCGACGACCAGCCGGCGTCCGTGCACCGTGCGCCCGCCTTCGAGCGTCACGTCGAACTCCCCGTCCGCGTCCTTGGCCACGTCGACCGCCCGGTCCCGGACGAGTTCGACGCCGTAGCGCGCGATCTCCTCGCGTCCCACGGCGAGGAACTCCGCCGGAGACATGCCGTCCCGCGACAGATAGCCCTGCATGTGTGCGGCGGGCGCGTTGCGCGGCTCGCCCGTGTCGATCACGAGCACACTCCGCCGTGCGCGTCCCAGGACGAGCGCGGCGGACAGTCCGGCCGCGCCGCCTCCGACGACGACCACTTCGTACCTCTCGGTCATGGTGACCACCTCCACTGAGAAGGTCGCCCACCTCCTGCCGTATTGACAAACATCTTTGCCGAAACTGCAATGAAGAGATGAGCGAGCGCGATGAGCACCAGAAGCACGGGGAGACCGCCGCGGACACCGGGCCCGACGCCGATACCGACACCGACGACGTCCTCGCGGAGGTCGGACCGCGGCTGCGCCGCATCCGCAAGGAGCGGGGCGCCACCCTCGCGGGTCTGTCCTCCGCCACCGGAATCTCCGTGAGCACCCTGTCCCGCCTGGAGTCCGGGCTGCGCAAACCCAGCCTGGAACTCCTGCTGCCCATCGCCCGCGCCCACCAGGTGCCCCTCGACGAGCTCGTCGGGGCCCCGGAGGTGGGCGACCCCCGCATCCGCGCGGCGAAGCCCATCGTCATGCACGGCCGTACGCACTGGCCGCTCACCCGCCAGCCCGGCGGTCTCCAGGCCTACAAGGTGCTCGAACCGCGGCGGAAGCAGGAGCCGGACCCGCGGACGCACGAGGGCTATGAGTGGCTGTACGTCCTCTCCGGGCGGCTGCGCCTGGTGCTCGGCGAGCACGACGTCGTACTCGGCCCGGGGGAGGCCGCCGAGTTCGACACGCGTGTGCCCCACTGGTTCGGGTCGACGGGGGAGGGGCCGGTGGAGTTCCTGAGCCTCTTCGGGCGGCAGGGGGAGCGGATGCATGTACGGGCGCGCCCGAAGCGGCGTGGCGAAGACGACTGACAACGGCCTACGCGGAGTGTTCCCAGGGTGGCAAGCGACCGCTTAGTATGCAATCGACCCCGGTCAGACAAAGCAGTCCCGTGGAGGCTCCGCATGCAGGCATGGCAAGTGCACGAGATCGGCGAGCCGAGCGAGGTGATGCGGCTTGAGGACGTGGAGCGGCCCACGCCCGGTGACGGCCAGGTCCTGCTCAAGGTGCGCGCCGCGAACATCAACTTCCCGGACGCCCTGATGTGCCGCGGGCAGTACCAGGTCAGGCCGCCCCTGCCGTTCACGCCGGGCGTGGAGATCTGCGGCGAGACCGAGGACGGGCGGCGCGTCATCGCCAACCCGGCGCTGCCGTACGGCGGCTTCGCCGAGTACGCCGTCGCGGACGCCGCCGCTCTCCTGCCCGCGCCCGACGCTCTGGACGACGCCGAGGCGGCCGCGCTGCACATCGGCTACCAGACGGGCTGGTTCGGACTGCACCGGCGGGCTCGCCTGGAGGCCGGGGAGACGCTGCTCGTCCACGCTGCCGCCGGAGGGGTCGGCAGCGCGGCCGTGCAGCTCGGGAAGGCCGCGGGCGCCAAGGTCATCGGCGTCGTGGGCGGCGCCGACAAGGCGGCCGTCGCCCGTGAGCTGGGCTGCGACGTCGTCGTGGACCGGCGTGCCGAGGACGTCGTCGCCGCGGTGAAGGAGGCCACCGGAGGCCGCGGCGCCGACGTGATCTACGACCCCGTCGGTGGTGACGCCTACACGCAGTCCACCAAGGTCGTGGCCTTCGAGGGCCGCATCGTGGTCGTGGGCTTCGCGAGCGGCAGCATCCCGAGCCCGGGCCTCAACCACGCGCTGGTGAAGAACTACTCGATCCTGGGCCTGCACTGGGGCCTCTACAACACCAAGGACCCGAAGCTGGTCCTGCGCTGCCACGAGGAGCTGACCGAGCTGGCAGCCAGGGGCGGGATCAAGCCGCTCGTCAGCGAGCGCGTGCCGCTGGGCGGGGCCGCCGCCGCGGTGCAGCGGGTCGCCGACGGCGTCACCACCGGTCGGGTCGCCGTGGTGCCCTCCCTCGACGAGAACGGAGCCGTCGCATGACCGACGCCGCGAGCAGGAGCGGGGCGATCGACGCCGCCGGACTGCGCCGCCGCACCCAGGAGTTGCTGGCCGCGCATCCGGTGGCCGGCACCGGCCGGGTGGACTTCCTCAAGGCCCGATTCGACGCCGGACTCGCCTGGGTGCACTACCCGCAGGGCCTCGGCGGACTCGGTGCGCCGCGTTCCCTCCAGGCCGTCGTGGACGCCGAGTTGGAGGCCGCGGGCGCGCCCGACAACGACCCGCGGCGCATCGGCATCGGCCTCGGCATGGCCGCGCCGACGATCCTCGGCTTCGGCACCGAGGAGCAGAAGAGCCGCTTCCTCAGGCCTCTCTGGGTCGGCGAGGAGGTCTGGTGCCAGCTGTTCAGCGAGCCGGGCGCGGGGTCGGACCTCGCCGCGCTCGGTACCAGGGCAGTGCGTGACGGCGACGACTGGGTGGTCAACGGCCAGAAGGTGTGGACGTCCAGCGCCCACCTCGCCCGCTGGGCCATCCTCATCGCCCGTACCGACCCGGACGCGCCCAAGCACCGCGGCATCACGTACTTCATCTGCGACATGACCGACCCCGGTGTCGAGGTGCGGCCGCTGCGCCAGATCACCGGTGAGGCCGAGTTCAACGAGGTGTTCCTCACCGACGTCCGCATCCCCGACGCGCACCGCCTCGGTGAGGTCGGCGACGGCTGGCGGGTCGCGCAGACCACGCTCATGAACGAGCGCGTCTCCATCGGCGGCATGCGCATCCCGCGCGAGGGCGGCATGATCGGCCCGGTCTCCAAGACCTGGCGCGAGCGCCCCGATCTGCGCACCCACGACCTGCACCAGCGGCTGCTCACGCTGTGGGTGGAGGCCGAGGTCGCACGGCTCACCGGCGAGCGCCTGCGCCAGCAGCTCGTCGCGGGCCAGCCGGGTCCCGAGGGCTCCGGCATGAAGCTGGCGTTCGCCCGCCTCAACCAGGAGATCAGCGGCCTGGAGGTCGAACTCCTCGGTGAGGAGGGCCTGTTGTACGAGGACTGGACGATGCGCCGTCCCGAACTCGTCGACTTCACCGGCCGTGACGCCGGCTACCGCTACCTCCGCTCGAAGGGCAACAGCATCGAGGGCGGGACCAGCGAGGTCCTGCTGAACATCGTCGCCGAACGCGTGCTGGGCCTGCCCTCCGAGCCGCGCACCGACAAGGACGTCGCCTGGAAGGACCTCGCCCGATGAGCGCCCCCGACCTGCTGTACTCGGAAGAGGAAGAGGCGCTGCGCGCCGCCGTCCGCGACCTCCTCGCGGACCACTGCGACGCGCCGGGCGTCATCGCCCGCACGGAGTCGGACCGGCCGCACGACCCCGAGTTGTGGAAGGCCCTCTCGGACGGCATGGGCCTCGCGGGCCTCCTCGTCCCGGAGGCGCAGGGCGGCCAGGGTGCCACGCACCGTGAAGTCGCCGTCGTCCTGGAGGAGTTGGGCCGCGCGGTCGCTCCCGTCCCGTATCTGACGAGTGCCGTCGTCGCGACCGAGGCGCTGCTCGCGTGCGGGTCCGACGAGGCCGCCGAGCTGCTCACCGCCCTCGCGTCCGGCCGCACGATCGGCGCACTCGCGGTGGCGCTGTCCGCCGGGCCCGGGGCGCCCCACAAGTCCGTAAGCCACGAAGGCGGCGCTCTGCACGGGGAGTTGACCGGCATCGCGGACGCGGTCGCCGCGGACGTGCTGCTCGTGCCGGCGGAGGACGGTGGGCTGTACGCCGTGGAGGCCGGTGCCGAAGGCGTCACGGTCACCCCGCAGGTCTCCCTCGACCTGACCCGGCCGGTCGCCACGGTCACGCTCGACGGGGCCCCGGCGCGCCTCCTCACCCCGGATTCCGCACCGGCCGTACGGCGTGCTCTGCGCGCCGGAGCCGGACTGCTCGTCTCCGAGCAACTCGGCCTCGCCGACTGGTGCTTGACGGAGACGGTCCGCTATCTGAAGGAGCGCAAGCAGTTCAACCGCCCGGTCGGCGGCTTCCAGGCGCTCAAGCACCGGCTCGCCGCGCTGTGGCAGGAGGTCGTGGGCACGCGCGCCGCGGCCCGCAACGCCGCCGACGCGCTGGCCGCCGGGAGCCCGGACGCCGATGTGGCGGTCGCCGTGGCCCAGGCCTACGCGTCGCCCGTCGCGGTGCACGCGGCCGAGGAGGCGGTCCAGCTGCACGGCGGTATCGGTATGACCTGGGAGCACCCGGTCCACCTCTACCTGAAACGCGCCAAGGCCGACTCGATCGCGTACGGCACCGGGGGCGCCCACCGCGAGGCACTGGCCGGTCTGGTGGACCTCCAGGCCCCCTGACCTCGCCCTGATCCACTCCCGCCGATGGCACGAAGGCCCGCTCCGACCCCCCGGACAGGAGCGGGCCTTCGCTTTACCCACCTCCCCCATCATGCATAATTGCGAACTGTTCGCAATAACTGTTGATGTTCATTAGAGGTGGGGGCGGCATGAGGGCCCGATCGATACGAGGCATGGGCACCCTGGCGACGGCCGCCGCTCTGGCGACCGTCGCCTCCGCGTGTTCGGCGCCCGGCGAGGGCGACAGCGGGGCTGCGGCGACCTCGGCCGTCGTCGGCATCGCCTACGAACCGGAGACCCTGAGCCCCCTCCTCGGCTTCGGCAAGGACGGCAACTCCAAGATCTTCGACGGGCTGCTCACCCACGACGCCGACCTGAAGCTGAAGCCCGCGCTCGCCGCCGCACTGCCGAAGGTGAGCGACGACGGACGCACGTACACCTACGCGCTGCGCGAGGGCGTGAAGTTCAGCGACGGGGAGCCGTTCACCGCGAAGGACGTGGTCTTCACCTACGAGACCATCCTCGACGAGAGGACCAACAACGCCTCCAAGGGCGAGCTCGACGCGATAGAGAGCGTCGAGGCGAAGGGCGACGACACGGTCGTCTTCCGGCTCAAGTACCCCTACGCCCCCTTCGCGGAGCGCACGGTGCTGCCCATTGCGCCCGAGCACATAGCCGGCGGCCAGGACGTCAACACGGGGGCGTTCGGATCGAAGCCCGTCGGTACCGGCCCCTACAAGCTGGCCAAGTGGTCCAAGGGCGAACAGCTCGTCCTGGAGGCCAACTCCGGCTACTGGGGCGGCACTCCGAAGATCGAGCGCTTCACCATGGCGATCATCAAGGACGACGACGTACGCGCCACCCGGCTGCAATCCGGCGACCTCGACGGCGCGATCCTGCCGCCCAACCTCGCCAAGGCCTTCCAGGGGTCGGGGCAGAAGACGTACGCGGCCAAGAGCTTCGACTACCGCACGGTCACCCTGCCCACCGGCAACAAGGTCACCGGGAACACCGCCGTGCGCCGCGCCCTCGACATCGCCGTCGACCGGAAGGCCATGGTCGACGGCATCCTCGAAGGCGCCGGCAAGGTGGCCTACGGACCCGTCCCGACGGACAGCGAGTGGTTCACCGAGGGCACCGAGCGGACGTACGACCCGAAGAAGGCGCGGACGGTCCTCGACGCGGCCGGCTGGAAGCCGGGCAAGGACGGGATCCGCGTGAAGGACGGCGTCCGCGCGAGCTTCCCGCTCTGGTACGTCTCCGGCGACAAGCTCCGTCAGGACCACGCCCTCGCGTACGCCTCCGACGCCAAGAAGATCGGCGTCGAGGTCGAGGTGCAGGCGGGCACCTGGGAGGTCATCGAGCCGCGCATGCCCAAGGACGCGGTGCTCGCGGGCGGCGGCTCACCGGCCGACCCCGACTTCGACCAGTACCCGCTCCTCAGGTCGGACCTCGCGGGCGACGGCTTCAACAACATGGGCTGGTACGACAACGCCACCGTCGACCGCGCCCTGAAGGCCGGCCGCGAGAGCGGCGAGCCGGCAGAGCGCAAGACCGCCTACGACACCGTGCAGCGCGAGCTGGTGAAGAACCCCGGCTACACCTTCCTGACCCACATCGACCATCTGTACGTGGTCGACGACCGCTTCGGCGACCTGTCCACGCAGGTCGAACCGCACGACCACGGTCTCGCCGCGGGCCCGTGGTGGAACGTCGAGGACTGGCGGCCGTGAGCCGTCCGCCGTGGCGCCCCATGGCGCGGCTGGCGGGACGGCGGGCCCTGTTCGCCGCCCCCGTCCTCGGGATCGTCACGTTCGGGGTCTTCGCGATCGCCGCGGCCTCCCCGTTCGACCCCGTCAAGGCGTACGCGGGCACGGCCGGACTCAGCGCCTCGCAGGAGACGCTCGACCAGCTGCGCGCCAACCTCGGCGCCGATGAACCGCTCGTCACCCGGTGGTGGAACTGGCTGACGTCCGCCGTGCAGGGCGACCTCGGCGACTCCAGCGCCCTGCGGCAGCCGGTCGCCGACGTGATCGCCGAACGCGTCGGCTGGTCGGTGCTGCTGGCCTCCACCGCCTTCCTCGTGGCCGTCCTGCTGGGCGGGCTGCTCGGCGTCCTCGCCGCGCGCCGGCCGGGCGGCTGGACGGACAGGGCCGTCACCTCGCTCGCGTACACCCTGGAGGCCGCGCCGCCGTTCTGGCTGGGCCTGCTCGTGATGTGGTTCTTCGCCCTGAAACTGGGTGTACTGCCCGCCGGCGGCCTGACGGACACCGGCAGCACGGTCGTCACGGCCGACCAGGTCGCACGCCATCTCGTCCTGCCCGCAGGCGTGTTGGCCCTCTCGCAGCTGCCCTGGTTCGTGCTGTACGTCCGGCAGGGGGTCGGCGACGCACTCCAGGAGGACCCCGTACGCGGTGCACGCGCGCGTGGACTCGCCGAGCGCACCGTCCTGTTGGCGCACGCCCTGCGCTCCGGAATGCTGCCGGTCCTCACGCTCATCGGCTCGCGCGTGCCCGAACTCATCACCGGCGCACTGCTCGTGGAGACCGTCTTCAGCTGGCCCGGCATCGCCGCGGCGACCGTCGAGGCCGCCACCGCCGTCGACTTCCCGCTGCTCGCCGCACTGACCGTGCTCGCCACGATCGCCGTGCTGGTGGGGAACCTCCTCGCGGACGTGCTGTATGGGCTCGCGGACCCGAGGGTGGGTTTCGATGGCTGAGACGACCAAGACGACCAAGACGACGGGGGCTTCGGGGGCGACCGAGGCCGTCGAGACGGCTGAGGTATGGCGCACGCGTGCGGTCGTACGGAGTTCCACGCGCGCGTGGCGGGTGCGCGGCTCGGCGGCCGCCGTGGCCGTGATGGTGCTGGCCGTGCTGCTCGTGCCGCCGTTGGTCCAGCTCGACCAGCAGGCCGTGGACCTGGCAGCCAAGCTCCAACCGCCTTCCCTGGCCCACCCGTTCGGGACCGACGACGTGGGACGGGATCTGCTGCTGCGCTGTGTCTACGGGCTGCGGGTCTCGCTGCTGGTCGGTGTGGTCGCGGCCGTGGTGTCCACCGTGGTCGGCACTGCCGTGGGCGCGGTCGCGGGTGCGTTCGGGGGATGGGCCGACCGGCTGGTGATGCGGCTCGTGGACGTGTTCGCGTCCGTGCCGCACCTGCTCCTCGGCATCTTCATCGTCGCCATGTTCCGGCCCGGTGTGTGGCCGGTCGTCGTCTCGGTGGCGCTCACCCACTGGCTGTCGACGGCCCGGATCGTCCGCGCGGAGATCCTCTCCCTGCGCTCCCGGCCGTACGTCGACGCCGCGATCTCGGGCGGTGCCTCGCGCTACCGGGTGGTGGTACGGCACCTGCTGCCCGGCGTACTGCCCCAGGCCGGACTCGCCGCCGTCCTCATGGTGCCGCACGCCGTCTGGCACGAATCCGCCCTGTCCTTCCTCGGGTTGGGGCTGCCCACCCATCAGGCCAGCCTCGGCACGCTGGTGCAGAGCGCACGTGGATCGCTGCTCGCCGGCGACTGGTGGCCCACCCTCTTCCCCGGGCTGTGCGCCGTCGCCGCCACCCTCGCCATCGCCGGGCTCGCGGGCGCCTGGCGCGAACGGCTCAACCCGCGAAGCCGATCGGAGCTGATGCTGTGACACCGGAAGCCGATGGCATGAACGTCCTCTCGGTGCGTGGGCTCTCCGTGCGCTTCCGGATGCGCGACCGGGCGTACGTACGGGCCGTCACGGATGTCTCCTTCGATCTCGCGGCGGGGGAGTGCCTGGCCCTCGTCGGCGAGAGCGGCTGCGGCAAGTCGGTGCTCGCCTCCGCGCTGCTCGGCCTGCTCCCGGGCAACGCCTCGGTCGCGGGTTCGGCGTTGCTCGGCGGCGACGGACTCGACCTGCTGGCCGCGGACGAGCGGGTGCTCGCCCGAGAGGTACGCGGTCGGCGCGTCGGACTCGTACCGCAGAGTCCCGCGGCGCACCTCACCCCGGTTCGGACCGTACGGTCCCAGCTCGCCGAGGCTGTAAGGGAGTTGACGGGGACGTCCGGCGAAGGCGCGGTGGCCGCCGCGGAGCGGGCCGCGTTTCCCGTGGACCATCTCGACCGCTACCCGCACGAGTTGTCCGGCGGGCTCGCCCAACGGGCCGCCACCGCGCTCGCCCTCGTCGGAGACGCGCCCCTGCTGCTCGCCGACGAGCCGACCACCGGGCTCGACCGCGACCTCGTCGAGCACACCGTCGACGAACTCCGCCGCCACACCGGGGACCACCGTGCCCTGCTGCTGATCACCCACGACCTGGCGGCGGCCGAGCGGATCGCCGACCGGGTCGCCGTGATGTACGGGGGGCGCGTGGTGGAGATCGCCGGGGCGGCCGAGTTCTTCGGAGCGCCGGGGCCGCGGCACCCGTACGCACGCGGTCTGCTGAACGCACTCCCGGAGCGGGAGTTCACTCCGATCCCGGGCATGCCGCCGGAACTCGGCGCGCTCCCGGAGGGGTGCGCCTTCGCCGCGCGGTGCGGACGGGTGAGCGAGGCGTGCCGGGTCCTGCCGGAGTTCGTGGCGGGCGTGGCCTGCCATCACGTGGGTCACATGGATGAGGTGGAGGTGGCGCGTGCGTGACCAGGAGGGGCACATGCGTTGTCGGGAGGTGGCGCGTGCTTGAGCTGCGGTCCGTCACGGCCGGGTACGACCGGCGCGCCCCCGTCGTCCGCGAGGTCTCACTGACCGTGAACGCAGGGGAGGCCGTGGGGCTCCAGGGGCCCAGCGGCTGCGGCAAGTCCACGCTGGCCCGGGTCGCCGCGCTGCTGCACCGGCCCGACTCCGGCGAGGTCGTCATGGACGGCGAGCCGGCCCGCGGCTGGCGTCATCGGGCGCCGCGCGCCCAGCGCACCGCCTTCGGGGTCGTCTTCCAGCAGCCACGCCTCTCGGCGGACCCGCGCCTGCGGCTCGCGGACCTGATCGCCGAACCGCTCCGGGCCACCGGCCGACCGACCGACGGCGTACGGGAGTTGGCCGAAACCGTGGGGCTCGGAGCGGACCTGCTGGGCCGTCGGCCGCACGAGGTCAGCGACGGTCAGCTGCAGCGGGCCTGTCTCGCACGGGCGCTCGCGCTGCGGCCGCGCTGGCTCGTCTGCGACGAGATGACGGCGATGCTCGACGCCTCGACCACGGCCGCGCTGGTCGGCGTCGTGGAGACCTACCGGCGGGAGAGCGGGGCCGGACTGCTGGCCGTCGGGCACGACCGGGTGCTGCTGGAGCGGTGGTGCGACCGGACGGTCGGCTGGGCCGAGTTGACCTCGGTGTGAACGTCCGCCGGAGGAGGTCGGGCGAAGTGAACGCACAGCGGCAGTCCGGCCAACTCCCCGCACGGCCCTGCTCCTTGAACCCCCTGAGGACCGATACTCGCTGAGGCCCATACGGCACTCTCAGGGAGGCAGACATGGCCCTCACCACCCGTCGCAGAGCCCTCACCACCCTCGCCGCCGCGGTGGCGGGCAGCGTCGCCGTGCCCGCGTACGCGCAGGCGACCGAGGGCGGACACCGGCCGCGCCCGCTGTGGCGCGCCCACGCGCACAACGACTACCTCCACCCCCGGCCCCTCCTCGACGCGCTCGACCACCGCTTCGGGAGCGTCGAGTCGGACATCTTCCTCGTCGGGAACCAGCTCCTGGTCGCCCACGACCCGGTCGAGCTCGACCCGACCCGGACCCTGGAATCCCTCTACCTCGCCCCCCTCGCGGCCCGGGTGAAGGCCAACCGCGGCTCGGTGTACCGGGGGCAGCGCAAGCCGGTCCAGCTGCTCATCGACATCAAGACCGAGGGCGCGTCCACGTACCAGGAGCTCGATCGCCAACTGCGCCGCTACCGGCACCTGTTCACGACGTACGCCCACGGCCGGGTCTTCCCCGGCGCGGTGACGGCCGTGATCTCCGGTGACCGCGCGGCCCGTGTCCCGATGGAGGCCCAGACCGTGCGGCGGGCCTTCTACGACGGCCGCCTTCTCGACCTGCTGGCCCCCGTCCCGGCCCCGGCCTCCTTCATCCCGCTGATCAGCGACAACTGGACGCTCAACTTCACCTGGCAGGGCGTCGGCACGTTCCCCGAGGTGGAGCGCCAGAAGCTGCGCGGCATCATCGCGGCGGCGCACTCCCGAGGGCAGAAGGTCCGCTTCTGGGCCACCCCCGATCTGGCGGGCCCCGCCCGTGACGCGGTGTGGGGCGAACTCCTCGCCGCCGACGCCGACTACTTCAACACCGACGACCTCGCAGGTCTCGAAGCGTTCCTGGACGCCCACAAGTAGGTCCACGAGCGGGCGTAGGCCAGCGATCACCAACCGACGGGCGCAGCCCAGCGCTTTCACGCGCAGTCAACACACGTTCGGCGGACACGTCAGCGACCCGGACGAACCCCCCGCTACGCCACACTTGCGGCCGAAAGCCGCGGTGTGGACGTGGCGGAGGAGGTTGACGATGGCCATTTCCATCTCTGTGGTCCTGTTGCTCTTGATCCTTGCGGTGGTCTTCCTCCGCAACGGCGCGCTGAAGCTCTCGCACGCCGTGGTCTGTGTGCTGCTCGGCTTCTATCTCGCGAGCACGAGCATGGCGCCGACCATCCACAACGGGCTCACGGCGACCGCCGACGTCGTCAGCAGCCTCAGGCCGTGAGCCCGTGGCGGAGGTGGGGCACGCGGCTCACGACCGCGAGAACACGCCGATCCCGTTGGGCACCGGCCTCTCCGCCCCGCCGCTGGGATGGTTGCGCACGGTCGCCGTCGTCGAGCCCGGCTCCCGGGCGGCCAGCGTGCTGGAGCCGCCGCCGTCGAGGCTGAAGGCGTCCACGGAACCCAACCCCCGCATGGTGTCGGCGACTTCCGCGATGGTGAGTCCGGTGCGGAACTCGGGTGCCCCGTCCAGCGCGAGCAGCAGGAGCCGGCGGCCGCCGTCCGAGATGCCCGCGGCGGTCCGTACCGCCGCGGTCGTGGTGTCGAGCCCCGCGAGCGGTTGACCGCCCCTGAGGACCGGATAGCCGCCGATCACGAACCGGTACGGGATCCTCGACGCGGCCGCCACCAGCCGGTGCCGCACCACGACCCGCTCACCCAGGGTCAGCTTCCGCAGTTGCTGGGCGCCCGCCTCACGGCCGACCAGGACAGTGGTGCCGGAAGCGATGGGTCCGTTGCCGGGTGTGTCGGCCGATGACACGACCCGGCCCTCCCGGACGGTCACCTCATGGGTGTCCGTACTGCAGGGCGCGGCCCGGTCGGTGTCCGTCCCGCAGGTGGCCCGCACCCGAGAGGGGGTGCCCCAGTCCGAGGTGAACGCGCCGACGGAGCCGACCGGCAGCGCGTACTGGTTGAGCCCGCCGAGCGGGAGGCGCGCCTCGGCGGTGGTGACCGACCCGTCGAGGGCGAGGCTGTCGAGGCGGGCCCGATGGTCCGTGCCCACGCCGAGTACGTCCCGGGTGCTCGTGCCGGGCGGCAGGGCGGGGCCGAAGCGCTGGCCGTCGGGGACCGCCGCCTTGAGCGTGCGCCCGCCCGCGATCGCCGGACCGACGGACGCGCCGGTCGCCTCGACCCCTGGGTGCTGGGTCTCGGTGATGTTGAAGAAGTCGCCGTTGACGCCCGCGACGGCACCCTGTGTGTCGGCCAGCCGCGAAACGGGCGCCCGTGCCGCCACCGCGCCGGGGTGCAGCAGGTCGACACTCACCCGCGGATTGCGGAGATCGACGCTGAGCACATGTGCGTGCGCCACACCCTTGGAGGCCGGGATATCGAACTCGGTGTAGCGCACGCCGGGTGCGAGCCGGTGGAAACCCGGCGGGCCGCCGTCCGGCGCGCCACTGGCCGGTGCCGCCCCTGCCAGGGCGGCGCCGGCCAGTGCGCTCCATGCCGCTACAACCGTCAGTGCGGTTCTGAGTCGTCCGGTGCGTCGTCTCACGCTGCCCCTGCTCTCTCCGCTGTCTCCTCAAATGGCCCAGGACACAAGGGAGTTCACCACAGAGCAGGTGGCGTGACGACGACTACGTGCCGACGAGACGCGAACGGGTCAGGAAACGCACCCCTTCGGGTGCCTCCAGCGAGAAACCACTGCCCCTCCCCTCCACCACGTCGACGATCAGCCGGGTGTGACTCCACACCTCGTACTGGCTCCGCGACATCCAGAACGTCACCGGCTCCTCGACGCCGTCGACGGCCAGCGAGGCGAGCAGTACATCGGAGTCGCCCGTCCGGAACTCGCCCTCCGGGTAGCACATGGGCGCGCTGCCGTCGCAGCAACCGCCGGACTGATGGAACATCAGCGGACCGTGGGCGGCCCGCAGTCGGCGCAGCAGCTCGGCGGCGGCGGGCGTCAGCTCCACGCGCGGGGCGGATGGGATCACCGTGCATCACTCCTCATCGCTTCGAGGCGTACCGGACCAGGTCCTGACCGCTGTCGCGGACCCTACCGAGGGCGACGGACGGGCGTCAGGCCCGCGTCAGGAGATCGTTCCGGACCGCTGCCCTCCGTGGTGCGGCGCATGCGTTGCGTCAAGGGGGCTGGTTGATTGATTCACCTTGGGGTTATGTTTTGGTGGCTTGCATCATCCGATCCGTCATCCGACCGGAGGACAGTCGACGTGATCCACCCCCTGCCCGCCGCGTTCGACGGTCCCGGTCTGCCCGTCGATCTGGACGAGGCCGCCCACCGCTGCCTCGTCGCCGGTTTCGAGGGGACCGCGAGCGTCCCCGCCACACTGAAACGGCTCGTCGACCGGGGGCTCGGCGGTGTCATCCTGTTCACCCGCAACGTGCGCGACGCCGAACAGGTGCGCCGGCTCACCGACGAACTGCGGGCCATACGCCCCGACCTGATCGTCGGCATCGACAACGAGGGCGGCGGCATCGGCCACCTGGTGGGCGCGGGCGCACCCGACGTCCCCGGCAACCTCGCGCTCGGCGTCGTCGACGACACGGATCTCACCGCCCGCTGCGCCGACGCGCTCGCCGGACACCTCGCCACCCTCGGCATCACCGCCTCGTACGCGCCGGTCGCCGACCTCCAGCACCACCCGGACAACCCGATCGTGCGCACCCGCTCCTTCGGC
Source organism: Streptomyces sp. NPDC033178 (assembly GCF_055577685.1). Taxonomy (NCBI): domain Bacteria; kingdom Bacillati; phylum Actinomycetota; class Actinomycetes; order Kitasatosporales; family Streptomycetaceae; genus Streptomyces; species Streptomyces sp. NPDC033178. The sequence goes on from NZ_JBVIPT010000010.1 coordinate 328,590, forward strand.
GCCGACCCCGAGCTCGTCGGCCGCCACCTGCGCGCGTGGATCACCGCCACCGAGGCCCGCGGTGTCGCCTCCTGCGCCAAACACTTCCCCGGCCACGGCGGCACCGTGACCGACAGCCACCACGACACCGCCCTCGACCCGCGGCCGTACGACGAACTGCTCCCCGACCTCGAAGCGTTCCGCGCGGCCGTCGCGGCGGGCGTTCCGATGCTGATGAGCGCCCATGTCGTGTTCCCGGCGCTCGACCCGAACCGCCCGGCCACGCTGAGCCGCCGCATCCTGCGCGATCTGCTCCGCGACGACATCGGCTTCGACGGGGTGCTGGTCAGCGACGCGCTGGAGATGAAGGCGATCGCCGACCGCTACGGGGAGGCCGCCGGGGCCCGGATCGCCCTCACCGCGGGAGCCGACCAGGTCATCGTCGCCGTACCGGACCTGGAGACCACGCTGGCCTGCCGAGACGCGGTACTCGGCGCGCTGCGCACCGGAGCGCTGCCCGACGAGCGCGTGTGGGAGGCCGCCGGGCGGGTCCGCCTCCTCGCCGAGCGGTACGCGACGCCGGCCGCTCCGGGCACGGTCGCCGCATGGGACTCCGGGGCCGGAGCGGAGGCGGCCCGCCGGGCCGTACGCGGCCGGTCCGGCGGCCCCTCAGTGGTCGGTGCCCATGTCGTCGACCTCTTCCCGCCCCCGCACCCCGCGCTCAACTGGGGTGGCGAGGACCTGCTGACCGAGCTGCGCGCCGTCGACCCCACGGCCTCGGGAACCGCGGTCACCGGGGAGCCGGCCGACCCGGCGGCCCTCGTCACCGGGATCCTGCGGTGGGCCGAGGGCTCCCCCCTGATCGTCGCCACATACGACGCCGGGCTGCACCCCTGGCAGGCCCGCCTCCGTGACTCCCTGCTGGCCCGGCGCCCGGACGCCGTACGGGTCTCCACCGGGCTCCCCGAGGACGGGGACGACCTGTGCTCGTACGGGCGGGGCCGGGTCAACCTGCGGGCACTGGCGGAGGCGCTGGCTGGCGAGTAGCCGCTCACCGGCGCGCTCCGCCGCCTTCGACCTGCTTCCGCGTTCCGTCACCCTTGCCTGGACCGGCGTCCGTGTCCGCGTCCCGTCACGTTCACGGCTCCGGCGTCCGGCGTCCGGCCCGGTCGTCACGGATTCCGTACGAGATCCGTGATGCCCCGGGCCGAAAGGTGGTCGGCGTCGTCCGCGTGCGAGGCCAGGACCACCGTCGGGCGGACGCCCTGGCTCCGCAGCCACATCCACGCCTCGAAGTACGCGCCGCCCGGACCCGAGACGGAGCGGGTGGCGGGCGTGCAGTCCAGGACCAGGGCCAGGTCGCGCGGCTGTGCGGGCTGGGGCTTGGCGCGCACCTCGGCGACGGCGTCGGCGAACGCGGTGGCGATCGGCTTGGGGCGGCCGGAGGAGTCGAAGAGGCCCAGGGTGTACTCCAGTTCCGGGTAGTCGGCCAGGGAGCGGTCCACGTCGTGGGAGCACCACCAGGTCACGCCCCACAGCCCTGCGCACTCCGAGGCGTTGAGCACGGTGGTGCGGGCGAACTCGGGTGCGTCGGCCGCCGGGATGTGCGGCGCGGGCGCACCGGTCTCCTGCACCCAGACGGGCCGGGTCACGTCCTCGGCGTAGGCCTTGGCGAGCTCCACGCCGTACTCGGCGAGGTGCAGGACCTGCGGCGAGAGGGGGCCGTAACGGCGTGCGCAGTCGCCCGAGAAGACCCACGGGTGGACGGTGGTCAGGTCGCCCTTGCGGGCCGAGGCCTCCGGGGTGAACGGGTGGTCGTCGCCGTACCAGGCCGCGTCGTACGCGGAGTGTGTGACGAGGCGGCCGGGCGGGGCCGCGGACAGACCGTCCCGGGCGGCGGCGAGGAGCGTGTCGAGGTAGTGGTCCACCTCCGCGACGGTCACCGGGTTGTGCTCGACCAGGTTGTTGAGCTCGTTGCCGAGCTGGAGGCCGATGAGGTTGGGCCGGTCGGCGAGCGCGCGGCCGAGGACGCGCAGCAGCTCCGCCTGGGCCTCGATGGCCTCGGAGTCCGTGAACACGTTGCGGTGGTGCCAGCTGCGGGTCCACTCCGGATAGAAGTCGAAGCTCGACAGGTGGCCCTGCACTCCGTCCACGAGGACGTCGAGACCGGCCTCCGCCGCCAGGTCGACGAGCTGGACCAGCTGGTCGACGGCCGCGCCGCGGATCAGCGTGCGGTTGGGCTGCAGGAGCGGCCAGAGGTGGAAGACACGGATGTGGTCCAGACCGAGCCCGGCTATCTGGGCGAGGTCCTCACGGGCGTGGACCGGATCGAAGTCGTGCCAGGAGTGGAACCAGCCGCGGCGGGGCGTGTAGTTCACGCCGAAGCGGGGCGCGGGGGCGCTGGGTACGGGGGGAGTGCTGATGGGGTCCTCCTCGGAAACCTGTGCCGACGCGCGGCCGGGGCTTGTTCTCGGCGAATGTATCAACCACCATGGTCGCCAATGAACAATGATTTGAACCAGGATTCAGGGCGGGGGCGGGGTCGGGTGCAGGATCGCGTGCGGAACCGGGACCTCGTGGTGGGTCTGGACGCCGGCGGCACCCGTACGCGCGCCGTCCTGGCGTCCGCCGTGGACGGTCGCGTGCTCGGCCAGGGTGTCGCGGGACCCGGCAACGCCCTGACCGTCCCGGTGCCGCTGCTCACCGAACACCTGGCCGAGGCCGTCGCCCGGGCGGTGCCGGAGGCGGACCGCGCCAGGGTCGTCGCCGTGGCCGGCGGCTTCGCGGGCGCGGCGGAGACCGCCCCGGACGAGCCCGGCCGCCTCAATGCCCTGGCCGCGCTCACCGCCGCACTGCGACGCCTGGGCATCGCGGCGGACTCGGTCGACGTCAGCAGCGACATCGAGGCGGCCTTCGCCTCCGCCCCCGGCACCCCGGCCGACGGGCTGGCCCTGGTCGCCGGCACCGGTGTGGTCGCGATGCGTATCAGGGACCGCCGTTGCGCGGTGACCGTCGGCGGTGACGGCTGGCTGCTCGGGGACGACGGCGGAGGCTTCTGGATCGGCCGCAGCGCGGTACGGGCGGCGCTGCGCATGGCGGACGGCCGCGGCGGCCCCACGACGCTGGCCGACGCGGTCGGCCGGGCACTGGGGTTGCCGGCCGAGGCGCTGCCGTACGCCGAGGCGTGGCCGAATGGACACACCGGCGACCCGAACAGCCCCAACAGCCCGAACCACGCGGGCGGTCCCCTCAGCGCCGGCGCCGCCGCCTCCGCCCGCGAGCGGCACCCGGCGGAGCCGGAGTGGTCGCCCGACCGGCGCGCGGCCTACCGGATGCACCTGCTGCCCGCCGTCATGGCCGAGCCCCCGATCCACCTCGCCCGCCTCGCCCCGCTGGTCGCCGAGGCGGCCCGGCACAAGGACGCCGTCGCGCGGGCGATCCTCGACGAGGCGGCGGACCACCTGCTGGAGCCGGTCCGCACGCTGGAACCCCGCCAGGGCGAGCGGATCGTCGCCACCGGCGGGCTGCTCGGCCCCGAAGGACCCTTGACCGTTCCTCTGAACGAGCGCCTCAAGGCACTCGGCCTGACGCTGGACTGGGTGGCGGACGGCTGCGGCGGAGCAGTCGCCCTCGCCCGGCTCGGGCACGGCCGCTCGGCACCCTCCGCCCCGGCCACCTGACCGGTAGGCCCCCTCGAAGCTCCACGCGACAACAGCATGGAAGGACCGGTCGCATGCCGACTCCGGAACACGCGGCCGCCCGGCCCGAGCAGCCACCCGAGGTCTCCCGGGGCCACGACACGCGGGGCCCCCTCTACCTGGACCCGGACGCCGCCGTCGACGACCGGGTCGCCGACCTGCTCGCCCGCATGACCCTGCGGGAGAAGGCCGGCCAGCTCAACCAGCGGATGTACGGCTGGGACGCCTACCGCCGCACACCGGACGGCTTCGAACTCACCGAGGCGCTGTACGCCGAGACCGAGCGCTTCGCCGGCCTCGGCGCCCTGTACGGACTCCTGCGCGCAGACGCCTGGTCGGGCGTCGACCACTCCACCGGCGCGGGCGCGGCCGACGGAGCCACGCTCGCCGACCTGGTGCAGCGCCACGTCATGGAAAGCAGCCGCCTCGGCATCCCGGCGCTTCTGGTCGAGGAGGTCCCGCACGGCCTCATGGCCCTGGACGGCACGGTCCTGCCGGTCAACCTGGCCGTCGGAGCCACCTGGGATCCCGAGCTGTACGAGCAGGCCGCCGCCCATGCCGCAGCCGAACTGCGGGCCCGTGGCGGCCATGTCGCCCTCGTCTCCGCCCTCGACCTCGCGCGCGACCCCCGCTGGGGCCGTACCGAGGAGTGCTTCGGCGAGGACCCGTATCTGGCCGCCCGCCTCACCGAGGCACTGGTGCGCGGCATGCAGGGCCAATCCGGCTGCGCGGACGGGCAGTTCGCCGAGGACAAGGCCGCCGTGGTGCTCAAGCACTTCGCCGGACAGGGCGCCACCGTCGGCGGTCGCAACTCCGCGGAGTCCGAACTCGGACCCCGCGAGCTCCACGAGATCCATCTCCCCGCCGCACGGGCCGGAGTCCGGGCGGGAGCCGCTGCCGTCATGGCCGCCTACAACGAGGTCGACGGGCTTCCCTGCGCGGGCAACAGGGCCGTGCTCACAGGGTTGTTGCGCGAGCGCTGGTCCTTCGGCGGGCTGGTCATGGCGGACGGCCTGGCCGTCGACCGGCTGGCCCGGATCACCGGCGACACGGTCTCGGCGGGCGCCCTGGCGCTCAACTCGGGCGTCGACCTCAGTCTGTGGGACGACGGCTTCACGCACCTGGAAGAAGCAGTCGAGCGTGGACTCGTCCAGGAGGACGTGCTCGACGCCGCCGTCGCCCGGGTGCTGCGCCTCAAGTTCCGCCTCGGCCTGTTCGAACGGCCTTGTGCCGAAGACCGGTTGACCGCTCCGTCTCCGGACCGCGGCCGGGAACTGAGCACCGCCCTGGCCCGAGGCGCGGTCACTCTCCTCCACGACGACGGGGGAGTCCTGCCCGTCCGCTCGACGGTGTCCCGCATCGCGGTCCTGGGCCCGCACGCCGCCACCACCGCCCATCAACTCGGCGACTACACGGCCCCGCAGAGCCCAGGCGTCGGCACCAGCCTTCTCGACGGGCTGCGGCGGCTCGCCCCGCCCAGAGTGGACGTCCGCCACGCCCGCGGCTGTGCCCTCACCGGCGACGACCTCTCGGGGATCCCCGAGGCCATCGCCCAGGCCGGCGTCTCCGACCTGGCCGTGCTCGCGCTGGGCGGCAGCAGCGCCCGTACCCCCGAGACCGACTTCGCCGCCAACGGCGCGGCCCTCGGTGCCGTGTCCGAGATGACCTGCGGAGAGGGAGCCGACCTCGCGGGGCTGCGGCTCGGCAGGGCCCAACATGCCCTGCTGGACGCCGTCGTGGCGACCGGTACCCCCACGGTCGTGGTCCTGGTGCAGGGCCGACCGCATGCCGTCCCGGAGGCGGCGGAACGCGCGGCCGCGCTGCTCACCGCCTGGTACCCGGGCCCGTGGGGCGGCGACGCGATCGCCGAGGTGCTCCTCGGACACGCCGAGCCACTCGGGCGCCTGCCCGTCTCGGTCCCGCGCTCGGCCGCCCAACTCCCCGTGTACTACAACCACAAGGACACCGAGTACGGGGCCTACGTCGACGAGAGCGCCGAGCCGCTCTACTCCTTCGGGCACGGGCTGTCGTACACGAGCTTCGCCTACGGGCCGCCGCGCCTGTCCGGGCACACCGTCGCGGTCGACGTCACCAACACGGGGGAACGGGCCGGGCGTACCGTCGTCCAGCTCTACATCCGCCGGCTGATCACGCCCGTGTGGCCGCGCACGCTCGAACTGCGCGCCTTCAGGAACGTCGACCTCGCTCCCGGAGAGACCCGCACGATCGTCATCCCCCTAGGCGCCGACCAACTCGCGCAGGTCGGCGCCGACTTGGAGACGGACGTGCTGCCCGGCACCATGGAGATCCGGGTCGCGGAATCGGCGCGGGCCGCGCTGAACGCCGTACCGGCCGTGCTGCGCATCGGGGACTGACGGCCGGTCGCCGCGCGGTCGGCGAACTCGTCAGAGCTTCACCGCCCCCGACGAAACCCCCTTGTAGAACCACCGCTGCGTGATCACGAACAGCACCAGCACCGGGATGACGGAGATCACCGAGCCGGCCATGACCACCCGCTGGTCGTAGCCGAACGACGAGCTCTGCAGCCGCGAGAGACCCAGCGTCAGCGTCATGTGTTCCTCCGAGCGCAGCACGATCAGTGGCCAGAGGAAGTCGTCCCAGGCGCTGATGAAGGTGTTGATGGTGACCACCAGGATCGCCCCCCACGCGGACGGCAGGTACAGATACCGGAAGCGCTGCCACTCGCCGGCGCCGTCGAGCATCGCCGAGTCCTCGATCTCGCGCGGCACCGCCATGAACGCGGCGCGCATCAGCAGCACGTTGATGGCACCGACGAACCCGGGCAGCCAAACGCCCACCAGGTTGTCGACGAGACCCAGGTCGCGGATGCTCAGGAACAGCGACACCATGATCGACTCGAAGGGGAACATCATCGAGGCGATCAGCACGACCCAAACCGCTTTGCGGCCCTTCCAGTTGGGCTTGGAGAGCATGTAGCCGGCCGTGGTGGAGAACAGCAGCTGGCTGCCAACGGACAGGACGACCACGAACATGCTGTTCCTGATGTACGTGGCCACCGGCACCTGGTCGAAGACCGCCCGGTAGGCCCGCAGGGTCGGCTCGTGCGGAAACAGTGAGGCGTTGGCGCCGAAGACGTCCTCGCTGGTGCTCTTCAGCGAGGCCAGGAGCTGCCAGACCAGCGGTCCGACGGTGATGCCGAGCACGAAGAGCAGCAGCAGATAGCGGACGACCAGCTCCCGGGGGCGGCCGTAGTCCCGCCAGCGCGGCAGCAGTCTCCTGCGGCGCGGTGCGGTCTCTGCCGCGGTTGCGGTCGAGGCTGCGGTCGCGGTCGTCATGACTCGTCCTCCCTCGTCAGCCGCTGCGCCAGCAGGGTCAGTCCCAGCGTCAGCAGGAACAGCGCCACGCTGACCGCCGAGCCGTAACCGGCGTTGCCGGTGATCGGGTCGAGGCCGACGTCCTTGATGTAGAAGGGCAGCGTGCGGTCCGCGCCACCGGGGCCGCCGGTGGGACCGCCGAGCATGTAGAGCTCGGTGAACACGCGCAGCGAGCCGATGCCGGTGAGGGTGCCGACCAGCATCATGGCCTGCCGCACGCCCGGCACGGTGATGTGCCAGAAGCGGCGGACCGCGCCGGCGCCGTCCATGGACGCCGCCTCGTGCAGTTCCTTCGGCACGTTCCCCAGCGCGGCCAGGTAGAAGATCATGTACCAGCCGAGCCCCTTCCACAGCGTCAGGCCCATCGCGGAGAACAGGATCAGCCACGAGTCGGACAGGAACGGGATGGCGTCCCTGATCAGATGGGCCTTCTCCAGCCAGGTGTTGATCAGCCCGTCGTCGGCCAGCAGCCACTGCCAGCTCAGACCCACGACGACGCTGGAGGCGAGGACGGGGGTGTAGAAGGCGGAGCGGAAGAAGCCGATGCCGGGCAGGTTCTTCTCCACCAGGATGGCCAGCAGCAGAGGCAGCAGCACCATCAGCGGCACCACGATCAGCGCGTACAGGATGCTGTTGCGGGTCGCCAGCCAGAAGTCCGAGTCGTCCAGCATCCGGGTGTAGTTGTCGAGTCCGACGAAGCTCGCGGCGCCGCCGAGCGGCTTGGCGTTGGTGAATGACAGCAGGAGGGTGTTGAGGAACGGGAACACTCCGAAGACCACCGCGCAGACGATCGCGGGAGCGGTCCACAGCCAGGGCAGCCACCAACGGCGGTACAGCGCCGCGCCGTTGGCGCCGGGCGCGGGGCCGGGCAGCACTGCTCGGCTCAGTCGGCGTATGCGGGACGGGGCCACGCCCGGCACGGAGGCTGTGTGCTCCGCACCGGGCGTGGACACCGGCTTCGCGGTCTGCGTCGCCACGATCAGCCTGCCTGCTTCAACAGCTCGTCGGCCTTCTCCTGGGCGTCCTTCACGGCCTGCTCAGGGCTCTTCTTGCCCTGCATGGCCAGCTGGACCTGGGACACGATGGCCTTCTGCACGGCCGGGGAGATGTTGGTCTGGTAGGCGGTGGTGGTCTTGAGCTGCTCGGCGACGAGCTTGCGGGCCTGGGAGAAGGGATCGCTGCCGGTCGCGTTCTGGAAGAACGGGTCGTCCAGCGAGGTCGTGGTCGTCGGGAAGATCACGACGTTCGGATCCTTGCACCAGGCCGTCTGGTTCTCGGCGTTGGTGAGGAACTTGGCGAACGCGAGCGCCGTGGGGGCGTGCTTGCTGGTCGCGGCGACCGAGATGTACTGAGGGGCGGCCGTGGTGTGGCCGAGCGCGTCGAAGGGCTGCTGGCCGACGCCGGTCTTGGCGTACACCGACGGGCTGTTCTGCTTCACGAAGCGCACGAAGCTCGGGTTCGTCGAACCGTAGGCGACCTGGCCCTGGCTGTACGGCGTGGAGGGGTCGTTGCTGGAGGACAGCGAGTCCTTCGGCATGGCGCCTTCCTTGTACAGCTTCGCCATCCAGGCCACCCACTGGGCGGTCCTCGGATCGTCGGCGAAGGCGGTGGACCTGCCGTCGGCGGACAGCGTCTTGATGTTCATCTGGTCCCAGTCGGCCGGGATCCGCCAGATCGGGTTGGCCATCGTCGCGTAGTACTTGCCCTTGGCCGACTTGGCGATCTTCTCGTAGTCGGCGAACAGCCCGAACATGGTCTTCGGCGGCTTCGCCGGGTCGATGCCGGCCTTCTTCAGCATGTCGGTGTTGTACGTGAGGAGGACGCCGCCGGTGTACCAGGGCAGCACGGTGTGTGCCGCCTTCCCCGAGGCGTCCTTGTAGGTGCTGGACTTCCAGAACGCCGGGACGAACGGCTTGGCGGCGTCAGGGTCCTTGACGCCCAGGTCGAGGAGGTAGCCGGCCTTGGTGAGCGCGGTCGCGGTGGGGGCGTCGACGTTGACCACGTCCGGCATGGTGCAGCCCTGGGCGTCGGCGACGGTGCGCTGGGTGAAGGTGCTGTCGCCGGGGTCGTCGATCCACTTGACCGAGGTGCCGGGGTTGGCCTTCTCGAAGGCCTTGATGACCCCGTTGAAGAAGTCCCCGAAGTCCTTCTTCAGGTTGGTCGTCTGGAAAGTGATCTTTCCGTCGACGTCACCGGTGAGCTTGCCCGACCCGACGTTTCCCTTGTCGACCTTGCAACCGCCCGCGGTGGCGCCACCGTCGTCGGAGCCCCCGGAGAGGCCGCAGCCTGCGGCCGTCAACGTCAGTACGACGAGCCAGGCCAGGGATCCGGTCAGTCTTCTTGCGCGCATTGCTGCCCTCCTGAGACCCAGTCTGCTGCTGGTTCAATTCACCAACTTCGACTCCGATTGATGAAAAGGTGGACCAGAATTCATCGGAGGTCAATGGGTGCTGTGTTGCTTTTAGGTTCCGGACACGGTCGGTGCGCGGTCAGTACGCAGTCGGCGCGCGCGGCCCGGACGCCGTCGGCGTGCGGTCAGTGCCGGTGCTCGTGGTCCGGGTGCGACGGATCGCCGGGGTGCTCGTGCCCGGCGGCGTACACGACCCCGGCGCGCGCCCGGTCGAGCCAGGCGAAGAAGGCACGCCGGCCGGCGGACCGGCGCAACTCGTGGGCGACACCCTCACGTACGCCCTCGTACGGGAGGTGGTCCGAGGTGTCCGTCCCGCCGAAGGGGTCGACTCCGCGTCGCAGGGCGTCCGGGGTGAGGAAGCGGTCCGGGTTGCGGTCGTAGTAGTCCCGTACCGCCGACTCCGGCACGTCCTGTTCGCTCTCCAGCGCGGCGAGCAGGACGCGCGCGGCCGGGGAGTGGGCGAGCACCGCGGCGACGATGCTGCCGAGATCCGCGACGTCCTCCTCGGCCACGGCGAGCACCTGCGCCGGCCGGACCTCTTCGGGAGGCCTCAGACCGCGCTCGGCGCAGGCCCGGCGGGCCAGTTCGTCCACGACGACCACCTGGGTCGCCCAGCGCCGCCGCTGCCGTTCCGCGCGCGCCGACGCGTCGGGACGGGTCACGGGATCGCGCGGCGGTACGACCCTCAGCAACGCGTCCACGTGCGCCGCGGCGAGGGCGTCGCCGTCCACGAGCGCGGCCACGCCGTCGGGCAGGTGGGTGTGCGCGGGGCCGTCGGGCGGATGTGAACGCGTATGTACGTGATCGCTCATGGCAGTACCTCCAGCGGTACGGCCTCCGTGTAGGCGACGTTGCCGTGCCACGCGATCTTCGCCATCAGCCAGTACGACCCCGGCGGCACCGCGGAGCCGTCCACCTCGATCGCGCACTCCAGCCGCTCCCCGGCGGGCACGGTGAAGCCCTGGCAGCCCGGGCTCACCCCCGGCCAGGTGCCCCACGACGACACCGCCCACAGGGTGCCGTCGACCGGACCACGGGTGGTGTTGCGCACCGTCACCGGAACCCGTCCGAGCTCACCCGCGCGCACCCTGATCCGCTCAACTCCCAGGCAGGACACGAGAGTCGGGCCCGTGCGACCGTCCGGCTCGCCCTCCGGGACGGTGCCCGGCACGTCGAGGGCCACGACATCCTCGTACGTCTGACCGCCGTACGACAGCAGGGCGGCGAGCCAGTGGCGGCCGGGGGCGGCGTCGGGGGCGGGGGTGACGGTGACCTCGGAGAGGGTGAATCCGCCGGGGCCCAGCGCGTACGGCAGTTCGGCGGGTTCGGCGGACCAGCCGGGCGGTACGCGCAGGGCGACCTTGCCCGAGACCGGGGCGTCGGTGAGCTCCGAGCCGACGCGGACCGTCGCGGTCACCGGCTGCCCGGAGAGGGTGAGCGCGGTCGGTGAGACGTACACCGCGACGGGCATGTTGCCGCGCGGGGCGGGGCCGGAGTTGTGCAGCCAGTACCGGGTGTGGACGGGTTGCGCGGGCTCGTGCGCGGCGATGCCGGGGCCGTGCGGCATCCGTCCGTCCCCGGGAGTCGCCAGGACCGTCGCGACCTCGAACCCGGTCAGGTCGACGTCGAGAACCCCTTCCTGGTCCGGGGTCAGAGGTGCCCCGGGGTTCTCCAGGACATCGGCGCGGGTTCCGGTCGTCCACGCCAACGGGCCACGCACCCGGGCCCGGGCCGGACGACCGGACACCTCGTGCATCCGTACGACGACTCCGCGGCCCGGGTCCGCCGGGGCCACGCTGCCGCGGGCCAGCGGCGAGCCGACCGGTTTGAGCGCGTCGAGCAGGACCTCGCCCTCCGGTTCCAGCCCCAGCAGGGCCGCTCTCCTCGGCAGGACGGGGGCTTTTGGTGATGCGTCCGATACAGCAGACACATCCGATACGTCCGAGGCGTCGCCGTCGCGCAGCCGTGCCGTGAGCGGGTGGTTGTACGCGTGGCCGGTGCGCGGCAGTCCCAGCTTCCGCCAGTCGCCCTCGCCGCCCACCACGGCGTACTCGAAGGTGTGCGACCACCGCTGGAGCTGGAAGGCCGAGCCGTCGGGGGCGGTTCGGCGGGGCGGGTCGATCCAGATGCCCGAGGGCCAGCCCGTGCAGGAGCGCATCAGCGACATGTAGAGGTCGCCCGAGGAGGTGACCACGCAGCCGGGTGTGCCGCGGTTGAGGACGGCGAAGCTGCGGCCGTCCCAGGCGTCGCCCGGCGGCAGGGCCTCGCCGCCGCCCGCCGCCGTGGCCCGCAGGATCGCGTCGTCCAGGTCGGCCACCAGCGCGTCGACCGCCTTGGCGTCGTCCTGCGGGCGGGCGCCCGCCACGACGAGCAGCGGCAGCCGTTCGAGGTCACGGAGGTCGGCTCCGGGGACCCACTCCTCGCGCAGGCTCGCGCGAGGTGCGACCCAGACGGCCGCGACGCCGTGGGCGGTGAGCTGCCGGCGCAGTTCGCGTCCGGCGGCCGGGTCCCAGCCGAGTGCTTCCGCGACGACCGTGTTGCGTTCGGGGCCGCCGACGGCGATGCGGATGTCGGGCAGGTTGGAGTCGATCTCCAGGTCGCCGTAGCGCGGTCCGTCGGCGATCGTCGAAGTCGCGGTGACGCCCGCGCGGACCAGGGCCGCCGCGAGCGGGGTGCCGAGTTCACCGGCCTCGTCCCAGGAGGAGTAGACGAGTTCGGCCACGCCGATCGAGCGGTGGCCGAGGAGGGCGCCCGTGTCGTCGCGGATCTCCGCACGGGCCGTGGAGCCCAGGCCGAACCAGGTGTTGGCCGGGTTGTCCAGCGTCCAGGGGAACCGCTCGCTGTCGACCTCCACGAAGCCGAACCCGCGGCCGATGACGGCGTCGGCCACCTCGTGCACCGGCAGCCCACCCCGCACGTCGGAGGGCCAGCGGACCCGGATCAGCCGGTCGGCACCGTCGTATCCGTCGATGGTGGTGGACACGTCCAGGCGCGCGACACCCTTCCAGAGACACAGCCGCTGTGTGTAGCGGAAGAGGCCGAGGTCGGCGGTGACGGTGACGCGGGAACCGGCGGGGGAGTGCTCGACCCGGACGCCCGCGGTCACATCGCGGCTGCGGGCGGCCGTGGTCCCGGTCGGGGTGAGATGCCAGGGCCCCTCACCGAAGCGGGGGTGGCGCGGGTACTCCTCCTGCACGACCAGCTCGTTGCCGATGTCGCCGGCGCGCAGCAGATCCCGTCCGCCCTCCGTGAGCGCGCGCAGCCGGCTCACCCCGCCGCCGCGTCCCGGGTCCACGGTCAGCTCGTAGAACTCGTTGCGGATCGTGGTGCCTTCGCCCGGCACCCACTCGGGGACGGTGCCCCGCGCGAGCGGGAGCGCCTTGAGCCCCATACCGGGGACCTCCGGCACGATCACGCGGAGCTCGCCGTTCTCCCGCACGGCGGGCAGCGGGAGACCCGTGTCGTCGAGTGGTACGAGTCCGGGGTCGTCGACGGTCAGCACGTCCTGCCGCTGCCAGGTCGCGGAGTTGAACACCACCAGGTCGGGGCCGCCGCCCGGCAGCGGGGCCACGTGCCGGGCGAGGGCGTCGGTCGCGTCGGCGTGCACTGCCTCGGCGAGGTCCGCCAGTTCCCGCCACCCGGTGAGCAGGTCGATGTAGACCTGGTCGGACTCCGAGCCGGTGATGGCGTCGTGATGGGCGCCGTAGATCAGCTGCCGCCACGCCTTGTCGAGGGCCGCGTCCGGATAGGGGTGCCCGGTGACGAGCGAGGCGAGTGTCGCCCACGCCTCGGCGTCGGCGAGCAGCGTCTCCCCGTACCGCTGGGCCTGCTTGGTGTCGATGTAGGAGACGTCCTTGCCGGTGTAGACGGGGTTCATGTCCCGGGTCTGCGGCGACGCCGTGCGCCCCTCGGCGTCCAGCTCGGCCCGTACGGCGGCGAAGAAGTCGCGCGGCACGGCACTGACGAAGCGCGGCCAGACGTACCGGGCGTTCCAGTCGCGGTGGATGTCCATGACCCAGCGGCACGGCGGCGCGTAGTCCCCGCCGACCGGGAGCAGCACGTTACGGGTGAGCGCGACCTGCTTGAGCCCTTTGAAGAGCTTGAGCGCGGCGGCCTGGGCCTCGGGCAGTGTCGGCGCGTTGTCGATGGCCCAGCCCGCGCCGTAGTGGTTGACCATGTACGCGGTCAGCAGCCCGCGTCCCGAGGGGGCGATCCAGGAGAACTCGGCGGGGAACTGCATCCGGTTCGGGTCCCGGGGCTCCTCGCCGAAGACGGAGAGGGTGGGACCCCACTGGTGGAACGGGCCGCGCGCCCATGAGCTGGAGGACAGTCCCGCGTCGGCCATCAGCCCCGGGAACTGCGGGTCGTGGCCGAAGGCGTCCAGCTGCCAGGCCGTCTCCGGTGACGCCCCCATGACGGCCCGCTGGAAGCCGTCCCCGTAGACGGCGTTGCGGATGGTGGCCTCGGCGCCGGTGAGGTTGGTGTTCGGCTCGTTGTAGGTGCCGCCCATGATCTCGACCCGGCCGGTCCGCAGCAGCTCCCGCAGGAAGGCGCGCTCCTCGGGGAAAGCGTCCCAGTACGGCTTGAGGTAGTCGACCTCCGCGAGCACGAAGGTGTACGCCGGGTCGCGGCGCGCCAGGTCGCAGTGGGCCCGTACGAGACTCATTCCGGACTGGCCGCGGGAGTCGAAGGTGCGCGCGGGCAGCCCCGTCGACGCCGGGTCGTCGGCGACGTCCCAGGTCTCGGTGTACGCGCCCTGGGTGTTCCACCAGACGGGGTCGTAGTGGAAGTGGCTGACCATGAACATCGTCCAGCCGGGCTCCGCCGCCGTGAACTCGGCGGGGTGCACGGCCACTTGGGCCTCGTCGGTGGCGATCACGTCGGTCGCGGTCACCGAGATGTCGCGGCGCTCGCCCGGGGCGAGGCCGGTGCGCACGGGTATCTCGGCGCGCGCGGTGCCGTCGTCGGCCACCGTGACGAGGGCCTCCCCGGCGACACCGGAACCCTCGACTGTCAGACGGACGGTCCGGCCGGGGGTGTGGCTCAGCTCGACGGCCACGATCTGGCGCGGCTGCTCGGTGGTTCCGACGAAGAGCTCGGTCGACTCGACAGAGGTGACGCGCATGGGGCTCCTACGAGGATGCTCGGCGGAGCACCATCGTGGCACCGAGGGGATGGTTCAAACAACCATCTTCATGTTTTCTCGGTGGTTCATCCATACACTGCGGTCGAGTCGCCGGCGGTCGGGGCACCAGCGGTCGGGATCACCGGGTCCGGCGGCTCTTCACCGTGTGCTGCGGGGTGATGTGGTCGGTCAGTGCCAGTGAGGCGCTCGCGCGCTGGTAGGAGAGCTGGGCGACCCGGACGTAGAGGCAGTCGATGAGGACGAGTACGGAGTGCCGCCCGCCGATGCTCCCGGTACGGAAGCTGGTCTCCGAGGTGGCCGAGATCAGCCGGATGTCGGCGGCCCGGGCCAGCGGCGAACGCGGGTCGGAGGTGAGTGCCACGGTGGTGGCGCCGCGCTCCTTGGCGAGCTCGAAGGGCTCGATGGTCTCGCGGGTCGCCCCGGAGTGCGAGATGCCGATGGCGACGTCCGCCGGGGTGAGCAGCGCGGCGGAGGTGGCCGCCCCGTGCACCTCGTTCCAGCCCCGCACCGCGCAGCCGATGCGGAAGAGGCGGGTCTCGGTCTCCTGGGCGACGGCCCCGCTGCCGCCGACGCCGTAGACGTCGATGCGGCGGGCGCGGGCGACGGCCTGGGCCGCGCGCTCCAGCGCGTCCAGGTCCATCCGGTCGATCGTCTGCTGGACCGCGCGCAGGTCGGCGCTGCCGACGACGGTGACGACGCGTTCGAGATCGTCGTCCGGGGAGATCTCGGGACCGATCTCCGCGCTGCCCCAGTCGGACACCTCGCCGCGACCGCGCTCCTGGGCCAGCTCGATCAGCAGGTGCTGGTACGAGTCGAGGCCGATGGCACGGCAGAACCGGGTCACCGTGGCCTGTGACGTGCCCGTACGGCGGCCCAGCTCGGCGGCGGAGGAGTGGGTGACCGCCGCGGGATCCGCCAGGATCAGCTCGCCCACCTTCCGGAGCGAGCCGGCCAGCCGGGGCAGCTCGGTGCGGATCAGTGAGGTGACGTCCGTCGGGGGCATTCCGTTGCCGGCGCCGGTCCGTTCCATGGGGTACCCGATCTCCTCGGTGGTGCCTGCTGTGCAGCTGAGAATGTATCAGCCACCCACCATCTCGCAGATTGAATCTCAGGACCAAGGGGACCTCCGGTCCGGGTCCGGCCCGGGGCGCGGTGACGGCGCCGGTGGACAGGGCGTTGCCCGCCGCTCGTGACCTATGGTTTATTCATTCAAGTAAGCTCGTAAGGGATGGTGGTTTCATCCACCGGTGGGGAGTGCCGCGTGTCCGTCGACTCTGTGAACGCCAGCGGGTTTGCGCGTGAAGGCCTGGACGCCCTGAACCGCATCGCCGAGTCCGCGGGGTCCGCCCAGGGCGAAGTGCGGCGCGCCGCCGAGCTGATCGCTCACTGTGTGCGGAACGACGGCGTCGTCCAGGCGTTCGGCACCGGGCACTCCCAGGCCCTCGTCCTGGAACTCGCCGGACGCGCCGGGGGGCTCGTGCCCACGAACCGGCTGAGCATCGCCGACCTCGTCCTGTACGGCGGCGACGACCCGAGCGTCCTCGACGACCCGCTCCTGGAGCGCGAGCCGGGCGTCGCCGAGCGCATCTACGACCTCGCCGAACCGCGGCCCGAGGACCTGTTCGTCATCATCTCCAACTCGGGTGTCAACAGCGTGATCGTGGAGATGGCTCTGCGGGCCAAGGAACGCGGCCACCGCGTCCTGGCCATCACCTCGCTGAGCCACACCCGGGCCGTCCCCGCCTCCCACCCCAGCGGCCGGAAGCTCGCCGACATCGCCGACGTCGTCCTGGACAACGCGGCGCCACGGGGGGACGCCCTCCTTCCCCTCCCCGGCGGCGGCTCCGTCTGCGCCCTGTCGACCCTGACCGGCGTGATGCTCGTCCAGATGGCCGTCGCCGAAGCGGCCTCACTGCTGCTCGCGGCGGGGGTGCGACCGCCGGTGTACGTGTCCGCCAACGTGCCGGGCGGATTCGAGGGGAACCTCGACCTTGAGCGGCGGTATGCGGGACGGATTCGGCGTACGGCGAGCTGAAGCTCCGCTTGGTGGGGCTATGAACCTGCGGGTTTGTTGTGGCTGGTCGCGCCCAGGCGGCGGAGCCGCGTATCGATACGCGGCTCCGCGTCCCTAACGGGGCGCGAGCGCCTCCTCCAGTGGGAAGTGGCAGGCCGCTCTGTGATGGGCAGCATCGGGCGTCGGCGTGGGGGAGGTCTCGGCGCAGATGTCCTCGGCGCGCCAGCAGCGGGTCCTGAACCTGCAGCCGGACGGCGGGTCCGCCGGTGAGGGGATCTCGCCGGTGAGCAGGATGCGCTCCCTCTTCGCCCCGCCCCCGGTCGCCAGGGACGGGGCAGCCGACAGAAGTGCTGCCGTATAGGGGTGCCGCGGCTGCTCGAACAACTCCTCCGCCGGCCCCGTCTCCACGATCCTGCCGAGGTACATCACGGCGACCCGGTCGGCGACGTGCCGCACCACGGACAGGTCGTGCGAGATGAACACGTACGACAGCCCCAGCTCGTCCCGCAGATCACCCAGGAGGTTGAGCACCTGCGCCTGCACCGACAGGTCGAGCGCGGAGACGGGCTCGTCGCACACGATGACGTCGGGCTCCAGCGCCAGGGCGCGGGCGATCCCGATCCGCTGCCGCTGCCCTCCGGAGAACTCCTGCGGGTGGCGACGCGCGTCGGACGCGCGCAGCCCGACCATCTCCAGCAGCTCACCCACGCGCGCCGCCCGCTTCGAGGCGGGCACGAGATCGCGGTGGGTGAGCCACGGCTCGCTGATCAGATCCGCCGCACAGAGCCGGGGGTTGAGCGAGCCGAACGGGTCCTGGAAGACCATCTGCACCTTGCGGCGCCAGGCGAGCAGCTTCGCCCCCGACAACGAGAACGGGTCCACTCCGTCGAACCGTACGGTGCCCGCGTCGGGCCGCTCCAACATCAGCAGCACCCTGGCCAGCGTGGTCTTGCCGCACCCGGACTCGCCGACCAGGCCGAGCGTCTCTCCGCGCTCCAGCCGCAGATCGACCCCTTCGAGCGCGCGCAGCCTGGTGCTGCCCTTCGCGGTACGCGGAACCGCGAAGCTCTTCGTCAGGCCGGTGGCCTCAAGCAGTGTCGTCCCGGGCTCAGGCATCGGCCAGTTCCTTCCCGAAGTGGCAGGCGGCGGCGCGGTCGGCTCCCGTCGCGGCCAGCACCGGCCGGTGCGTGGCGCAGAGGTCGCGGGCCATGGGGCACCGCATACGGAAAGCGCAGCCGGAGGGCACGTTGCGGGGATCGGGCGGGCTCCCGGGGATGGAGTTCAGCCGGGTGCCCTTGTGCTGCTCGGCCGGCACCGACTCCAACAGGCCCCGCGTGTACGGGTGGTTGGGCTTGCCGAACACCTCGGCAACCGGGCCGGTCTCCACGACCGTACCCGCGTACATGACGGCGACCCGGTCCGCGTGTTCGGCGACCAGGCCGAGGTCGTGGGTGATGAGGACCAGGGCCATCCGCTGCTCGCTCCGCAGTTCGCGCAGCAGGTCCATGATCTGGGCCTGCACGGTGACGTCGAGCGCTGTGGTGGGCTCGTCGGCGAGCAGGACCTTCGGCCGGAGTGCGACCGCCATCGCGATCAGCAGCCGCTGGCGCATGCCTCCGGAGAACTGGTGTGGGTAGGCGCCCGCGCGGGAGCGCGCCTCCGGGATGCCGACGCGTTCCATCAGCTCGACGGCCTTCGCTCGCGCGGCGCGCCGGGAGATCCGCTCGTGGATACGGAACGGCTCCGCGAGCTGCGCCCCCACCGTCTGGACGGGGTTGAGCGCGCTGAGCGCGTCCTGGAAGACGATGGCGAGGCCCGGTCCGGCGAGCCGACGCCGGGCCCGTGCGCCGAGCCCGAGCAGGTCCTCGCCCTCCAACAGCGCCTGCCCGCCCACGACTTCGGCGGCCGGATCGAGCAGCCCGGCCACCGCGTGTGCCGTCATGCTCTTGCCGCACCCGGACTCGCCCAGCAGGGCCAGCGTCTCGCCCGAACGCACGGAGAAACTCACGCCGCGTACGACGGGGACGGGGCCGGCGGCGGTACGGATGTCGACCGACAGGCTGTCGACGGTCAGGGTGTCGGCTCTGGTCGAGGCATGGTCGGCAGAGGCCTCTACGGCTTTCGACACCGCCGGGGCGGGCTCGGCTGCTGCCTCGGGTGAGACCGGGGCGGGCTCGGGCTTCGCTCCCGACGGGGCCGGACCGGGCTCGGGCTCGGACCCCGCCACGACCGTGGCCGTCTCGGCCGCCGAAACCCGACGGGCCCCCGTCCCCACGGCCGCCGACCGGCGGAGCCGGCCGCGGCGCAGGCCGTGCCGCCACCGCTGGCCCGGGTCGGTCGCCAGGCGGGCCCAGGCTGCGAGGACGGTCGCCGACACAGTGGTGACGACGATGGCGAGCCCGGGGAAGACCGCGATCCACCACGAGCTCTGCAACTCCTGACGCCCCTGAGCCACCATCAGGCCCCAGCTCACGTCCGGTGGTTGGATGCCGATGCCGAGGAAGCTCAGCGACGACTCGGTCAGCATCACGAAGCAGAAGTCGAGCGCGGCGACGGTGAGCAGGGTGGGCAGCACCGTGGGAGCGACATGGCGTCGGATGCTCGCCCAGCTGCTGGTGCCGAAGGTGCGGGCCGCGTCCATGAACAGGCGACTGCGCAGTTCCGCGGACTCGGCCCGCGAGGTGCGCAGGTACACGGGGATCCGGGCAACGGCGAGAACCAGCACGATCCCGGAGGCGCTCGGCGAGAAGACGTACAGCACGACCACGGCCAGCAGAAGAGACGGGAAGCTGAGGATCACGTCGGCGATCCGAAGGGACACGTTCTCGCGCCAACCGCCGTGGTAACCCGCCCACATGCCCCAGAGCGAGCCCACGACGAGCGAACACAGCACGGCGGGCACGGCCACGGACAGGGTGGTCCCGGCCGCGGCTATCAGCCGTGCGGCGACCGGTCGGCCAAGGGAGTCGCTCCCGAGGACGAAGGCCCAGCCGTGGTCGAGACTGAAGGGCGACCGCCCGGGATCGCGCAGATTCTGACGTGTCGCCAGGTCCCCGATGAGCATCGGACCCAGTACGGCGCACAGCGCGACGCCGAGCAGGATCAGGGCTGCCGCGCAGGCGAACCGGTCCTGGAGGAGCAGGGCGAGCCACTTCCGCCGAGCCGTCACCACCTGGTCGACCGCAGGAGTTGCGCCGCTGCCGTCGTCCGCGTCTTCCGGGACGTCGCCGCTCCCGGCGCTGTCGCTCTGACCGTTGTTCTTCTGGAGCATGTCACTTCCTTGACTCACGCCGCCGCCCGCTGCCGGACACGCGGGTCGAGGATCGCGTGGCAGATGTCCACGAGGATGTTGAGCGCGAAGATCACCAGGGCGGTGAGCAGTACAGCGGCCTGCAACACCGCGAAGTCGCGCTGAAGAACCGAGTCGATCATGAGCTTGCCGATGCCGGGCCAGCCGAAGATGGTCTCGACGACGACGGCACCGTTGACCAGTCCGACGGCGAGGTCGCCCGCGACGGTGAGCGCGGGTGCGGCCGCGTTGCGCAGGGCGTGCCCGAAGACCACCCGCACTTCGTTGGCACCCTTGCTGCGCGCCACTTTGACGTACGGGGCGGAGAGCGCGGAGACCATGGCGCCGCGCACCACCTGGACCAGCACCCCGAAGGGGCGGATGAGCAGCGTGGCGACGGGCAGGACCCAGGCCGCCGCGCCGCTCGTGCCGGAGGTGGGCAGCCAGCCCAGGGTCACCGCGAAGATCAGTACGCCCATGATGGCGAACCAGAAGTCGGGGACGCTCGCGGCCGTCGAGGACAGGAAGCTCGCGATCCGGTCGGTCGCCGAGTTGGGCCGGTAGGCCGCCAGGCTGCCGATCACCACGGCACCCACGATGGCGAGCAGCATCGTCCATCCGGCCAGCTGCAGGGTGGCGGGGAAGGCCCGCAGGACCGACTCGCTCGCCGACTGGGCGGTGCGCAGCGACTCGCCGAAGTCGAGGTGGGCGACCTGGACCAGATAGTCGCCGAACTGGTTGACCAGCGGCTGGTCGAAGCCGTTGCGGGCGGAGAACTCGGCCCTCATCTCAGGTGTCGCGCTGAGCGGGAGGTACAGATTGGCGGGGTCTCCGGTGAGCCGGGCCAGGAAGAACACTCCCAGGACCACGACCAGCAGAGGAATGACACTGGAGACCGCGCGGCGACGCAGCATCGTGAACATCGGTCAGCTCCTCCCTCGGTCCGCGCGGCGCATGTCGGAGAGCCGCATCTCGTCGTTGGTGGCCGAGTCCGGCCGGTAGCGGACGTGCGAGGAGAGAGCGAGGATGCCGGTCATGTTGGCCATCACGGCGTCCCGTACGACCTCGTCGTTCTGGTGGGCGAACGCGTCCGCGAAGGCCTTCTGCCGCTTGTCGCCCGACGCGAGCTGCGCCTGCTTCGTCAGCGCGTCGAGTTCGGGGGTGCCGTAGCTGCTCTGGGCGCCCTTGCTGCCGTAGATCTGTGCCATCGTGAACGCGGCGTCTCCCGCCTGGTTGCCGTGTTGTGCCTGGAGGAGGGTGGGGCCGATTCCCTTGGGGAAGGGGCGCAGCAGGTACTCCAGCCAGGCGTTGACGTCCAGCATCTTGATCTTGACCTTCAGTCCCGCCTTGAGCAGGCCGTCCTGCACGACCTCCATCGCCTCGGCGGCCTTCGGGTAGATGCCGGTGCGGCCGATGATCGTGATGGTGGTGTCGGTCGGTACTCCGTCGGCGCGGGCCTCGGCCACCAGGCTCTTGGCGCGCTTCGGGTCGTACGGCCACGGCTTGACGCGCGGGTTGTATCCGGTGACGCCCTTCGACACGAGCTGGCCGCTCGGCCGCCCCGAGAAGACCGCCGTGACCAGACCTTCCCTGTCGATGGCGTAGTTGATGGCCCGTCGGATACGGACGTCGTCGAGAGGCGCCTTGGTCGCGTCCATCCGCACGTACGAGACCTCGTTGGTGGTGAACTCGACCGCACGGTCGCCCGCTCCGTCCTCGGGCGCGAGTCCGATCGCCACATCCGCCTCGTTGTTGGTGACCATGGCCGCACGTACGCTGCCCTCCGCGCGCCAGACGTACTTGGCCGCCGCGTAGTCGGGGGTCTCGCCCCAGTAGCCGGAGAAGCGCTTCAGGCGGAGGAAGCGGCCCTGGCTCCACTCGTCGATCCGGTAGGGACCGGTGCCGATCGGTTCGCGCACCCTGGAATCGGGGTCCGTGCTCGTCGGCACGATCTCGACGAAGGACAGGCGCAGCGGGAGGATCGGGTCTGGTTCGGCCGTGGTGACCTCAAGTGTGGTGTCGTCGACCGCCTTTGCGGTGATCTTGCTGTCGGTGAAGATGTATCCGTCGACGTTGCAGTCGATGTCCGAGTCCGTGGCGCGCTTGATGGAGAACGCGGCGGCCTCGGCCGTGAACGGAGAGTCGTCATGGAACTCGACCCCCTCGCGCAGGGTGAAGGTCCACGAAGTGGGTGAGTCACGCGTCCACTTGGTGGCGAGCGCCTGTTCCAGTTGCCCGGTGGACGGGTCCCGCTCGGTGAGCGCCTCCGTGATGTTGGCGCGCGTCACCCGGCCCGTCGCGGTGAGCGAGGCATCGCACGGCTCAAGGGTCGGAGGCTCTTCGGGCAGTACGACACGCAGGGTGCCAGGGCCTTCCCCGATGGGGTCGCCGCCGGCCACCGAGCATCCCGAGACGGCGAGCAGCACGACAACGGACGCGAGCGCGCCCGCCGTTCGCCCCCGGTGGATGCGGGTGGTCGAACGAGTGCGTACTGGGCCTGGGTCGGTCACTGTTCCTCCGCGCTGTTCTACGACCACAAACGTTGTCCACAAGGAAAAACTCGGTTTAGATATGTGGACGCTCATTATTGAGTCGATGGTGCCGAGGGCGTCAAGAGGTGTGCAGCAAGCCCTTGGCATCCGCAGGGTGGTGCGCCGTTGGAGTCTTCGTATGTGAACGACCGTGTGGGGTGAGGGCGAGACTGGGAACGTGTCCCTGTGAGGAGAACCGGCCGTGGACCGTGAACGGGTTCTTTCCTGGACGAAGGGCGAACGGCTCGGCCTCGCCGACTTTCTCGACCATCTGGAAGGCGCCGACTGGGAAACGCCATCGCTCCGCACCGGCTGGACCGTCCACGACGTGGTGGCCCACCTGACCCTGTCGACGTGCACCACGCTGCCCGGAATGGTCAAGGGGATGGTCCTGGCGCGCGGCGACTGGGAGCGGATGGAGTTCGACGCGGCGCGGCGGCCGGCGGCCGACTTCGGTCCTGCGGAACTCATCGCACAGTTCGCCGCGTATTGCGAGTATCCGTCGCTCCTCATGACGCATTTGGCGGGCCGGACGGTCCTCGACGACGAGGGATTGGAGACGCGCGTCCCTCTGCTGGCCCGCCAACTCGTGGCGATCCACGCTTTGCGACCCGCCGAGCGGCCCCGGGAGTATGTGGCGCTGACGACCGCCGACACTGTCGTGACTCCGAACGGCGCCGACGCGGAGGCATGGGCCGCGGCGATCGACGTGATCCGTAAGCCCACGCCGCCCTACGAAGGGCGGTTCCTGCACCGGGACTTCCACCCTGGCAACGTACTGTTCGACGTGGCGCCCGCACGGCCCGCAGGGGCCCGGATCACCGGTGTCGTCGACTGGGCGGCTACCTCCTGGGGCCCGGTGGATCTCGATGTGGCGCACTGCTCCACCAACCTCGCGCTGCTGCACGGCTCGGCGTGGGGTCCGCGGTTCGCCGAGGCGTACGAGGAGGCCGGCGGGGTGCCGGCCGCGACCGCGAGCGAACGGCTGTACTGGCGGGTGCGGGACGGGCTGGCGTTCTCGGGAGAAGTGCGGTTGGTGTCCCAGGCATGGCGGGAGGCAGGGAGGACAGAGCTGACGACGCGTGTCGTGGAACAGCGGCTGGATGCCTATGTCACCGCCCTGATGGACGCGCCGGGCTGAGCCAAGGCGGTCCGGGGCGCGGGCACGGAGGCGAGCGCCGGACCGCCTGCCACGTCCGGCAGCGCTGCGGATGAGTGCGGTTACACAGACGGAGGCCGATCACACCGCACGCGAAAGGAGCGCCCCCGCAGGCAAGCGCCTGCGGGGGCTTTTCGACGGATCGTTGCCGGCCCCGGAGGGGCGAGGGTCAGGCGTACGGGTCGAAGGGGATTCCGGCCGGGCTCGTGTAGTCGAGAGCCCACTGGAAGTCGCCGTCGTCGATCTTGAAGGTGGCCGAGCCGAAGTCGGCGCTGCTGAGCTTGTCGCGGTAACCGGCCGGGTAGCCCTCCCAGCCGACGAGCCGCGGGTAGAACCAGTTGCCCGTGGCGTTCTCCGCCGGCTCGTCGCTGCTGTTGGCGAAGCGGAAGCAGTGACTGGAGAGGCCGTCCTTGTGGTACACGATCTTCGGGTGGGTGCCGTCGAAGCGGATCTGCGACCGTGCGAGCGTCTGGTAGCTGTTGTGCTGGGACACCGACACGTACTGGACCTCGTTGTTGTTGATCCACACGATGACGTGTTCCCAGTCGTGGGTGTGCCCGATGGCTGCCGGGCCGAGGGTCACCTGGTCCTTCTCGAAGTAGCTGGCGTACATGACCGCGCACCAGCCGTTGTTGCACTTCTCGCGCGAGTAGGTGTTGGCGTTGTTCAGCTGGGCGGGGTCGTGGCACTTGCCGTTGACGTCGCCGCCCAGTTTCAGGCCGGGGTTGATGGTGCCGTCGGCGCCGATGGCGGCGGTGGCGTAGCAGCCGTCACTGTCGTAGTCGTAGGCGGGGGAGTAGGTCTGCTCCAGGCTGTTCGCGTTCTGCGGCAGCAGGGTCAGGACGTTCGCGTGGGCGGTCGCCGGGATCGCGACGACGAGTGTCATCGCGCCGAGTGTGCCGAGAAGGGCGTTGGCGAGGGATCTCAACTTGCGCATGGGGACTCCTACTTGAGCTGAGCGGCCGTCGTCAGCAGTACAGGTTGCTGCCCGGCGAGACGCCGAGGATCGAGGTGAAGCGGTTGTAGGCGTCCACGCGGCTCTGCACCTGCGCCGGGTTCTTGCCGTCGCACTCCAGGGAGCCGTTGATGGAGCGGATCGTCTGGCCGAAACCGGCCTGGTTGACCATGGCGTTGTGCGGGGTCATGGTGCCGGGGCCGTTCTGGGTGTTCCAGTACCAGAGGCCGGTCTTCCAGGCCACGGCGGCGTCGTTCTGCACGAGCCAGGGGTTGTTGAGGAGGTCGATGCCGAGCGCGTCGCCCGCGGCCTTGTAGTTGAAGTTCCAGCTGAGCTGGATCGGCCCGCGGCCGTAGTACGCGGCCTGCCCTGCCGGGCAGCCGTACGGCTGGCCCCAGTCGCAGTAGTGCGGGTAGTTGGCCGTGTTCTGCTCGACGATGTGGACGAGACCGCCGGTCTCGTGGTTGACGTTGGCGAGGAAGGCGGCGGCCTCCTGCTTCTTCACGGTGTCGCTGCCGGTGTTCGCGAAGCCGGGATAGGCGCTCAGCGCGGCGGTCAGGCCGCTGTACGTGTAGAAGGAGTTCCGGCTCGGGAACATCTGGTTGAACTGGCCCTCGGTGACGACGAATCCGGACGGGTTGCCGCCGCCACCGCTCGCGGGCGCGCTCCACTTCTGGTTCGCGCCGCCCGAGCAGGTCCAGATCTGCAGCCGGGTGCCGTTGGCGCTGTTGTTGCCGGTGACGTCCAGGCACTTGTTCGCAGCCGGGTTGACGATGTCGTTCGCGCCGCTGACCACCCACTGCTGGTTGGTGCCGCCGGAGCAG
The DNA here is from genome assembly GCF_055577685.1 of Streptomyces sp. NPDC033178. Classification (NCBI taxonomy): domain Bacteria; kingdom Bacillati; phylum Actinomycetota; class Actinomycetes; order Kitasatosporales; family Streptomycetaceae; genus Streptomyces; species Streptomyces sp. NPDC033178. The sequence continues at coordinate 353,951 of NZ_JBVIPT010000010.1, forward strand.
TCCCACAGCTGGACCGCCGCGCCGTCCGCGGTGCTGCGGTCGACGATGTCCAGACACTTGCCGAGCGCACGCAGGGTGCCGTCACCCGGGTTGGACCAGATCTGGGCGCCTGTCCCGTTGCAGTCGTAGAGCTGTACGGCGGTGCCGTTGGCGCTGCTGGCGCCCGCGACGTCGACGCACTTGCCGGCGAGCCCGGTGATCGAGCCGTCGGCGGCCTGGGCGGGCGTCACGGTGAGCAGGGCGGTGAGGACCGCGGACAGCGCGGTGAGGACCGCGAACCGGCCTAGGAAACGTGGTCTGTGCATGGCTGAGGACGCTCCTTGGGTGTAGGGGGTGGAACGGCCGTCCCCTGAGCGAGGGGACGGCCGTCGTCGGAGCTGGTGTGCTTAGGGGTACTGGGTCAGATTGGCCACGTTGGTCGTGGAGTTGGACGGGCCGCCCGTGCCGTTGACCACGTGCCGGATGGTGCCCACTCCGCCGAGGGAGACGGTCACCATGCTGGTGAAGCGCACATTGGAGTTGTTCGGCGCCTCGATGGCCCGTTCGGCGGCCACGCCCGGGTTGACGTTGAAGTAGCAGTAGCTGCCGAAGCCGTACACCTGGTGGCTGGTGACGGAGTTCGCGACCTTGTAGGCGGCGTAGCCCTGCGTGGAGCCGTTCATCCAGGCCGCCTGGTTCGGTGGGTCGTACGGCATCTCGTTCTGGTAGAAGTACGTCCGCCCGCCGTTGCCGTTCCAGATGGTCTGGTACTTCTGGTAGTGCTCGACGAACAGGCCGTACGCGGTGACGTTGTCACCGTTGACGATCAGGCCCGTGTCCCCGGTGTTGGTGGCCCAGCCGACGCCGCTGCCGTGGTCGGCGCGCCAGATCCATGTGTGGTCGGCGATGACGTTGTCGCTGTTGATCACCAGGCTGGTGGTCGCCTTGCCGACGGCGGCGCCGCCGACGCGGAAGTACACGTCGTGCAGGGACGTCGGGTTCGAGGCGTGCGAGGCGGACGAGCCCGTCGGGCCGACCTCCATCAGGGTGGGCGAGTTGGTGGTGCCCGCGTCGAAGAGGATGCCCGCTACCTTCACACCGTCGACGTCGGCCACCTTCATCGCGGTGATGCCGTTGTCCGGGATGAACGTGGCGAGGCCCAGACCGAGGACGACGGTGTCGGCGCGGTTCACCTGGAGCGTCTGGTTGAGGTGGTAGACACCCGGGGTGACCAGGAGGTTCTTGCCCGCCGCCAGCGCCGCGTTGATGTCCCCGGCGGTCGCACCCGGCTTCACGACGTAGAAGGTGTCAAGGGACAGCGAGCTGCCGGACGGGGTTCCGTTCGCCCAGCTGGTGCCTGAGGAGTTGGACCGCACGGACGGCACGAAGACCTGGTAGGCGCCGTTGCCGTCGACGTAAAGGGACGGCTTCTCCCGGCTGACCGGGGTCTGCGCGACCGTGGTGTACGGCGGGCTGGGGAAGCTGGTGGCCGGGACGCCCTGGCTGCCGACGAAGACCATGTTCCAGTTGGAGCCGGTCCAGCTGCCGAGCTGGGAGTTGCGGGTCAGCCACTGCTGCTGGCTGCCGGAGTTGACCTGTCCGTCGATCTTGGTGTCGGCGAGCAGACCGCCGCTGGACCAGCCGTTGTCGTCGAGCGCGACGTTGCCGCGCAGATGCATCCGGCGGTACGAGGCCGCCTGTGAGACCGCCCAACGGTCGGTGCCGCCGGTCGGGTTGACGGACAGGTTCTCGGCGCCGCGCCAGAAGTTCTGCGTCGCGTTGCCCTGGAACCAGTCGGCCTCGGCATGCACCGCGCCGTTGATCGTGACGGCATCCGGGGTCAGACCCAGACCCGCGACCTGGGTGTAGAAGCCGACGTTGACGTCGGCGTTGTAGGAGCCCGGCTTGAACAGGACGGCGTAGCGCTGGGAGCCGAACTGGTTCGTCTCCTGCTGCTGGAAGATCGAGTTCACCCGGGTCTGGATCGTCGACGACGACATCGACGGGTCGAAGACGACGACGTTCGGGCCGAGGTCCGGATTCGTGCCGGACTGGGTCACGGGGACCACCTGGAAGCGCTGGGCGGTGCTGCCGTTGCAGGTGTACTGCACGAACTGCACGCTGTCCGCGGTCGAGGCGCCGGGGTCGTCCAGGCACTTGCCGCTGTTGCGGTTCACGAAGTGGTAGGCGCCGCCGCCCTCGTCGACCGGCAGCCACTGCTGGTTGGTGCCGCCGCCGTAGGCCCACAGATGGACAGGCGCGTTGTCGGCCGTGGACGTGTCGGCGACGTCAACGACCTGGCCGGTGTTGTTGCCGTTGTTGATACGGACGTAGCCGTCGCTGGTGGCGGTGAAGCTCCACTGCTGGGCCGTCGAGCTGTTGCACGCGTACTGCTGAACGACGGTGCCGTTGGCGGTGGCGGCGGACCTTGCGTCCAGACATCTGCCGCTGGCGGCGTTCATGACGGTGGCGAAGCCGGTGGGCAACGCGGCGGCCGCGCTCGCCGCCGCGCTCGCGGGCGCCGGCACGGAGGTGAGCAGGGAGGCGACGGCCGCGGTGACCAGCGCGGCGGCAGTGGATCTGCGGCGGCGCTTGAGCGCGGCGGGCAAGTGGGTGAACACGGATTCTCCTTGCCGAAGGGTTCGGCGGATGGGGGGTGGGGGCCGAAGGGGCCGGCGAATGGGGGGAGTGGGGGTGGGGCTGGATCAGCCGGTGTACGCGGCGAAGACACGGGTGTAGTCCCAGTCGGACTGGCCCACACCGGAGCAGCTGTCGGCGGGGCCGCCGGTGCACGGACGGTCGCGGTTGACGGACCAGAAGGTCAGCCGGGCCAGGTGGTGTTGCTGGGCGTAGGCGAGCATCGTCCGGAAGTCGTTCACCGTGACGGTCTCGTTCTGGTCGGTGATGCCGTTCATCGACGAGATGCCCATGAGCCGGTAGGCCTGGTCGTCGCTGTAGCCGTAGGCGTTCTTCAGCGCGTTCTTGAGGCCTTCGGCGGCCTGCGTACTGAGGTTGCCCATGTTCTGGCCGACGCCGCCGAAGTTGAACGGCATGATCGTCCAGGCGTCCACGGTCAGACCGGAGGCGGCGGCCCGGTTGATCAGGCTGGTGTCGGGCCCGCTCTGGCCGGTGCCGATGGTGACGTAGACCTTCAGGCCGGGGTTGTTGGCCTTCACGGTCTTCAGGGCATCCACGGTCCGCTGCTGCACGGTCGGGCTGTTGTAGGCGTCGGCCTCCAGGTCGATGTCGATGGCCTTGAGCCCGTACGCGCTGACGACCCTCTGGTACGCGGCGGCGAGTTCGCTCGCGGTGGAGCAGGAGCTCTCCAGCTTGTTGCCGCTCCAGCCGCCGAACGACGGGACGACGTCGCCGCCGTTCGTCCGCACGGTGTTGATCGTCTGCTGGTCGACTCCGCCGGTCAGCGCCCGGCCGCCGTCCCACTGGGGGTTGCAGTAGCCGTTGCTGAGCACGAAGGCGAGGGTGAAGTACTTGACGCCGGTCGCGTTGGTGACCGTGGTCGGGTTCGGCGGGCTGCCCCAGCCGTTGTAGAGGTACGGCGCGACGGCCATCGGCGTGGACGGGTTGCCGCCGTCACCGGGAGCGGGCGCGGTCCACTTCTGGTTGGCGCCGCCGCCGCAGCTCCAGATCTGTATGCGGGTGCCGTTGGCGGAGTTGTTGCCGGTGACGTCCAGGCACTTGCCGGCCTGCGGGTTGACGATGTCGTTGCCGGAGGAGACCGTCCACTTCTGGTTGGCGCCGCCGGTGCAGCTCCACAGCTGCACGGTGGCACCGTCGGCAGTCGAATTGCCCGTGACGTCGAGGCACTTGCCGAGGGCGCGGACGGTGCCGTCGCTGCCGACCGTCCACTGCTGGGCGGCGGTGCCGTTGCAGTCGTAGAGCTGGACGGCCGTGCCGTCGGCGGAGTTCGCCCCGGCGACGTCCAGGCACTTCCCGGCGAGGCCGGTGATAGTGCCGGTGGCCGCCTGCGCGGGGGACGCGGTGAGGAGTCCGGTGGCTAGGGAGAGAACAGCGAGGGAGACAACTGCGGAGAGAGGTCTGGGCATGCGCGCAGGGGCCCTTCGTGGGGGGATGAGCAACCGAGGCACCGTTCACCTCGTGAACGCTGGATGTGTCACAGGGTGCGATGCTGAGCCGTGAACCTAAAGGTCTGGACCGCTTTCGTCAAGAAGTGAAGTAAGCTGTGAAGGAAGTGAGTTGCAGCTTCCGGCCAGGCTTCGTTCGCCCAGGGGGTGCGCGTGCCCGCCGTTCGCCCCGCGTTGGTACTCCCGCAATCCAGTGACCCTGCGTGTGCACGGAACAGCCACCTGAGCCACCCCAGTCGCACAGCCCCATGTGGTACTTCTGGCCTTCTTGCTTTCTCGGCTCGACTGCCGGCCCTGCTCGTCGACGATTCCTGTGGTGGCGCAGACGTGAACAACCGCTCCTTCGGCCATCTCCGCCGCGAAGTCTCCGTAGGCCCCGAACGGCTCCTGCTGCTCGGCGACGCCGTGTTCTCGATCGCGATGACACTGCTCGCCCTCGAGATCACCATTCCGGAGGGCCTGCCCGACTCCGAAGTCGCCCACGCCGTGCGGGAGGCGCTCCCGGCCATCGGCGCCTATCTGCTCAGCTTCGCCGTCATCGGCATCATGTGGCTGGCCCAGCACGCCCTGTTCCGGCTGATCGGGTCGCTCGACCGCTGGCTGCTCCACTTCCACTTCGCGCTCCTGGCACTCGTCGCAGCGCTGCCCTTCCCGACCCGGCTGCTCAGCGAGTACGGCGAGACGACCACGGCCACCGCCTTCTACGGGGCGTCGATCGCCGTGGCCGGCGCCCTGCTGTGCGCGATGTACCTCCGCCTGCTGGCGAAGCCCGCGCTGACGGCGACGGACACCTCTCCCGCGGTACTGAAAGAGGCGGTCCGCCGCAGCGTCCTGCTGATCCTGGTCTTCGCGACCTCGGTCCCGGTGGCCTTCTTCTCGCCGTCCCTGGCCAAGTACTGGTGGCTGCTGGCGTTCTCGGCCCGGCTGCTGTTCCGCCGCTCGACCGACACCGCCGAGGTGCGGACCGGGGAGGTCCGCTGAGCCCTCCGCCGGAAGGGCCGTGATGGGCCGTCGATCGGTCCGCGATCGGCCTGCGAATGGCCTGCGAATGGCCTGCGAATGGCCCGGAACGGCTGGTCGGCACTGGGATGCGGGTGGGGGAAACCAGGAGTAAAGACGTGTTTCGGCTCGCTGCTCGGTTCTGCGCGGCGAAGGGCGCCTGACAGGCACTTGTCCTGGTCAGACGCCCTTTTTCCTGTTCTTCCTAGAAGAAGCCCAGCTTCTTCGCCGAGTACGACACGAGGAGGTTCTTGGTCTGCTGGTAGTGCTCCAGCATCATCTTGTGGTTCTCGCGGCCGATGCCGGACTGCTTGTAGCCGCCGAACGCCGCGTGCGCCGGGTACGCGTGGTAGCAGTTGGTCCACACTCGGCCCGCCTGGATCGAACGGCCCGCGCGGTACGCCGTGTTGATGTCCCGCGTCCACACACCGGCCCCGAGCCCGTACAGCGTGTCGTTGGCGATCTTGATGGCGTCGTCGAAGTCCGCGAACGACGTGACCGAAACGACCGGGCCGAAGATCTCCTCCTGGAAGATCCGCATCCGGTTGTCGCCCTGGAAGATCGTCGGCTGGACGTAGTAGCCGCCCGCCAGCTCACCGTCGTACTCGATACGGTGACCGCCCGTCAGGACCTTGGCGCCCTCCTGCTGGCCGATGTCCATGTAGGAAAGGATCTTCTCCAGCTGGTCGTTGGAGGCCTGGGCGCCGATCATCGTCTCGGTGTCGAGCGGATGGCCGGGCTTGATCAGCTCGGTACGGGCGACCGCCGCGTCGAGGAACTCGCTGTAGTGGCCCTCCTGGACGAGCGCCCGGGACGGGCAGGTGCACACCTCGCCCTGGTTCAGCGCGAACATCGTGAAGCCTTCGAGTGCCTTGTCCCGGAAGTCGTCGTCCCGCGCCCATACGTCGTCGAAGAAGATGTTCGGCGACTTGCCGCCGAGTTCGAGCGTGACCGGCTTTATGTTCTCGGAGGCGTACTGCATGATCAGTCGCCCCGTCGTGGTCTCGCCGGTGAAGGCGACCTTCGCCACGCGCGGGCTGGACGCGAGAGGCTTGCCCGCCTCGACCCCGAAGCCGTTGACGATGTTCACCACGCCCGGCGGCAGCAGATCCGAGACCAGGCTCATCAAGTAGTGGATCGACGCCGGGGTCTGCTCGGCGGGCTTGATGACGACCGCGTTGCCCGCGGCGAGCGCCGGGGCCAGCTTCCACACCGCCATCAGGATCGGGAAGTTCCACGGGATGATCTGCGCCACGACGCCCAGCGGCTCGTGGAAGTGGTACGCCACGGTGTCGTCGTCGACCTCGCCGAGCGAGCCCTCCTGGGCGCGGATCGCCCCCGCGAAATAGCGGAAGTGGTCGATGGCGAGGGGGATGTCGGCGGCCAGTGTCTCGCGGATCGGCTTGCCGTTCTCCCAGCTCTCCGCGACCGCGAGCTTCTCCAGGTTCGCCTCCATCCGGTCGGCGACCTTGAGGAGGATGTCGGCGCGTGCGGTCACCGACGTACGGCCCCAGGCGGGAGCAGCCGCGTGCGCCGCGTCGAGCGCGCGGTCCACGTCCTCCGCAGTGCCCCGCGCGATCTCCGTGAACGGCTGCCCGTTCACCGGACTCGGGTTCTCGAAGTACTGCCCGCGGGCCGGCGGCACGTACTCGCCGCCGATGAAGTGGTCGTACCGCGCCTGGTAGGAGACGATCGCGCCCTCGGTGCCGGGCGCCGCGTAACGGGTCATGTGCTCTGCCTCCCGTGGAAGGACCGCCCGCCGTTGGACGGCTCTCGGCGCGAGGGTAGGTGCGGAGAGGTTGCAGGTACGTTGCGCCGCCGGCCTGGCTGCGAGGTCGGGCTCGTGAGCTGAGGCTTGCGGGGCGCGGGGTGCGGGGGGCGGTGCGGGCGTCGGTATGGGGCGTGGGCGTACGGAAATGAGGGTGCCGACCAGGTAGCGCTCCGTTGTTGGCGTCGGCGTGAGCGCGCCTCGTGACTGTGAGCGCGGTGGCCCTCAGCGCGGAGCCCGGTCTCGGCTCGCCGACTGCTCGGCCTCCAACTCCTCCAGGCGTGCCCGCACCGAAGGCGTCGGACGTATCGCCGCCAGCGCCCGCCACGCGTCGAGGTCGTCCTCGCCCCATGGCGCGTGCGCCCAGTCCGCCAGCAGATCCGGGTCGCGGCCGGAGACGAGCGCCGCGCGCATCCCGTCGGCGAGCCGACGGCGCAGCCGCACCACCGCCGGAGCCTGCGAACCGGGCAGCAAGGGGCCGGTATACGCCGCCACCGCCGCCGTGACCGCGCCGACCCCGAGCTTGCGCTCCACCACCTCGACGTCGGACTCGACCGGAACCGTGAGCCGATACGGCCGCGAACCGAGCACCCCCGCCCCGACGAGGCGCCGGAGGCGGGCCAGCTCCGCGCGCAACGTCACCGGCGTCACCGACTCGTCCTCGTACAGCGCGCACAGCAACTCGTCGCCGGTCAGTCCCTCGGGATGCCGGGACAGCAGCACCAGGATCTCGCTGTGCCTGCGGCTCAGGCGCGCCTTGCTGCCGCCCGCCACGAGCAGCGCCTCGTCCCGGCCCAGAGCGGTCAGTTCGAGCACGTCGGTCGTGGTCGGGGCAGGGGTGAGCAGCGCCAGCTGGGACTCTGCGGCACGGGCCACGGCCTGCACGAAACCGAGACTGTGCGGATGGGCCAGTCCGTCCCCGCCGGTGATGTCCACCGCTCCGAGCAGCCGTCCGGTACGCGGATCGTGCACCGGAGCCGCCGCGCACGTCCACGGCTGGACGCGCCGGATGAAGTGCTCCGCCGCGAACACCTGCACCGGCCGGTCGAGCGCCACCGCCGTACCCGGAGCGTTCGTGCCTACCGCCGACTCCGCCCACCGCGCACCCGGCACGAAGTTCATCCCGTCGGCCTTCTGCCGTGTCCCGGGATGGCCCTCGACCCACAGCAGCCTGCCCTGCGCGTCGCACACCGCGAGGAGGTGCTCGCCGTCCGCGGCGAACGTCCCCATGAGCTCACGGAACAGCGGCATCACCCGTGCCAGTGGGTGCTCCGCCCGATACGACCCGAGGTCCCCGTCGGTGAGCTCCACACACGCGGAGCCGTCCGGCCCCACCCCCGCCCGTGCCGAACGCCGCCACGAGTCGGCCACCACGGACCGCACCGGCCGCGGGACCGTGCCCGCCTCCGTGAACGTCTCGTGGGCGCTGCGCAGGACGCGCACTCGCTCGACGGGATCGGCACCCGGTTCCAGGGCAACCCATGGATCGGTCAACTCGGCCTCCCCGGAAGGCTGTGCGGCTGGGGACATCGTTACTCCGGCGGCGGATGCGGACAAGTGCCGCGGCCACTCCGGGTCAGGCCCCACCACAAGCCGTGGTGGCTATCGATGCTCCCTCTTTTCGAACCTCCTTCGGCTCTGTTTCGACTTTCCTCCGGCTTTCCTTCCGGCTTTCTTGGAGCTTCTTTCGACGGATCGCTGGTCAGGCGAAGTTGACGAGTCTCATGTAGCGCGTCCAGTCCCAGTGCGGGCCGGGATCGGTGTGGTCGCTGCCCGGCACCTCGTAGTGCGCGAGGATGTGCGAACGGTCCTTGGGAATCCGGTACTTGGTGCAGATCGCCGCCGTGAGCTTCGCCGACTCCTCGTACATGGCATTGGTGAAGTAAGCGGGCTTGTCCACCCAGCCCTCGTGCTCGATGCCGATGCTGCGGGTGTTGTAGTCCCAGTTGCCCGCGTGCCAGGCGATGTCGCGCTCGCGCACCATCTGTGCGACGTGACCGTCGGCCGACCGGACGACGTAGTGCGCGGACACCTTCTTCTTCGGGTTCTGGAAGATCGCCAGCGTGTCCGAGTACGTCGCCTGCGTCACGTGGATGATCACGAAGTCGACCGGATGGCTCGTCGGGCGGTTGGCGACCGTGTAGTTGGACGTGCTCGCCGGTGACCACTCGGACGGTGGGTAGTCGATCCCCTGGGGCTTCGCGCCAGCCCGGGTGGTGGGCAGTAACGCCGTGGAGAGCGTGGCGAGTGCCGCACTCTGCAGCAGGCGCCGCCGGCTGGGAAGGGCCGTGGGCAGGAACTTGGCTCGGTCCATGAGGGTGCCTCTCGGTGACAACGGAAGTGGGGGTGGAAGTTGTGAGTGGTGCGGATGCGGATGCGAAGTCGCGGTGATGGCAGTGGAGACGGTGGCGGTGTCGGTGGCAGCGGGACGACTCAACGTCCCAGCGCGGCGGCGGTTTCGCGCAGGCGTGCGTGCAGTCCCCGGTGGGTCTCCCGCTCGGGCAGCCATTCCTTGCGGAGCTTGGCGACGCATGTGTAGTTGGTGTCGCAGACATTGGCCAGCGGCGACTCGACGGTCTGGGTCGCGAACTGGTAGGCGTCCAGCTCGCTGAACCCGTAGTCCCGCACCAGCCACTGCACCAGGTCGAGTTGCGATATGCGGAACGCGTCCTCCAGCGGGCGCGCCGAACCGGTCGAGATGATGTGGGTGTCGGACTCGATACGGGGCCACGGGGTGGCGACCCCCTTGAGCAACTCGACGATCACCACGGTGTTCATCGCACACTCGACGGCGACCCCACAGGTTTCGCCCTCGCCCTGCCGCGCGTGTCCGTCACCGAGGCTGAGCAGCGCCCCTTCGACGTTGACTCCGAGATAGCAGGTGACACCGGCCCGCATCTCGGGGGTGTCCATGTTCCCGCCGTGCGCGTCCGGCACGAGAGCCGAGCGCACCTCCAGGTTGGCGGGCGCCACCCCGACGGTGCCGTGCATCGGGTCCATGGGCAGCTCGATCCGGATGTCGCTGTCGCGAGCGCTGAACAGTGCGGTGCGGCGCACCCGGTCGAGCTGCCAGATCCACACGGTCTCGGGCAGGGGAGGCTGCAGCGTGGCCGTGGTGTGCGTGGACGTGAGCGCTCCGAACAGCGGGACCGTCGTCGACGCGGCCCAGTCCCGTGCCGGCTCGATCGACACGAAGTGCACGGCGACCGTGTCGCCCGGCTCCGCGCCCTCCACATGGAACGGACCCGTCTGCGGATTGAGGAACGGGAACTCGCACACCTCGGACACCAGGTCCTTCTCCGACCGCACCCGCCCGGCGAAGCAATCCTCCGTATAGAGGTCGAGGACCGTGCCCGGCGCGATACGCGCCACGGGCGGCGCACCACCGAACGTCCAGGCGTACTCGCCGGGTTCGGGACGCACGGTGAGGATTCGCGGGTCGCTCATGGTGCACAGCTCCGTTCTGCCGAAGGGCGGCGGACAACGTCGCAGCGGCACCACGAGCACCACCACTGCGGCCATCATCCAGGCAGCGGCCACCGAATCCACGGAGGACACCGGTGCCGTCAGCCCGGACACGCCTCCGTCCGGTTCGCCCGACGGTGGCGTCTCGCGTGAATCACGGTACGGCTCTCGCCGGTTGGGGAGGAAGAACGCTCTCAGGTCCGTGGACAACGCTGTGACTGTGGATAACTCCGCCACCCACAAGGGGGATTGAGGCACCGGGACGCAGCGAGGAGAGCGCTGTGACGGAGCTGAAGACCAGACCGACAACCTCCCGAGCCCGGGTGGTCGTCCAGGAGGCCCAGGAGATCCAGGACGTCTTCGGCCGCGCCCTACGCCCCGCCGCCACCCACCGCCGCCGGATCGTCCATCACGGCCCGCACAACGGAGTGCGCGGCGCCCAGCAACGGGCCCTCGGAACCGAGCCGGGAGACGGACACCGCGCAGGCGGGTCCGGCAGTCCTGCGGGCCAACTCCTGCTCCAGCGACGGCAGCAGCCAGGGTGCGAGCCCGGACAGTGCTCCGCCCAGCACGACGGCTTCGGGGTCGAGCAGATTGACGGCGCCGGTCAGCGCGATGCCCAGAGCGGTCCCGGCGTCACGCAGGGCCCGGCGCACGTTCTTGTCGCCCTGGGCCGCCCGCTCGGCCAGCAGGCCGACGCGGTCCTCACCCGGTTCCAGACCGGCCGCGCGCAGGACTGCCTCCTCGCCGGCGTACTGCTCAAGACAGCCGCGCCCGCCGCACGCACACGCAGGCCCCTCGGGACGTACCGGGACATGCCCCAACTCGCCCGCGAAGCCATGCGTTCCGCGCAGCAGCCGCCCGTCGACGACCACCGCCCCGCCGATGCCGATCTCGGCGGAGACGTGCACAAAGTCGCGTGGCGCGGTCTCGTTGAGCCAGAGTTCGGCCAGTCCGCCGAAGTTCGCCTCGTTGTCGACGGTCAGCGGGACCTCGTCCGGGAGCAGAGCGCCGAGGTCCGTGTCGTGCCAGTCGAGATTGGGGGCGCGCACCACGGTCCGGGCGTCACGCGCCACCAGGCCGGGCACGGCGACGGCGAGTCCCGCGGGCCGCAGGCCCTCCTTGGCCGCCTCGGCGACGACCTGCCGTATCAGCCGGGTCAGTTCCCGGAGCACCGGTTCGGGCGACCGGCCGCGGTTGGTACCGTGCCGCACCGCCCGGGCCCGTACCTCGCCGCGCAGATCGACCGCGCACACGGCGAGATGATCGACGCCCACCTCCGCACCGATCCCCGCCGGACCGCGCCCGCTGAGGGCGAGCGCCGAGCCGGGCCGCCCCACCCGCCCCGGCCGCTCAGGACCCAGCTCCTCAAGGAGTCCCGAGCGGATCAGCTCGTCCACGAGGGTGGAGACCGCCGCGCGCGTGAGCCCGATGCGTGAGGCGACGGCGGCACGGGACAGTGGCCCCTCGGCGTTCACGGTGTGCAGCACCCGCGAGAGGTTGCGACGCCGCATGCCCTGTTGGGTATCGGGCAGCCGACGGCCGGGACTGCTGGGATGGGCTTCGTGCAGCGGTGCGGTCATGCCTCCGTCAGTCCTCGTCCGGCCGGTCGCCTCAGGATTGTTCTGTCCGAGCGTGCCGATCTGTCCGTGCGTGCCGATCTGTCCGTGTGCGTCGCCTCCGGAAGGGGCCGCCGGTGCTGATCGGCCCCCGCCTCATCGGGCGCGGGCATCAGCGCTGATCGGCCTCCCGCTCCAGTAGCGGGGCCGCGTCGGAGAGTACCCCGGCGATCCGCGCCAGCGCCGTCTCGTCGCGCTCCACGGCGTCCAGTACCGGCCCACGCGCCGTGTCCCAGCGCCGGGCCACCGCCGCCGGATCCTCGCCGGTCAGCACCCCGGCGGCCTGTGCGGCGGCACCGAGCGCCACCAGTTCCCTGGCCTCGGGCACCTGAACGGGCCGCCCCGACAGCCGTCGTACGGTCTCCTGCCAGGCCGTGCCCCGCGCGCCGCCGCCGATGAGCAGCAGCGGTGCCGAACGGTCCGCGTCCTCGTCGAGCACCAGGTCGAGCGCGCCGAGCAGCGAGTGGACCGCCCCGTCGTACGCGGCCTGGAGCAGCTGCCCGCGTGTCGTGTCGTGCCGCAGCCCGTGCAGCAGGCCCGAGGCGTGCGGCAGGTCAGGAGTGCGCTCGCCGTCCAGGTAGGGGAGCAGCGTCACGCTCGTGCCCGGCTCGACGGCTTCACGGTCGACGCCCAGCAGAGCGGCGACGCGGTCCACGGCGAGCGTGCAGTTGAGGGTGCAGGCCAGCGGCAGCCAGTCGCCGCGCGCGTCGGCGAAACCCGCCACGGTTCCGGTCGGGTCGGCGGGACGGCGCGTGGAGACCGCGTACACGGTTCCGGACGTGCCGAGGCTGAGGACCGGCGTGCCCGGGCGCAGTCCGAGCCCGAGTGCCGCGGCGGCGTTGTCACCGGTGCCGGGCGCGACCAGGGTGCCCTTGGAGAAGGGCAGGTCGCCGCTGTCGCGCACGGTGCCGGCGACCTCACCGGGCCGCACCACCCGGGGCAGCAGGGCGGGGTCGAGCCCCACATGGCGGAGGACCTCCTCGTCGTACGACTCCGTACCGGACGCCCACCAGCCCGTGCCCGAGGCGTCGCCGCGGTCGGTCGTGCCCAGCCCCGTGAGGCGCTCGGTGAGGTAGTCGTGGGGGAGTCGCACAGCGGCGGTCGCGCGCACGGAGTCGGGCTCGTGCTCGGCGAGCCATGCCCACTTGGTGACCGTGAAGGACGGGCCCGGCACACTGCCGGTGCGTTCGGCCCAGGCTTTCGGGCCGCCCAGCTCCTCCACGAGACGGCGGGCCTGCGGCGCCGAACGCACGTCGTTCCACAGCAGGGCCGGACGCACCGGGTCGCCCTGGGCGTCGAGCGTGACGAGCCCGTGCTGCTGGCCGCCCACGGACACCGCGGCGGCCTCGCGTGCCGCGTCCCCGCACTGGTGCAGCGCCTCGCACAGCGCGTCCCACCACTGCCGCGGATCGCTCTCGCGACCCGCCCCGGAGGAGACGGTGTGCGGTGCCTGGCCGCTCGCCACCACTTCGCCGGTGGCCGCGTCCACGACCAGGGCCTTGGTGGACTGGGTGGACGTGTCCACGCCGACGACGAGCGGACCCTCGGCTGCTGACATCGGGCTCTCCCTCTTCCGCGGCTCCGCGGGATCTGACCTGGTGTTTTCGGGGTGGATCCGGGCGCACTCGGCACGGATTCCACTCCTCGTCCCCGTTCGAGGACATCTTGTCTCTTCCCAGAGATGCCTCCGCATACTAATTTGTTAAGTGCCATGACGAAATAGTCGGAGCAAGCAAGGAGCCGCGGCATGAACTACCAGCCCACCCCCGAGGACAGGTTCACCTTCGGCCTGTGGACCGTCGGCTGGCAGGGAAGGGACCCGTTCGGCGACGCCACCCGGGCCGCCCTGGACCCGGTCGAGTCGGTGCAGCGCCTGGCGGAGCTCGGCGCCTATGGAGTGACCTTCCACGACGACGACCTGATCCCCTTCGGGTCCTCGGACACGGAGCGCGAGTCGCACATCAAGCGCTTCCGGCAGGCTCTCGACACGACCGGTATGACCGTGCCGATGGCCACGACGAACCTGTTCACGCACCCCGTCTTCAAGGACGGCGCCTTCACCGCCAACGACCGGGATGTACGCCGCTACGCCCTGCGCAAGACGATCCGCAACATCGACCTGGCCGTGGAACTGGGCGCGCAGATCTACGTCGCCTGGGGCGGCCGTGAGGGCGCCGAGTCCGGCGCCGCCAAGGACGTCCGGGTCGCGCTCGACCGCATGAAGGAGGCCTTCGACCTCCTCGGCGAGTACGTGACCTCCCAGGGCTACGACCTGCGCTTCGCGATCGAGCCGAAGCCGAACGAGCCCCGCGGCGACATCCTCCTGCCGACGGTCGGTCACGCCCTGGCGTTCATCGAGCGCCTGGAGCGGCCGGAGATGTACGGCGTCAACCCGGAGGTGGGCCACGAGCAGATGGCCGGGCTGAACTTCCCGCACGGCATCGCCCAGGCCCTGTGGGCGGGAAAGCTCTTCCATATCGACCTCAACGGCCAGTCCGGCATCAAGTACGACCAGGACCTGCGCTTCGGAACGGGCGATCTGCGGTCCGCGTTCTGGCTCGTCGACCTCCTGGAGTCGGCCGGTTACGCGGGTCCGAGGCACTTCGACTTCAAGCCGCCGAGGACCGAGGACTTCGACGGCGTGTGGGCTTCGGCCGCCGGCTGTATGCGCAACTACCTGATCCTGCGCGAGCGGACGTCCGCCTTCCGGGCCGACCCCGAGGTCCAGGAGGCTCTGCGTGCCTCGCGTCTGGACGAACTGGCGCAGCCCACCGCCGCCGACGGCCTCCAGGCGCTGCTCGCCGACCGCGCGGCCTTCGAGGACTTCGACGCCGAAACGGCCGCCGCGCGCGGGATGGCGTTCGAGCACCTGGACCAGCTGGCCATGGACCACCTGCTGGGCGCCCGGGGCTGATTCCGTTCGGCTCGCGCTCGGTTCCGTTCGGTAGCAATCGGCTTCTGTTCGGCTCCGACCGGTCGGAACCCCGTAGGAGCACGGCCGGGGACTCCTGCGCGGAAACCTCCGGAATCATGCGATCCACGCCATGAGTCCGTATCAAGTTCCGCGCAGGGGTCGCATCGTGACCGGTTCGAGGCGACTCTTGACGGTATGGCCACGCCGCCCTTACCGCCCCAGCCCCCTCGGCCGCCGGACAACACGCCTCCTCCGGGCGGCGGTGGTTTCGGCCCGCTGCCCGAAGGCTTCGGACCTCCCCCAGAGGGTTACGGCCCCCCTCCTGGAGGCCCCCCTCCCGGAGGCAACGGTCCGCCGTGGCAGGGCGGAGGAGGAGGCTGGCAGCCGCCACCGCCACCACCGCCTCCCGGGCGACCGGGCGGTCCTGGACGGCGCCGCCGGGTGCTGTTCCTCGTGCTGGCGGTGATCGTGACCCTCGGCGCCGGCTCCGCGGTCGCCCTGGTGGCCACCAGTGGTGACGGTTCGTCCGACAAGAAGTCGCCGTCGGAGAGCGACTCCCCTACCGGGAGGCTGCCGACGCCTTCGCTGAGCATCCCGTCGGAGCTGCCCAGCGAACTGCCCTCCCTGCCCACCGAGCTGCCGTCCGGCCTGCCCAGCGATGTCCCGACCGACCTGGAGTCGTTCCTGCCGTCCCTCGCGAGCGACGAGGTGCCGTACTACATGCTGCGAACCGGTGACTGTTTCAACATCGACGACACCAAGCCGGGCCAGGCCGCGAAGCGTTCGTGCCGCACGGCGCACGACGCCGAGGTCGTGAAGGTGGCCGAACTGGAAGGCACGTTCACGACCGATGCCGCCCTCAAGAAGGCGGCATCGGCTCTCTGCGCGAAGCCCCTGGACGCCAGGGCTGCCAAGCAGCCCGCAGGCACCGTGCGGGGCACCCTGGTGCAGTATCCCGACCCCACGGGGTTCAAGCTCGGCATAGACAAGGTCGCCTGCAGCCTGGCCGCGGACGTCGGGGCCGGAAAGCGCAAGCTCACCAAACCGCTGACGTGAGGCACGCGCGCGTGGAGGTGCGAAAACGCCGGGCGGGGGCGGGGATTCAGATCCCGCGCGGCAGTCGTACGTATGTCACGGTGGTCTCGATGCCGCTGTCCACCAGCCGTCCCTGGGCGTCGAAAGCCTCCGGTCCGTCCGTCATCCCGAAGTCGTTGTCGTTGATGAGCGCGAGCGTGTCGTGATCCACGCGCGCGACGCCCTCGATCTTCCCGGGAACCCCCTTCACCGCGCCGAGGTCGACGACAAGACGCTTGCGCAGGACCGGAACGCCGGAGGCCGCCGGGTCGTCGAGCTGCTCCAGGGAGGGTGACGTCGTGTCGTCGTCCCACTTGTCCCCGAGGATGTCCGCACCGCGGGTCAGTTTCACAACCTGCAGCCGGGCGGCCTTGTCGGTGCGTTCCTCGACGAGCAGCCGGTCGCGGCCGACGGCCACCACGGAGGAGATCTTCAGCTCGGAGGTGTCGTCCTCGCTCGGGTCGACCACGTTCACCGGATCGAACCGGTACGCGTACTCGGCGGTGACCGCCCGCTTCTTCGTCGAGAAGCGCAGCAGACGTGTCGTCAGCGAGGCCTCGCCCGCATCCGTGTCCGGCAGGGACAGCGGGCTCTGCACGGCCATCACCAGGTCCCCGCCCGGCAGTTGGGCGAGTCCTTCGAAGCCGCGGTTGATCTTCCGGTGCAGCAGGACGGCGGGCAGTGCCTCGACCACCCGGTAGTCCGCACCGGTCAGCGCCAGCCCCTTGGGCACGTACCGGGTGAGTATCTTCCCGTGCGCGGAGACGTGGATCAGTGAGGGCCCGTACTCGTCCACGAGCCAGAAGCTGCCGTCCTCGGCCCGCACGATCCCCTCGGTGTCCAGCCCGTTCGGGTTGTACGACAGCGGTGTCTTCGCGTCGAAGGAGTACGGCGCCTCGTCGCGCCCCTTCTGGTTGGACAGGCCTGTGACGGGCTTGCCCGAGGAGGTGGTGATCGGGATCGCGTCCAGCACCTTCACGGAGTCACCGGACACCCGGATCTTCACGATCGCCGGATCGAAGCCGGGCACGGGGAAGGTACGGCGCTTCTCGCCGGCCACCTTGATCTGGCCGTTGGGGCCCCGGTCGGTGACCGTCCAGAACTCGCCCTTGCGGCCCGCGGGGTAGATGTCGCTGCCGATGCCGCCGAGATCCACGCCCCGGTCGTCGCCCACCGTGCCCGGCAGCAGAGCGTTGCTGAACGTGCCGAGCGGAATGTCGCCGAGCGTCGCGGAACCCGTGACACGCGCCTCCCCGGAGGGCGCACCGACCGCGGTGCCCGCCACCGTGAGAGCGCCCAGCAGGGCGAGCGGCACGCCCGCGGCGACGGAACGGTGGACGCTGCGCCGGCCTGCGGCGTACGGGGACATGGGGCCTCCTGAGGCACGAATTCGGTGACAGCGGCCAGAGTTCGCCCCCGCCCCGAACGCCGTACGGCCGGAGAGTGAACACCGGGCGTCCACCACTCGTCCGGTGCCCGCTTCCGGTGCCGCTGCCGGAAGCCGTTCGGCTGCTCTGCGCGCGCCAAGTGCCCTGCGAGTCCTGCCTGTCCTTCAGCCCGGCGTCACTCCTGACCCTCCGCCAGAGCGAGCGCGGTCGCCGGATCCTGGGACGCGGGACCTACGGGAGCCCAACGCCCCCGTTCCTTGCGATAGGGCCACCAACGGCCGTCCGTCCCCAGACGCAACTGTGTCCGTCCGTCGGCGACGGTCCAGCGGTTGCGGGACGCGCGCAGGACAGGCCGCCGGTCCTCCTCCCAGGCGGACTCCAGGGCGGCACGCGCGCGTGCGAGGGTCTCCGCCTCCGTCGGCCGGTCGGCATCCAGCACGTCGAGTGCGGCCGTGCCCCCGTGTTCCCAGGCGCGGACGGCCAGGGCCAGCCCCTCGCGGTCGCGGCCCGACCCCTCCGCGAGCCGGGCGGCCACCGAAGTGTCGGGAACACCCGAGGCCAGGCGCACGGCATCCTGCGCGAGCGTCAACCCGGCCGCTATCGAGCGTTGTTCGTGGTCCGCCCTGAGTGCCTCGGTGAGCAGCCGGTGCGCCTCGCGGGCGGCCTGCGTCGCCAGGAACTCCAGCGCGGCTGGATCGACCCCGGACGCCGGATCGGTCTCCGTGTCCAGAGAGGGCGGCAGCCCCGGCTCTGCGGGCACGGGAGGCGCGTCGGGCAGTGGGGGCAGGATGTGCCCGTCCGCGTACGCCTCAGCGGCGTCCACGCCCTCGTGCGCCTGCTCATGCTCGGGAGTCTCGGTGTCGGTCCGGGGGACGCTGCGCACCTGCAGTTCGTCCAGCAGTTCGCGCTCGCCGCGACCGCGCAGGAGAAGCAGCACGAACGGGTCCTGATCCAGCAGCCGCGCCACCTGGTAGCACAGCGCCGCGGTGTGACCGCAGTGGTCCCACGCGCCGCAGTCGCACTCCGCCTCCAGATCGCCCAGACCCGGAAGGAGTTCGACACCAGCGGCTGCCGCGTCCTCGACGAGATGCGGCGGCATCTCGCGGTCCAGCAGCGCCGCGATATGCCCGGCCCGCTCGACGGCCATGCCCAGGAGGCGGTCCCACTGCTCCTCGGACAGTTCCTGCAGCAGGACGTCGGCGCGGTGGGAGGTGCGGTCGGGGTCCTGGACCACCGCCGTGATGCGGCCCGGGCGGACCGACACGGCTCCCACGGCTCCCGCCCGGGCCAGTCTCCGTCCCGTCTTCACCTGCTGGGAATCCAGCGCGGCGTCCTCCAGGGCCTTCAGCCAGGCCTGCCCCCACCAGCTCTGCGCGAAGCCCCTCCCGTGCGCGGGAGGCAGGGCGGCGAAGGTGCGCTCCGGGGTGTTGTCGTACGGGTCACTCATCGGGTGCCTCCTCGCAGTTCCACCAGGTCGGCCAGTTCGCTGTCGGTCAGCTCGGTGAGGGCCGACTCCCCGGCCGCGAGCACCGAGTCCGCCAACTCCCGCTTGCGCACCAGCATGTCGGCGATGCGGTCCTCGATCGTTCCCTCGGCGATGAGCCGGTGCACCTGCACCGGCCGCGTCTGTCCGATGCGGTACGCCCGGTCGGTGGCCTGGGCTTCGACGGCCGGGTTCCACCAGCGGTCGTAGTGCACGACATGCTCCGCCCGTGTCAGGTTCAGGCCCGTGCCCGCCGCCTTCAACGACAGCAGGAAGACGGGCACTTCGCCGTCCTGGAAGCGCTGAACCATGGCCTCGCGTTCAGGCACGGGCGTGCCTCCGTGCAGGAACTGCGAGGTGACGCCGCGTGCGCTCAGGTGTCGCTCGATGAGGCGCGCCATCCGTACGTACTGCGTGAAGACCAGAACGCATGCTCCCTCGGAGAGGATCGTGTCGAGCAACTCGTCCAGCAGCTCCAGCTTTCCGGAGCGCCCGGGGATCTTCGGCCTGTCCTCCTTGAGGAACTGCGCCGGGTGGTTGCAGATCTGCTTCAGCCCGGTCAGCAGCTTCACGATCAGTCCGCGCCGCGCCATGTTGTCGGCGCCCGAGATCTCGGCGAGGGTCTCGCGGACCACCGCCTCGTACAGACCCGCCTGCTCCTTGGTGAGAGACACGGCACGGTCGGTCTCGGTCTTCGGCGGCAGCTCGGGTGCGATGCCCGGGTCGGACTTGCGGCGGCGCAGGAGGAACGGCCGCACGAGCTGGGCGAGCCGGTCCGCCGCCCCCGGATCCTGCCCACCCTCGACCGCCTTGGCGTACCGGTTGCGGAAGGTGCCGAGCCGGCCCAGCAGGCCCGGTGTCGTCCAGTCGAGAATCGCCCACAGCTCGGAGAGGTTGTTCTCCACCGGAGTGCCGGTGAGCGCCACGCGCGCGTGGGCGCCGATCGTCCGTAGCTGCTTGGCCGTGTCCGAGTACGGGTTCTTCACATGCTGTGCCTCGTCGGCGACGACCATGCCCCAGGACGCTTCGGCCAGCCGTGGCGCGTCGAGCCGCATCGTGCCGTACGTGGTGAGTACGAACTCGCCGGCGGCCACTCCTTCGAGGCTCCGCCGCGCACCGTGGAAGCGGCGGACAGGAGCGCCCGGGGCGAACCGCTCGATCTCGCGCTGCCAGTTGCCCATCAGGGACGTCGGACAGACGACGAGCGTGGGTCCCGCGGCGGACTCGTCGGTCTGCCGGTGCAGATGGAGCGCGATCAGCGTGATCGTCTTGCCCAGGCCCATGTCGTCCGCGAGACAGCCGCCGAGACCCAACGAGGTCATCCGCGCCAGCCAGTTGAGCCCGCGCAGCTGGTAGTCGCGCAGGGTCGCGTCCAGCGCGGCGGGCTGCCCGACGGGCTCCTGCCCCTCCGGGTCCGACAGGCGGTCCCGCAGCGTCGCCAGCCACCCCGTGGGCCGCACGTCGACCCGCTGGCCGTCCACCTCTGTGGAACCCGTCAGAACGGCGCTCAGCGCGTCGATGGGCGTCACCTTGCGATCCTGCTGGGCGCGGGCGCGACGGACCTCCTGGGGGTCGACGAGCACCCACTGGTCACGCAGCCGCACCATGGGGCGGTTCGCCTCGGCGAGTTGGTCCAGTTCCCGACGTGTCAGTCGCTGGTCGCCCAGGGCGAACCACCAGTCGAAGGCCAGCAGTGCGTCGGCCGACAGGAACGAAGGCGTGTCCGACGACAGCCTTTCGGGACCGCCCTCGTTGTCCGGTGGACCGATGACCGCGCGGGCCGTCAGTTTGTGAGCCAGCTCCTTGGGCCAGTGCACCTCGACACCTGCGGCCGCGAGCGATCGGGCACCCTCGCCGAGGAGCTCCGTGACTTCCTCGTCGGCGAGTTCGATCGAGTCGGGCACGGTCGCCGACAGCAGGGGAGTGAGCGGGGCCCAGGCCCGTGCGGCGCGACGCAACGCGAGCAGGGCGTCCATCCGCGCGCGCGGACCGAAGGACGGGCTCATGCCGCCCCAGACCTCGGAGGCGTCCGCCAGCAGCGCCGGATCGCTGACGCTGTGCAACTGCGGCACCGCGCGGAACGGCAGTCGGGTCTCGTCCGACACGGCCGACGTGAGGCCCGGCACCTCGACGCGCAGCGAGATCCGTACGCCGGCGTCGTGCCCCGCGGCCACGTCGGCGGCCCACGCGCGCTGCTCGGGCACGTGCTGCGGCTCGGGGGCGGCGAAGGCGGGGCCGCCCGCCGCGAGCGTCGCGGCGGGGGAGCGGGGCAGCGTGTCGGCGACCGCGTCGAGGAAGGCACGCAGCAGCCACTCGGGCTCGGGGAGCCGCAGCGGCTCCGCCTCGTCTACCGGCACCGCGTGTGCGTGCGGCGGCATCGCGGCTGCCAGTTCGCGGATCCGCCCCAGGTCGGCCGCCCCCAGCGGCCCGGCACGCCACGCGTCGTGGTCACCGGCGCTCAGACCGGGCAGCAGCAGCCCCCGCGCGGCGAATTGGAGCGCGAGCACGGCCGCGGCACCCCAGAAGGCGGTCGCCCTGTGGGCGTGCGCCGCGGCACGCGCGCGTGTGAGCACCGGCAGAGCGGCCCGTACCGGCAGCACGACGGCCGGAACGGTCACCAGCTCGACACCGTCCTCGCCGGGCAGGGCGACCGTCAGCTCCTTGACAGCACCGGAGTCGACCGCGGGAGGGCCTTCACCGTCGGGCATCCAGAAGGCGACGGAGCCGGTACGGGCCGGATCGGCAGGCATGAAAACGGCACAGCAGCGGGCCAGTTCGGAGATCTCGGAGGGAGTTGCCGCAGGAATCCTCTGCACAGCGATGACGCATTCCTCAAATTTGACTACCTGGGGTCAGGGTCGCTGAGGATACAGCACGAGTGACTCTCGGTGGCCATCGATTGGTGTGACACAGGCCACTCTCTCTTGAGGGTGTTGCCAGGTCCACCCGGTGGCCGAGGTTGTCCCCCGCCCGGGCACGGGGGGTGGCGCCATGGTCGCCCAGGGTCGCTGATCCGTACGTTTCTTGAGGTCGGCGTTCCCGGCGGCCGGTTCGCCGCAGCCCGCTTCTTCCAGCCTGCTCCTCCAGCCTCCAGAGACCGGAGTCCCGCCATGCCCGAAAACGTCTCAGCCGTCGTGGAACGCCCTCCCAGGGTCTCCGTCGGAAGCGAGTTCACACCGCTCCTGCGCACCGTCAAGGGCCAGGGTCTCCTCGACCGCAGGCAGGGCTGGTAGGCGCTGGCCGTCGCCGTCAACGCCCTGGTCCTGGCCGGCATCGTCGCGGGTGTCGTCCTGATCGGCCACTCCTGGTGGGTGCTGCTCCTGGCCCCGCTGCTCGCCGTGATGTCGGCCCGGACCGCTTTCATAGGACACGACGCGGGGCACTCCCAGATCGCGGGCAGCCGCTCGGTGAACCGTCTCATCGGGCTCGTCCACGGCAATCTGCTGCTCGGGATGAGTTACGGATGGTGGAACGACAAGCACAACCGCCACCACGCCAACCCCAACCACATCCACAAGGACCCCGATGTCGTGGCCGACGTCCTGGTCTTCACCAGCGGACAGGCCGCGGACCGCAGTGGCTTCCGGCGCTGGCTCACCCGCAATCAGGCCTGGCTCTTCTTCCCGCTCACCCTCCTCGAAGGCATCGTCCTGAAGATCCACGGCTTTCAGGACCTGCGTCGACAGCCTCCGCGGGAACGCGTGGTCGAGGGCTTCCTGCTGGTGGCGCACGTCGCCGGATACGTGACGCTGCTGCTCGGCTCGATGTCCCTCGGCACGGCCCTCGCCTTCGCCGCGCTCCATCAGGCGCTCTTCGGGCTGCACCTGGGCCTGGCCTTCGCGCCGAACCACAAGGGCATGGAGATGCCCGACCCGGATGGCGAGGGATGGGGGCATCTGCGTCGCCAGGTGCTCACGTCGCGCAACATCCGAGGGGGTGCCGTGACCGACTGGTTCCTGGGCGGCCTCAACTACCAGATCGAGCATCACCTGTTTCCCAGCATGCCCCGCCCTCATCTGAAGCTCGTCCGGCCCCTGGTGCGAGCACACTGCCGAGAGTTGGGTATCCCTTACGCGGAGACGGGACTCGTGGACTCCTACCGCCAGGCCCTGCGGCACATGTACGAGGTCGGGGAGCCGCTCAGGGTCGACTAGGGGACGCGACTCAGGGTTGTATCAGGGTCGCGGCCTGGAACTGCAGGGAACACGGGCCCGTTCTCAAGACAGAGAGCGGCAGTGGCCGCGAAGGAGGCTACGCACATGTCGAAGAACGCGAAGATCGCCGTCGGGGGTGTGGCGGTCGGGCTTCTCCTGCTCATCTGGCTGCCCTGGTGGGCTGCCCTCCTGATCGTCCTGGGAGTTCCGACGGCAGCGTATCTGACGCTGGACCCCTCACAGCGGCGCAGGCTGCGCCGCGTGTCCCGCAAGGAGCTGGGCCGCTGAGGCGGGCGGATCCGGTCGATTCCCTTCCAGAGCGCAGGAGTTGACCCTGTCGCCGCTCACGGGCCTGCCGACGGTACGGCCCGCGGGCGGCCGCGCGCCCCACTGTCCCCACGTCGTGAGCGCGTCTGTACCCATGGCGTGAGCGCGTCGAACGCCGACCGGTGGCACGACAGGAGCGGCCGCCTGCCGCTTCCGGGCGATCCGCCGAGTTCAGCTGGGACGTACGGCGATCTTGTCCAGCGCTTCCAGCAGCCCGGGCAGTTCAGGCCCGCGGCCGACCGGCAGAACCTCTCCGGGCTTCTCGTCGAGGAGCACGAAGGCGATGTCGTCGGTCCTCGCCACCATCGACCAGCCCGGCCCGTCGGCCCGAAGCGTCCTCGCGTCACCCGAGGCGAAGGACGACCGCACTCGGCCGAGGGGAGGTGCCGAGTCCACGTACGAGCGAGCTTCCGCGAGGACGCGCTGGACGCCGGTGAGCGGTGCGTTCCCGCTGTCGCCGGCCTCTGCGCCCTTGCCGGCCTCGTCGCCCTGCGCGTCCTGCTCCGCCGACGCCTCGCCGTTCTGACCGGCGAACTCCTTGTCGTCGATCTGCTCACGCCACGCCGCCCACTGAAGGGCGATCTCGTCGGCGCCCAGACGCCGCTGAGCCGGACCCCACGCGGACGTGTCCGGCGGGGACAGGGGAGCCTGCTCCGCGATGTCGGGCGGCGGGTCGTGCGGGGCGGGCACACCGGGCGCCGCCACGGCCACGGCGAGCGGCCACCCGGGCAGCGCCGCGACCATCGAGCGCTCGTCCGGCGACAGGTCGTACTCCATGCCGCAGTCCCAGGACGCGATGGCGACAGCCACCAGCGAGACGTCGTCGATGACAACCGTCCACCGTGACCCGTCCCCGTCCTGGCCGAGCACCAGGCCGTACCCGTCGGCGAGCGGCGCGAGACCGAGAGCCGCGCACGCCTCCGGGTAGTCGTCGCCCAGCACGCTGGGGAACTGCGGAGGCGTCAAGAGCACCGCCGTCAGCACATACAGTGCGTCGTCGTCCCCGGCGGCGACGGCCTCATCGTTCGTCCCGGCCATCCCTGCCTCCCCATCGCTACGTCCGTCGGCGCACCCTAATGCGCCCCCGCGGCGCTTGTCACGGGCCCCGAATGCGTACGGAGCTGCGGTTGTCCCCCTGGACGGGGGCGAAACGACCACTGGTCGCCGCCCCGTCCGTCCCGCCTGTCCCGCGTCTGTCCCACAACCTGTCCCCGCCCGGGTCCGAGTCGATATCGACCTGGGAGCCGCCGGCGTCAGGCTGTCGGCAGGCCGAGGAGTGTCCGCGCCACCGCCGTGGGCGACTCGTCGCGCTCCCGCGCGAGTGCGATGACAGCCCGGCAGGCCAGCTCGTTGACCCCGAACGACAGTGCCTCCGGTGACACCCAGGTCGCGGCTTCGTCGATGCCGTCCTGGTCGTCCTCGGCGCACGCCGACACGTACGCCGCGGCGGCCTCGAACAGGTTGTGGGTGCGCTTTTCCGGACGCCGCTTCGCCGGAGGCGGATGCTCCGGGGGCTCGATCGGACGCGGGCGTGAAACGAACTTCCAGAGTCTGGCCAATGTGCCGGACATGCGGGCCACCTTCCCCCTGTGCGGTTGCCGTAGCCGATCGCTCATGTGCTGCTACTCAACGTAGAGTTGAAGCTTCGACTTCAGAAGAGGACAGGGGTGTGGAGCGGTCACCGTCCACCCGGGTCGAGTGAGTCGATCATGGACCGCAGCCATGTCAGTTCGGCCCCGCTCGTGGCGCGCGCGATGGTGAGGATCCCGCGCCGGAACGGGTCGTCCAGCTCCTCGGCCCGCAGCGGTCGATCACCTTCGTAGAAGAAGCTCGCCGGTTCCTCGAGGAAGGCGAGCCGTCGCCGTAGAACGGCGGCCTGGGCCGCGGCGTCGTCGAGATGGCGGAGGAAGGCGAGCACCGTGAACCATCGGTTCTCGTCGGTGATGTCGCGCTGTACGGGTTCCGTCAGCCGGCGGCGCAGGTCGCGTCTGCCGTCCTCGGTGAGTGTCAGGACGTGACGCGGGGCGGCCACCGTGCCCGGCTCCGTCGCGCGAGCCAGCAGACCGGCCGTCTCCAGTCTCTTGATCGCCGGATACAGAGTGCTCTCGGCCACGGGCCGCACATGGCCCGCGAGTGCGGTGATGCGCTTGCGCAGCTCATAGCCGTGCAGCGGGGTGTCGTACAGGAAACCGAGGATGGCGAGTTCCAGCATGCCCGTATTCTGCCTCACTCTCGTGGTACATCGAAGTCGCGATACATCGGATCCGATGTATTCTCCTGGAGAAGCACGCGACGGAACAGGGGAGTGGCGATGAAGCAGGCCGAGTTCGACGGCAAGGGGAACTGCGTCCGCTGGACGGAGACGGCCGGTGACGATCCCGCGCGGGTGTACGTGCACGGCCTGGGGGCCTCATCGACCGTCTACCACGCCCACATCGCGGCGCGGCCCGAACTGGCAGGTCGGCGCTCCCTGTTCGTCGACCTGCCCGGACACGGCGTCAGCGACAGACCGACGCACTTCGGCTACACCCTGGACGACCACGCGGACGCGCTGGCGGCGGCGCTGGACGAGGCAGGCGCCACCGGCGCGGAACTGATCGCGCACAGCATGGGCGGCTCCGTCGCCATCGTGCTCGCGCATCGGCGGCCAGACCTCGTCTCACGACTGGTCCTGACCGAGGCCAACCTCGATCCGCGCCCGCCCGCCACCGCGGGCAGCAGCGGAATCGCCTCCTACGAAGAGGACGAGTACGTCAACGGCGGCCACGCGCGCGTGCTGGAGAAGGTCGGCCCGCAATGGGCGGCGACCATGCGGCTCGCCGACCCGCGTGCCCTCCACCGCACCGCGACCGGACTCTTCCGCGGCTCGAACCCCACGATGCGCCGCATGCTCGAAGGCCTGGCGATCGACCGGGTCTATCTGCAGGGTGCCCTCAGCGGTGAACTCAGGGGCAGGGAAGGCCTGGAGGACGCCGGGGTGCGGGTGGTGACGGTGCCCGACGCGGGGCACAACATCATGTTCGACGACCCGGCCGCCTTCGCCGCCGAGGTCGCTGGAGCGGGATGAGGCCGACGCGGCGGTCTGAGGTCGACAGGACGGCCCGAGGCCGACGGGACGGGACGCCCGAGGGCGCAGGAAAGTCCCGCTACGCGGCCTCAGGGGAGGCGTACGGCCAGCGCGAGGAAGCGGGAGTCCTCGTCCACGTACGAGATCAGGCGCCAGCCGGAGCCGGACAGGAGCGGGCGGAGGTTGGCCTCCGCCCGCAGGTCGTCCGCGGTGATCCGTCGGCCCTGGCGCGCCGCGAGGGCCGCCCGGCCGATCGGGTGGAAGAGCGCCAGTGTTCCTGCGGGCCTCACGACCCGCGCCAACTCGCGCAGATTCTCCGAGGGGTTCGGAAGGTGGGCGACGAGGCCGGCCGCGAACACGGCGTCGAGCGACTCCGAGCGCAGCGGCAGCCCCGCCACGTCGGCGAGCAGCAACTGCCCGACCCGGTCGCGGCCCGCCCGTACCGCGGCCTCCAGCATGGCCGGGGTGAGGTCCGCGCCGAGGACCACTCCGGAGGGTCCCACGGCGTCCCTGAGGGGCGGCAGGGCCCGACCCGTACCGCAGCCCGCGTCGAGCACCCGGTCGCCCTCCCGCAGCCCTAGTTCGGTGACGGCTGCCGCGTACACCGGACCGTCGTCGGGGAACCGGGTGTCCCAGTCGGCCGCGCGGGCCCCGAAGAACTCCTGGACATGCGTGTGGTCGTCGCTCATGCACCGCATGATCTCGCACCGATGGGTGAGCGGCGCGATCGAACGCCGACACGGAGCACGGCGCGGCGCGCATGTTCGAGCGTGACGCGATCGTTCCGGTGTACTGCTGCGCCATATTCCACCACCTTTCGAAACGCGCCCCCTACGTGCGCTCCGGGCGGGACTAGCGTCCCGGAGCCATGGGACACCTGGACCACGCCACCTTCGGCTGGCTGACCCCCGTGCTGTCGTACGTGATGGCCTGTATAGGCGCCGCCCTCGGACTGCGCTGCACGGTCCGCGCGCTCGGTGCCTCGGGGCGGTCGCGCCGCAACTGGCTGCTCACCGCGGCCTCCGCCATCGGCACGGGCATCTGGACGATGCACTTCGTCGCGATGCTCGGCTTCAGCGTCAGCGGCACCGACATCCGCTACAACGTGCCACTCACCATGCTCAGCTTGCTCGTCGCCGTGGTCGTCGTCGGTGCGGGCGTGTTCGCCGTCGGATACGGCCGCGACCGCGGCCGTGCGCTGGTGCTCGGCGGGCTCACCACCGGGCTGGGTGTAGCGAGCATGCACTACCTGGGCATGGCCGCACTGCGGCTGCACGGTGACGTCACCTACGACCCGGTGCTCGTCGGCATCTCGGTCCTGATCGCCGTGGTCGCGGCGACCGCGGCCCTGTGGGCGGCGCTGAACATCAAGTCGCCGATCGCCGTCGCCGTCGCCTCCCTCGTCATGGGCGGGGCGGTGAGCAGCATGCACTACACCGGGATGATCGCGGTCGGCGTGCGGGTCTCGCCCTCCGGCGACCTCCTGCCCGGGGCCACGGCGATGCAGTTCATCTTCCCCCTCGCCGTGGGCCTCGGGTCCTATCTCTTCCTGACATCGGCGTTCGTCGCGCTCTCCCCGACAGCGGGGGAGCGCGAGGCCTCCGCCTCGGCCCAGCGGCCCGTCGAGAGCGCCGCCCGCTAACGGAGGGCCCGGACCGGCGACCCGGCGGGCGCGTCCCCCGAACCACTCCGAGCGAGGAGGCCATGCGTACACCCCGTAGGACCCCGACAGACGACTCCCGGACACCGCCGACCCCGGTGCGGGGGCGCCGCGCGCACGCCGGACCGCCGGCCGACGAGGGCTCAGGCCCGGAGGAATCCGCCGACATGGCGCCCAGTGACGCACCCACGCGCGCGGGAGGCTGGAGCCTGCGTCCCCGGACTGTGCGGGCGAAGATCGTCTGCCTGCTGATGGTGCCCGTCGTCTCCCTGCTCGCCCTCTGGGCGTACGCCACCGTCACTACCGCCCAGGACGTCTCCAGGCTGCGGCAGTTGCAGCGCGTGGACTCCCAGGTGCGTGCCCCGGTCGCCGCGGCCGTCGCCGCGCTCCAGGAAGAACGCGCGGCGGCCGTCGGCTACGCGACCAAACCCGCCGCCGACCGGGCGAGCGACCTCAAGAAGCTCACGGCACGCACCGACCGGGCCGTGGCGAAACTCCGGCTCGGCGACCACAGCACCGTCGCCGACAGCGAGGAACTGCCCTCCGGAGTGGCCGAACGCCTCGAAACCTTCGTCACCG
The DNA here is from genome assembly GCF_055577685.1 of Streptomyces sp. NPDC033178. Lineage (NCBI taxonomy): Bacteria > Bacillati > Actinomycetota > Actinomycetes > Kitasatosporales > Streptomycetaceae > Streptomyces > Streptomyces sp. NPDC033178. Next base: position 382,530 of record NZ_JBVIPT010000010.1, read on the forward strand.
GAGCCGAACAGCTCCGCTCCCTGCGGACCGCCGTACTCGACCGGAGGGCCGGCTGGCACGAGACGCACGAGCGGTACACCAGCACCATCGCGACGGCCTTCTCGGTGGGCGGCGCGCTCACCGGCATCCAGGACGCGGAAATCGGATCCGACGCGCGCGTGCTGCTCGAATTCTCACGGGCGGGTGAGGCACTCGCGCAGGAGGACGCGGTACTCACGAGTGCCCGGCTCGCCGGAACACTCGACGGGCAGCGGCTCCGGATGTTCACCGGCACGGTCGACACACGCAGGCTGCTCACCGAGTCGGCCGTCGCCGATCTGCGCGGCTCCGAACGAGTCGCCTGGCAGGGTCTCGTGGAGGGCAGCGCGTACACCGACGTACATGCCGTCGAGAACGACGTGCTCGCGGCCGGTCCGGGCGGCAGGGCGCTCGGGGCCGCGCCCGAGGAGACCTGGAACGCGGCACACGCGCGCGTGCAGGACGGCATGCGAGCGATCGAGGCGGACGCCGGCAGTGGCGTCGCGGACCGGGCCGACCCGCTGCGGCGCGGTCTCCTCGCCCCGGCGGGTGCCGCGGTTCTGCTGGGACTCGTCGCCGTGGCCGCGTCGCTCGTCATCTCCGTACGCATCGGACGCGGCCTCGTCGTCGAGCTGGTGAGCCTGCGCAACACCGCCCTGGAGATCGCCCGGCGCAAACTCCCGCACGCCATGCGGAAACTGCGCGCGGGGGAGGAGATCGACCTCCATGCCGAGGCCCCGCCAGGACCACCCGCGGAGGACGAAGCGGGACAGGTCGCGGAAGCCCTGACCACCGTGCACCGTGCCGCCCTGCGCGCAGCGGTCGAGCGCGCCGAACTCGCCAGTGGCATCTCCGGAGTCTTCGTCAACCTCGCCCGCCGCAGCCAGGTTCTGGTCCACCGCCAACTGAGCCTGCTGGACACCATGGAGCGCCGCTCCGACGATCCGAACGAGTTGAGCGACCTCTTCCGGCTCGACCACCTCACCACGCGCATGCGACGCCACGCGGAGAGCCTGATCATCCTCTCCGGAGCCGCCCCCGGCCGTGCCTGGCGCATGCCGGTCTCCCTGACGAACGTGGTCCGTGCCGCTGTCTCCGAAGTCGAGGACTACGCGCGCGTGGAGGTACGACAGCTCCCGGAGACCTCGGTCGTCGGAGCCGCGGTGGCGGACCTCACGCATCTGCTGGCCGAAATCGTCGAGAACGCCGCCCAGTTCTCACCACCCCACACCCGGGTGCGCGTCACCGGAGAGCCGGTCGGCAACGGCTACGCCGTGGAGGTCGAGGACCGGGGGCTCGGCATGGGCAAGGAGACCCTCGCCGAGGCCAACCGCCGCATCGAGCAGTCCGAGGCACTCGACCTCTTCGACAGCGACCGGCTCGGCCTCTTCGTGGTCAGCAGGCTCGCGGCCCGCCACGGCATCAAGGTCCACCTGCGGACCTCGCCCTACGGAGGCACCACCGCGGTCGTCCTGCTGCCCACGCCACTCCTGCAGGCCGCCGCGGAGGAACGTTCCGGTGGCCGCCGCGCGGACCAGGAAAAGGCCGCGGAACGCACGTACGCGCGCGTGCCCGGCCCTGCCCCGAAACGAGACTCCGTAGAGGCAGGTTCCGTAGAGGCACGTTCCGTAGGGGCACTGAACGAGCGGCCCGCGCTGGTGCCTCCCATACCGATCGAGGCGGAAGCCTCGTCCGAAGGCAAGCGCGAGGACCGTCCGCCGCCGGGCGTCACCACCCTGCGCCTGCACCGACCCGAGGACGACACCGTGGAATCCGACGAACTCCCACGGCGCGTACGACAAGCCAGCCTCGCCCCGCAACTGCGCGAAGGACGACCCGACGAGCCCGCGGAAGCCGCGCCTCACAGGGGCGACGAGCGCACCCCCGAGGCGGTACGGGACCGCATGGCGGCCTACCGCGCGGGGTGGACCCGCGGTGGCGGCCGTGCACCCGGTCCCGGCGTCACCTCCGACCCCATAGCGGGCAGCGACAGCAGTGAAGGAGACCCCGCATGATCCAGGAACCGGGCATGGGGACCGCCCAGCGGTCCGGCGAACTCGACTGGCTGCTGGACGACTTGGCGTTGCGCGTCGCCGAAGTGCGGCATGCCGTCGTGCTGTCCAACGACGGGCTCGCGGTCGGCGCGTCCAGCGACCTCAGGCGCGAGGACGCGGAGCATCTCGCCGCGATCGCCTCGGGTTTCCACAGCCTGGCCAAGGGGGCGGGCCGTCACTTCGGCGCCGGTGGCGTGCGCCAGACCATGGTGGAGATGGACGACGGCTTCCTGTTCGTGGCGGCCGCCGGAGAAGGCTCCTGCCTGGCTGTCCTGAGCGCCGTGACAGCCGACATCGGCCTGGTCGCCTATGAGATGGCGCTCCTGGTCAAACGGGTGGGGGAGCACCTCTACTCAGCGCCCCGCTCCGTCGCTCACCCGCCCGCGGCCGGGTGAGCGACGATGCCGGCGCACATGGCCGAGGATCGGACAGGCCCTCCTGAACAGCCGGGCAGCCAGTGGTACGACAACGACGCCGGGCCGCTCGTCCGCCCCTACGCGATGACGGGCGGTCGCACCAAGTCCGGCCCGACCGGGGTGCGCTTCGACCTGATCGCGCTCGTCTCACTCGACACGGGGGCGCCCGACGTCCGCGACGACACCGGACTCGGCCCGGAACACAGAGCCCTCATCGAACTCTGCCGGATCGAGACCCAGTCGGTCGCCGAACTGGCCGCGGACGCCGACCTGCCCGTGGGCGTGGTGCGCGTGCTCCTCGGCGACCTTCTGGAACTCGGCTGCGTCAAGGTCAGCCGCCCGGTGCCGCCCGCGCAACTGCCGGACGAGCGCATCCTGCGCGAGGTCATCGAAGGACTGAGAGCCCTGTAAATGACGGATCACACCCCCTGCCACACACGTACCGATGCCGACCGCGGTCGGCGCTCCCGAGAGAAGTGATCGATGGTCTCCGAACACTCCGACGCCACGAGCGGTGAGACGGCCCTGGCGTTGAAGATTCTCGTCGCCGGCGGATTCGGCGTGGGCAAGACCACCCTGGTGGGCGCGGTCAGTGAGATCAGGCCGCTGCGCACTGAGGAACTGCTGAGCGAAGCGGGCCAGTCGGTGGACGACACCGACGGAGTGGACCGGAAGGTCACGACGACCGTCGCCATGGACTTCGGCCGCATCACCATCAGGTCGGGCCTGTCGCTCTACCTCTTCGGCACGCCCGGCCAGGACCGATTCTGGTTCCTGTGGGACGAACTGTCGCAAGGGGCACTCGGAGCCGTCGTCCTCGCCGACACCCGGCGACTGGAGGACTGCTTCCCCGCGGTGGACTACTTCGAGCACCGGCACATCCCCTTCGTGGTGGCCGTCAACTGCTTCACGGGCTCACGGACGTACGGCGCTCACGAAGTGTCACGCGCCCTGGACCTCGACAAAGGAACGCCCGTGGTGCTCTGCGACGCCCGTGACCGCGACTCGGGGAAGGAGGTGCTGATACGTCTCGTCGAGTACGCCGGGCGGATGCACACCGCCCGGCTGCTCGACTCGGTCGGCTGACACGAGGAACTTCGCCGTGCCGACACGAAGAACGTCGCTCGGCCGGCACGAGGATCGTCGCTCGGCCGGCACGATGAGCTTCAGTGGGCCGACGCGGTCCCTCGCTCACCCGCCGCGAAGGCCCGCTCAGTTCGCGACGCCGCCTTCCGCGAGGACCTTCTCGATCCGCACGCGTACGAGGAGTTCGCCGGGCACGCCGTTGCGGGCGCCGAACTCCTCGGCCCGCTCCTCGCCCATGTAGCGGCCCCCGATCCGCCCCGCCCACAGCCGGAGTTCGTCGAGGTCCTCCGAGATCCGGGCGCGCCCCTGCAGGACGACGTACGCGAACGGCGGCCGGTCGTCGTCCACACACACGGCGACCCGGCCGTCGCGGGCCAGATTCCGTCCCTTGACGGTGGTCTTCGCCGTGTTGAAGACCAGGTCGTCCCCGTCGAGCACGAACCAGATCGGTGCCACGTGCGGACTCCCGTCGGCCCGGACGGTCGACAACTTGCCCGTGCGGGTGCCGTTCGAGACGAAGGCCCGCCATTCCTCATCGGTCATCTTGTGTGCCATGCCCCTATCCTCCTTGCCCGGACGGCGGTGGTGGGGAAGGCTGGTTGATCAGATCCTCCGGCCAGGGGGAGCCGCATATCCACGGGGAGACGGATCATGGCTGAGAACCAGGGACTTGGCTGGCTGCTGGACGACCTGACCCAGCGTGTGGAGCACGTACGGCACGCGCTGGTGCTGTCGAACGACGGCCTGGTGACCGGGGCGAGCACGGGGCTCAGGCGAGAGGACGCCGAGCATCTCGCCGCCGTCTCCTCGGGCCTGCACAGCCTCGCCAAGGGGTCGGGCCGGCACTTCGGCGCGGGCCGGGTGCGACAGACGATGATCGAGTTCGACGACGCGGTGCTCTTCGTCACGGCGGCCGGCACCGGCAGCTGTCTGTGCGTGCTCAGCGCGGCCGAGGCCGACATCGGCCAGGTCGCGTACGAGATGACGCTGCTCGTCAACCGCGTCGGCGAACACCTCCACGTCGACGCCCGCCAGCCGGAACACTCACCCTCGATCGACCTCTGACCTGTATAAACGCTCTGTCGTCAGAGTTATCCACAGGCTCGGCGGGAGTCGCGGCGAACCGGCTACGGTTTTTCTCGAAGCAAGCGCACGCAAGTGCACACCGCTGCTACGGGGGAGAACCACCATGTCCGGCAACACCATCACGCAGTCCGTCACGCCCGGCGCGAACACCGCTGCCGCTCTTGTGAACGCCACCGGCGTCGGCGCGAATCCGGCCGTCGCCACGGCGGCTAGGCAGACACTCGCACAGAGCCGCGCGTCACGAGAGCTGGGGCTCAAACGAGGCGAGTTCGACCTCGCAGTACGACTCGGTTGCATCCGAACCGTCCCGGACGAAGGCGGCGGAGGCCGCCGCGTGGCCCGCGCGGAGATCGACCGGGTGATGTCCGAGGACGGGTTCCCGGACGGGTTGAAGAAGCGCGTCAGGGCGGTCGGTACGTCGGAGGGCGCGGCTCTCATGGATGTGACGGCAGCCCGGTTCACGAGGTTCGCACGCCTGGGATTCGTCGTGCCCGTCAAGTTTTACCTGAACCGCTACCGGGCCGTCGTCTGGCTGTACTTGGCGGAGGAACTGCGACAGTTCGCCGAGGCCGAGGAGAACGCTCCGCTGTTGAACGGGCGTACACCCGAAGGGCTGCGCGACCAACTGGACGCGGGCCTGGACCTGAGGGCCCGGAACTGGCGAGGGCGCCACGTGGGCTTCCTGCTGCGGCAGACCGAGGATCCCTGGGCCCGTGCCGCGGCAGTGGCCTCACTGCTCGATCCCGCGCAGGTCGCGGAGATCGTCGCCGATCCGTACGAGCGCGCCTACATGAACCGCTTCGGTCCGGAACAGACCACGCACGGCGCGCCCGACTCGCCTGCCGCACACGTCGCCGCACGGATCATGACGGCGGAGGACCCAGACGAGATCGGCTGGCTCCGGTCCGACTTGGCCAACACCCTGCAGGAGGCACGCGCACACCGTCGGGCGCCGCGACCGACACCGAAGCCTCCGACGCCGGCCGTGAGTCGGGAACGGCCACAGTTGATCGAGGAGTGGCGGCAGCCCGGTGCCGCGCGGCAACAGGCCGAAGTACGGCGGACGGTCGACGAGCCGGAACGCTCTCGACGCCTCCTCGGCTGGCTGCGCCGCAGAAACCCCTGAGCTGGGCTATCGGCGTCAGCCCTCGAGCTTGCGGAACAGTCCCTCCTGGACGACGGAGACGAGCAGACGTCCCTCCAGGTCGTAGATCCGGCCCCGGGCCAACCCTCGGCCACCCGTCGCGATCGGCGACTCCTGGTCGTACAGGAACCACTCGTCGGCGCGGAACGGCCGATGGAACCACATCGCGTGGTCCAGGGACGCCATGTCGAAACCGCGCTGGCCCCAGAGGGGTTCCACCGGGATGCGGACGGCGTCCAGAAGCGTCATGTCGCTCGCGTAGGTGAGCGCACAGGTGTGGACCAGCGGGTCGTCGCCGAGGGGACCGACGGCACGCATCCATACGGCGCTGCGCGGTTCGGCGTGCTCGATCTCCTCGGGGGTCCAGCGCAGCCGGTCCGCGTAGCGGATGTCGAAGGGCTGGCGCCTGGCCATGCGCTCCAACGTCTCGGGGAGCGCGCCCAGATGCTCCTTGATCTCCTGAGTGACGGTTGGGAGCGACTCGGGATCAGGGACCTCACGGGCCGGCGGCAGCTGGTGCTCGAAGCTCCCTTCCTCGGGCTTGTGAAAGGAGGCGGTCAGATTGAAGATCGTGCGGCCCTGCTGCACGGCGGTGACGCGGCGCGTGGTGAACGACCGGCCGTCGCGGACCCGTTCGACCTGGTACACGATCGGCACGCCCGGCCGGCCCGGGCGCAGGAAGTACGCGTGCAGCGAGTGCACGGGGCGTTCGCCGTCCGTGGTGCGGCCGGCGGCGACCAGGGCCTGGCCCGCCACCTGCCCGCCGAAGACCCGCTGCAGGGACTCCTGCGGGCTGCGCCCACGGAAGATGTTGACCTCGATCTGCTCCAGGTCGAGCAGATCGACCAGTCGCTCCGCTGGGTTCGTCATGTGTCGCCTTCTCCTGTGCTCACAGCTGGCCGACGTCGGTGACCTTGACGATGGCACGGCCCTCGGCGTCGGAGGCCGCGAGGTCGACCTCCGCGCTGATGCCCCAGTCATGATCGCCGTTCGGGTCGGCGAAGGCCTGGCGAACGCGCCACAGTCCGTTCTGCGGCTCCTCCTCGATGAGCAGCAACTTGGGTCCGCGCGCGTCGGGGCCGGTACCGAGGTCGTCGTACTCGTCCCAGTACTTGTCCATGGCCTCGCCCCAGGCGTCGGCGTCCCAGCCGGACTCGCCGTCCATCTCGCCGAGTTCCCGGACATGATCGAGGGCGGCAAGCTCGACGCGGCGGAACATGGCGTTGCGGACGAGGACCCGGAACGCGCGGGCGTTGGCGGTGACCGGTTTAACCTGGTCGGCCCTCTCCTGGGCCTCCTCGGCCGTCATCACCTCCGGGTTGGCGAGCTGCTCCCACTCGTCGAGGAGGCTGGAGTCGACCTGACGCACCATCTCGCCGAGCCAGGCGATCAGGTCCTCCAGGTCCTCCGACTTCAGGTCGTCCGGGACGGTGTGGTCGAGGGCCTTGTAGGCACTTGCCAGGTACCGGAGGACGATGCCCTCGGTGCGGGCAAGCTCGTAGTAGGACACGAACTCCGTGAAGGACATGGCCCGTTCGTACATGTCACGGATGACGGACTTCGGGGAGAGAGGATGGTCGCCCACCCACGGATGGCTCTTGCGGTAGGTGTCGTACGCGTGGAAGAGCAGCTCTTCCAGCGGCTTGGGGTACGCCACGTCCTGGAGCCGCTCCATGCGGTCCTCGTACTCGACACCGTCCGCCTTCATCGCCGCGACGGCCTCGCCGCGGGCCTTGTTCTGCTGGGCGGCGAGGATCTGCCGCGGATCGTCCAGCGTGGACTCCACGACGGACACCATGTCCAGGGCGTACGAAGGCGACTCGGGATCCAGGAGCTCGAACGAGGCCAGCGCGAAGGTCGACAGCGGCTGGTTGAGAGCGAAGTCCTGCTGGAGGTCGACGGTGAGCCGCACGATGCGCCCCTCGGCGTCCGGCTCGTCGAGCTTCTCCACGACTCCGCCGTCGAGGAGGGAGCGGTAGATGGCGATCGCCCGCCGGATGTGCCGCAGTTGCTGCTTGCGCGGCTCGTGGTTGTCCTCCAGCAGATGCCGCATCGCGGCGAAGGCGTTGCCGGGCCGGGCGATCACCGACAGAAGCATCGTGTGAGTGACCCGGAAGCGCGAGGTCAGCGGCTCGGGATCGGAGGAGATCAGTTTCGCGAACGTGTTCTCCGTCCAGGCGACGAAGCCCTCCGGCGCCTTCTTGCGCACCACCTTGCGACGCTTCTTCGGGTCGTCGCCCGCCTTGGCGAGGGCCTTCTCGTTCTCCACGACATGCTCGGGAGCCTGCGCCACGACGAAGCCGGCCGTGTCGAAGCCCGCCCGTCCGGCACGGCCCGCGATCTGGTGGAACTCCCGCGCGCGCAGCGTCCGCACCCGCGTGCCGTCGTACTTGGTCAGAGCCGTGAACAGCACGGTGCGGATGGGGACGTTGACGCCGACACCAAGGGTGTCGGTGCCGCAGATGACCTTCAGCAGACCGGCCTGCGCGAGCTTCTCCACCAGGCGCCGGTACTTGGGCAGCATGCCGGCGTGGTGCACACCGATGCCGTGCCGTACGTAACGGGAGAGATTGCGGCCGAACTTGGTGGTGAAGCGGAAGTTGCCGATCAGCTCGGCAATCTGGTCCTTCTCCTCGCGCGTGCACATGTTGATGCTCATCAGCGCCTGCGCCCGCTCCACGGCCTGGGCCTGCGTGAAGTGCACGATGTAGACGGGCGCCTGCTTGGTCTCCAGCAGCTCGGTGAGCGTCTCCGTGAGCGGCGTGAGCTTGTACTCGTAGGAGAGGGGCACGGGCCGGGTCGCCGAGCGGACGACCGAGGTGGGACGGCCGGTGCGCCGGGTCAGGTCCTCCTCGAACATCGTGACGTCGCCGAGCGTCGCCGACATCAGGATGAACTGAGCCTGCGGCAGTTCGAGGATCGGGATCTGCCACGCCCAGCCGCGGTCGCCCTCGGCGTAGAAGTGGAACTCGTCCATCACGACCTGGCCGACATCGGCCCGCTTGCCGTCGCGCAGCGCGATGGACGCCAGGACCTCGGCGGTGCAGCAGATGACCGGCGCGTCGGAGTTCACGGACGCGTCGCCGGTCAGCATGCCGACGTTCTCCGTGCCGAACATCTTGCAGAGCTCGAAGAACTTCTCCGAGACGAGCGCCTTGATCGGAGCCGTGTAGAAGGTGACCTCGTCCCGGGCGAGCGCCGCGAAATGCGCACCCGCGGCGATCATGCTCTTCCCGGAACCGGTGGGCGTCGAAACGATCACGTTCGCACCCGAAACCACCTCGATCAGCGCTTCCTCCTGGTGGGGGTAGAGCGTGAGACCGCGTTCCCCGGCCCACGACTCGAAGGCTTCGTAGAGGGCGTCGGGATCTGCGGTCTTCGGCAGCTGATCGATAAGGGTCACGCACCCATCTTGCCTGTGAACGCCCCCGAGGGGGGAATCGGCTGCGGGACGGAAGATCACGAACGCTACGCTGTGGCGCCGACGGAGCGTCAGCGCGCCTGGGCAACTGGCTGTCAGTACAAGTGGAATGGGGCGGGGTACGGCGATGATGGGACCAGCACACTCACTGTCGGGAGCGGCGGCCTGGCTGGGCGTCGGAGCCGCGGCGGCCGCCACGGGACACACGATGCCCTGGCCGGTCCTCCTGGTCGGCGCGCTGATCTGCGCGGGTGCGGCACTCGCCCCGGACCTGGACCACAAGGCGGCGACCATCTCGCGGGCCTTCGGACCCGTCTCGCGAGGGCTGTGCGAGATCGTCGACAAGCTTTCCTACGCCGTCTACAAGGGGACGAAGAAAGCGGGCGACCCGCGTCGATCCGGCGGGCACCGCACCCTGACGCACACCTGGCTGTGGGCTGTGCTGATCGGCGCCGGGGCCTCGGCCATCGCGATCACCGGGGGCCGCTGGGGGGTTCTGGCACTCCTCTTCGTGCACATAGTGCTCGCGATCGAGGGACTGCTGTGGCGGGCGACGCGCGGCTCCAGCGCCGACATCCTCGTGTGGCTGCTGGCCGCCACGAGTGCCTGGATCCTCGCGGGAGTACTGGACAAGCCAGGCAACGGCGCCGACTGGCTGTTCACGGCGCCGGGCCAGGAGTACCTGTGGCTGGGACTGCCGATCCTGCTCGGCGCGCTCGTGCACGACATCGGGGACGCGTTGACGGTGTCGGGCTGCCCGATCCTGTGGCCCATCCCGGTCGGCCGCAAGCGCTGGTACCCGATCGGACCGCCCAAGATGATGCGGTTCCGGGCGGGCAGCTGGGTCGAGCTAAAGGTCCTGATGCCGGCCTTCATGCTGCTCGGCGGAGTGGGCTGCGCGGCGGCTCTCAACTTCATCTGAACGACCGCGCCCGCCGGCGAGCACCGTCCCCCGACTGCGACTGCGACTGCGACTGCGACTGCGACTGCGACTGCGACTGCGACCGTTGGGCGAGCGCTGACCTCCGACGGCGACCGCTGGGCGAGGGCCGTCTCCGGCAGCCCGACGTCCGCCCTGCGGGACGATCAGGCCGCGTCGCCCCCGCCCGGCGCCTGGTCCTGGCTCGCGCTGCCGTACCGCTTCTCGAAGCGGGCGACCCGGCCCTCCGTGTCCACGGTCCTGGCCTTGCCCGTGTAGAAGGGGTGGCTCTCGGAGGAGATCTCCACGTCCACGACGGGGTACGTCTCGCCGTCGTCCCAGTCGATCGTCCGGTCGCTGGTCGCGGTGGACCGGGTGAGGAAGGCGTACCCGGCGGTGCGGTCACGGAAGACCACGGGGTGGTAGTCGGGCTGCTTGTCCTGTTGCATGAGTGCTCCTTGCCTGGGGAGAGGGTGCGCGGACAGGTCGGGGAAGACGACGGGATCGGCCCCGTCAGCCGTACGGGGAGTCCTCGTCGACGATGTGCATGGCCGCCTCTTCCGCCGAGGCCGCTGCGCCGTCGATGCCCACGTCGGTGGCGATCAGACCGCTCTCCCCATCCTCGTGCGCTCCTTCGTTCGGCGCCACGAGACGGCCGGAGCGGAGGTCGCCCACCTCGTTGTCCAGGGGTTCGCCGTCCGAGTCCGGGCAGTCTCCGATGCCGTCACCGTCCGGTGCCGCGAGCTCCGGGACCTCCTCCAGGAGGCGCTCGTCCAGGGTCTCGCCGCGATGGCGCTCGGCAGCGGTCACGTCGTTGCGCTCCACCGCCCACGGTCGCTCCGGCGGTGACCAGCCCCGGTCCAGAGGATCGTTCACGCCGTCGGATTCCAGGGTGTCCTCGGCGTCGAGCAGCCCCGCGTCGTCCTGAACCTCGGATCCGTCGGGCTGGTAGACGTCGTCTCCCCAACCGTCGGCGCTGTCCACGGGTACCTCCAGGTGGTGCGGGCCGGCCTGCTGTCACCGTGTTCGGTGGCGGGTGCGCGGGCCGCTCGGCCCAGGCCTCGCCTGTACGGCGTACGGAGCGCTCGGAACCAGGCGGTTCCCGGGCGTTCCCCGAGCCGGTGCCGACATCCACCCTTCCACCCCTCTTCGACACCGCGCAACGGCACGGGGCTCGGCGGCAGACTCCGGCCCTCTCACCAGCGGTGGGAACGGGCAGGGGCGGGGAGCACGCCGTTGCCCGACCACGCCCCGCTCATGTGTGGACCTCGGAGCGGCCCCGGGGGGGGGGGGGGGGGGGGGGAGGAGGGGGGGGGGGGGGGGGAGGAGGGGGGGGGGGGGGAGGGGGAGGGGGAGGGGAGGGGGAGGGGGGGGGGGGGGGAGGGGGTGCTGTCAGCCGTGCCCGTCCCGGACACCGAGGCCAGTGAGCACCGGGAGCGGATGATTCTC